>SEEM01000138.1 GCA_004144595.1 Hyphomicrobiales bacterium
ACATTGTCGCCATCGAGCAGGATGGTCAGCTTGCGCTTCGCATGGAGCCGGCGTTCGAGACCGTCGGCGATGGTGGATTTGCCCGCTCCGGACAGGCCGGTGAACCAGAGCACTGCGCCCTTCTGCCCGAGCAGGTCCTCGCGCGCCTGACGATCGATCGTCAGGCTCTGTGCGAACAGGTTGCTGCCGCGATCCAAGGGGTTGCGCACCATACCCGCCGCGACGGTCTCGCCCGTGACCCGGTCGATCAAGAGAAAGCCGCCCGTGACCGGGCAATGGGCATAGCTGTCGAAAGCGATCATTCCGGGCGTCGCCAGATGGCAGATCGCAATCTCGTCACGCGCGATCTCGGTCGCCGCAATGCTCGCTCCGCTGACGATATCGAGCTTGCTCCGGATCGCCGTCACCGTGACCGGGCTGGTCAGGGTTCCAAGGCGCAACTCGTAATCCCGACCGGCAAACAGGAAGTGATCGGCGAACCACACGAGATGCGCCGCAAAACGGCTGGAGCAGGCCGGAGCGCCCGGTCCGGAATGGAGCAGGTCGCCGCGGCCGAGATCGATCTCAGGAGCCAGCGTCACGGCTACGGCCGTCCCGCACTCGCTTCGTCTAACAGCGCCCTCGCTGCCGATCAGGCGCTGGACGGTGGCCTCGGTCCCACTGACCGCGACTTTGACAAGGTCGCCGACAGAGAGCGCTCCCGCCGCGATCGTGCCGGTATAGAGCCGTTCCCCCTCAGGCGTGCGACTCACGCCCTGGATCGGCAGGCGCAACCCCGCCTCGTCATCCGCACGCACGACCTCGACCTGCTCGAGATGCTGCAGGAGCGTGACGCCGCGATACCACGGCATCGCGGCGCTGATGGTCAGGATGTTGTCGCCACGGCGAGCCGAAATCGGAATCGCGACCATGTCGAGTCGCAGATGTTCGGCTGTGGGCGCGAATTCCGCAACGATCTGGTTCAGGCGCTCTTGCGAGAAGCCGACGCCATCCATTTTGTTGACCGCCAGGACGACGTGCCGGATGCCGAGAATGCTGCAGATCGCGGCATGCCGGAAGGTCTGCTGCCGGAGGCCGCGAACGGCATCGACCAGAATGATCCCGACCTCGCATTGCGAGGCGCCGGTGGCCATGTTGGCGGTATATTGCTCGTGGCCCGGCGTGTCGGCGATGATAAAATCGCGCTTGGCGGTCGACATGTAGCGATAGGCGACATCGATCGTGATGTTGCGCTCGCGCTCGGCTTCCAGCCCGTCGGTGAGCAGGGCAAAGTCGATCTCCCCGTCGGCGGCGCCGTAACGGCGGGAATCGGCGGCGAGCGCCGCGCGCTGGTCATCGGGAACGGCACCGGCTTCGTAGAGCAGGCGCCCGATCAGCGTCGACTTGCCGTCATCGACCGCCCCGCAGGCCAGAATGCGCAGCGCGGCCGGGCGCTCGGCTGGCAAGGCCTGCTCGGTCTCGCCGAAGACCGCGCGATAGGAAGCGGAGACGGGGTTCAAAAATAGCCCTCCCGCTTCTTTGCTTCCATCGAGGCGGAACCGGTGCCGTCGATCAGCCGTCCCTGGCGTTCGGAGGTCGTGGCCTCCTCCAGTTCCGCGACGACCTCGGCGACCGTCGTGGCGACCGACTCGACAGCGCCGCAGAGCGGGTAGCAACCCAGCGAGCGGAAGCGGACGGAACGCATCTCGGGAACTTCTCCCGGCTGCAACGGCATGCGCGCGTCATCCACCACGATGAGCGAGCCGTTCCGCCTCACCACAGGGCGAGGGCGCGCCAGATAAAGCGGCACGACGGGAATGCCTTCAGCGAGCGTGTAGCGCCAGACATCGCGCTCGCTCCAGTTCGAGAGCGGAAAGACGCGCATGGTTTCGCCGGGTCGCAGATGCGGATTGGCCAGCCGCCAGAACTCCGGGCGCTGGCTGCGCGGCTCCCAGCCATGCTGCGGACTGCGCAGGGAGAACATGCGTTCCTTTGCGCGGCTTTTCTCCTCGTCCCGCCGCGCCCCGCCGATCGCAGCATCGAAGCCGCCCCGCTCCATCGCCTGCTTGAGCGCATCGGTCTTCATGATGCGGGTGTAGGCGTTCGCGTCGACGGAGAACGGCGAGACGCCGCGCGCGGCGCCGTCGCGGTTGATGTGCACCTGAAGATCGAAGCCCAGCGCCGGCGCGAGCCGATCGCGAAACGCGATCATCTCGCGGAATTTCCAGGTCGTGTCGATATGCAGCAGCGGAAAGGGCGGCTTCGCGGGCCAGAACGCCTTGGCTGCGAGATGGGCCAGGGCCGTCGAGTCCTTGCCGATCGAATAGAGCATGACCGGGCGCCGAAACAGCGCGGCGGTCTCCCGCAGCAGGAAGATCGCCTCCTCCTCGAGCCTCCCGAGCTGATTCACGGTTCGCTTCGTCCAAATTGCGCCGTCGTCGGCGCCTCCCGTCGAGGCGCCCAATGCACCGCGGCTTCGCCTACCGGAAGCCGGCGGCGATGCTGGCGCCCTGCACCGCAGGCGAGCTCAGGCTCTGGAAAATCGAGAGCGCCTTCTGCATATCGGTGAGAGGAGCGTTCGAAACGTAGAGGATATCGCCGCGCTGCATCCGCAGCCCCTGCGCCACGAAGAGGCCATTGGGGTCTCGCAAATTCACCCGGTAAATGACCGGAACGCGGCTACCCATGCCGAGAAGCGGGCTGTCCGGCTTGATCCTGCGCAGCGTCTCGGCGGTTTCGAAGCGGTAGAGGAACACGCCCTCGGGATTCGCACGGAAGTCGAGCAGGCCGCCGGACTTCGCGATGGCCTGCGCCAGGTTCATAGCGTCGGCATTAAACGGAATCTCGGCATTCTGGCCGGTGGCGCCAGCGGCGATGAAGGTTCTGGGATTGCGCACCAGCGTCAGCGTGTCGCCGCCGCGCAGATAGATGTTCTCGCGGGGATTGTTGACGATGGTGATCATCGGAACGGCGAGCGTGCGCGACCCGCGCGTGAGCCGGATTTCGGTCTCATTGACCGGCGCGCGGATACCGCCGGCCGCTGCGATGACTTCGAGAATTCGGTCACCCTTGTTGGACAAGGGAATGCGCCCGCCTGCCGCCACCTCACCAGTCACGGCAACCGCACTGCTGATCGGCCGGCTGAGCGTTACCAGGATCTGCGGCTGGATCGCCTTTCCAGCGAGGCGTTCCTGAATCGCCGCTTCCACCTGAGCGGTCGTTTTGCCGGCGACGCTGACGCGGCCGGCATAGGGCACCGAAATCGTCCCGTCGCGGGCAACGCCCTGCTCCGGGATCGTCGCGGTACGCGATCCCGGCGTGAAGCGGTCCGTGGTCAGCGGCGCGGAGAAAAGCCCGCCGGCGCCGGCCTCCCAGATCGTCACCGCGACAAAATCGCCGACGCCAATCCGGGTCTCCGTCGCGCCGCTGCGATCGCCGAAACTGCCGTTGAAGCTGTCGCCGGCGCGGCCGTTGATCGCAGCCAGGGAGGCCGGCGTCAGGTCGACCAGTTCAAAGCCGAAGGTCTCGCCGGCAGCAGGCTGCGCCACGATATCGGCGGCGGACGGGCCGCTCGCAGGCAGATTGGAGCAGCCCGTCAACGCCAGGCTGGACAAAATCGCAATTAGGCCAACCCGCACTGATCCCATCTCCATACGTACCCTGGCGACTACCACCGATCGCCCCCTTTGGGAACCGAATCGAAACGTCGCGACAATCTTCCACCCCGCAGTGTGGTCTCCCCGCATCGCCGATCGGTTACGATGGACATCGCTTCAGTAAACATGATTACTAAAATGCCAAGGAAGCAAAACCGAGGCTGAAGCCCAACACCGAGATTCTCCGCGACAAGCCCGGCCACGCGACACCGGCGCGCGCAATGCTCGAATTCTCGGGGCCCCGCGGGATAAGGCTGTTTGGTCGGAAGCGGGGGCTCCTATCCCCGATCACTTCATTTTGACGCCATGTTCGCGAACACCGGCGAGAAGAAGCCAGCCTACGAAGAACAACATCATGCTGCCTGCGAAGGTCAGGAGCACGCTGCGCAGGCGGCGCGGTTGCTCGGCGTAATCGGCTACATGCGGTTCTACAACCCTTTCGAGATAGAGTTGCTGGCGACGCGCCTCGTTTCGGGCGACCTCCAGGCTCGTGACCGCCGAAGCCAAGGCTTTCACTGCGAATTCACGCTGAAGGTTCAGCCTCTCGTACCCGGCGATCTTCTCAGCCAATCCGTCGGAACTGCTCGACACACGCTGCCGCTCGAGAACGACCTGACTTCCCAGCGCGGCGATGCGCCGCTGCAGGCCGGGAATCTGCGGCGAACTCGGCGAAGCGGCCTCGACCTCCCGCAGTTGCGAGGTAACAATCGCCAGTTCGGCCGACAGACGGCCTATCAATTCCGTCACGATCAGCGAGCTCATCGACGGATCGAGCATCAGTTCGCGGTTCCGAAACTCGGTGATAGCGATCTGCGTCTCGACCAGCCGCTCCTCGCCGCGTTTCACTTCGGCCTCCGAGAAGCGGATCGAATCAGCGCGAATCCGCTCGTTCATGCGATTAACCAGCGTCTCGCCCAGCTCGAGCAAGGTCCGGTTTATCGCGATAGAATCCTCGGGCCTGAAAGTCTCGACCTTCAAGGTGGTCAGCCCCGTCGCGGCGCCATGGATGACGCTGACCCGCGACTTGTAATACTGGAACAGCTCTTCTTCGCTCGAACCTTGGACGAGATTCGGATAGCGGGCCACGAAATCGGCGCCCGGACGATGGAACATATCCCTGAGCGGCAGACGCTGCGACAGCGCCGCGACTGCGTCACGGGAGAGCAGATACTCCTGAACCGAATAGCTGTCGTCCTGTGAGCGCGAAATGCCGACGATCTGCAGCAGACCGCCAAGCCCCCCAGGCAAAGGCGATTTCGCCGAACGAACGACGAAAGTTGCCTCCGAAACAAAGCGATCCGACGCAATCACCCCGAAATAGAGCGCCGAGATCGCAGTGGGCAGCATCACGACGGCGAGAAAGGCCGCTTTGCTCCCGCTCATACGGCGGCGGGGCAACGGACGACGTTCCGCAGCAGTACCTTCCGCTTCTGCATCGTCGGCTACGTCTCGCCTAAACGGCAAGCCGAAACGTTTGGCCGCAACCGGGCGAGCCGCATGCGCGATGGGTCGCAGGCGGCGGGAAATCTTTTCGAAGCGCTGCCTCATCTCGACACCGTGTCGCCTTCGCAAAGCCGCAGAGCCGGGTTCATAGCGCGCTCACATATACCGCAGCCGGATCGGTTACGGCATTTCTATCCGGAAGTCGGCCTGCTATCTAGCATCCCTACGCAGAGATCAGAAGGCGACGATGTCACAAGACGTCACGCGGGAGCACATGACCGAATATGTCGAGCTCGTTCCCCTGCGGGCCGACGGCGTCGAACTGCATGTTCCTGCCGCGGATCATCGCCCCGGCTGGCTGATCTGGCTCAGCCGCCATGCGCTTCTTCTGGTCACTTTCGTTTTGCCGAGCGCCATCGCCCTGCTCTACTACGGGCTGATCGCCGCCGACCGCTATACCTCCG
>SEEM01000398.1 GCA_004144595.1 Hyphomicrobiales bacterium
CCTTCCTTCCGCGACGGCTTCCTCAGCGAGGCCAATCTCGGGAGCATCGCGGCGCTGAACGAGATCGCAGCGGCGCGCGGGCAGAGCCTCGCCCAGATGGCGATCGCCTGGGTGCTGCGCGGCGGGCGCGTGACCTCGGCATTGATCGGCGCGAGCCGGCCCGAGCAGGTGACGGATTGCGTCGCAGCGCTGAAAAATCCTGAGTTTTCGGCGGAAGAGCTGGCGGCGATCGACAAGCACGCGGTCGATGGCGGGATCAATATCTGGGCGGCTTCGGCGGAGCGGTAAGCCGTTCGTCCCCTTCTCTACAGGACACCACCGTCATGCTCGTCCTTGTGGCGAGCATCCACGTCTTCAACACCGGTCTCGCCAGCAAAGACGTGGATGGTCGGGACAAGCCCGACCATGACGGGCCGTCCGGCCCAGCCGGGTTGCTTTCCTCAATCCTCGTCGGGTGCAGCCGCGATCGGGAGCGCGCTGGAGCGCTTCACCTGGCCCAGCGCGAAGCTCGACTCGATCGAGGCGACACCGTCGAGGCGGGTCAGCTTGTCCTTGAGGAAGCGCTCATAGGCCGGCAGATCGCGCACCACGATGCGCATGAGATAGTCGCGCTGGCCGGTCATCAGGTAGCAATCGACCACCTCGGGCCAGCGCGCCACCGCCTGCGAGAAGCGGTCGAGTTCGTCCTCGCGCTGACGTTCCAGCTTGATCGAGACGAAGACGCTGATCGGCAGCCCGACCTTGGTCTGGTCGATGATCGCGGCATAGCCGGTGATGATTCCGGCCTCCTCCAGAATGCGGATGCGGCGCGCGCAGGGCGAGGCGGACAGGCCCACGCGCTCGGCCAGATCCTGCACCGACAGGCGCGAATTGATCTGCAATTCCCCAATGATCTTGCGATCGAGCGCATCGAGGCGCAGGCGTGCCATGCCTTGTCTCCGGTCCCGGCTGAGATCGCTCTATGACAGGAGAAGACGCCGGCTACCACCGGCATCTCAGCGAAGCCGGACGGGAGCGACTCATGCCGCTGGCGCTGAAAGTTCGACCACGCTATGCGATACCTACAATCCAATGAATGTATGGGACCAGACTTGGCGATGGCCGAAAGCGACGAAACGCTCAGCTGGACCAGCCGGCTC
>SEEM01000139.1 GCA_004144595.1 Hyphomicrobiales bacterium
GTCACCACGATCTTCGGCCGCGTCTGCCATTTTCCGGCCGTCGCCTCGAAGAACCCGTCCGAGCGCGCCTTCGTCGAGCGCCAGGCGATCAACGCGCCGATCCAGGGCTCGGCCGCCGATATCATCCGCCGGGCGATGAGCCGGATGGACAATGCGCTCGCTGCCAACCGGCTGGGCGCCCGGATGCTCCTGCAGGTCCATGACGAGCTGGTCTTCGAGGTGCCGGAGGCGGAGGTCGAGAAGACCCTGCCGATCATCGAGAAGGTGATGGTCGAGGCCCCGCACCCGGCCGTGCAGCTCAGGGTGCCGCTCGCGGTCGAGGCGCGCGCCGCCGGCAACTGGGGCGAGGCTCACTGAACGCTGGGGAACCCGGCTTGATCCTCCGGCGTTGATGCTTTCGAGCGCGCCGGGGGGCGCGGATTGCGCGGCGGAAGCACCACATGCTCAGTTCATCGGCCTGGCGGCCGTTTCCGCGTTACATGGCGGAGCCGGAACCGGTGGAGGAGACCGATGAGGTCACGCCATACGAGCATGACCTCATCGTCCGCTACGCCATCGTCGGCATCTTCGTCATTCTCGCGACGGCTTCGCTCGCGCTGACCAAGGTTATCGCCATGCCGGTGGTGGCTGGCGTCATCTTCGGGCTCGTGCTGGGACCGCTCGTCGATGTCCTGGCGCGTCGCCGGATTCCGCAGCATGCCGCAGCGGCGCTCGTGGTGCTGCTGTTTCTCGGGTTGCTCTTCGGCGCGATCGCGATCCTCGCGGTCCCCGTCGCCGGCTGGAGCGACCAGGCCCCGGCTATGATGGCAGCACTCAAGGGCAAGCTTGCCGGTGTCTTCGCCTTTATGGACGAGTTCAAGCGCGGCATCGCCTCGATCACCGGCAAAGGCGCCGAACTCAGCGTATCCCAAGGCAATCCGATCTTCGATATCGCCATGACGTCCTCGACGGCGGCTGGCGGCCTGCTGATATTTGTTGCGACGATCTATTTCTGGCTGGCGACCCGCCGGCATCTCAAGGCTCGGGTGCTCAGGCTCTGTCTCGGCCGGGGCGCGCGCCGTTCGGCCGGCTCGTTTTTCGAGGAGATCGAGTCGCGTGTGGCGCGTTATTTCGCCTTGGTGACGACGATCAATTTCGCCATGGGCGTGCTGACCATGGCGATCGCCTGGCTAGCGGGGCTGCCTTTCCCGGTGTTCTGGGGCGCGCTCGCTTTCCTGCTCAACTACCTCGCCTTCATCGGCCCGATGATTGTCGCGATCATGCTGCTCGCCGGCGCTCTTCTCGATGCACCTTCGCTTGTTGCCGCGCTCTGGCCGGCGACGGCCTATTACGTCCTGCACCTGATCGAGGGTAACGCGGTTACGCCCATCTTCGTCGGCAACCGCCTGACGATCTCGCCCTTCCTCGTCTTTGTCGCTTTCATCTTCTGGCTCTGGCTTTGGGGGCCGGTCGGCGCCGTGCTCTCGACGCCGATCGTGATCGTCGTCATGGTGGCGCAGGAGGAGTTCGCTCGCTATCGCCGCGAAAAGGCCGAATCAGAGGCCGGCGAAGCCGAACCCGCCTGAGCGCCGTTTCCGGAACAGAACGGAAGCATACGCGTTGCCCGATCAAGTCGTGGCCCTTGCGGCCGCCGCGCCTCCTCGCCACCATCCGAAATTCCATCATCGACAGGACGACATTGCCATGGCCACAACGACATCCGCGAAACGTCAGGCCGCCGCCGCTGCCAAGCGTGTGAAGGCCGAGGTCGAGGCCGGCGCCGGGGATGTGGCCGCCGAGGCCCGCCAGGCCGGCGCCCGTGCCAAGCGCCAGGCGAGCGCGCTGGAGGATACCCTGACGCGCAGCGCCGAGGATATCGCCGCGAGCGTCAGCGAGCGCCTGCGCGCCGTCGGCGTCGATACCGACCGGATGGTCGACGTCGCCAAGGAGCAGGCTACCGAATTGCAGCAGATTATCGAGGCCGAGATTCGCGAGCGGCCGTTGCGGGCGCTCGGGCTGGCAGCGGCTGTCGGCCTGTTCGTCGGCTTCCTTTCGGCGCGCTGATCATGTTCGGGGGGATCGGATCCTTCATCACCTCGGAGGTCTCCGGGGTGGTGAAGCGCAACGTCACAATCTACGGCCTGTTCGGTCTTGCCGCGCTGCTTGTGCTCTGCGCCGGCGGCTACGCCCTGAACGCGCTGCATACCATGCTCGCGCTGCGCTACGGCGCTGTCGCAGCCAGTCTCTGGATCGCGGGGGGTCTGTTCCTCGCCGCCCTGCTGGCCCTGGGCACGGCACTCATCGTCAAGAACCGCCGCCGGCCCGCCAGGCCTGCCGCGACTGCGGCTTTCGCCGCCGCGCCGCTGGCTGCAAAGCTCATCGGATCGCGCCTGAGCTGGCGCATGGCGGCGGCCGGCGGGATTGTCGTGCTGGGCGCGATCCTAGGCCGCCAGATCGTCGCGGGCGGTTCGGGTGACGATGGGGAAGCGTGAATCCGCGCCGATCGGCGGCATGGACGAGGCATGTCTTTTTACATAGGGATGTCGTCATGCGTCCCTTAACAAGACCTGCATGTCTTTTCAGGTGAGGCCTCGCAACCGCTTTCTGATTCCGGTTTTCCCGGTCTTCGGCGCGCGCCTTCGCTCCGCGACGACGACGATCATCGCGATCGGAGTGGTTGCGGCTGCGATCGTGCTGGCGGCCTGGATCAACTGGCAGGCGCGGCAGACGGCGGACCTTGTCTCCCACGCGATCGAGATCCGCGAGCGGGCCGAGCGCTTTCTCGGCCGGATGCGCGATGCCGAGACCGGCCAACGCGGTTTCCTACTGACCGGGGATGTCGACTATCTCGTACCCTTCACCGGAGGCAGGGCTGCGGCGGGCCCTGAGCTCGACATCCTGGCGGCTCTTGTCGATGCCGATACGGCGCAGAAGGAGCGGGTCGCAACGCTCCGCACGAATATGGCTACCAAGTTCGCCGAGCTCGACCGGACGATTCTCCTGGAGCGTGCCGGCCGCCGCGCGGAGGCCTTGGCGCTCGTGCGCAGCGAGAGCGGCATCGCCGCCATGGATCGGTTGCGCGACACCGTCCAGGCCATCCAGCAGAGCGAGAACATCCGGCTGAGGTCGCTCTATGGCCAAGAGGAGCGCCGTCGCGTCTGGAGCAGCACCGGCATCGTTATCGCGCTCACCGGTCTCGCCTTCGCCGCCTGGCAGCAATTGCGCCGCCGCCAGCGCCGCAGCAATGCGCTTGCGATCAGCAATGCCGAACTCGAGCGGATTGTGGGTGAGCGCACCAGCCAGCTCGAAAGCGAGCGTCTGCGCATCGAGGCGCTGCTGCGCGACGTCAATCACCGGGTCGGCAACAACCTTGCCATGGTCTCGGCCCTGCTCAACGTCCAGAGCCGTCAGACCGGCGAGCCCGCGGTCAAGGCGGCGCTGGGGCAGGCTCAGTCGCGCATCCAGGCGATCGCCGCCGGCCAGCGCCGGCTACGCCTCGACATCGAAACCGACGAGATCGACGCACGCCCCTATATGGAAGACCTGCTCGCCGAAATCGGCAAAGCGGCCGAGGGCCGGCCGATCCGGATCGAGCTCGATATGGAAGCGATCCGTTTGCCCGGACGGGATGCCGTCTCCTTCGTCGTCATCGTCAACGAGCTCGTGACCAACGCGATCAAGCACGCTTTTCCCGATGGCATGGCGGGACAGATCGTGATCCGCTTCGCGCCGACTGAATTCGAGAGCGAGCCGGCTCTGGCCCTGTCGATCGAGGATGACGGCGTCGGCATGCCGCAGGAGATGGCCAGCAAGGGCCTCGGCCAGACCGTGATCGCGAGCCTGCTGCGCAGCATGCGGGCGACCATGACCTCCGAGCCGGTTGATCCGGATCGGGCCGGGCGTCCCGGAACCCGGGTGATGATCGTCTTTCCGAAGCGGGAGCTTGTTTCGGCTCAGGCCTGACGACGAAAGGTCAGGCTTGCGCGGCCTGCAGGTTCGGCACGCTCACGGCGCTTTTCACGAAGGCAGCGACTTCGCTCGTGGAGAACGGCTTGCGCAGGAAGCGGACGCCGCGCAGCGTGTCGGGTACCTCATGCGGAGCCGAGCCTGAAACGAAGGCGAAGGGCGTGCCGATGTCCTGGAGGATGCTCGCGACGTCGAAGGTCTTGCCGCCGACGACATCGATGTCGAGCAGGGCGCATGAGAGTTGCTTGGCCGTCATCTGCCGGGCTTCCGCCACGGATTCGACGATAATCAACTCGATCCCGTCGCCGAGATGCTCGGCAACGGCACTTTCGATGTCCATCGCGATGAATGGGTCGTCTTCGACGATGAGTACGCGGATATCAGCCATGAACCGGCTCTCTCACTCACTGCAATCTCTGGTACGGGTCTCAACGTAACAGGATCGCCGATGTTCCTGCTTTACCGCCCCAGCATGCCGGGAAGCGAGGGATTTGAGTCGATTTTGAGCGATCAGGGTTAGCAAAAGGTAACGTCAGCGCCGGCGGCCGGGCTCGACGAGCACCAGTTCGAGCGCGCTCACGCCGATCGCGACATTGATGCCACGATTACCCTGGAGCGGCAGCGGCAGCAGGGTCGCTTCATTGTCCTTGCCGCCGGAGAGCGCATTGCCCAGGGCGGAGGGAGCGGCCGGGCTGCCGCTCCTGTAGGATCCGCCCAGCGCACCCAGCGGTGCACGCGCGTAGGGACCGTAGACGCGCCACACCATGGTCGCGGTCCTGACCGCGCCGAGGTCCAGGCTGAAGCTGCGTACGATGCCGGTATAATGCTGCATCGGTCCGCGGCGCGGCCGGAAGCGGCACTCGGTCGGCCGCTGAGACTTGGCGATGGCGTTGAAATTGCTGCCGACGGTGCAGGACAGGCGCCCGGTCGGCGGACCGGAGGACTGCGCAGCGGCCGGCTCATGCATTCCTAGGACGCCGGCGAGGGCAAGGGTAGCTAGAAGGATTGGGGATTGCCCTCGGCTCATCGCGAATGCTCCTCGTGAACTGGCGGGACGAACGCCCCAGGAAACCCACAGTTCCAGGATAGGGAACCGGGAGGAGTTTGTAGCGTTGCCATTTCATCTTGGCATGGGAATGTCGATGTCCGTGAGTCGTCGTCTTGGGGAAACCCCCACAATAATCGATCCCGATCTCGTGATGGCGCTACCGCCGTTCTGGGAGCTGGAGGATCTGGTTGCGACGGGCCTCGATCAGCAGGCTGCCCTGGCCGTCATGGCCGCGCGACGCAGCAGCCCGCGGTTGGTGGGATATAGCTCGTCGCCAATCGACGAGCTCGAGTTCATGCTGCGCTTCGGGCCGGCGGAACCTGTGCACTGAGACCAGCTACTGGCAGAAGCGGGACGCGCGCGAACGCCGTTTCTGGATGTCGACATGCAGGTGATTGGCATGAGCGGCGTCGGAGCCCGGTCCCAGCGTCGTCATGAAGGCGCCGCAGGCCGATTGCCTGACGGCATCGAGGTAGCGGCTCTGCGCGAGGCCGTCCGGTTTCTCGACGACCACCTGCACTGCGCCCGTCCCCGTTCCCAG
>SEEM01000140.1 GCA_004144595.1 Hyphomicrobiales bacterium
TGCTCGCGCAGGTCATGCTGGTTGAGCTTCAGCACATCGACGCCGTCGAGCAGCACCGAGCCCGCGAGCGGCTCGATCAGTCGCATCACCGAGCGGCCGGTCGTCGACTTGCCGCAGCCGGATTCGCCGACGAGCGCCAGCGTCTCGCCGGCCATCAGGCTGAAGGAGACGTTCTCGACGGCATGCACCCGGCCTTTGACCGAGGACAGCAGGCCCGAGCGGATCTCGAAGCGCGTGGTCAGGCCGGCGACCTCGAGCACGGGGCGCTCGGCCGCCTTGACGGTATCGGGCGTCTCGGTCGGGACATCGGATTCGCCGGTCGCGCGATCGACGACGGGGAAGCGCATCGGCCGCGCCCTGCCGATCATCGAGCCGAGCCGCGGCACGGCCGAGATCAGCGCCTTGGTATAGGGCTTCTTCGGGTTGGCGAAGATATCCTCGGTCGCACCGGTCTCGACCTCGTCGCCGTTGTACATCACGACCGTGCGATCGGCGATTTCGGCGACGACGCCCATGTCGTGGGTGATGAAGAGGACGGACATGCCCTCCTCGTCCTGCAGCGTCTTGATCAGCTCGAGGGTCTGCGCCTGGATGGTCACGTCGAGCGCGGTGGTCGGCTCGTCGGCGATCAGGAGCTTGGGCTTGCAGGCCAGCGCCATCGCGATCATCACACGCTGGCGCATGCCGCCCGAGAAGCGGTGCGGATACTCATGGAAGCGCGATTTCGCCGCGGGGATGCGGACCTTCTCCAGCAGGCGGATCGTCTCGGCCTCGGCAGCCGAGCGCGACAGGCCGCGATGCAGGATCAGCGCTTCCGCGATCTGGAAGCCGATGGTCAGCACCGGGTTCAGCGAGGTCATCGGCTCCTGGAAGATCATCGCGATCTCGTTGCCGCGGATGTGGCGCATGTCGGAATCCGGCAGCGTCAGCAGTTCCTTGCCGTTGAGCTTGACCGAGCCTTCGATCTTGCTCGATTGCGGCGGGGTCAGGCGCATGATCGACAGCGCGGTCACGCTCTTGCCGGAGCCGGATTCGCCCACGACCGCGAGGGTCTCCTTCGGCTTTATGTCGAAGGAGAGGTTGCGGACGACCGATTTCCATTGGCCTTCCACGCGGAAGGAGGTCGTCAGGTTCGAGACGGTCAGGATCGGTGAGGTCATGTCTAGCCCTTCGCTGGATTAGATGACACGACGCGGGTCGAGCGCATCGCGCAGGCCGTCGCCGATGAAGTTGATCGAGAGCACGGTAAGGAAGATCGCGGCGCCTGGGAACAGGGCCCAGTGCGGAGCGGTGTCGAGCTGGTCCTTGGCGTCGAACAGCAGCCGGCCCCAGGTCGGGATGTCCGGCGGGAAGCCGAGGCCGAGGAAGGAGAGCGTCGATTCGGCGATGATCGCCGAGGACACCTCGATCGTCGAGGCGACGATGACCGGGCCGACCGCGTTGGGCAGGATATGCCGGAACATCTGGCGCATCTTGGTCGCGCCCTGGGCGCGGGCGGCCTCGACGAATTCCTTTTCGCGCAGCGACAGGAACTGCGCGCGCACCAGGCGCGCCACCGGCATCCAGCGCAGCCCGCCGATGACGATGACGATCAGCACGAAGACGCCGCCTTCGACGCCGAACAGGGCTTTGAGCTGCTCGCGGAACAGATAGATGATTAGCAGCAGCAGCGGCAGTTGCGGCAGCGACAGGAACAGGTCCGTCACCCACATCAGGATCGGGTCGGCATATTTGCGCGACATGCCCGCCAGCGCGCCGATCAGCACGCCGACGATCGTCGCGACCACCATCGCCGCGAGGCCGACGGCGAGCGAGATGCGCCCGCCATACATCATCCGCGCCAGGATATCCTGGCCGAGATCGTCGGTGCCGAGCGGATGCGACCAGGAGGGACCCTGGAGCTGTGCCGAGAAGTCGATGTCGTTGATCGCGACCGGCCACAGCCAGGGGCCGACAATGACACCCAGCACGAGCAGGGCGAGAACCACGGCGCTCGCCATCGCCAGGCGATGGCGACGGAAGCGACGCCAGGTTTCACGCCCGGGCGAAACGGCAACCTGGCTCACGGCAGCGCCCGCAGCCGGATCAGCTGAAGGAGATGCGAGGGTCGAGCCAGCCATAAAGAATATCCGCGATGAGGTTGAAGAAAACGACCAGGCAGGAGAACACGAACGTCACGGCCATGATGACCGGCGTATCGTTGGCGAGGATCGCGTCGATCAGCAGCGATCCGATGCCCGGAACGCGAAAGATCTGCTCTGTGACGAGCGCGCCGCCGAACACGGCGGGCATCTGCAGCGCGACCAGCGTGACGACCGGGATCAGCGCGTTGCGCGTGATGTGCCGTATCGTGACCCTGCGCTCGCTCAGGCCCTTCGCGCGCGCCGTGGTGACGTAGTCCAGGCGGATGACGTCGAGCACCGCCGATCGGACATAGCGCGTGTAGGAGGCCGCCTGGAACAGGCCGAGCACGGTGATCGGCATGATCGCCTGGCGGAACATCTCCCAATACCAGCGCCAGCCGGTGGCGGCGATGTCGGAGCGATAGACGAAGGGGAACCAGTCCAGCGTGACCGAGAAGATCAGGATGAAGAGCAGGCCGGTGAAGAAGGTCGGCAGGGAGAAGCCGACGAAGGCCAGCGTGTTGGCGATCTGGTCGAACACGGAATACGGCCGTGTCGCCGCGTAGATGCCGACCGGCAGCGCGACGCACAGCGCCAGGATCTGCGACGAGCCCACGACGAACAGCGTGGTCGGCAGGCGTTGCAGGATCAGGTCGTCGACATTGATGCGGCTGGCGAAGGAGAAGCCCCAGTCGCCCTGCGCCATGTTCGACAGCCAGCGCAGGTAGCGCACCATGATCGGGTCGTTGAGGCCGAAGCTGGCGCGCAGCGCCTCGCGCACTTCAGGCGGAACGTTGGGATTCGTCGCCATTTCCGAGAACGGATCGCCCGGTGCCAGCGCCAGGATCGTGAACAGGATCACGCTGATGCCGAGCAAACTTGGAATGGCGATCAAGAGCCGCCTGATGAGATATGTCGCCATGAAATGGTCTCTATACGCCCGGCATCGCGGACTGATGGTGATGGCGGTCGGCCCGCCCCTGTGGCTGATGGAGCCTCGGGAGCGGGCCGGCGCATGTGTCGCCCGTCACGGCGACTTCAAGCCGCTGTGACGGGAATCGAGCGCTTAGCTACGATACCAGGCCGCGATGTTCCAGCTGTCGACGTCCCAGCCGCTATGGTCGTGCGACAGGTTGTTCAGCGACGCCGCGACGCGGGTGCGCGACAGGAGCGGCAGGATGACGTTGGCCTCGCAGAAGATCTCGTTGACCTTGATCAGGTACGCGGCGCGCTTGGCCGGGTCGAGTTCCTTCTGGGCGGACTTGTAGGCCTCGTCGGCAGCCGGGTCGGAGTAGCGCGAGACGTTGCGGCCCAGCCACTTGTTCTCCTTGGTCGCGATCTCCCAGGAAACGAACTGGTTGAGGAAGCGCTCAGGATCGGGCTGCGGCTGCGTCGTGGTGTACATCTCGATATCGACGTAGAGCTTGGTGTAGGTGTCGGGGTTGGCGACATCCGACGAGAAGAACACCGAGGCTGTCACCGACTTCAGCTCGAGGTCGATACCGGCGCGCTGGCAGGCCTGCTTGATGATGGCCTGGGTCTTCTGGCGCGGGGCATTGATCGAAGTCTGATAGACGTATTTGAGCTTCTTGCCGTCCTTCTCGCGGATGCCGTCGGAGCCCTTCTTCCAACCGGCGTCGTCGAGGATCTTGTTGGCCTTGTCGATGTTGAACTCGTACTTGAGCTTGGTCGACTTGAACTGCTTGGGCTCGTTGACGAAGCTCGCCGTGGCGATGCCGCCGCGGCCGTAGATGAACTTCTGGACCGAGTCGCGGTCGATCAGCAGGTTGATCGCCTCGCGTACCTTCGGATCAGACAGCGTCGGGTGCTTGGTCTTGACGCTGGAGCGCTCGCCATCGACCTCGGTCCACGGATCGGTCGTGTTCAGGATGATGAACTCGATATCGCCGGAAGCCACTGCGCTGATCTTGCCGCGACCGCCCGTCTCCATGCGCTTGAGGACTTCGTCCTCGACCTGCAGGTTCCAGGCATAGTCGTATTCGCCGGTCTGCAGCACGGCACGCGCCGCCGAGACCGCATCACCGCCGCCCTTGACCTCGATCGTGTCGAAATGCGGCTGGTTCTTGATGTGGTAGTCGGCGAAACGCTCGCCGGTGAGGACGTCGCCTGGCTTGAAGTCGACGAACTTGTAGGGGCCGGTTCCGATCGGCTTCAGGTTGTCCGGAGCCTCGCGCGACTTGGCGCCGACATAGTCTCCGAAGCGATGCTTCGGCAGGATCTGGCCGACGGTGCCGACGAAGGCGTCGGCCCAGAACGGCGTCGCCTGCGGGAAGATCACCTTGACGGTGAGATCGTCGACCTTCTCGACTTTGAGGTCCTTGTAGGAGCCCGTGGTGTAGGCGGCGGTCGCCGGGTCCTTGGCATACTCATAGGTGAAGACGACGTCGTCTGCGGTCACCGGCTTGCCGTCATGCCACTTGATGCCGGGCTTCAGCTTCCAGGTGACGCTGAGGCCATCGGCCGCGAGGCCGCCATTGGCCTTGGTCGGGACTTCGGCCGCGAGGCAGGGGATCAGGTTGCCTTCCTTGTCCCAGCCGGCGAGCGGCTCGTAGAAGATGCGCGAGGCGATCTGGTCCTTCGTGCCCGAGGCGAAATGCGGGTTCAGCAGGGTCGGGGCCTGCCAGAGCAGGATCTTCAGCGGGCCGCCGCCGCCAGCCTTGGTCGGCTTGTATTGCAGCGTGGCATTCGCCATCGCGACATCGTTCCAGATCAGGATCTGAGATGCGATCGGCGCGGCAATGCCGACCGCCGCCATTTTTTGCATGAAGGAGCGACGCGACAGCGTGCCTTCCTTCACATCCGCGACCAGGCCACGGATTTCCTTGTCATTCATCGAAATGCCTCCACCTTCAAAACAAAAGTCATCCCCGGCGCCTTCGCACCGTGTTCTCGTTGATGGGCTCAGCAAGCCATGTGCCAACGAAAGCGTCAACTGTGCAGCGCAGGGCAGACGTGCGTCTGCCGCTAGGTCACAATTTCGAAACCGCCATCATTGCATGAATGCGTCGCATTATGCGCAGGTGTCGCAATATTATGCCGATGATCCCTTGAAGACGACAGTTTTCTTTCCGTTGAGAATGGTCTGTCGGCCAAGGCCTGGGCGGGTGATGCGCTTGCCCGGTCGGGGGCGATGCATCGGTTCCGCTTTGGCGCTGGTTCATCCGATCGCGCCGAGGGTGCCATGCGTGCGGTTTTTATAGGCGCGATCGGCCGCGTCGTATTGACTCGCCCGTGCCGAAAATGGAATGTTTATTCCAACTAGCGGGAGGTCTAAAAAATTCCTGCCATTCGCTTTGGGAGGCGGGTCCTTGTCGCAGGCGGGTTCGTTCGGCCGTGATCTTCACGGCAATGTCGCCAT
>SEEM01000399.1 GCA_004144595.1 Hyphomicrobiales bacterium
CACGAAGCCCGAGGGCTCGAAGCGGGTGAAGGTGAAGGCCTCGACATACTCCTCCAGCGGCACGCCGTATTGCAGGCCGAGCGAGACCGCGATGGCGAAGTTGTTCATCATCGCCCGGAAGGCCGCGCCCTCCTTGTGCATGTCGATGAAGATCTCGCCGAGGCGCCCGTCCGAATATTCGCCGGTGTGGACATAGACCTTGTGACCGCCGACCGTGGCCTTCTGGATGTAGCCCGTGCGGCGATCCGGCATCTTCTCGCGCTCGCGCTTGCGCTCGATGCGCTCGACGATGCGCTCGACGATCTTCTCCGAGATCTGGGCGGCACGCGCCGCCATCGGCGCTGCGACCAAGGTCTCGATGGCGTCGTCGGCCTCCTCGTCCTCATCCGAGATCAGCGCCGAGTTCAGCGGCTGCGAGAGCTTGGAGCCGTCGCGGTAGAGGGCGTTCGCCTTCAGCGCCAGCTTCCAGGAGAGCATATAGGCGCTCTTGCAGTCCTCGACCGTGGCGTCGTTGGGCATATTGATGGTCTTGGAGATCGCCCCCGAGATGAAGGGCTGGGCCGCCGCCATCATGCGGATATGGCTCTCGACCGAAAGATAGCGCTTGCCGATGCGGCCGCAGGGGTTGGCGCAATCGAAGACGTTGTAGTGCTCGGTCTTGAGATGCGGGGCGCCTTCCAAGGTCATCGCGCCGCAGACATGGACGTTGGCGGCCTCGATCTCGGCCTTGCTGAAGCCGAGGAAGGGCAGGAGCTCGAACGACATGTCGCTCAGCTTCTCAGCGGGAACCTTGAGCGTGCCGGTGAGGAAATCCTCGCCCAGCGTCCACTTGTTGAAGACGAACTTGATGTCGAAGGCGCTCTTCAGCCCCTTCTCGATCGCCTCGATCTTGTCGTCCGAGAAGCCCTTGGCGCGCAGCGAGCCGGGATTGATGCCGGGCGCCTGCTTCATCGAGCCGTGGCCGACGGCATAGGCCTCGATCTCGGCGATATCGGCCTCGCGATAACCGAGCGCACGCAGCGCATCCGGCACGGCGCGGTTGATGATCTTGAAGTAGCCGCCGCCGGCGAGCTTCTTGAACTTCACCAGCGCGAAATCGGGCTCGATGCCGGTGGTGTCGCAATCCATCAC
>SEEM01000400.1 GCA_004144595.1 Hyphomicrobiales bacterium
TCGAAGCTCGGCGAGATCAGCTCGGGCAACTTGAAGGTGAGCCCGTCTTCCCCACCGGTGAACTCCGAAAGCTGCGAGGCCAGCGTCTGGAACGCGGAGGCCACCGCCAGCGTGATCATCGCGAAGAAGATCGCGCGCACCCGCAGCGAGAACAGGCCGATGGCCAGCGCCAGTACCAGCGACACGGCGAGCGAGGCGCCCAGGCCGATGAAGAGCGCGTCCCACCCCGCGCCGAGGCGCGAGGCCGAGATCGCGATGCCGTAGGCGCCGATGCCGAAGAACATCGTGTGCGCGAAGCTCACGATGCCGGTGTAGCCCAGCAGCAAATCGAAGCTGGCGACCAGCACGATGAACACGAGGATCTTGGCCGCGACGCTCAGGGCCTTGACGCCAGGGAACAGGAAAGGCGCAAAGGCCAGCGCGAAGAACAACGTGACCAGGATCAGCGCGAGCCAGCGGCTGCGCGGCGTGTCGTTGGAGAACAGGCGTTTCAGGAACATGACAGCGCCCTCTTCAACGGCTGCTGGCCACGGGGTACACGCCCTGCGGCCGCCACAGCAACACCGCCACCATCAGGAAGATGCTCGCGAACTGCGTGAGCGTCGGCACCAGGAAGCCGACGTAGTTGGTCATCAGCCCCACCAGCAGCGCACCGATGAGCGCGCCGCCGGTCGAGCCGAGCCCGCCGATGATGATGACGATGAAGATCAGCGTGTTGACCTGCGCGCCCATCTGCGGAATCAGGTTCTGCTGGAACAGCCCCCACATCACGCCGCCGAGCCCGGCCAGCGCGCTGCCGACCACGAACACGCCGACGAACAGCTGACCGATGCGGTAGCCGAGCGACTCGACCATCTCGCGGTCCTGCACGCCGGCGCGTATCAGGAGGCCGATCTTCGTGCGGCCGAGCGTCCAGGCCAGGAGGCCGAACACCACGACGCCCACGGCCACCGCGAGCAGGCGGTACTTGCTGATCGCGGCATCGGCCACGAAGACCGACCCGCGCAGCGCCTCGGGCAGCGGCAGCGGAATCTGCGCCGGGCCCCAGATGACCTTGATCAGCTCCTCGCCGATGATCATCCCGCCCATGGTGATGAGAATCTGCTTGAGGTGCTGGCCGTACAC
>SEEM01000401.1 GCA_004144595.1 Hyphomicrobiales bacterium
GCGCGTCAACACGAGCGACGATACCGGACCTGCGAGCGTCGATATCGGCGTGACGGCCTCGCTCGCGCCGCAGACCGAGCCGCCTGCCTCGTCCGTGCCGCCGGGCACGCTCCTCCGGCCGGAGGAGCGCATCGACCTCGAACCGCTGAAGAAGGCGGTTGCAGCCTACCGCGCCGGCAAGCTGGAGGATGGCGACGCCATCGCCCGCGGCATCGACGACAAGGCAGTGCGCGGCATGCTGGAATGGGTGGCCCTGCGCAGCCTGTCGAATGTCGTCAGCTTCGAGCGCATCGCCGAATTCCTCGACCAGTTCCCGAACTATCCGGGCACGACGCCGTTCCGCCGGCGCGCCGAGGCCGCGCTGGTCACCGACCGGCGCAGCCCGGAGGCCGTCCGTGCCTTCTTCCATGGCCGCGAGCCGATCAGCCCGGCCGGGCGCATCGCGCTCGCCCGGGCGCTGGCCGCCGAGGGCCGCCAGGACGAGGCGCTGGCGCTGGCGCGTCGGACCTGGCTCAAGGACCATCTCGGTGCCGGGCTCGAGAAGATCGTGCTCGACAATTTCGGCGACAAGCTCACTACAGCCGATCATCGCCTGCGCACCGAACGCTATATCTTCGCCGGAAAGAGCGAGGAAGCGCTGCGCAACGCCGCTCGCGTCTCGCAGGACTATGTCGCACTGGCCAAGGTCCGGCTCGCCAGCGCCAAGGCCAAGGGGCCGATCGCACAAAAGCAGATCGACGCCGTGCCGGCCGCCCTGAAGAAGGACATCTCCTTCGCTTTCCTGCAGGCGCAGCAGGCGCGCCGCTCCGGCAAGCCGGCCGATGCGGCCAAGGCGATCGCCGAGGTGCCGCGCGATCCGGCCCTCCTCGGCGACGGCGATGGCTGGTGGGAGGAGCGTCGCCTGATCGCGCGCAAACTGCTCGACGAAGGCGACGCCAAGGGCGCCTATGCGGTCGCGTCCGGCCATGGCGCCGAGGACGCGGCCGAGCGCATCGACGCCGAATGGCACTCCGGCTGGATCGCGCTGCGCTTCGAGAAGGACGCCGAGCGGGCGGCGAAGCATTTCGCCGAGGCCGCCAGGATCGCCGAGACGCCGATCTCGGTGGCGCGCGCCACCTATTGGC
>SEEM01000402.1 GCA_004144595.1 Hyphomicrobiales bacterium
TGAGCCACCATCCGCACGCCCCGTGGCGCTCCGCTTGCCGGCGTTCTTGAAAACTGCGGGCCGCGCTTCCGTTGGGCGGAGCGTCGATCGCGGACGGACAGGATGCGCCAGCTCCCCTCAACGGGTCGTCGCGCGCCTGCCACCTCACCACCGCCGCGCCACCTCTCCTAGCGAGGCTCCTCGCGCAGGGACCGTATTATCCCCAGGGCGGTTCCCGCAGCCTCCCGAGTCCGGGGTGCAAACCCGGCCGCAGGGCGCCGCCCTCCTCCCGCCATGCAGCATGCCTCCGGATGGCCGCCCCTCGGGATGAGGTGGGCCGAGGATAAGGGCGGGTTGGGTGGCCGGGGATAAGTTGTCGGGAAGAGGCGCGACGCGGCTTCCCTTCTCCCCTTGCGGGAGAAGGTGGCAGCGCGAAGCGCTGACGGATGAGGGGTCGCGCCGCCCCTTCCGTTTCGCTGTTCAAGCGGTGAAGCCGGCAAGCGTCGCGCGACCCCTCACCCCAACCCTCTCCCGCAAGGGGAGAGGGGGTGCGTCGCGACCCGCATGGGTCTTTCCCCGGATGAGGGTGTGCCCTTTCCGCAGAAGGCGCAGCGGCTCCGTTGCGGCTCGACGATCGGCGGCGGTCCCTCACCCCTGCCCCTCTCCCATCCGGGAGAGGGGAAGCACCCTCTTCGTCATGGCCGGGCTTGTCCCGACCATCCACGTCTGGGCACGGGAGCGGCTGGTGATGCCTTCTATCGTGAGTGGTCGCCGACCATCCGCGTCGCAAGCCGTGGATGCTCGGGACAAGCCCGAGCATGACGTAAGACGAGGGAGCCACGACGCCTTCCTTCTCCCGGATGGGAGAAGGTGGCGCGGAGCGCCGGATGAGGGTGTGCGATTTCAATAGAAGGCGCAGCGGCGCCGTTGCGGCTCGACGATCAGCGGCGGTCCCTCACCCCTGCCCCTCTCCCATCCGGGAGAGGGGACGCACCCTCTTCGTCATGGTCGGGCTTGTCCCGACCATCCACGTCTGCGCACGGGAGCGGCTGGTGATGCCCTCTATCGTGAGTGGTCGCCGACCATCCGCGTCGCAAGACGTGGATGCTCGGGACAAGCCCGAGCATGACGCGAGGCGTGGGAA
>SEEM01000403.1 GCA_004144595.1 Hyphomicrobiales bacterium
GTCGCAAGCCTCATTCGTCGTGCTGATTCTGGCTCTCGACGAGGATCTCTCTTTTCCCGGCGTGGTTTGCGGGTCCGACGATGCCTTCGTGTTCCATGCGCTCCATGATGGATGCGGCGCGGTTGTAGCCGATCTGGAGGCGGCGCTGGATGTAGGAGGTGGAGGCCTTCTTGTCGCGCAGCACGACGGCGACGGCCTGCTCGTAGGGATCGTCGCTGTCGGTCTGGCCCGTGCCGGTCTTGTCGAAGACGGCGCCGTCCTCGTCCTCGCCGGCTTCCTCCTCCTCGGAGGTGACGGCGTCGAGATATTGCGGCCTGCCTTGCGTCTTGAGATGGGCGACGACCTTCTCGACCTCGCTGTCGGAGACGAAGGGACCGTGGACGCGGGTGATGCGCCCGCCGCCGGCCATGTAGAGCATGTCGCCCTGGCCGAGCAGCTGCTCGGCGCCCATCTCGCCCAGGATCGTGCGACTGTCGATCTTCGAGGTGACCTGGAAGGAGATGCGGGTCGGGAAGTTCGCCTTGATCGTGCCGGTGATGACGTCGACCGAGGGGCGCTGTGTGGCGAGCACGACATGGATGCCGGCGGCGCGCGCCATCTGGGCGAGGCGCTGGATCGTGCCCTCGATCTCCTT
The DNA here is from genome assembly GCA_004144595.1 of Hyphomicrobiales bacterium. Taxonomy (GTDB): domain Bacteria; phylum Pseudomonadota; class Alphaproteobacteria; order Rhizobiales; family Beijerinckiaceae; genus Allobosea. Next base: position 635 of record SEEM01000403.1, read on the forward strand.
GCCGGCGACCATCATCAGGTCGGCCATCTCGTCGACGATGACGACGATATAGGGCAGAGGCTCGAGGTCCATGACCTCTTCCTCGTAAACAGCCTCGCCGGAATGCTTGTCGAAGCCGGTCTGGACCGTCCGCGTGATGATCTCGCCGGCGGCCTTGGCCTCGCCGACCCTGGCATTGAAGCCGTCGATGTTGCGCACCGAGAGCTTCGACATCTTCTTGTAGCGCTCCTCCATCTCGCGCACCGCCCATTTCAGGGCGACGACCGCCTTCTTGGGATCGGTGACGACGGGGGTGAGCAGATGCGGGATGCCGTCATAGACCGACAATTCCAGCATCTTGGGATCGACCATGATCAGGCGGCACTCTTCCGGCTTCAGCCGGTAGAGGATCGACAGGATCATGGTGTTGATGGCGACGGACTTGCCCGAGCCGGTGGTGCCGGCGACGAGCAGGTGCGGCATGCGGGCGAGGTCGGCGATCACCGG
>SEEM01000141.1 GCA_004144595.1 Hyphomicrobiales bacterium
GTCCGGCGCACGCCTTCCATCTCCGCGATCCAGTCGATGATCGTGTCGAGGTCGCTGGAGGTCTCGCATTCGATCTTGACGCAGAGGTCGAAATGCCCGCTCAGCGTGTGGCATTGCACGATCTCAGGCCGTTTCTTCAGCGCCGCGACCACGCCACCCTGCTGCTTCATCTCCAGCTCGATCATGATCAGCGCCGCGATCGTGGTCGCCGGCCGGCTCGCCTTGCCGAGGATCGCGGTGTAGCCGGCAATCACCCCGTCACGCTCGAGCCGGCTGAGCCGCCCTTGCGCCGTCGCGCGGGAGACGCCGAGCTGCTTGGCGATCTCGGACAGCGGCAGGCGCGCATTCTCGGTGAGGATGCGGATGAGTTCGCGGTCCTTCGCGGCGTCTGACGGCCGTGCCATGTCGTCTCCAGCGGTTCGGCGGGCCGTCATATAGCAGGGAAATGGCGGCTTATTGCAAGGGTCGCACGCAACGCCGCGGAAACCGGGCACCTTCAATCGCCGTTGCGGAATGAAGACCTGCCCGAAAAGGAACATCTTGTGGTCCGAAGTATTGCTTGCGCGCCGGAGGGGACTTGCTTCGGGGCGCAAATCGGAGTGGCATGCCGACCGGCGGCAGCACGCTTTGCCATGGAGAACGCCATGTTCAGGACTCTCATTCTCGCATCCGCATCGGCCTTCGCGCTTGTCTCCTTCTCCGTGGCGCCCGCCTCGGCGCTGAGCATGAAGGAATGCAGCGTCAAGTATCAGGATGCCAAGAAGGCCAATACGCTGAAGGGCCAGAAGTGGAACGACTTCCGCAAGGCCCAGTGCGGCGATGACGACGCTGCCGACGACGAGGCCGCCGCTGCCATGCCGGCCGAGCCGGCAAAGCCTGCAGCTGCCACTACGCCTGCTGGCTCCGCCACCGCTCCGGCCGCCAAGCCTGCCGCGATGCCTGCCGGCAAGGCGAAGGCTGCCGTCTTCCCGAGGACGGTCTCTCAGAAATATTCGAGCGAGACGGCCGGCAAGGCGCGCCTCAAGACCTGCGTCGACCAGTACAACGCCAACAAGGCGGCCAATGCCAATGGCGATCTCAAGTGGATCGAAAAGGGCGGCGGCTACTGGAGCCAGTGCAACACCAAGCTGAAGAGCTGATCTTCGCCGAGCTTCTGTTGAGCAAACGCCGCGCCGGAAGGCGCGGCGTTTCGCGTTTCTAAAGCGATTGCGACGGGCGCGATCCTGAATCGGTCGGGCGGCTCGGCGCCGGGCTGTTGGGCCTCTGTCCCTTGCCGATCATCTCGCCGCGGGTGCGGATGACATGAGCCGTCACCACCTCCTGAACCCGCTTCTCGGCCGCGTCGCGCACGGCGTTGCGGTTGGTCGGCCTGCCGTCTTCGGTCTCGATCAACTCGATCGTGGCATTGGTCAGGGCGTCGACATCGCCCTTGCAGAACAGCATGGCGGCCTTGGCAACGACCTCGGCCTTCTCGTCGGTGAGCAGCATCGGCGCGCCCTCGCGGCCGATGCAGCCCAGCATCTTGCTGCGGATCAGGTCACGGGTTTTCTCAAGCAGCACCTTCTTCTCGGCCCGCGCCGCGCGTTCCTGCTCCGTCGGCTGTGGGGTTTGCGCCTGGGCCGGAGCGCCGGGCGAGACCGGGCCACGCACATTGGCGCTCTGCTTCACGCATTCGACCAGCGCCGGCAGCATCTCGCCTGTCGAGGTCAGTGCGAAGGTGTAGCGCGCGTCATTGGCGACCAGTTCGAGATAGCGCCCCTGCCGGAAGGCGTTGATCAGGGCGGATTGCGCCGGCATGCCGATTGTGACGAGCGTCGGCGACTTGATGTTGGCGATGACCTCGATGGTCGAACTGCGGTCGAAGACGAGCTGGAGCTTCAGCGTCTCGCCGGTCCGGAGCTTCCATTCGGGCTTCGAGAAGCCGAGCAGCCAGGAGAATTGCGTGGTCACGGAGGTCAGCATGGTAACGCCGCTCTTGTAGCGGGCACTGACGGCGCAATGCGAGAAGGCGCCGGTCTGGTCATTGGTGAAGGTTCCACCCGACCAGTTGCCGACGACGATCTTGCCGAACGGACCGGCGGCAGCGGCCGGCAGCGACAGAAGACAGCTCAGGGCGACGATCGCGGCCCGCATCAAGTTTCCTCCAGTGTTGCCCCCACCCAAGGCTAAAGCAGGATGGCAGCCGGGGGAAACCCGCATTTTTTATCAAGCCGCCCGGCCTGAGCGGCCGGGCGACCTGCCATCATCAATCGACGACGCGCACGGCGCCGCGGGCCGCGCTCGTCGTGGTCGCGGCATAGGCCTTCAGCGCGGTCGTAACCTTGCGCTTGCGCGGCGCTGCCGGCTTCCAGGCATCTTTGCCCTTCGCTTCCATCGCAGCGCGGCGGCGCGCCAGCTCCTCGTCGGAAACCTCGAGCGTGATGCTGCGATTGGGGATGTCGATCGCGATGATGTCGCCGCTCTCGACAAGGCCGATCGTGCCGCCTTCCGCCGCTTCCGGTGAGACATGGCCGATCGAGAGGCCCGAGGAGCCGCCGGAGAAGCGCCCGTCGGTGATCAGTGCGCAGGCTTTGCCCAGTCCCTTCGATTTCAGGTAGCTGGTCGGATAGAGCATCTCCTGCATGCCCGGCCCGCCGCGCGGCCCCTCATAGCGGATCAGCACGATGTCACCCGGCGTGACCTTGCGGTTGAGGATGCCCTCGACCGCTGCGTCCTGGCTTTCGAAGATCACGGCCGGCCCGGAGAACTTCAGGATCGAGGCATCGACGCCGGCCGTCTTCACGATGCAGCCGTCGAGCGCGATATTGCCGAACAGCACGGCGAGACCGCCATCCCTCGAATAGGCATGCTCTGCGCTGCGGATCACGCCGGCCTCGCGGTCGCTGTCGAGCTCCTCGAAGCGTCGCTCCTGGCTGAAGGCCGTCTGGGTCGGGACGCCACCCGGCGCTGCGCTATAGAAACTGCGCACCGCCTCGCTCGTCGTCTGCGTGATGTCCCAGCGCGCCAGCGCGTCCGCCATCGTGGCGCTGTGGACGGTCGGCAGCGAGGTGTCGATCAGCCCGGCGCGGTCGAGTTCGCCGAGGATCGCCATGATGCCGCCGGCGCGGTGGACATCTTCCATATGAACGTTGGCGACGGCCGGCGCGACCTTGCAGAGCACAGGCACGCGCCGCGACAGCCGGTCGATATCGGCCATGGTGAAGTCGATCTCGGCTTCATGGGCGGCAGCCAGCAGGTGCAGCACCGTATTGGTCGAGCCGCCCATGGCGATGTCGAGCGTCATCGCGTTCTCGAAAGCCTTGAACGAGCCGACATTGCGCGGCAGCACGCTCTCGTCGTCCTGCTCATAATAGCGGCGCGCGAGATCGACGATCAGGTGGCCGGCCTCGACGAAGAGGCGCTTGCGGTCGGCATGGGTGGCGAGCGTCGAGCCGTTGCCGGGCAGCGCGAGGCCGAGCGCCTCGGTCAGGCAGTTCATCGAATTCGCCGTGAACATGCCCGAGCACGAGCCGCAGGTCGGGCAGGCCGAGCGCTCGATCACGTCGACCTCGGCATCCGTGTACTTGTCGTCGGCCGCCGCGATCATCGCGTCGACGAGATCCACCTTCTTCAGCACGCCCTCGGCGATGTACTTGCCGGCCTCCATCGGGCCGCCCGAGACGAAGACGGTCGGGATGTTGAGGCGCATCGAGGCCATCAGCATGCCGGGCGTGATCTTGTCGCAGTTGGAGATGCAGACCATCCCGTCGGCGCAATGCGCGTTGACCATGTATTCGACGCTGTCGGCGATCAGCTCGCGCGAGGGCAGGCTGTAGAGCATGCCGTCATGGCCCATGGCGATGCCGTCATCGACCGCGATCGTATTGAACTCCTTGGCGACGCCGCCGGCCTTTTCGATCTCGCGCGCCACCAGCTGGCCGAGGTCCTGGAGATGGACATGGCCCGGCACGAACTGGGTGAAGGAATTGACCACCGCGATGATCGGCTTGCCGAAATCGCTGTCCTTCATGCCGGTGGCGCGCCACAGGCCGCGGGCGCCGGCCATGTTGCGGCCATGGGTGGAGGTGGCGGATCTCAGCCTGGGCATTGCGTTACATCTCCGGTCTCGGGCCCTGATCGTCCCGTTGGCCAACAGGCTATCGCCCGCGCGCCCTGCGGCAAAATTGAATTCTTCGATTTCCATGATCGGCGCCGCGCATGGCGGCCCCCGGCCTTGCCTACGCGACAGACGGTTTCCGAATTGTCATAACCGCTTTCGATTTATGGCTATGAGGTGGGGGCGTCGCACCATGTTGCGCAATATCGACGTCGACCTGCTGCGCAGCTTCGTCACGGTGGCGGAACTGCAGAGCTTCACGCGCGCCGCCGCTGCGCTCTTCCGCAGTCAGTCGACCGTCAGCACCCAGATCCGCCGGCTGGAGGAACTGGCCGGCCAGACTTTGCTACAGCGCTCCCCCCACGAAGTTCTTCTCACGCGCGCGGGCGAACAGTTCTTGGGTTATGCCCGCCGCATCGTCGCGCTGCACGATGAAGCGCTCGACGTCATCAATGCCCAGAGCGTCAGCGGCCGGGTCAGGCTCGCGGTGATGGACGATTACGCCACCATCGTCCTGCCGGAGACGCTGGCGCGCTTCGCCCGCTCCCATCCGGATGTCGAACTGGAGGTCACGACCGGCTTCACCCGCGATCTCCTCAACAGTTTGGGCGAGGAATTCGATCTCGTGCTTGCCACCCAGAAGGCGGGAGACGGTCGCGGCGAGGTCCTGCGCAAGGAGCAGACGGTCTGGGCCTGCTCGGACCGCATCGCCTTCGACCTGGAGGAGCCGCTGCAGCTCGCGCTGCTCAAGGCGCCCAACATGTTCCGCGAATGGGCGCTCGCGGCTTTGAACGAGGCGGGCCTGCGTTGGCGCATCCTGTTCTCGTCTTCGAGCATCGGCGCGGTCGAGGCGATGGCGGCCTCCGGCGTGGCACTGACCGTGGTGAAGGCAGGCACTGCCCGCCCGGGGCTTCAATTGCTGGGGTCCGAGCATGGACTGCCGGCTCTGCCTGCCTCCGAGATCGCGCTGCATCTGGCGCCAGGCCGCGCCTCGGCAGCTGTCGCGGCGCTCAGCACGTTCTTGGCGGAAGCCTTGAGCGATGCGGTTGCGCGTGCTTGACGCCCTGCTTTTCATGGCCTCGCCGTCAGCTCTGAGGCAGGGCCTGTCCGCTCGCGGGGCGCGAGGCACGCAAACAGGCCCGGCAGCAGTCCATCTGCAGCTCGAAACTCAGGTTTCGCGGTAAGTGTCTGAATTCATTTAAGAAATCACTTTTGTCGAAAAACTTTTAAAAACCGCGTTGACAGGAGAAAGGGGTCCCGCCTATAAACCGGCCATCGAGACGGCGCCGCCGCTGAGCGGCGTCTCTTCTGCGCTTCCTTAGGACGCTGGGGCTTGAGC
>SEEM01000047.1 GCA_004144595.1 Hyphomicrobiales bacterium
TAGCCGGCCATCGCGGCCGGCGGGCGGCCGGTCAGCACGGCGAGCCGGTGCTGGCTTTGGGCGAGCGCGGCTTCGAGCGCGGGGATCTGCGCCTCGGTGCTGGCGGCCTGCGCGGTGGCACGTGCGGTGTCGATCGCCGAGATGTCGCCGGCCTGAAAGCGGGTGCGCGTCAGCGCCTCGGTCTCGCGCTGGGTCTTGGCCGTATTGCGGGCAAGGACGATCCGGGCCTGCAGGCCACGCGCCTCGACATAGGTCGAGGCGACGTCGCCGATCAGCGTCAGCATGACCGTGTCGAGATCGTCGAAGGCAGCATCCGTGCCATAGGTGGCGGCCTCGAGGGCGCGGTCGCGCGCGCCGAACAGGTCGATCTCCCATGACGCGTCGAAGCCGGCGCGGAAGCTGTTGCGGGTCACCGTCGAGGAGCGCGAGCGGCTGGCGGAGGCGCCACCATCGACCTGCGGGAAGAGCGCGCCGACCGCCTGCTCGCGGGAGGCGCGGGCCTCGCGGATGCGGGCCTTGGCCTGAGCGACGTCGAGATTGCCGGCGATGGCCTGCTCGACAAGCGCGTTCAGCGTCGGGTCGCGGAAGCCGCGCCACCATTCGCTCGGCCGGGGAGATGCCTTGCTGCCGGCGGCAGCGTTCCAGCGTTGCGGCAGGTCGAGCGCGGGCGGCGCATAGTCCGGCCCCACGGCACAGGCGCCGAGACCCAGCGCCAGCAGTGACAGGAGGGGGATGCGAATCATCGCGGCCAGAATGCCGGGAAAACCCGTGGCCGCCAGCTTTCCACCCTGTCCATGCGCAATATTTCGTCCCTATGGCATTCCTGCCAACAGGATAGCCGGTCAGTCTGTCCGGCGCATTGCGGCTAGATGACCATCCTGTGAGACAGCGTCTTCACGGTCATATAATGCGCCAATCCCTCGGCGCCACCTTCGCGACCGTAGCCGCTGTCCTTGACGCCGCCGAACGGCACCTCGGCGACGGAGGCCTCCAGCGTGTTGATCGAGACGTTGCCTGCCTCGATGCTCTCGACGATCTGGTCGGCCCGCGACGCCGAATGGGTGAAGCCGTAGGCTGCGAGGCCGAAGGGGAGGGAATTCGCCTTCTCGATGGCTTCTTCGACGGTGCGGACGGGGTTGATGATCGCCATCGGGCCGAAGGGCTCTTCGCGCAGGGCGCGGGCGTCGTCCGGCAATTCGGTGAGAACCGTGGGCGGGAAGAAATAGCCGCGATTGCCGAGGCGCTCGCCGCCGATCAGCACGCGCCCGCCACGCGCCCGCGCATCGTCGGTCAGCGCTTCCAGCGCCTCGATGCGGCGATGGTTGGCGACCGGGCCCATCTGCGTCCCGGTGTCGAGCCCGTTGCCGACGGTCGTCGCCTGCGCCTTCTCGACGAAGGCCTTGGTGAAGCGCTCGTAGATATCCTGCTGCACGAAAAAGCGGGTTGGCGAGGTGCAGACCTGGCCGGCATTGCGGAGCTTGCGGGTGGCGGAGAGATGGGCGGCGGCGATGGGGTCGACATCGTCGCAGACGATGACCGGGGCATGGCCGCCGAGCTCCATCAGCACCGGAGTCATGTGGCGCGCCGCAAGCTCCGAGAGATGCTTGCCGACCGCGGTCGAGCCGGTGAAGGCGACGAGCCGGGTCTGCGCCTGTGGGATCAGGTAGCTCGAGATTTTTGCGGGCACGCCGAAGACGAGGTTGAAGACGCCAGGTGGCACGCCGGCATCATGCAGCGCGCGCGCGATATGGAGCGCGCCGGCCGGGGTCTCCTCGGCGGCCTTGATGATGATCGAGCAGCCGGCAGCGAGCGCGCCTGCGATCTTGCGGCAGGGCTGGCTCATCGGGAAATTCCAGGGCGAGAAGGCCGCGACCGTCCCGACCGGCTGGTGAATCACGACATAGCGGATGCCGGGCTCGCTCGGGATGACGCGGCCATAGGCGCGCTGCCCCTCGGCTGCATCCCATTCGAAGAACTCGCAGCCCCTGATCACTTCGAGCCGGGCCTGCGCCAGCGGCTTGCCATGCTCCAGCGTGATCGAATGGGCGATCTCCTCGACGCGCCCGCGCATCAGCGCTGCCGCCTTCAGCATGATCTCGGCGCGGGTGCGCGGGGCCATGCGGCTCCAGACCCAGAACCCTTCGGCCGCGGCGGCCAGCGCATCGTCGAGATCGGCATGGGAGGCGAGCGGCACTGCGCCGATGATGCTTTCATCGGCCGGATTAATGACCGGCTGCTCCTCCGCCGTCTTCCGCCAGGCGCCGCCGATATAGAGCTTGAGATCGGGATAGGTCGTCATGGAGGCCTCGGCTGGCGATGCGTTCAGCGGTCTTTGCGCGGCGTATCCGCCATCTTCAGAAGGACCATAGGTGACGGCTCATTCTGTGATCCAGTCGGATAAATCAGATAAATTCAGACTGTTATGGTTATGAATGATGTGAGCTCGTGGCGAGCTTCATTCCGGGTTGGGGCAACCCGTCATTGCGAGGAGCGCCAGCGACGAAGCAATCCAGGGAGACTGGGCTGAGCGTCTCATCCAGTCTCCCTGGATTGCTTCGCTACGCTCGCAATGACGACCAGGCCGAGGAGAAAAAGCGTCAGCGCACCAGCGTGCGCACGCGGTTCTCGATCAGCTTGACCAGTCCCAGTGCCGTCATCTCCGATGATTTCGGGTTCGCGGCGAGCGGGCGGTTCTCGATGGCGATGTCGAGCTTGCCGAAAGCACCGCGCGCGCTGAGCTCGTGGCCATTGCCGCCTGCCGAAGGGTCCGCGACGAGCTCGACGCGGGTGCGGTCCAGCCCGATGCCGGCCAATGCCGAGATTACTGCGACATTGGCGTTCTGCGGGAAGCGCGAGGCGGCCTCGCGCGCGGTCCCCGAGAAAAACGCCGTCGCCTCGGTGATTTCATCCAGCGCGATCAAGCCCTCGGCCGAGGTTCCCTTCCAGGCGGCCGGCGGCTTGACGATACGGTGGATGACCTCGTCGAGCGGCAGCAGGGATGCGGCGGCGATGCCGTCGATGCCGGCAAGCGCGCCGGGTGGAATCAGGAGCTGGCTGCCCCGGCTTTCGGCTGCGGCGATCAGGCGGTCGAGCAGGGCGTCGTCGCAGAAGGCGCTGGTCGAGGCGACGGCGAAAGACGGCGCCGCTGCAAGTGCTGCCTCGCCCCAGATGCCGACGGCCTCGCGCCCGGCTGCTTCGACGACGAGGTCGAGATCGAGCCCTGCCAGTTCGCCCAGTGTCGTGATCAGTTTCGCGCCGGACGGGATATCGCTGGCCGCAGCAGGATTGCGGACCGCGACGGCGACGATACCGATGTCGGCATGGCTCCGCTCCGCCAGCAGCTCTGCGACGCGGCGATTGATGGCGCCCCAACCGATCAGGGCGAGGCGCAGTGGTCTGCGTGAGCGCGTCATGGGCCTTCCGCCGTTCGCAAGGCGAGATCGAGCAGGGCGCCGCCGTTCAAGCCCTCCAGCATGCTGAAATGATGGCCGGGGCAGATCAGGGGCGCCGGCGCCTGCCATGCCGTGGCCAGCGCGGCCGATTGCGCCTTGAAGGCGTCGCTCTCGCCTTCGCCGACCGCAAGAGCAATTCGCGTCGCCTGCGGCCGCGGGCGGGCAACGGGGCTGAGCCGGTGATTGCGTGCGGCATCGTCGAAGCCAAGCAGCCGTCCGAGCGGGAGGTGGCCGAGCGGCGAGAGGTCGTAGAGGCCGGAGAGCAGCAATGCGGAGGCGATCGGCGGCGCATCCGATGCGCAGAGCACCATGGCGGCGAGATGCCCTCCCGCGGAATGACCGGAGATATGAAGGCTGCCGGCATCGAGACCGAGCGCATCGGCTTCGCGAACGAGGAAGTTCAGCGCGGCGACGCTCTGGGCGATGCTGCCCTCCAGCGGCGTATCCGGGGCCAGTCCGTAATTGGGCATGGCGACGGCGAAGCCCGCATCGAGCAGCCCTTTCGAAAACTGGGCATGCTGGACCTTGTCGGAGGCCTGCCAATAGCCGCCATGGATGAAGACGAAGACCGGTGCGCGCTCTGAGCCGGCCGGGCGGTAGAGGTCGAGCGTCTCGAAGCGGCCGGGGCCGTAGGCCAGATCGGCGACACCATGGCGGGCGCGGAAGGCTTCGCCCTCGCGACTCCATTGCCGGAACAGCGCCTTCATGTCGGCCTGCAGGCGCGGGCTGTATTGCCGGCCGAGTTCGCGGAGGCTGTAGCCCTCCACCAGCGTGTCGGGCAGCGGCTGCGCGGCGGCGTGGCGGGCGCGGATCGTCAGGCCGGGCTCGGCTCTGGGCTCAAGCCGGATCGAGGGACGGAAGCCGGCAAAGGTCTCGCGATAAGCCAGTTCGATGGCATGGCGGGAGAGATGGAAGGCGTCGGGCCTATCCGTCTCCCAGACCATTTCGCGGAGGTGATGCGGGCCGCAGCCGGCAGCGATCAGCCCGGCGAGAATGTCGCCCAGCGCATCGCGCAGGGCCTCGACGGGGTCATTCGCGGCGCTGTGCGCGACGATCTCGTGGAGGTCCGTTTCAGACGCCGACATAGCGATGCACCAGTTCCGCATTGGCCGCGAGGTCGCTGCTCGAACCCGACCAGACCGTGCGGCCCTTCTCGATGATGTAGTGCCGGTCGGCGATGCGCTTGAGCACGTTGATGTTCTTGTCGATCAGCAGGATCGACTGCCCCTGCGCCTTCAGCGCCTCGATGCAGCCCCAGATCTCGGCGCGGATGACCGGCGCCAGGCCCTCTGTCGCTTCGTCGAGGATCAGGAGCTTGGGATTGGTCATCAGCGCGCGGCCGACTGCGAGCATCTGCTGCTCGCCGCCCGAAAGCGTGCGGGCCGACTGGCCGGCGCGTTCCTGCAGGCGGGGGAACAGGGCATAAACCCGTTCCAGCGTCCAGGGCGAGAAACGCTTCAACCTGTTCGAGGCGGTGGCGACCAGGTTTTCGCGCACGCTGAGCGTCGGGAAGACCTGCCGGCCTTCCGGCACGAGGCCAATGCCGCAGCGGGCGATCTTCTCGGGCGCGATGCCGCGGACGTCCTGGCTCTCGAAGCGGATGTCGCCGCCCTTGGGCGCGAGCAGCCCCATGATCGAGCGCACGGTCGTGGTCTTGCCCATGCCGTTGCGGCCGAGCAGGGTCACGACCTCGCCCTCGGCGATGTCGAGCGCCACGTCGAACAGCACCTGGCTTCGGCCATAGGCGGATTGCAGGTTGCGTACGCTCAACATCAGGCGTCTCCCTCGCCGAGATAGGCGGTGCGCACCTCCGGATTGTCGCGGATCTGCTCGGCCGTGCCGGTCGCGATGACGCGGCCATAGACCAGCACGGAGATGCGATCTGCCAGCGCAAAGACGGCGTCCATGTCGTGCTCGACCAGGAGCATGGTGACGCGGCCCTTCAGGGTGGAGAGCATCGCGACCATCTGCTCGCTCTCGGCATGGCCAAGGCCCGCCATCGGCTCGTCGAGCAGGAGCAGGCGCGGCTCGCAGGCGAGCGCGATCGCGAATTCGAGCTGCTTCTGCTCGCCATGGGAGAGGTCGGCGACCTTGACCTCGGCGCGGTGGCTCAGGCCTGCGCTCGCAAGATGCTGGCGGGCGCGGGCACGCAAGGCTTCGTCGCGGCGCGCATTGCGGAAGAAGCGGAAGCTATGGCCGTCATGCGCCTGCACGGCGAGCGCGACATTGTCGAGCATCGTGAAGTCCGGCAGGAGCTGGGTGATCTGGAAGGTGCGGGCGAGGCCGCGTCGGACGCGCTGGGCGGTCGGCAGGGCGCCGATGTCCTCGCCGGACAGGCTGATCGCGCCTTCATCATGCGAGAGCTCACCGAAGAGCTGGGTCAGCAACGTGGTCTTGCCGGCGCCGTTGGGGCCGATCAGCGCATGGATCTCGCCGTCGCGCACGTCGAGATCGACACCATCGGTCGCAACGAGCCCGCCGAAGCGCTTGCGCAGGCCGCGCACGGAGAGGAGCGTGCCGGTCATGGCTTGCCCCTGCCGAGGCCGAGGCGGGCGATCAGGCCATTCAAGCCGCCCTGCGTGAAGAGCACGACGAGCAGCAGGATCGGCCCGAGCACGAGCTGCCAATGCTCGGTCCAGCCGGTCAGCACGGTCTCGAGAATGACGAGGGCGGCGGCGCCGAGCAGCGGACCGAGCAAGGAGCCGACGCCACCGAGAATGACCATGATCATCAGCTCGCCGGACTTGGTCCAGTGCAGCATGTCCGGGCTGACGAATCGCAGGTAGTTCGCCATCAGCGCGCCGGCGAGGCCGGCGCCCATGCCGGAGATGACGAAGGCGGCGAGCTTGTAGCGATAGGGCGCGATGCCGATCGCAGCCATGCGCCGCTCGTTCTGGCGAATGCCGGCGAGCACCATGCCGAAGCGCGAGCCGACGATGCGCCAGAGCGCGAGGAAGACCAGCGCCGCGATGACGAGGCAGATGAAGTAGAAGGTCACGTCGTCGCGGGTGTTGAGGCCGAAGAGTTCGTTGCGGCGGCGGATCGTCAACCCGTCATCGCCGCCATAGGCCTTGAGCGAGACGAAGAGGAAGAACAGCATCTGCGCGAAGGCGAGCGTGATCATGATGAACTGCACGCCGCTGGTGCGCAGGGACAGTGCGCCGATGACGCAGGCGAAGAGGCCGGCGACGAGGATCGCGGCCGGCAGCGCGATCAGAAGCTGGTCCGTGCCGGGGATGAAACCGAGGAAGAGCGCGTCGTCCATCATCGTGCGGTAGAGGATGCCGACGGCGTAGCCGCCGATACCGAAGAAGGCGGCGTGGCCGAAACTGACCATCCCGCCGAAGCCGAGCGCGAGGTTCAGGCTGGCGGCGGCGATGGCGTAGATCAGGGCGCGCGTCGCCAGCGGCACCAGTGCGGGCTGGCCGAGCGCCTTGACGGCGAAGGGCAGGGCGACCAGCGCGGCGGCAAGCAGGAGGAAGGCGATGATGCGGCCCGGTGCAGGCGCGGCCGTATCCGTCCGGAGGATGGCGTTATCAGACATGGGCGGGGAACAGTCCCTTGGGCCGCACCAGCAGCACGATCGCCATCAGCAGATAGATGCCCATCGAGGCGAGGCCGGCGCCGAGCGCATCGGCCTCCGAGCCGGCCATGACATGGCGCAGCAGGCCGGGCGCGAATGCGCGCAAGCTGGTGTCGACGAGGCCGACGAGCAACGCGCCGAAGAAGGCGCCGCGGATCGAGCCGACGCCACCGATCACCACCACGACGAAGGTCATGATCAGGATCTGCTCGCCCATGCCGACCTGGACGGCGAGGATCGGTCCGGCCATCAGGCCGGCGAGGCCGGCGAGCAGGGCGCCGAGGCCGAAGACGGCGGTGTAGAGCAGGCGGATATCGACGCCGAGCGCGCGCACCATCTCGCGATGCGTGGCGCCGGCCCGCACCAGCATGCCGATGCGGGTGCGGTTGATCAGGAGGTAGAGCCCGAGTGCGACGAGCAGGCCGACCGCGATGATGGCGAGGCGATAGACCGGATAGGTCAGGCCGGGCAGGAGCTGCACGGAGCCGTTCAGCGCGAGGGGAATCGCGACGAAGAGCGGCTGGCGGCCGAAGAGCAGGGTGACGCTCTGGTTGAAGATCAGGATCAGCGCGAAGGTTGCCAGAACCTGGTCGAGATGGTCCCGCGCATAGAGCCTTCGCAGCACGACGACCTCCATCACCATGCCGACGAAGGCGGCAGCGGCGAGGCCGGCGAGAACCGCCAGCAAGAAGGAGCCGGTCTGCGCCGCGGCGAAGGCCGCGGCATAGGCCCCGACCATATAGAGCGAGCCATGGGCGAGGTTGATCACCCCCATGATGCCGAAGATCAGCGTCAGCCCTGCCGCTAGCAGGAACAGCATTACGCCGAACTGCAGGCCGTTGAGCAATTGTTCGAGAACGAGCGTCATTGTTTTTGAGGCTAGAGTGCGCCGCCTTCGGATCGAAACACCGGCGTTATTCTAGTTTCGTCATGCTCGCCCTTGTGGCGAGCATCCACGTCTTGAACACCGATCTCGATGAAGGACGACGTGGATGGTCGGGACAAGCCCGACCATGACGAAAACGTAAGAGGCCTTGGTCGTGAACCGGCGTGGGTCCTCAGAGCTTGCAGTCCTTGGCGTAGACATCGCCATGGTTGCTCAGCACCTTGGTGCCGGTGTTCTTGAGCATCGGCGTGCCGTCGGGGCCCTTCTCGACCTTGAGCGCGTACCAATCCTGCACCGGGTGCTGGTTCGGGCCGAACTTGAAGGCGCCACGGACCGACTGGAAATCGGCCTTGGCGAGTGCGGTGCGCAGCGCCGGCACGTCGGTCTTGCCACCGGTCGCCTTCAGGGCAGACGCGATGGCGAGCGCGGCGTCGTAACCCTGGCTGGCGTAATAGGTCGGGGCGCGGTTGTAGGCCTTGGTCCAGGCCTCCATGAACTTCTTGTTGGCGGCGTTGTCGAAGTCGGAATTCCAGTGCGCGGTGACGCTGAGGCCGAGCGCGGATTCGCCAACCGCCTTCAGCGTGGTGGCGTCGAGCGAGGGCTCGGCCAGCACCATCGGGGTCTTACCGAGCAGGCCGGCCTGCTGGTACTGGCGCAGGAAGGCGATGCCGAGGCCGCCGGGATGGAACTGGAAGACGACGTCGGGGTTGGCCGCGCGGATCTGCGCCATCTCGGGGGCGAAGTCGGTCTGGTCGAGGCGGGTATAGACCTCGCCCGCGATCTCGCCCTTGAACATGCGCTTGAAGCCGGTCAGCGCGTCCTTGCCAGCCTGATAGTTCGGGGCGAGGATGAAGGCCTTCTTGTAGCCGAGATTGGTGGCGTATTGGCCGGCGCTCTCGTGCAGGCTGTCGTTCTGCCAGGAGACGACGAAATAGTTGGCGTTGCACTCCTTGCCGGCGAAATTCGAGGGCGCGGCATTGGGGCTGACATAGAGCGCGCCGGAATCGACGATATCGGGCACGGTCGCGCCGGCGACGTTCGAGAAGACGATGCCGGTCATGATCTTGACGCCGTCGGTCTTCAGCATCTTCTCGGCGATCTGCTTGCCCTGGCCGGGCTTGAGCGCATCGTCCTCGACCAACAGCTCGACCGGCACGCCGCCGAGCTTGCCGCCCTCCAGGTCGATGGCGAGCTTGAACGCGTCGCGGATGTCCTGGCCGAGATAGCCGCCGGGCCCCGAGAGCGTGGTGATCATGCCGATCTTGACCGGCTGCTGGGCCAGCGCCGTGGAGGCGGCCAGCGTCGTCGCGATGCCGAAGAGCAATCCGCGCAGTTTCATCATGGACTCCAGTCGTTCCGTTTTGCCTCTGAGATGGTTCGACGCGGCGTTTCTGCGCCGCCGCGCTTAGGCCTGTTCGCGTGCAACATCACCGCGCCCCGGCCGGGATGCAAGGCGCTGCTGGCCGTTATCCAAGCACGGGCTCCGCTTCGAAGAGGAGCCCGCCTTTCGGTGCGGTACCCTCAGAGCGCGACCCAGCCGGCTGGGGGCTTGCGGCCTGGATGGAGCGCGCCGCAATGTTTGCAGGTGCGCGCCTTCTCGTCCGCGAAGAAGGCTTCGTAGAGCGGTGGCAGGTCCTTCACGAGGTCCTTCACCTTGAGCTCGATGCGGTGCACGAGGCCCTGGCATTCGAAGCAGTACCATTCGAAGCCGTCGACCTGGTCGCCATGGCGGGCCGGCTCGACCACGAGCCCGATCGAACCCTCCTGCGGGCGCTGCGGCGAGTGGCGCACATGCGGCGGCAGCAGGAAGACGTCGCCCTCGCGGATCGTCACGTCGTAATGCTTCCCGTTGTCGACGAGCTTCAGCATCATGTCGCCCTTGAGCTGGTAGAAGAACTCCTCGACGGGATCGTCATGATAGTCGGCGCGCTGGTTCGGACCGCCGACGACCATCACGGTCATTTGGCCGTCGTCGAACACCTTCTTGTTGCCGACCGGCGGCTTGAGCAGGTGCTCGTGCTCCTCGATCCATTTCTTGAAGTTGAACGCCTTGAGCCGTCCTTCGGTCGCCATCTCAGAACTCCCATCGTTGTCTTTGGATCTCGTTCAACCGGCCTTGGCGAGCGGCGCCGTGCCCAGGCCGCAGGCTTCGAAGGCGGCGCGGGTCGCGGCCTTCTCCGCCTCGGTCAGCTCCAGCATCGGCGCTCTCACGCGCCCGCCGACCTGGCCGAGCAGTTCCTGCCAGTATTTCTGGTGGGCATGCGGCTTCTCGGCCGGGCGCGTGTGACGCAGGGCCTCGCGCACCGGGTTGAGGCTGTCGCGGATGACGCGGGCCTTGTCGACCTCGCCGCGGAAGGCGAGGTCGGTGTATTCGCGCATGCGCCGGTCGTTCGCCGTCTGGATCAGGTAGGGCGGCGAGGAGCAGAGATAGAGCTGCCAGCCGAGCTCGAGGATGTTGTCGAGCCATTCCTCCTCTGAGGCCGTGCTGACCAGGATGCGGTCGCCGGCGAGCCGAGAGAGTTCCGCATACATCGGCCGGGGCACGCTGTACTTGATCGCGACGACGTTCTCGATATCGGCAAGCCGGTTGCAGAGCTGCGGGCTCATCAGATAGCCCGAATCCGGGTGGCTCCAGAGCGCGATGCCGATATCGACCTTCTCGGCGATGGTCCGGTAATATTCGTAGAGCGTCTCGTCCTGCGCCTTGAAAAAATGCAGGATCGGGGCGTGCACGACGATATAGTCGGCGCCGATCTTCTGGGCGTGCCTCGCGAGATCGATGACGACATCCATGTTCTGGTCGGAGCAGGACATGATGGTCTGGCCGCGGCCGGCCGAGGCCTCGACCGCCAGCTCGAAATTGCGCTTGCGCTCCTCCAGCGACATCGAGAAGAACTCGCCCTGCTTGCCGGCGATGAACAGGCCGTCGATCCCGAGATCGTCGAGCCAGTGGCGGATGTTTTGGCGGAAGCCGTCCTCGTCGATCGCGAGGGAACTGGTAAAGGGCGTGAGCGCGGCCGCCCAGATGCCCTTCATATGGGCGCGGGCATAGGCCTTGGCGTCCTTCTTGGCGTATTTCATCAGGCCTGCTCCCGTATTCCGGAGCGGTTCGGGCGTAAGCGGCCTCGGGCGACGCGATCCTTTCGCGCCATCATCCGAAATGCCCTTGCCCGACAACCTCTCCCCGGCAGCCCCGCAACGATACGAGGCGATGAGGGATGATGGCATGGGAGCCGGGGTATACGGCAACTCGTAACATTCGTATGAATTCGGAAGCTATCCTTATAAATCGAGGCGTCGATGGCGATCACGCTGCGCCAGATCCAGGCCTTCCTGGCCGTGACCGAGCAGGGCACCTTCACCAAGGCGGCCGAGCGCCTGAACATGGCGCAGCCGGCCTTGTCCCAGCTCGTGCGCGATCTGGAGCGCGAACTCGGCATTCGCGTGCTCGATCGCACGACGCGGCGGGTCGAGCTGACCGAGGGCGGGCGCGAGTTCCACGGGGCTGCGCTGAAGATCGTGCAGGACCTCGATACCGCCGTCCTGAACGCGAACGGCCTGGCGGAGCGCCGGCGCGGGCGTATCGTGGTTGCGGTGCCTCCGTTGCTCGCGGCCGTAATCATGCCGCCGACGATCGTGGCACTGCAGCAGAAACATCCCGGCCTGCAGGTCGCGATCATCGATGCGCGCAACGACCTCGTCGTCGAGGCGGTCCGCTTCGGCAAGGCCGATTGCGGCGTCGGCACCTTCCCGGCGCTCGACGACACGATCGAGCGCACGACGCTCGCCCGCGACAGCCTGATGCTGTTCTGCGGGCGCGGCAGCCGCTTCGCCGTGCAGGACTCGGTGGCGTGGCGCGAACTCGCCGACGAGCCGCTTGTGACGCTGACCCGCGACAGCGGCATCCGCCTGCTCGCCGAGGTCGGCTACGAAACCGCCGAGATCACGCTGAAGCCGGCCTATGAGGTGACGCAGATCACGACCGCGCTGGCGCTGGTCGAGGCCGGGCTCGGCATCGCCGTGTTGCCGACCTATGCGCGGGCGGTCGCGCCGGCCTCGGTGCTGGTGCGGCCGCTGGCCGAGCCCTCGATCGCGCGGGACATCGTGATGATCCGGCTGGGCGGACGCGCGGCCTCGCCGGCGCTTTCGGCTTTCGAGGGCCTGCTGCGCCGCTTCGTGCGCCAGCTCACTCCGAGCGAGGCGGGATGAAGCGGGCGCATTCTTGTCGTCATGCTTCGCTGCGCTCGCAATCACGGTGAGGCGAGAGCTCTTTTGGGGTAGCCGTAGGCGCCGAGGGTCAGGAGCCCCTTATCGAGGCTAGCGGAGGAAGAAGACGCCTAATGACAGCGAGGCTATCGTCAGTGGCGCGCCGACCTTGAAATACGTCCAGAAGTCGATGGTGATGCCGTCCTTGGCGGCGCGCTCGGCGACGATGAGGTTGGCGACGGAGCCCAGCAGCGTGAAGTTGCCGGCGAGCGTCGAGGCCATCGCCACGACCAGCCAGGCGCGCTGCGGATCGTGCAGTTGTTCGACGAAGGGCTTCAGGACGAGAACCGCCGGGACATTGCTGACCAGATTGGACAGCACGGCGGTGACGCCGGTCAGGATCGTGACATTGCCGAGATCGAGACGGGCGGCCTGCGCCAGCAGATCCGGTGTCAGAACAGCGTGCTCCAGCCCGCGCACCACGACGAAGAGCCCGGCGAACATCAGCAGCAGCGGCCCGTCGATCTCGGCGTAGACCTTGCGTGGTTCGATCCTGCGTGTGAGCAGGAGCAGCGCCGCTGCACAGATCGCCACCTTCGCCACCGGCTGGCCGAGGAAAAACAGGGCGATCATCGCGACGGAGACGAGCGCCGCCTTCGTGGCGAGCCAGCCATGATAGTGAGCGGGAACGGTGACGCTCCGCAGCGTCTGCCGCGTCACGTACTCGCGCGGATTGAGCAGGAGCACGAGCAGGATCGTCATCAGCAGCCCCAATGCTGCTATCGGCAGGAGCGCACCGGTGAAGGCGCCGTAGGAGATGCCCGAGAGATTGCCGATGATCATGTTCTGGGGGTTGCCGGTGATCGTCGCCGTCGAACCGACGTTGGACGAGAGCGCCACCGCGATGAGGTACGGCACCGGGTTGCGCTCCAGCGCGCGGGTCAGCGTGATGACGATGGGCGCCATGACGAGGCAGATCGCATCGTTGACGAGAAACGCCGACAGCACGCCGGTCGAAACCACCACGGCCGAGAGCAGCAGGACTGGATGTCGCGCGCGACCCGCAGCCCAGCCGGTTACCATGCGGAAGAAGCCCGAGAGCCGCAGATTGGCGACCACGATCATCATGCCAAGCAGGAGGGTGATGGTATCCAGGTCGATCGCCCGATAGGCATCCTCCAGCGTGAGCACGCCGCAGCCGACCATCAAGGCCGCGCCGATCAGCGCTGCCCCGGCACGGTCAACGCGCAGGCCGGGCATTCGGCCGATGGCGATGGCGACATAGGTCATCAGGAAAATCGCGATCGCGAGGATTTGCGTCGCGTCGAGTGCAGAGCCGGTCATGCGGATCAGATCATTCTTTGGCCCGGCGCCGGCACCGGACCGTTACGATCGTCAGTCGGCGGCGTGTACCCGCGGGTCTCCGGCATGGCGGCGAGGTAAAGCACGAGGCCGCAGGCGGCGATGGCGGCGAGGGTCAGGAAGGCGGCAGAGTAGCCAGCCGTGACGATGATCACGCCCGCCAGGGAAGCCGAAATCGACGCCCCTACGCCCTGGAAGGTGGCGACGGCGCCTTGCGAGACGTTGAAGCGCCCGGTGCCTCTGGTCAGATCCGCGACCACGATGGGGAACAGCGCCCCGAAGATGCCTGCGCCGACCCCGTCGAGCGCCTGAACGCCGACCAGCCAGAACGGGTTGTCCGAGACGACATAGAGCGCGCCGCGCAGCCCCAGCACGGCGAAGGCGAGGACAAAGATCGGCTTGCGTCCCCACGCGTCGACCTTGGCACCCACCATGAGCGCCATGGGCACCATGACGCATTGTGCCGCGACGATGCAGACCGCGATCAGCGAGGTCGCCTGCTCCTTGCCCGCAACGCGGGTGAGCAACTGGCCGACCGAGGTGAGCATCGCCGCATTGGAGAGGTGGAAGATCGCGCAGAGCAGCGCGAACAGCATCAGATGGCGGTTCTGCAGCAGCGCCTTGAGGCCGGACGGCTTCTCATCGACGACGGCCTCGTCGAGGCCGCGGGCAAGATCGTCATCGATCTCCTTTTCGGGGACCATCAACATGGCGCCGATGCTGAGGACGGCGAGCACGGCCATGAGCCAAAACACCACGATAGGCCCGAAGAAATAGGCCGTTGCGCCGGCGATCGCGGCCGAGGTCGCATTTCCGAGATGATTGAAAGCCTCGTTGCGGCCAATGCGTTTGGAAAACATCTTGGGCCCGACGAGGCCGAGCGTGATCGCGGCCAGCGCGGGCGGGAAGATCGCGCCAGCGATCGCGGCGACCGATTGCGTTCCCACGACCAGATAGAAATTGCTGACGAAAGGAAGCACCAGGCACGACAGCGTCACCGCGAGTGCCGCTGCGATGATGATGACAGGCTTGTTGCGGCCCTTGTCGATCAGGGCGCCGGCGGGCGTCTGGGCGAGCAGGCCGACGATGCCGGCAATCGTCATGACGAGACCGACCGTCGCCTCGTTCCAGCCCTGCTCGGGACCGCGCACCGCGATCAGATAGATCGCGAGATAGGGCCCGAGCCCATCGCGGACATCGGCGAGGAAGAAATTCAGGGCGTCCAGGCCGAGAAGTGCCCGCCGGGAGGGCGAGCGCGCGCCCGATTTGACCGAGGCGCCGGACTGGCTTTGCGTTGGCATGGAAGCGTCTCGCGGCATGAATTGGGGATCGGCGGGGAGGCCGCACGGCATGCGCCGGACGGGGCATGGCAAGAACGGGGCCCACCGCAAAGGGCGGGACCGCGGCGGGAGCTTCGGTGAGGAAGCCCCCCAACGCGACCGCGGCTTCAACCCGCGTCGCTGGCGAGGGTTCCCGCTCGACCGAAAGAGGCTTGCCGCAGCGTCAATCGACGCCGAGTTGGGGCTTGGCGTGGCGCACTTCGCCGGCGAAGGTTACGTGGACTTCGAAGTGCTTGCCGTCCTTCGCCGCATCGATCTCAAAGTGCTTCGGCTTGCGGCGAGGCTCGCCATTCGGCTCGAAACCGGCCTGGCGCACGGCATGGATCGCACTGTCGGGATCAGCTTCTGCATCAGGCGCCCGATGCTTGCCTGGCTTGGGTTTCAGGGCGACGTCGATCGTGGTTTCGCCCCGCATCAAACGGCGAACCTTGATCTCCGAAGGGTTGCGCTCGCCCGAGATTTCGATGCTGTCGCCGGAGGACAGGCGGATCAGATCCAGACCTTCGGGGGTAAGGTCGACCAGAAGCAGACCCTGATCGGTTTCGAGGGTGAAGCGGTGTGCGAAGAGATCCCGCACCGTGCCGCGAACATGAATATCCTGATGGGGCATTGGAAAATCCTGTCTCGGGGTGCCGGC
Organism: Hyphomicrobiales bacterium; assembly: GCA_004144595.1. Taxonomy (GTDB): domain Bacteria; phylum Pseudomonadota; class Alphaproteobacteria; order Rhizobiales; family Beijerinckiaceae; genus Allobosea. The sequence continues at coordinate 15,467 of SEEM01000047.1, forward strand.
CGCGTCGGGAGACGGCGGCCGGCCTGGTTTCGAAGGTCAGCCGCGCGGCCCGGGAGGCGGCGGGGGCGGAGCCCGGTCGTCGTGGCGCGGGGGCTTGGGACGGCGCGCGTCCAGTTGCGCCAGGCGATCCGGCGTGGCGCCGATCGCCGTCGCCTCGATCACCGTACCGAGCGCACTCTTCGTGCTTTCGCCGCGGACGGAGATCGCCTGATCCGGCTTGAGAAGGTCGGCGAAACGTTCGGCCTCGTGCGGGGGCAGCCGCAACTGGGCGCCATTGTCGAGAACCGCGCCGTTGATTTCGCCGCGCTTGCCGTGCAGCACGGCGACGATCTTGCTCGTGACGACCTCCGACGTGGTCGCACGTTCGGCAGGGCCGCCCTGGTCCAGCACGACGGCTCCGGTCGCGTCGTTGGTGACCGAGACGGCGTCGACCAATGGCAGCGCTCGCGCCTTGAGGCCGCGGACGGTGACCGCATCGCCCGGCCGCAGCGCGAACGCAGTCTGGGTGGAAAGGTGCGGCGGCAGCTTGACCTCGGTACCGTCGGCGAGCAGCAGGCCGTCGATCTCGCCGCGCGGGCTCAGCGTGTACTGCTTGACGACGCCCTTGGTCTGCGGAAGCTGGGAAACGTCGTAGGCAAGGCCGCCGCGCGCCTGGGCGAAGACGGTGGCGGCAGTGAGCGCCGTACCGCCCAGCAACAAGAGGGCGGCGGCTGTCGAGCGAACTCTGTTCGTCATGATTTCACCTGCTGTCGTGCCGGATGTCCGGCGGGATGAGGTCTCATCCGCAACCGGCATGCCAGCGGGCAGGTGTTTACATTTCAATGACTTGCCTGATCAGCTGTTCTCTGATCCGTCCGTATTCCCGACAAGTCCCGTCATGGATTCTGACGCCCCTCCGGCATCGAGGCCGTAGCGTTCGATCTTGGTGTAAAGGAGCTGCCGGTTGATGCCGAGGCGCCGCGCCGCTTCGGTCCGGTTCCCCGCGCAGGTCAGAAGCGCGCGACGGATCATCTCGGTCTCGAGCCTTGCGACGGCCGTGGGCAGGTCTCCGTCGAGCCAGCCGGCAGGTGGGGCGGCCGCTCCCGTCTCGATGCCGGCATCACCGGTATCCGCGACGTCGAGCGCATCGCCCCGCGCGAGCACCACGGCGCGGTCGATGGCGTTCTTGAGCTCGCGGATGTTTCCGGGCCAGGAGCGCGACAGCAGCTTCGCCGCCAGCGCCCCGGTCATCCGTTTCGGCCGCTCGCCGGGGCGCGCTGCTAGGCGCAGGAAATGCTCGGCCAGCGGCACGATATCGGCGAGGCGTTCGCGCAGGGGAGCAAGCGGGATCGTCAGCACGTTCAGGCGGTAATAGAGGTCCTCGCGGAAGAGGCCCTGCGCGACACGCTCGGGGAGCTTGCGATGCGTCGCTGCGACGATGCGGACGTCGACCTGCACCGGACGTCCCCCGACCGGCGTGACGATCTTGTCCTGAAGCACCCGCAGGATTTTCGCCTGCATCGCAGGCGGCATGTCGCCGATTTCGTCGAGGAAGAGCGTGCCGCCGTCCGCATCGCGAAAGGCGCCGTTGCGGTCGGTCATCGCGCCGGTAAAAGCGCCCTTCACATGGCCGAACAGCTCCGATTCGAGCAGGTCCGGCGGGATGGCAGCGCAATTGACCGCGATGAACGGCTTGGGTTTGCGCCGGCTGTGTTCATGCAAAGCGCGAGCGACGAGCTCCTTGCCGGTGCCGGTCTCGCCGGTGACGAGCACGGTCGAGTCGCTGTCGGCAGCGAGCCCGATGGCTTTTTGCACCACCCGCATCGGCTCGCTCAGTCCGACCAGGGTAAAGCGCGACGCGATCTGTCCATCGTCTGGATTCGCAGGAACCGCCTGCTCCATCGTCCGCAATGCGAGCATTCGCGTCAGATTGTCGGCAAGATCGGCGCGGCCGATCGGCTTCGTGAGATGGTCGAAAGCGCCGAGCCTGATGGCTTCGATGGTGTTTTCAGCGGTCGCATAAGCGGTCAGGATCGTGACCGGGGGCGGCTTGGGGAGCGCGCGGATCGCCTTGAGAACCACCAGGCCGTCCATGTCGCCACCCAGACGCAGGTCGAGCAGGACCGCGTCGATCGTCTCACTGCGCAGGTGATCCAGGCCGGCTCGCCCGGATGCGGCCGTCGCGGCCTCGTAGCCGAGATCGCGCACCGTTTCCTCCAGGCTCTCGCGCAACGCCGCTTCGTCGTCGATGATCAGGATGGTCGATTGTGCCATGGCAGCTCGATCTCGAAATGGGCTCCCCGCTCCGAGGGCAGCAGGTGCAAGACCGCGTTGTGGACGCCGGCGATCTCCCGCGCGATGGCGAGGCCAAGGCCAGTCCCGTCGGGATGCCCCGTCACAAAGGGCTCGAACAGGCGCTCGCGGATTTCCGCCGGCACGCCGGGCCCATCATCGCGCACGGCGATCACGAGATTGCCGCCGCGCCTTGTTGCAGTCAGCGCCACGTTGCCACCGGCCGGCGTATGCCGCAGAGCGTTGCCGACGAGGTTTTCGACGACGCGTCCGATCTCTCCCGCATCGAAAACGGGTGGCGGTTCGCTGGCGGCCCCCGCGTCCAGACGTTCGATCAAGGTCACCTGCCCAGCGTCCGCACGATCGCTGAAGGCGGCGACGATCCCGGCGAGGAAGCGCACGAGGTCGACAGCCTCCGCCCTGGGTTCGCGCGGCTGGCTCATCGTCAGGAGATCGCGCAACAGGCGATCGAGCCTGGCGATCTGGTCGAGGATGAAGCCGAGCGCGGAGATGCGGCGCTGCTCGTCAGCCGTGGCGAGAGCGTTTTCCGCCTTGAGCCGCATGGCGGCAACTGGGTTCCTGACCTCATGAGCAACGCCGGCGACGAGGCGGCCGACCGCAGCCAGGCGCTCCGCGCCCGCGGCGCGCCGCCGTGCCTCCGACAACCTCTCGCCGCTGGCGTTGAGCGCATGCACCAGGCGGTCCAGCTCGGGCAGTCCCGTCGGCGAGAGCCGGGGAAGATCGGCGTCATGACCGGCAGCCAGGTCGGCTTCGAGCCGGGCGATCCGCCGCGACCATGCGACCAGCAGCCAGCCCAGCCAGACCGCTGAGCCCAATACGGTGACCGCAAGAACCGCGAACCCGATCATCAGCCGGTCATAGGCGGACCCGAAGCCGGCGGCGATGCGGGTCATCGTCCAGCCGGTCAGTGCTGCATCGGTTGAACCTGCGAGCGGGCACGCATGCAGCAGCAGGATTTGCGAACGTCCCCGCCGCTCGATCGTCGCCGGCCTGCCGGTGGTCGCGGCGGCGGCATTGACCTCCCCGATCGTCGGCAGTTCCGCCGCCGGCAGATCGGTCTTCGGACCCGTGCCCTCATAGGTCGGGAATGCATAGGCGAGCGAACCCTCGGCTTCGCGCCAGATGCCGCCCTCGATCTGGGGCGCGCGCGCCAGGGCGACCTGGGCAAGATCCGTCAACCGCCGCCGCAGCTCGTCGTCGGTCCGGGCCGGCCATGGCCCGCGCCAGCCGGAGGCAAAGAACGCGTAGCGATCGGCGATGCCACGGCAGGCGGAGGCCAGCCGATCTTGCGCACGGCCGGCCTGGACGCTCGTCGTCTCCCGATAGAACGAAACAAACAGAAAGCCAGTCGCACCGGCCGAGAGGACGATGAGAAGCCAAAGCCCGATCAACAGGGAGCGCAGGGACGTCAGCATCTCATCGGCCTGCAGGAAATGCCGGGGTCAGCATGGTCGAGCCTCGACAGTGTCGGACGGCGGCCGCCGAAGCGGGTGGCAGCGCGACGATTGATGCTGCACAGCGGCGAAAGCCGCAAGAGCGGCCTGGGCGCTTAGAGCGGGTGCGGCGCGCCTGCGAGCACCGCCGCTTTTGCCGGTCCGATCACAACCGCTTCGCAGACGCCGCTGATGCCCACGGGGCGATGCTCCACCCCATGGGGCACGACGATGAACTCGCCTTCTTCGACCGTCTCGTCGCGATCGCGGAATTTCATCAACAGCTTGCCCTTGTGAACGAAGACGAGCTTGTCGTCATGCAGCTCGAAATTCCAGGCTGCGCTGTCGGAAAAGTGGGCGAGCGCGATCTGCATGCCGTTTATCTGACCGGAGATCAGTGCCGAACCCGAGGCGGGCAGGCCGGAGAACGACGCGGCGAGGTTCTTTTTACTGAACGGCGAGAGATGGTTGTTCAGCTTCGCGACGTCGTGGATGATCGCGGAAAGCTGGTCTGGCACACTGTCGCTGCCGGCGGGATACTTCCCGTCGAGAGCGGCTGTGCCGACAGTGAAGCCGGCGGCACCCGCCTCCTTCACGAGGGCGATGCGCTCGGGCGTGTCGATCGAGCCGGCGATGTAGACCGGCTTCGGTACGGCAGCGCAGACGGCCTTCATCAGCGCCGGGACGTCACCCTTGGAGCGATAGGCCAGAAGATCGAGCCCATGCACGCCGTCCCGGGCTGCAAGCGCCTTGGCGCTGGCCACGATCTCCTCGATGCTGCCTTCGAGCACGCTCGGATGGCCGACGATGCTCCCGGGGAAAGGGCAGTATTGCACCGGTTTGCCCGCGATCACCGGCAGCACGTCGTCAGCGCGCGTGCCGCCGAGCAATACGTCGACGCCGATCTCGAGCGCGGCCTTGGCCGAGGCGATTTCGCTGTCGCGGTCGAGCGAAACGACTTCCAGATAGGAGGTCGCGCCGCCGGCCTTGATCGCGACATTCAGCGCCTTGAGCTCCGGGATCGGCAGGCCGATATCCTTGAAGCCGATATGGCGGACGCCGAGCGCGAGTGCGGTCTGCAACTGCTGCGCGGCGTCCTCGACCGTCCGGTCGTTGCGCGTCAGCATGAAGATGAAGCGAAGTCCCATGGCTTGGCCTTTCGGTGCGGCTGGTCGGGGCCCGTGCGGCAACGAGGCGCCGCGCATAGGCCAAAGCTGTTTCGAACGAGGCAGGGTCTGCGATGCCGCGCCCGGCGATGTCGAAGGCGGTCCCGTGGACCGGGCTGGTGCTAACGAAGGGCAGGCACAGCGTGATGTTCACCTCCATTTCCCGCCCAAGATACTTCACATCTTTGATGGGGTAGCCGGATGATGGCGCACAGCATGCGGGTATCCTAGCGCTTACGCGTGTGCGCATCGGATTCGAAACGCTCCCGATAGGGCGGTTGTCCAAAAGCATGACGAAGGCAATCGGCGAAGGCGCGCAGCTTTGCCGAGGGGCGGCGCCCTTCGGGATGCGCCAGACGGATGAACTCGGGCTGCGGCTGCACGCCGATGTCCCAGCTGCCGTCAACGCACGCCAGCACGACATCTTCCGGCGCCAGGGGCGCGGCCCCAAACGAAAACGGCCTCCCGGGAGGGAGGCCGTAAACCCCAGTAAACACTGAGGAAAAATGGTGGGCGCGACAGGGATCGAACCTGTGACCCCTACGATGTCAACGTAGACAAAAAAGCCGATTCTTCGAAAAAATCGCAGGCGTCCAGCAGCTCGAAAAGAGAACAAAGGCGGGGTAAAAAGCAAACGTAAAGGGCTTTGCTATTGAACTGCTATTGAACTGCTATTGACCGCGAGGCGACGAGCGGCAGCTAGAAAGGGGTGGGAATAGGATTGCCTGTGCGTGTCGAGATGCCCTCCCAAGTACAACCGAGCTTGGAGCGACGCCCTGCAGGCTGAGGTCACATGAGATTCGCCAGGAGGGAATCGTCGTGCCGATGGTTGACGACGCAATCGGCAGCTTCAACCGTGGCGCGGCCGGTCCGCCACGGCTGGCCATTCGGGAATGCGTCGAGCTCGATCAGAGCCAGTCGACCCTGGGGTAGTTCCTGCTCGATCACGGGCTTGAGCACCTTTCAGCCCATTGGAACGTGGCCGCGCGGGATTAACCGTTGCCTTGCAGGTTCGCCATCTGCATGGTGTTGGCTCCCCAAGGAGAAATACATGGCTACGGGCACAGTGAAATGGTTCAACGAGACCAAGGGTTACGGCTTCATTACGCCCGATCAGGGCGGCGGACAGGATGTCTTCGTTCATATCAGCGCGGTTGAGCGCGCGGGTCTTCGCTCGCTCAACGACGGACAGAAGGTCAGCTTTGATCTTGAACCCGATCGGAAGACCGGGAAAAGCTCGGCGGTCAACCTTCAAGCCGAGTAATTTCGCACCGGTTGCGGCTGCTCCGACGATGTGTTGTTAGCATCCCAATCCGACTTGCGCCCGCAGCCGAAAGGCCCGCGGGCGTTGTCGTTTCAGAATTCTGGTTAGTCGCTGGGTAACCGCCCAAATTGTGCTCGCCGCCTAGTGTGACTAAGACTGGAAAGTAGGCTATTTGCAAGCCGCATAGCCGTCGAGCGCATCATCTAAGCTTTGGATAGTCTTTTGTACTGGTATCCGGGGCGCCCTTGTCTTTGGTTCTGTCGCAGCCACTGTCACGATCGAGCGCCCCGGATACCAGTACAAAAG
>SEEM01000404.1 GCA_004144595.1 Hyphomicrobiales bacterium
GACGCACACCGTCGTCTGCCCGGACCTGCGCGGCTATGGCTGGTCGGCTGCGCCGCATGGCGATGGCGGCAAGGCGCTTTATACCAAGCGCGGCATGAGCGAGGACATCGTCGCCGCGATGAGCGCGCTCGGCTTCAACCGCTTCGCGGTAATCGGCCATGACCGCGGCGCCCGCGTCGCCTATCGCCTCGCGCTCGACCATCCCGGCCGGGTCGAGCGGCTCGTCCTGCTCGACATCCTGCCGACCGTCTCGATGTGGGAGGGCATGAACGCGGCGCGCGCCATGCAGGTCTATCACTGGACCTTCCTGGCCCAGCCCGAACCGGTACCGGAAAAGCTGATCCAGGCCGATCCTGCCGGCTGGCTCGACCATACGATCGCGAGCTGGACGCGCGCCAAGAAGATCGAGGCCTTCCATCCGCTGGCAATGGCCGCCTACGCCGACTCCTTCAACGATCCCTCGCGCATCCATGCCGCTTGCGAGGATTATCGCGCCGGCGCGACGAGCGACCTCGATCACGACAAGGCCGATCTCGGAGCGGGAAAAAAGATCCTCTGCCCGGTGCTGATACTCTGGGGCGAGGCCGGCATCCCGGCCAAGGGGACAAGCCCGCTCGCGATCTGGCGCGAGACCTTCGCGCCGCAGGCGGAGGGACAGGCGATCGTCAGCGGACATTTCCTGCCGGAGGAAAATCCGCAGGACACGCTGGCGGCGGTGAACCCTTTCCTCGCAAGGGAGGTTGCCTGAGCGGCTCCCGCACCGCAACATCCTGTTATGACCAATGTCTCCAGCCCTCTCGCCCGCCTGCCGGATCCGTCCGGCCCCGAGCTCGTCCTCGTGCTCGGTTCGGGCGGGGCGCGCGGGCTCAGCCATATCCCGGTGCTGGAGGCGCTCGACGAGCTCGGCCTGAAGCCGGCGCTGATCGCCGGCTCGTCGATGGGGGCGATCGTTGGGGCGGCCTATGCCGCCGGCCTCTCCGGGCGCGACCTACGCGCCCATGTCGAAGCGAGCTTCCGCGACCGTGCCCGGGTGATCGCCCGGCTGCTCGAAGCGCGCATCGGCAAGATCGCCGATCTCTGGCGCGGCGGCCTCGGCAACCCCGTGCT
>SEEM01000142.1 GCA_004144595.1 Hyphomicrobiales bacterium
CACAACAGGCGCATGTAGTCGTGGATCTCGGTGACGGTGCCGACGGTCGAGCGCGGGTTCTTCGAGGTGGTCTTCTGCTCGATCGAGATCGCCGGCGAGAGCCCGTCGATCTGGTCGACATCGGGCTTCTGCATCATCTCGAGGAACTGGCGGGCATAGGCCGAGAGGCTCTCGACATAGCGCCGCTGGCCTTCGGCATAGATCGTGTCGAAGGCGAGCGAGGACTTGCCCGAGCCGGACAGGCCGGTGAACACCACGAGCTTGTCTCGGGGAATCGCGAGATCGACATTCTTGAGATTGTGCTCGCGCGCGCCGCGCACGGTGATGGCGCGGCTGTTCGGATCGGCCGCGCGATTGCGGTCGAACATGTCTTCCAGCGCAGCGGCCTGGGCAGCGGCGGATTCTGTCTTGCGAGCCATCGGGGCGTCCGGTCGAGGAGAAGGACTACAGATAGGGCAAATGCCGGGCCTTTCCAGCCTCGCGACGATCTGCCCGCCATGAATAGCACGCAGCCGCGCCGGCTGCTGCCTTCCTCCTGACGCAGCGAGTCAGGAGGTGCGCGCCCGCCAGCCCGCATCCCCTCCGCTATATGAGGGACCCGTCCTGTCCCGCGATCGACGATCCTGAGCCTTGGATGCGAGCCGTTCGCAATCGAAGGAAAGGGTGCGGGATGGCCTGGGAATACGTGCTGGACAAGGCCGACCGGGAATGGCGGGTCGAGCGCAACGCGATGTATGCGCTGGTGCGGGACCATGTCAGGGCGGTCGAGACACGCCGGCGCGCCGTGCGCAAGGCGGTGTCGGAAGGGTTCATGCTGCCGACGCTCACCAATATCGAGATCGATTACAATGGGCTGAGAGAGGAAATCGAGGAGGAATCCCAGCGCTGGTGGAGCAATACACAGGATCGGATCACCCGGATGCGAGGCGAAGAGCTCTTCGATGAGCTCGTCTCGCTGCGCAAGGAGGCGCGGGACAAGAACGCCGAGATCGAGACGATGCAGCGCGAGGCCATGCGCGAGACACAGCTCTCGATCAATTCGACCGTCGACGGGCTCGAGGCCGGCAAGAAGGTTCTCGAATTTGTTCGAGACCTCTCCGCCACGGTGCTGGTGGTCGGCTCCGCCTTCTTCTCGGGCGGAGCAAGCATCGCGCTTCTCGGCGCCGGCTCGTCGCTGAAAGGCGCGTCCAAGTTCCAGGATACCGGCAATATCGGGGCGGCGACCCTCGAGGCGACATCGAGCATGGTGGTCGGTGCGATCGGCATTTCCGGGCAAGGATTTGCAAGCGCCCGGGCACTACTGTTCATAGGCTCGACCGTCGACGGGGCGCTCGATGGCGCCAAGGCCCTGGTGGATGGGCAATCCGGCAAGACGGCGCTGGTGAAGGGCTTCGCCAAATTCGGCGTGCAGATGCTGGGCGGGCGCCTTCAGATCGACAAGCTTGGTCTCTGGTCGCAGGTCGCGATCAGCCAGAGCGTCGATCTGAGCCTGGGCATGATCGCTCCGACGACGTCTCTGGGACCGACCCCGGTCGTGCGGGGGACCGTCACCTATGCGCGCGGGCAGGGGGGCGACGCCGATTCCAATTACATCGACGGCAACGTGCTCAACGACCCCAACCGGGTCGGTGCGGCTCCCTCCCGAGCGACCCTGCTACGACCGGCTGCCATGCAGATGCGAGCGATAAGAGCGGCCCTGCCGCGCCGCTGACGACAAGGGCGGCTCGCTCGCCAGGCTGGGTGAGACCTTGCCGATATCCGCTCGACAGGGCCACCTTGTCAAATTATCTATAAATCATGACGAGGCCTGCCGAAGACACCATCGCCGTCCGCATCGCCAAGGCCCTGGCCGAGCGGATCATCGCCGGAACGATCGAGCCCGGCGCCCGCTTGCGGCAGGATCATGTCGCCGCCGAGTTCGAGACCAGCCATGTCCCGGTGCGCGAGGCCTTTCGCCGGCTGGAGGCGCAGGGGCTGGCGCTCAGCGAGCCGCGCCGCGGTGTCCGCGTCGCCTTATTCGACCTCGCGGAGGTGAAGGAGGTCGCGGCGATGCGCGCCGCGCTGGAGGTGCTGGCCCTGCGCCATGCCGCGCCGCATCTCACCGCCGCGATCCTCGACAAGGCCGAGCAGGCGCGGCGCGACTGCGACGCCGCTACTGACGTGCGGGCCTGGGAAGAGGCGAATCGCCGCTTTCACCGCACGCTGGTCGCGCCTTGCGGGATGAAGCGCCTGCTCGCGACGATCGACGATCTCCATGCGGCGAGCGCGCGTTTCCTGTTCTCGGCCTGGCGCTCGGAATGGGAGGCACGCACCGACCACGACCACCGCACGATCCTGAGCGCGTTGCGCAACAGCGACCTGGAGACCGCGATTGCGACGCTGGCGCGGCATGCGCAGTGGATCGGCGAGCGCCCGGTCCGCACCGCCTCGGGCACGACGCGCGGGGCCTTCGCCATCGTCGGGTGAGGGGGCAGGGCTGCGAACCCGGTCCCCCTAAAGATGCACATAACCGGGCGGTCATGCTCGGGCTCGACCCGAGCATCTCCTGCCGGAGAGGACTCCCCCCTGCCGATTCCGGCAAGAGATTCTCGGGTCTACGCTGCGCTGCGCCCGAGAATGACGCTTGGGCCAGAAGGAAGATTGCCAGCAATGCCAACCGGTGTCGCAACAAAGGGCGCGCTTGCCTTTTCCGCCGAGATATGGACTTTCTCATAGATCAAAGATCGAAATTATAGATAATTTGATCGCGACGAAGGAGTGACCATGACCGATCTTGCCCTCAGCCGCCCGTTCAGCCCGCTGCGGCTGGAAAGCCGCTCGCTCGCCTGGCAGGCCGGCGCCGTGATCGTCGGCAGCCTGCTGCTGGCGATCTCCTCGCAGATCAAGGTGCCGATGTTTCCGGTGCCGATGACGATGCAGACCTTCGCGGTCACGCTCGTCGGCGCGCTCTATGGCTGGCGTCTCGGCGCCGTCACCGTCATCGCCTGGCTGGCGCAGGGCGCGATGGGCCTGCCGGTCTTTGCCGGCGCGGTCGGCGGCGCTGCCTATTTCGCCGGCCCGACCGGCGGCTACCTGCTGGCTTTCCCCTTCGCCGCGGCCCTCACCGGCTGGCTGGCGCAGCGGGGCTGGAACGGCAGCCGCGTCGGCTTCGCCTTCGCCGCGATGCTCGCAGGCAACGCGCTCTGCCTGGTGATCGGCGTCGCCTGGCTCGCCGTGCTGATCGGCCTGCCCAAGGCCATCGCGCTCGGTGCGGCGCCCTTCATCCTCGGCGCCATCCTGAAGTCGGCGCTGGCCGCCGCCACGCTCAAGGCCTTCGCGCCCCGCGGCTGAGACGGCCGAACGATCTCGCTTCAGTGACCCGGCGGGCCTCGGCCTGCCGGGTTTTTTGTCGGGCTGTGTGGCCGGCCTAAGAGCGCCTAGCGAAGGGGGCTGCCGAACGTATCCGTCTGGCGGGCGGGCGCGCCGATGCCGGGCTGCATATAGGCCGGCCCGTCGGCCCGCGCGCGCGGAACGCTATCCTGCGAGACGCAGCCGACCGGGCCGAGCAGCAGGAATGCCAGGGCGAGATAGCGTTTCAGCACGGCGGAACTCCATCGCTGCATTGCCCCGGGAATCGGGAGCACTCAGGCGTCTTCCCGTCAGTCTTCGCACGATATCCGCGCTGGACGACAGCCGCGAGGAACCGCCGGGTGGCAGAAAGACGGCGCTGCCACTGTTCGGCTCGGGTCGAAAGCAGTCCTACGCCGAAAGGTGTCCTACGTGGAAAGGAGTTCTACAGGGCGTACTGAGGTTGCTGGGGGATACGTCCCATGCGCGGCGGATTCTTAGACTGAAAGACTTGGCCCTGTGTCCATGCGCGCTTTGTGAAGTCAAGTGAAGCGGATATCGGCATTGACGATCGCGGGCGGCAGCTCTTGCTCGAAGGCCAGTGCGTAAATTCCATTCTCAACACGTAGCACAAGGGCGGCATAGTCCCCGAGGCGTACCGTCGATCCAAGCGGAAGGAAGACATCTGATTTCACAGCAGCTCCGCCAGTCGAAACGTTCAGAATTTCAACGGCATGAAGCGCGTTCTGCGTGAACAGATTGCCTTGCCGGATTGTTGGCACGATCCGATCCGTAGCGCGGCTTCCAAGTTGCTCGAGCTGTGCCCATGTGAGCGCTCCAGCGATTTTGTCCTTGCGATAACGGGTGGCCGCGACGGAAATCGCGAAGCCTTCTCGTGAAACTCTCGTCGCAATGCCTTCGATGCGCCCCAGGTCTGATACATAGGCGATCACACGCTGGCCGCGATAAGGGACGACGGCAGACCGAAAGCTTATACCGCTGAGAGAGGCGTCTATGGTCTCGGCTTGGTATTCGCTGCCATCTTGCAGCATGAACCGAGCCTGCAAGCGCACATTCACTCTGTGATGTTTCCGCCGTTCTGGCATCTCATCGCCCCTTGATGGTAAGCCCTTGTACTGAGCAGGCGTTAAACTAGGGTAACTGCCCTGTCAGGCTGGGTCGCTACGGCCAAGATTGAGAATGAAGCGCGCACGACGCCAACCACCGCAGCAGATCGCCAGCAGGCACTCCGCTTGACGACGAACGGGGCGCGCGACACTGTTGTGGGACATGCTCGGGAACCAGACCCTTTGTGATCGACGCCGACGTCGCCGCATCCAAGCGGCGGCTCTTCGGGCTGCGCGTCGATCAGTGTACTTCCGCGTCGTTACGGCCTCTCCCTAGGTCCACGCCCCGAAGCGACCCTCGGTCCGCGTTCCCGAACCTCCGCAGCCTTCGGCTCCGGGGGTTTTCTTTTGCCTGCATCGAAGAAGGACACCACCATGAGCATTCGCGTCGGCATTGTCGGCATCAGCGGTTTCGGCGGCGGCGAAGCGCTGCGCCTGATTGCGAGCCACCCGTCTTTCGAGCTCGTTTATGCAGCAGGCGAGAGCAGCGCCGGCAGCCGCCTGGTGGATCGCTTCCCCGGCGTGCCGGCCAGGCTGGCCGAACGGGTGATCGAGAAATGGGACCCGGCGACCTTGCCGAAGCTCGACGTGCTGTTCGCGTCGCTGCCCACGGGCGCCTCGGCCGAGGCGCTGGCGCGCGTCCCGGCGAGCGTGAAGATCGTCGATATCGGCGGCGACCATCGCTATGTCGATGGCTGGGCCTATGGCCTGGCCGATATCTGGCCGGCCCAGATCGAGGGGCGGACCCGCGTCGCCAATCCCGGCTGCTTCCCCGCCGCAACGCTGACCGCGCTGGCGCCGCTGCTGGCGGACAGGCTGATCGAGCCCGGCAACATCGTGATCGACGTCAAGACGGGCATCTCCGGCGCCGGCCGGGGCGGCGACAGCAAGTTCGGCTATGCCGAGAGCAACGAGAACCTG
>SEEM01000405.1 GCA_004144595.1 Hyphomicrobiales bacterium
CCAAGTCGAATGAGGGGGGCCGCTCGCTCGCCCCACGGAGTAGCAAAGCGATCGACGACCCGGCCGGCACCGGCCTGCAGGATCCGGTCACTGTCGCGATGGAGGTCGCCGCCGGTGACGATCCGAGCCTTGCGGAGCTGGTCGCATTCAGGCGCCAACCGCTGGATCTCAAGACCGCGGCACGCAACGCCAAGAACCTGCACAGCGAAGAGCTCCGGGTCTGGATGGTGAAGGAGCCCGGCGACGATATCCTGGAGGCCGTCTGCGGCGGCATCGAGATCATGAGCATCAGCTTGATCGCGCTGGTCGCACTTTGGCCGGCGGACAACCTCGACGCGGCGGAAGCCAAACTTGCGTTGGCGCAGCAGACCGGCGCGCTGTTCCACAAGCGTCCTAAGGACTTCGTGGGCGGCGTCGAGCCCTACCAGGCCCGTCGTATCCGGTGGAAGCGTGGGGCCTTCGCAGTCCCCGCGCTGATGTTGCCGCCGGCGCCGGCGGCGCCCCAGTCCGACGATCGCGGTCTGGCAGCCTGGCCGCTCGAGCGCTTCGACCTCGTCGAGCACCTGCCAAAGCGCGGCGGCCCTCCGGCCTTCGCCGACCGGCAGATCGTGGAATGGACCCGCTTCGCCAGGTCGGCGCCCGATCTCGACCACCTGCTGCAGCGAGCCACGACGATGTTCGAGACCTGCGATCGTCTTCTGACGCTTGCTGAGCGGGGCCCGGCAAACGCCAGCGAGCTCATGACCGCAGCCGAAGGCGCGCGACTGATGGGATACCTTGCGGCCTGCCAGGTGATGATCTGGCCGATCCACAACCGCCAGGCGCTTTCCCTCAAAAAGCAGGTGGTCGCGCTGATCAACGAGCGCGGCGAGGCCGGTGATCCACCAGCGATGCAGGCGGCTGTCCGCCACGTCACCGCCGAGGCGGCCTGGATCAAGACGCTGCCTGTCGACGCCCGCGACAGGCTCGTCTTCGAGTGGAATGAGTTGGCCTGACCGCCGAGCGCTCAGCACCGTAAAATGGGAGGCGCCCGCGACCGGGCGCCTCTTCGATTCTGCAGACCGGGCGGGAAGCGCAGCCATGTGGCTGTCACCCCTAGGA
>SEEM01000406.1 GCA_004144595.1 Hyphomicrobiales bacterium
TTCGCCGTCCGGCTGGCCGACGCGCCGCCCCGTCGATCCCGGCGCGGCTGCTGCGCTGGTTCGCCCGCCGTCCTGGCCGGGGCTTGATCGTGCTGCTGTTCGCGGCGGTCTCGGTGCTGATCGTGCTGAATGCGGTACTGTTCCAGAAGGGCCGCCATCCCGCCCCGATGCTGTCGCCGCCTTCGCAGTCCGCGGCGCGTCCGGCCGAACCGCGCCGGGTCGAGACGCCGGTCGTCGGCGAGCCCGCGCCCGTCCCGCAGGCAGTGATGCCGCCGGCGCGGCCCGGCACGCTGGCACCGGCTGCGCGCGATGCGGCGCCGCGCCCGCCGGCACCGATTGCGCCTGTCCACCAGCGCCAGGCCCAGGCGGCACCAGCGCCGGCACGCCCGGCTCCGGCTGCCCAGCCGGTGGCGCGCGATCCGATCGCAGACCTGATCAACGGCTCCGACATCCGCCCGCCGGCAGACATCAAGGGCCAGCGGCGCTAGAGCCGGATCTGATCAGGTTGAATCAACCTGATCAGTGAATCCGTCTCTAAGCTTATGGGAGAGAACGCGTTATCCGATCAGATTGCGTTGCAATCTGATCGGCGCGTGCTCTAGAGCATTTTCAAGCGAAGTGGCGACCGGTTCGCGTGAAGAAAATGCGGCAAAACAAAAAGACTGAGAACGTCTGCGCTTCGGAGAGGCGCGGACATTCCCAGCCTCGCGAGGGCCGGTCTTGCCACGCCTGACCAGCGATTTCTGGGTCTCGGCCTATCTGCGCCAAGCTGCGCATGACGGGCTCGTCGCGGTGCTGCGCCGGCGCGGCGCGCGCGAAGCCGGTGCGATCTTCGTCAAGCTCGACCGATTGGACGGCACCGCGGCGCTCTACGGCCCGGCGCCGCAGGCGCTGGCGGACGAGGCCGGAGCGCGGCGCTTCCAGCTCGTGCTCGATGCCGATCCGCTCGCGATCGAGGACCGGGTCGCGCGCGAGGTCCGCTTCGACAGCGATCTCTGGCTGGTCGAGATCGAGAACCGCGCTGGCGATGCGCGCCTAGACATCGTCGACAGCTAGAGAGATTCCGCAATTCTCCCAACCGCCGAACTGCTCTAGGC
>SEEM01000143.1 GCA_004144595.1 Hyphomicrobiales bacterium
TTCGACCAGCGAAGACGTGGATGGTCGGGACAAGCCCGACCATGACGATCGTCTCACTCCATCCCTTCAAGCTCGATGATCATGCCCTCGATCATCCGAAGGCCGATCTGCCAGAAGCCCGGATCCTTCGCATCGAGGCCGAAAGGCGCCAGCAGCTCGGAATAGGGCTTGCTGCCGCCGGCCGAGAGCAGCGCGAAATAGCGCTCCTGGAAACCCTCGGAGGCGTTCTGGTAGACGCCGTAGAGCGAGTTCACCAGGCAGTCCCCGAAGGCGTAGGCGTAGACGTAGAAGGGCGAGTGGATGAAGTGCGGGATATAGCACCAGTAGGGCTCGTATCCCGACGTAAGCCGGATCGCCGGCCCCAGGCTCTCTTCCTGAACGCCCATCCAGATCTCGCAGAGCGCTTCCGGCGTCAGCTCGCCCTCGCGGCGGGCCTCGTGGACCCGGCGCTCGAAGGTGTAGAAGGCGATCTGGCGCACGACCGTATTGATCATGTCCTCGACCTTGGCCGCCAGCATCGCCTTGCGCTGCTTCTTGTCGGTGGTCGAGTCGAGCAGCTTGCGGAAGGTCAGCATCTCCCCGAAGACGCTCGCCGTCTCGGCCAGCGTCAGCGGCGTCGGCGCCATCAAGGCGCCGTTCGGTGCGGCCAGCACCTGGTGCACGCCATGGCCGAGCTCATGCGCCAGCGTCATCACGTCGCGCGGCTTGCCCTGGTAGTTCAGCAGCACGTAGGGATGCGCCGATGGCACGGTCGGATGCGCGAAGGCGCCGGGCGCCTTGCCGGGGCGCGGCGGCGCGTCGATCCAGCGCTCGTCGAAGAAGCGCCTGGCGATCGCCGCCATCTCGGGGGAGAAGGCGCCATAGGCGGAGAGCACCGTCTCCCGGGCCTCGGTCCAGGGAATCGTCCGCTGCTCGACCTGCGGCAACGGCGCGTTGCGATCCCAGAAATCCAGCTCCTCGCGGCCGAACCACTTCGCCTTCAGTCGGTAATACCGGTGCGACAGGCGCGGATAGGCCTCGCGTACGGCTGCGACCAGCGCATCCACGACCTCGCGTTCGACCCGGTTGGCGAGATGGCGGGAATCCGCAACATCCACGAATTTCCGCCAGCGGTCGGAGATTTCCTTGTCCTTGGCGAGCGTATTGGTGATCAGCGCGAAGGTGCGCAGTTCCTTGCGGAATACCGTGCTCAACGCCTCCGCAGCCTTGCGGCGCACTTCGCCGTCGCTGTCCTGAAGTTTGTTGAGGGTGAGTTCGAGCGTCAGCTCTTCGCCGTCGATGATAAAGCGCAGCGAGGCGATCGTCTCGTCGAAGAGCCGGTTCCAGGCGGCCGCGCCCGTCATCGACTTCTCATGGAACAGCGCCTCGATTCGGTCTTCGAGCTGATGCGGCTTGTCCTTGGCCAAATCCTCCAGCCAGGGCTTCCAATGCGAGAGCGGCGCCTGGGCAGCGACCTTCGCCAGCAGGTCCGGCTCGATCCGGTTCAGTTCCAGCTCGAAGAACAGCAGTTCGGTGATCGCGGCGTTGAGCTTGTCCTGCGTGTCACCATAGAACTTGGCGCGCTGCGGATCGGTGGTATCGCCGGAATAGACGAGGCCCGCATAGGCACCGATCCGGCCGAGCAGGTCGCTCAAGCCCTCATAGCTCTTCACCGCCGCGGCCAGCGTCTCGCTGCCAGCGGGCGCAGCCGCAAGCTCGGCGAGCTTCCCGCGATAGCGGCCGGCCAAGGCCTGCGCTTCGACGAGACCGCGGTCGAGATCGCGCTTGAACTCGGGTGATTCGGTGCCGGGATAGAGATGGCTCAGGTCCCATTCGGGCAGATCGCCGGTGGTCTGCACCGATTTTGCCGCCCCCGCCATTGTGCCGGAACGCAGGACGGTTTCATGAAAACCCATTCGCTCGATACCTTCGCGCACTGAAACAAGCCTCATCCTTAGGCCGGCACGGCCCCGAGGATCAACGGCGAGCCGATCACCGGCTCCGCGAACAGCCCCGCTTAAACCCCCGCTTAACCCTTCTGGCCGACCATGCCCCAGAACGGAACAGGCGATTCCGCCGACGCCCAAGATTTCTTTCACATTGGCCGCGCTTTCGAGGTGCCATGACCGATACCGTCCTCGTCGTCGACGACGATCCCGTCCAGCGCCGCCTGCTCGACGCGATGCTCAAGCGCTTCGGCTACGATGTCGCCAGCGCCGAGAACGGCGAGGCTGCGCTGGCGCTGCTCGGCATGCCGGAGGGCGAACGCTTCAGCGGCATCGTGCTCGATCTCAACATGCCCAATCTCGACGGCATGGGCGTGCTGGCGGCGCTGCGCGAGCGCGGCATCGAGATTCCCGTCATCGTCCAGACCGCCAACGCCTCGATAGAGACCGTCGTCACCGCGATGCGGGCCGGTGCCGTCGATTTCGTGGTCAAGCCCGTCGGCGCCGAGCGCCTGCAGGTCTCGCTGCGCAACGCCCTCAAGCTCGGCGCGCTGGAGCATGAGCTGCGCCACATCAAGCGCCGCGCCTCGAACACGCTGGGCTTCCGCGATCTTGCGACCAAGAGCCCGGACATGGCGCGCGTCGTCCGCCTGGCCGAGCGCGCCGCGAAATCGAACATCCCGATCCTGATCGAAGGCGAGTCCGGCGTCGGCAAGGAGGTTCTGGCCCGCGCGATCCAGGGCTCCAGCGACCGCAAGGGCAAGCCCTTCGTCACCGTGAACTGCGGCGCGATTCCGCATAACCTCGTCGAATCCATCCTTTTCGGCCATGAGAAGGGCGCCTTCACCGGCGCGACCGAGCGCCATCTCGGCAAGTTCGTCGAGGCCAATGGCGGCACGCTCTTCCTCGACGAGGTCGGCGAATTGCCGCTCGACGCGCAGGTCAAGCTGCTGCGCGCCATTCAGGAAAGCGAGGTCGACCCTGTCGGGGCCAAGAAGTCGGTGCGCGTCGACATCCGCCTGATCTCGGCCACCAACAAGAGCCTGCTCGACCAGGTGAAGCGGGCTGAGTTCCGCGAGGATTTGTATTATCGCCTCAACGTCTTCCCGATCACGCTGCCCCCCCTGCGCCAGCGCCGCGAGGACATCGCCGATCTGGCGCGGGGTTTCCTCGCCCGTTTCGCCGCCGAGGAAGGCCGCAAGCTTTCCGGGCTCACGCCGGAGGCCGCCGCGCTGATTACCGGCTACGACTGGCCGGGCAACGTACGCCAGCTCGAGAACGCTGTGTTCCGCGCGGTGGTCCTCGCCGACGGGCCGGAGCTCGACATCACCGAATTCCCGCAGATCGCCGCGCAGATGGACGGCTACGAGGTGCGGATTCCTCCGGCCCCCGCCTCCCTCCCTCGGTCGGAGGCGCAAGGCGAGCTGCCGCCGCGCATTATCCAGATGCCGGTGCGCGATCCCAACGCGCTCGACCTCGTCACCGGCTCCGACATGCGCAAGCTCGACGACCTCGAACGCGAGATCATCACCTTCGCGCTCGGGCATTACCGCGGTCACATGTCCGAGGTCTCGCGCAAGCTCGGCATCGGCCGCTCGACGCTCTACCGCAAGCTCAAGGATTACGGGCTCATCGAGAGCGAAGCGAACGGCGATGAAACCGACGCGGCCTAAGCCGCGACCAACCGGAATGAGGCGGTCTGTTGCACCGCCGCATCTTGTCTCAACCAGCCGAGTCACGCAGGAATGGCGGGGTTCGGCAGCAATCGGGATAGCGACCATGCGTCCTCGCCATTGGGCGAAACTGACCTCGGCATCCGCCCTGGCCATCATTCTGGGATGCCTCCCGCTCCGCGCCGAGACCCCTCTCAACACAGATGCGACGCTCGGCATTCCGCTGCCGGAGCAGCCTGAGCTCAGGCTGTCCGATGTCGCGCCGCCAGCTCGCGCTGCGCAGGCCGCATCCGCCCATTCCGCTGATGCCGAGATCGTCACAGGCACGGTGATCCCCGGCAACCGCCTGCCGGCCCCCGCCAAGCAGGACGCCGCCGCCCCTCTCGATAGGGACGAGGAACCAGTCACGCTCGATATTCCCGTCGTCGAGATGCCGGCGACCGATCCGGCCCTGACCTCCGCCGTCAAATCGCCGGAGCCGGTCGAGGTTGCCCCGCAGACCGGTCCGCTGCGCACCGTCGAGCCGCTGGTTCCGCTGCCGGACGTGCCGAAGGTTGTCGTGGAGGTGCCGCCGGGCTCGGAATTCTCCGCCGCGATCGCCGCCGCCCTGCCCGACGCCCTGATGCTGCGCCGCCTCGGTGAGCGCGAGCGCAACGAGATCGCCGCCGCCTATCAGGCCAATGAGAACCGCCCGTTCTGGGTGGGCGCCAAAGGCTGGAACGAGGCCGGCAAGCTCATCGCGACGCAGCTCGGCCGCGCCGGCGAGGACGGCCTGCGTCCGAACGACTATGCGCTGCCTGTCTTCGAGGCGAGCGACAAGACGAAGCTCGCCGAGGCCGATATCCGCCTCTCGACCATTGCCGTCCTTTATGCCCGCGATGCCCGGGGCGGCCGCCTCAACCCGCGCCAGCTCTCGAAGCTGATCACGCCGACGCTCTACCTGCCCTCCGCGACGGAAGTGCTCTCCGAGCTTGCCGGCGCGACGGATGCCGGCGCGGTGCTCGCGGCCTACAACCCGCCGCATGAGGGCTATCGCCGCCTCAAGGCCAAGCTCGCAGAGATGCGCGAGCACCTCGACGACACCCCGCTGGTCCGCATTCCCGCCGGCCCGGCGCTCAAGCTCGGCATGCGCGACGAGCGCGTCCCGCTGGTGCGCGCCCGCCTCGGCCTTGGGCCGAGCGAGGAGCCGGTCTTCGACCGCTCGACGGCGCTGGCCCTGACCGACTTCCAGAAGAAGGCCGGCCTGCCCGCCAACGGCATCCTGAGCGAGCGCACGCTGGCCGCGCTCGGCAAGCCGGCAACCGCACGCGGCGAGGAGGACATCGTCGCGCAGATGGAGCGCTGGCGCTGGCTGCCCCCCGATCTCGGCACCGATCACATCATCGCCAATATCCCGGAGATGCGGGTGCGTGTCATCCGCTCCGGCAAGATCGTGCACGAGACCCGCGCCATCGTCGGCAAGCCGGACTCGGCCACACCCATCTTCTCGCACAAGATGGACCACGTCATCGTCAACCCGTCCTGGTACGTGCCGCCTTCGATCCTGAAGAAGGAATTCCTCCCCGGCCTCGCGGCCGATCCGGAATATGCCGCCAAGCGCGGCTATGTCGTAACCCGCACCAAGGGTGGCGGCATCTCGGTGCGCCAGCCGCCGGGCGAGCGCAACGCGCTCGGCTGGATCAAGTTCATGTTTCCGAACGAGCATGCGGTCTACCTGCACGACACCCCGAATCGCCGCCTCTTCGC
>SEEM01000008.1 GCA_004144595.1 Hyphomicrobiales bacterium
CCCGCAGCCCCCACCGGCCCGTTCTCGCTGCCGAAGCGCGCCTATGAGGCGAATGCGCTGGAGCCGCATATCGATACGACGACCATGGACATCCACTACAACCGACATCATGCCGCGTTTGTCACCGCGCTCAACAACGCCGCCAAGGACAACGGCGTCATCGCAAAAGCCTCCGTTCCGGAGCTCCTTGCCGATCTCACCCAGGTGCCCGAGAGCATCCGCACTCTCGTCCGCAACAATGGCGGCGGGTATGCCAATCACACCATGTTCTGGGAGGTGATGGGTCCCAATGCAGGCGGCACTCCCACCGGCGAGGTGGCCGAAGCGATCACCCGCGACCTCGGCGGCTTCGAGAAGTTCAAGGCTGATTTCGAGGCGGCGGGCCTGCGCGTGTTCGGCTCCGGCTGGGTCTTCGTCACCGTCGACAAGGCCGGCAAGCTCGCGCTGCTCGGCAAGCCGAACCAGGACAGTCCGCTCATGGACAAGCAGATGGTCCTGCTCGGCAACGACGTCTGGGAGCACGCCTATTATCTGAAGTACCAGAACCGCCGCGCCGACTACCTCAAGGGCTGGTGGAACGTGGTCGACTGGAAGAAGGTCAACGAGCGCTACGCCGCCGCCAAGGCCGGCAAGCTCGCGATCTGACAAGACGCGTCATTCTCGGGCGAAGCGGCGCTTCGACCCGAGAATCGCGCGCAGGAGAAGGCGCCTCATCGTCCAGAGATGCTAGGTTCAAGCCCGAGCATGACGGCACCGTGCGCTAGTGCCCGACCTTGGCGCCCTTCGTGCCCTCGCTGAGGCGCGGCAGGAACCAGGCGAGCAGCCCCATCAGCGGGATGAACGAACAGATCTTGTAGACCGCCTCGATGCCGAGATGGTCGGCGAACTCGCCGAGCAGCGCGGCCGCCAGCCCGCCGAGCCCGAAGGACAGCCCGTAGAAGAAGCCGCCGACCAGGCCGACGCGGCCGGGCAGCAGCTCCAGCGCATAGATCAGGATCGCGGCGAAGGCGCTCGACATGATCAGGTTGATCACGATCGTCAGCGCGCCGGTCCAGAACAGGTCGGCATAGGGCAGGATCAGCGTGAACGGCAGCGCGCCCAGGATCGAGAACCAGATGATCTTGTTGCGGCCGATCCGGTCGCCCAGCATGCCGCCGGCCAGCGCGCCCACCGCCGAAGAGGCGAGGAACAGGAACAGCATCACCTGGGAGTTCTGGATCGAGATGCCGAACTTGCCCATCAGATAGAAGGTGTAGAACGACGAGAAGCTCGCCGAATAGGCGTTCTTCGAGAACAGCAGGATGATCAGGATGGTGATGGCGAAAGCGACGGAGCGCTTGCCCGGCCGCGCCGGTGCCGCGCTCGCTGTCGCAACCTTGGGAGGCCGCGCCCGGTCAAGCCGGGCATAGCTCGCCGCGGTCCAGACCATCAGCATCATCGCGACCAGCGCCGCGACCGAAAACCAGGCAAGGCTGCCCTGCCCGCGCGGCACGATGATGAAAGCCGCGAGCAGCGGCCCGAGCGCCCCGCCGGTCTGCCCGCCGACCTGGAAGATGCCCTGCGCCAGCCCGTGCTGGCCGCCCGAGGCGTTACGCGCCATGCGCGTCGCTTCCGGATGGAAGATCGACGAGCCGATGCCGACGCACGCCGCCGAGAGCAGCAGGAATCCGTAGCTGCCGGCATAGGCCAGCCCGATCAGGCCGGACAGCGTGAAGCCCATGCCGACCACCATCGAATAGGGCATCGGATGCTTGTCGGTGTAGAGGCCGACGGCCGGCTGGAGCAGCGAGGCCGCAACCTGGAAGGTCAGCGTGATCAGGCCGATCTGGCCGAAATCGAGCCGGTAGGCTTCCTTGATGATCGGATAGATCGCCGGGATGAGCGACTGGATCATGTCGTTGAGCAGATGCGTGAAGCTCAGTGCGATCAGCACCGGCATCATGGCGCGTTGCGGCAGGGAGGCGGTCGGCGCGCTGGCGGTCATCTGGGCTTGGTCCCGCAGCGTCTGCGGCAGGCCGATTCCCGCCTCGTGACGCGGCCGAGGCTCTAGACGATCCCCGGCATGCGCACAATTTGATAAGCCGGCGTCACGGCATTGCGTGCAATGCATGCACCTACGACAGCCTGCTTTCAGGAAAGCCGTGCGGCGGCCTTAGGACACTTTGTCGAGCGGGTAGAGCGGCCGCCGCACCCGGCGATAGGGCAGCTTGCTCAGGTCCGGCGTGCAGAGCGCCCCGCTGTCGCAGACGATGACCTTGCCGGCGATGGGCTCGAAGGCGGCGCGGAAGTGCTGCATCGACTTCAGCCCGACGACGCGCTTCGCGGCCGGGTCGATGCCGAAGGCGCGGAACTGCTGGAGATCGTTCATCTGGGCGCGGGTCGTCGTGACCAGGATCTCGATATCGCCGACGCGCAGCACCGCGCAGGGTCCCCAGCTCGCGCTCAACCCACCCATCATCGGACCGTCACCGACATAGTCGCCGTCGCTGACGCTGACGAGCGTGCCGGTGAGTTCCAGCGGCCCGCCGCCGATCTCGGGGTCGACCTTGCCGCCGAGACGGACCGAGAGGGTCGAGCCCGGCTTGCCCATGCGCAATTCGGCCGCGACCTCTGGATCGACCATCGGGCCGAAGCAGGCGTCCGTGAGATCGGCCGCGATCATGCCCTTGAGCAGGCCGGTCGCATCGCCATAGCCACCGCCGCCGGGATTGTCGGCATAATCCGCGATGGTCAGCGGCCCCTTCGTCGCGACATAGGACTTGGCTTCGGCAACCGCATCCTCGACCGAAAGGAACGGCGTCACCACGTCGAAGCGGCGCTGCCACATGTCCTCAACAAGCGCCTCGGCGAAGGCCTGGTGCTTCTCGCGCTCGCCTGCGCAGGTGACGAGCACGGTCGGGCCGACCTCATGGATATCGGCATTGCCGAAGCCGCCATTGACGCTGACGGCGAAGACGCCCGCCTCCGTCTCATAAGCCTTCGCCTTGGCGATGCGCTCGACCATCGGGCCGATATCGGTGCGCCCGCCATTGACCTCCTCCAGCATCGGCCGCTCGGCCCGCAGCGTCACCGGTTTGATCTCGCCCTTCATCGTGCGCTGCAGGATGCCGGCGGCGAGCTTACCGATCTCGCGCATGTCGACATGCGGATAGGTCTTGTAGGAGACGACGATATCGGCGAGATCGGTCATCTTGCGGGTGACATTGGCATGGGGATCGAGCGTGACGCCGATCGGTACGTCCGGCCCGAGCACGGCGCGGACGCGCTCCAGCAGCTCCCCCTCGCCGTCCTCGCAGAACTCCGTGACCATCGCGCCGTGCAGGCCGAGCAGCACGCCGTCGATCTTGCCGGCTTGCGCCTTCGCGGCATCGACGATGACGCCGGCGATCCGGTCGAAGGCATCGCACGTCACCGGGCCGGAAGGTTGGGCGGCGGCGCTGATCGCATGGATGACGTTCCATCCCGCCGGGCGGCCGATATCGAGGAAGCCGGCGATCGGCGTGTTGGCTTCGGCCCGCGCGGCGATGGCGTCGTCGCCGAGCTTGATGCCGCGATCGGTGAAAGCGGCGTAATCGGCCGGGCAGCGGCTGAAGGTGTTGCTCTCATGCGAGAACTCGGCGGTCAGGACGGTGAAGCTCATGGCGTTCCTCTGGCTGTTTCGCGCGTTTCTTGTCGTGTCAGCCGTCGCGTAGCGGGCGGCGGATATCGAGCGCCTCGATCAGCGCATCGCCGAACAGGTTGATGGCGATGACCGTGGTGGCGATGACGAGGCCCGGGAAGATGATGATCCAGGGCGCGATGAAGATCTGCGCCGTGCCGGAGCTCATCATCGCGCCCCAGCTCGGCACGGGGGGCTGCGCGCCCAGTCCGAAGAAGCCGAGCGTCGCTTCGAGCACGATCGCGTCGCCCGTCGCCAGCATGCCGGCGACGATGACCGGCGTCATCGCATTGGGCAGGAGATGCAGGAAAAGCACGCGGCCTGGCCCTGCACCGGCCGTCACCGCCGCGTCGACGAAGAGCTCGCCCTTCAGCGCCATCACCTGCGCCCGCGTCAGCCGCGTGAACTGCGCGAGATAGGCGATGGCTATGGCGATCGCCGTCGAATGCAGTCCGGGCCCGAGGATCGCGATCAGGATCAGCGCCAGCAGGATTTCCGGAAAGGACCAGGTCAGGTCGACGAAGACGGTGACGATCTTGTCGAAGATGCCGCCGAAATAGCCGGCGGCGGCACCGAGCGTTGCGCCCATCAGCGCCGACAGGGCAATCGAGAGCACGCTGACGCTGAGCGAAGTCCGCGCGCCCTGGATGATGCGCGAAAGCAGGTCACGCCCAAATTCGTCGGTGCCGAGCCAATGCGCGACTGAAGGCGGCGTGTTGGCGATGGAAAGCTTCTGCGCGGCGTAGTCATAGGGCGCGATCCAGGGCGCGAAGATCGCACACAGGACGAGCGCGAGCAGGAACAGCGCGCAGATGGCGCCGCGGGGCGAACGGAGGATACGGCCGACGAGGGATTTGCGGCTCATCGCGCACCTGTCATCGCGCACCCATGGCTTCGCGCAAGCGCGGATCGAGCGCCGCCTGGGCAAGGTCGCCGATCAGCGTGCCGAGCATCACGGCTATGGCCAGCATCAGCAGGCAGCCCTGCACCAGCGGATAGTCGCGCTGGCCCAGGCCCGTGATCAGCAGGGAGCCGAGCCCCGGTCGGGCGAAGACATATTCGACCGTGACCGCCCCACCCAGGATCCAGCCGATGCGCAGGCCCAGTATGGTCATCACCGGCAGCATCGCCTGCTGCAGGATATGGCGGAGCTGGATACGCCAGAACGGCACGCCCTTGGCCTGCAGCACTCTCACGAAATCGCGGCTCGCGATTTCGACCATCGCCGCGCGGGTGACACGGGCGATCAGTGCCGTGCCGCCGATGCCGATGGTCAGCGCCGGCAGCACCAGCGCATCCCATGTGCGCGCGCCCGAGACCGGGAACCACTCGAACTGCACGGCGAACATCAGGATCATCAGGAGCGCCAGCCAGAAGCTCGGCAGCGTCGAGCCCAGCAGGATGAAGCCCATCACCGCCCGGTCGAACAGGCTGTCGCGGAAGGAGGCCGCAAGCACGCCGGTGACGATACCGACCACCGTCGAGAAGATCAGCGCCGTGCCGCCGAGCGCCAGGCTATGCGGCATGTTCTCGGCGATGAGCCGCGAAACCGGCTGGCGCATCACGATGGCGTCGCCGAAATCGCCGGTGACGACCTTGGCGAGCCAGCGCCCGTACTGGACCAGCAGCGGCTGGTCCAGGCCGTAGCGCGCGATCATCTGCGCCCGCTGCTCGGGCGAGGACCCGACCTGGATCAGATGCTCCAGCGGATCGCCCGGCACGAGATGGATGATCATGAAGATCACCAGCGAGACGGTGAGGAAGACCGGCACCAGCATGGCGAGGCGCCGGATCGCGAAGCGCAGCAAGGATCGATCTCCTACGCGAATTCGTCCCGGCTCAATTGGCCGGGGCGATGTCGATCATCGACTGGCTGGAGAAGCCGATGCCGCGGATCGTCTCGGGCATCGTCACGCGCTTGCCGTAGGCCAGGCTCTGCACCGGCTGGTAGATCGGCGAGAACGGGTACTGCGACAGCACATACTCGTGGTACTTCGTGAAGTTCGCGACGCGCTCGTCCCAGGTCTTCGACTTGTTCATGGCGATGTCGTTGAGCTTCTCGGCCTCGGGATCGTTGAACATCGAGACATTGGGGTAGCCTGCGCGCTTGGCCGCGAAGAACCAGTCGACGATATCGGCATTGGTCCACTGATAGGCGCGCACCGCGAGCTGGTGCTCGGTCTTCTTGCGATACTGCGCATTGATAGAGCCGGCATCGACGATGCTGATATCGGCCTGCATGCCGACGGCCTTGAGCTGTGCCTGGATGATCTCGGCGAGGCGCTTGAACTCGGTGCCGTTCTGGGCCCAGAGCTTCACCTCGAGGCGCTTGCCATCCTTGACGCGGATGCCGTCCGGACCGGGCTTCCAGCCGGCCGCGTCGAACACCTTCTTCGAGCGCTCGGGATCGTAGGAAATCTTGTACCTGGGATCGACCTGCGACTCCTTGAGCGAGGAGATCAGGAAGGTGTCGGCCGTCTCGCCATTGCCGCCATAGAGGCTGGTCAGGATTTCCGTCTGGTTGACGGCGAAGGCTGTCGCCTCGCGCACCTTGATGTCGGTGAACGGCGCGACGCTCGTGTTGATCGGCATATAGACCACCTCGTTACCGGGGATGGTCACGAGTTTCACCGCCTTGTCGGCCTGGATGCGCGGCAGGAAGTCGGTGGGGACGTTGACGAGCACGTCGGCGCCGCCGGTCTTGAGTTCGAGATAGGCGGTCGATTCCTCGCCGATCTCGCGGAAGGTCAGCTTCTTGAACTTGGCCGGCCCCTGGTTCTTCGAGAGGGCAGAGGCCGATTTGTAGTCGTCGTTGCGCACGAGCACGGTCTGCTGGCCGACCGTGAACTGCTGCATCTTATAGGGGCCGGTGCCGATCGCCTCGGTCACGCCGAACTTGTCGCCGAGCGCCTCGTAGGATTTCGGCTCAGGCACGCACATGAAAGAGCTGGCAAGGTTGAACAGCAGGTTCGGGTCGGGATGCTTCATGTGGAAGCGCACGGTCAGGTCGTCGACCACCTCGACCTTGTCGATCGCCTCGACGGTGAAGGCGTTCTCGGTGCCCTTGAACTGCGGCACCCACCATTCGATCGTCTTGGCATTGAAGGGCTCGCCATTGTGGAACTTCACACCCGGCTTCAGTTTGAAGGTCCAGAGCATGCCGTCCGGGCTCGATTCCCAGGAGGTCGCGAGCTGGCCATGGAAGCTCTGGTCGGCGTCCTGCACCACCAGCCGGTCGAAGATCAGCGTCGTCGCCGTGTTGAGCTTCGTCGCCTTGATCGGATTGTAGGTCGGCGCGCCGACGAGGCGCGCGGTCATCACGAACGTGGCTTCCTGCGCCAGCGCGGTGGTGGCGGCCAGCGCCGAAAGGCCCAGCGCCAGCAGGCTCCCCTTCATCATCGTCTTCATCCCGTTTCCCCTTTTGTTTTGAGATGTTGCGAAAGGCTTTGATCGCGGCTGTCAGCCGAGCGGGCCGGAACCGTCCCCGGCATGACCGGTGAAACGGCCGTAGAGTTCGGCCATCCGGTTCAGGCGCGGCTCGACCTGTGGGCCGAGCTCGACGAAGACCGCGTTGATCAGGAGGTTGCCCAGGCTCGCCATCTGGGCGGTCGAATCCCAGAACAGGTTGAACTCGGTCGAGACGACCAGCATCTCGTCGACGAGCCCACGGCCCCAGTCGCAGAAGGCATCGGTGATGAGCGTGGTCTTGATGCCCGCCGCCTTCGCCTGCTCGGCCAGCACCTTGGCCATGCGCGAATAGCGCCGCGCCTCGAAGATCACGAGGCAGCGCTCCTTCTCGGACGACAGCAGCAGATCGGAGAAATTGCCGGCCGCGAGATCGGCGAGATGCACGCCGTCGCGCAGATATTGCAGCTGGTTGGCGAGATACTGCGCGAGCCCGCGCTCGGTCTGAAAGCCGGTGACATAGACGGAGGAGGCCGTCGCGAGCCGGCGAGCGACGCGCTTCCACTCCTCGCTCTGGGCGAGTTCATAAATGCGGACGAGACCGGCGATCTCCAACTGGAGGCTGCGCGCCAACTGGTCGTCGCCGGCGAGGCTGCGCTGTTGGAAATCGCGCAGGCGGTCGCTGATCAGCCAGGGCCTGTCGCCGATCTCCTCGGCAAGGCTCGCCTTGAGATCCTTCAGGCTCCGGTAGCCGAGCGTCCGGCAGAAGCGCCCGACCGTCGGCTCGCTGAGCGAGACCTTCTCCGCGAGGCTCGCCGCCGTCTCGAAGGGCAGGCTCGGCATCTGCGCCAGCATATAGCTCGCCAGAGCCTTGTCGGCTCTGGAGCCGCCGGCAAGGCAAGCCTGCAATCTCTGGCGAAGCGTCTGCGACATCGGCACTCCCGCGCTTCGGAAGAAGAAGTTATTTTTCTTTCAATCTGTCAATTGATTTTTATTTTCTTGCAAAACAGGTCCAACTGGGGCTCGGTTCGGCTATGCCCGGTCTCGGGCAAAGGAGATGGATTCGACTGGCGATGGCGACCGCGACTGAACAGGCCGATGTAATCGTGCTCGGCGCTGGCATCGTCGGCGTCAGCGTGGCGCTGCACCTGCAGGAGCGTGGCCGGCGCGTGCTGCTCGTCGATCGCGGCGAGCCCGGCGCCGAGACCAGCCATGGCAATGCCGGGCTGATCGAACGCTCTTCCGTCGTTCCCTATGCCTTCCCGCGTGATATCGCATCGCTCGCCAGCCTTGCCTCGAACCGCTCGATCGCCGTGCGCTACCGCCCGGCGACCTTGCTGCGGATGGCACCTTGGCTCGCGCGCTACTGGTGGAACTCCGCCCCTGCCCGGCTGGACCGGCTTGGCCGCGCCATCCTGCCTTTGATCGAGCGCTGCATCGAGGAACACAGGCGCTGGACGCAGGCCGCCGGCACGGAGGCGTTGATGCGCGGCGAAGGCTGGATCGAGCTCTATCGCACGCAGCAAGGCCTCGACGCCGCGACGAAAGGGGCGGCCGAACTCGCCGCCCATGGCCTCAGCTACGACCTGCTCGATGACCATGCCCTGCGTCGCCTCGAACCCGGCCTGATCGCCGGCAGCGTGTCCGGCGCTGTGCATTGGCGCGACCCCGTCACCGTCAGCGACCCCGGTGCGGTAACCCGCGCCTATGCCGCGCTCTTCGTTGCCCGCGGAGGACTGCTGAAACCGGCCGATGCGGCCAGCCTGTGCCAGGAAGGCCAGGGATGGCGGCTGTCGGCCGATGGCGCTGAATGGCGCGCGCCGGAGGCGGTCGTCGCCCTCGGCCCATGGTCGAACGATCTCGTCTCGCGTTTCGGATACCGCTTCCCGATCGGTTTCAAACGCGGCTACCACATGCACTACGAGAGCGCCGCAGCAACGGCGCCGCAGCATCCGCTCTGCGATGCCCAGGCCGGCTTCGTGCTGACCGCGATGCAGCGCGGCGTCCGCCTGACCACCGGGATCGAACTGGCGGGCCGCGACGAGCCCTCCGACCCCTGGCAGCTCGACCAGGCCGAGCGCATCGCGCGGCGGATCGTGCCTCTGGGCCGCCGGCTCGATGCCGAGCCCTGGCGCGGTGCCCGCCCCTGCCTGCCCGATATGCTGCCGATCATCGGCGCGGCCCCTCGTCACCGTGGTCTCTGGTTCGCTTTCGGCCACGCGCATCACGGCTTCACGCTTGGCCCGGCGACCGGCCGCCTGCTCGCCGAGATGATGACCGGCGGGCCCACGCTCTGCGACCCCACCCCCTTCGCCGCCGGGCGCTTCCTGCCTCGCGCCCGCAGCATCTGACGGCGCGCCACCGCCAGGCTCCACAGCCATCATTGCGACCTATATCCGCAACGGAGATGCAATAACTCCTCGCTAACGATGATCTGCGCACGCTTTGCCATGTAGCCGGCCCGGCCGCCGACCGGTGCGCGCCGCGACGATGGATTGAGCAATGAAGAGCCTGACGATACGCCGCCGCATCCTGATCAGCTTCGCGGCGATCCTCGCAGTGATGACCGCCATGGCGGGCGCCAGCTATCTCTGGTTTCTGCAGACCGAGCGGGAGGTGATCGAGGTCGAGACGAAGACCGTTCCCGGCCTTTATGTCTCCGCGCAACTGATGGTCACCTGGGCTGACGCCGCCCGGCTGTCGCGCGAGATGGCGCGGGCCGAGAATGCAGCGGCCAGAAGCCAGGCGAGCGAAGCGGCCCTCGCCAACCGGGCGAGGGTTCGCGATCTGCTCAAATCCTATGAAGGCACGATCAGCGGCGAAACCGACAGGCGCAACCATGCTGCGGCCGCACAGCTCGTCGACCAGTTCGCCACGGCCGAGGATGCGATCATGGCAGCGGGCCGGCAGGCGGTCGCGAATGGGCAGGCTAACGATCAGTCCGCCGCCGTCCGCAGCGATCTCGACCCGCTCGCAACGAAGGTGCGCGGTGCTTTGCGCGAGATGGTCGATTTCAACAAGGCCGAAGCCGATGTCTCGACCCGCAAGATCGTCGGCATCGTCCGCGCCGCCGAACTCGGCCTGATCGTCTGCTTCGTCATCGCGCTCGTGCTCGCCACCCTCTGCGGCTATCTGCTGTTCCGGGCGGTGACCGTGCCGCTCGGCAAGCTGCTCGGCATCGTCGAGCACATGCGGCGCGGCGATTTCAGCGAGCGCCTGACATTGGCCCGGCGCGACGAGTTCAGCACCGTAGCGGACGGCGTCAACGGCATGGTCGACGATCTGGCCGGGCTGATCGGCCAGATCCAGAAGTCGAGCATCCAGGTCAACACCTCGATCACCGAGGTCGCCGCGACCTCGAAGGAGCAGCAGGCGACCGCCAACGAGATCGCCGCCACCACCACCGAGATCGGCGCCACCGCCAAGGAGATTTCGGCCACCTCGAACGAGCTCGCCCATACCATGGACGAAGTCGCGGCCGTCGCCGAGCAGACCGCGACGCTCGCCAATGGCGGACAGGCCGGGCTCGCGCGTATGGAGAGCACGATGCGGCAGGTGATGGAGGCAGCCGGCGCGATCAACGCCAAGCTGGCGATCCTCAGCGAGAAGGCCGGCAACATCAATCAGGTTGTCACCACCATCACCAAGGTCGCCGACCAGACCAACCTGCTCTCGCTCAACGCCGCGATCGAGGCCGAGAAGGCCGGGCAATATGGCCGCGGTTTCGCGGTGGTCGCGACCGAGATCCGCCGCCTCGCCGACCAGACCGCCGTCTCGACCTACGATATCGAGCAGATGGTCAAGGACATCCAGTCGGCCGTCGCGGCCGGCGTGATGGGCATGGACAAGTTCTCCGAGGAGGTCCGCCGCGGCATGCAGGAGGTGCAGCAGGTCGGCGGCCAGTTGTCGGAGATCATCGAGCAGGTCCAGGGGCTGGTGCCGCGCTTCGAGGGCGCCAACGAGGGCATGCAGGCGCAGGCGACCGGTGCCGGCCAGATCAGCGAGGCGCTCTCCCAGCTCAGCGAGGCCGCGCAGCAGACCGTGGAATCCCTGCAGCAGTCGACGCTCGCAATCGACGAGCTCAACCAGGTCTCGAACGGGCTGCGCAGCTCGATCTCCCGCTTCAAGCTGCGAGCCTGACAAGAAAGGCTGAACGGAACCGCGCGATGCTGTTTCTGATGTTCCAGCTGGGGCGGGATCGCTACGTGCTCGAGACCGGGCAGGTCGAAGCCGTGCTGCCGCTGCTTGCGGCCAAGCAACTGCCCGGCGCGCCCGCAGGCGTCGCCGGTGCAATCAGCTATCGCGGCCGGCCAGTACCGGTGGTCGATCTCGCGCTGCTGGCGCTTGGGCGCCCGGCCGAGCCGCGCTTGAGCACCCGGATCATCCTGCTGCGCTACCCGTCCGCCTCCGGCAGCGACGATCTTCTCGGCCTGCTGGTCGAACAGGCCGTCGAGACGATCCAGCGCGACGCGGGCGATTTCACGGCCACGGGGGTCGAGGCCGGCATGCCGCCTTATCTCGGTCCGGTCGCCAGCGACGAGCGCGGGCTGATCCAATGGATCCGGGGCGAGGCCCTGCTCACGCCGGAAATCCGTGACATCCTGTTCCGTCAGCAAGCGGCCGAGCTGTGATGGACGAAGCCGCTCCGATCCGGGACTTCGAGAAGCTGCTGAGGGAAACGATCGGCCTGAGCATGGAGACGGTCGGCGCCTCCGTCATCCGCCATGCTCTGAAGCGGCGGATGACGGCCTGCGCTATATCCGATCTCCATGCCTACTGGGCCTTCGTGACCGGAAGCCCGGCCGAGCGGCAGGAACTGGTCGATGCCGTCATCGTTCCCGAGACCTGGTTCTTCCGCGACCGCGAGGCCTTCGGCGCGATGGTCCGGCACCTCCGCGAAAACAGGACGAGCGAACGCCCCTTGAAACTGCTCAGCCTGCCCTGCTCGACCGGCGAGGAGCCTTATTCCATCGCGATGGCCCTGCTCGATGCCGGCTTCCCGGATGGCAGCTTCCAGATCGACGCGATCGATATCAGCACCCGCAATCTCGTCCACGCCGAACGCGCCATTTACGGGAAAAATTCCTTCCGCGGCGCCGACATCGCCTTCCGCGACCGCTATTTCGCGGCCTGCGAGGGCGGCTTCCGGCCACATGACATCGTGCGCCGATCGGTCCGCTTTCGCCTCGGCAATGCACTGTCCGCGGCAACCCAACCCGGGCAGGAGACGTATGACGTCGCCTTCTGCCGGAACCTGCTGATCTATTTCGACCGCGAGACGCAAGGCGCGGCGCTGACCCGGCTCAGGCAGATGCTGGCCGATGACGGCCTCCTGCTGGTCGGCCCGGCCGAATCCGGCCTGCCGCCCTTGCTCGGTTTCACCTCGGTGCGCTTCCCGCGCGCTTTCGCCTTCCTCAAGGCGCAAGCCGCTCGCCTGAAGCCGCTCGAACCGCCGGCCGCGCGAAAGCCGAGACCGGCTCCCGCGAAGGCTGCCCCCTCGCTGCCGGCGCTCAAACCCGCGCCGCGACCGTTTGCACAGAAGGCCGCCCCCGCCCCATCACCAGCCCCCTCGCCGGATCGGGAAGCGGCCAGCCTCGCCGCGATCGAGCGCGCCGCCGATGCCGGACGCCTGGCCGAGGTGCCTGCCGCGGCCGAGCGTCATATCGCCGAATTCGGCCCTTCGCCCGATGCGTTCTATTGGCTGGGCCTCGCCCATGATGCGGCGGATGCGATCGAGGACGCGATACGGAACTATCGCAAGGCGCTCTATCTGGCGCCCGAGCACCAGCGGGCGCTCGCCCAACTCAGGCTGCTCCAGCAGCGCCAAGGCGACCATAGCGGCGCCAAGGCCCTGGCCGAGCGGCTCGACCGGCTGACCAAACGGAGCGGCACCTGATGTCCGCCGAGTCCGATCCCATCGCGACCGACGACATCGCCCAGTGCTGGCGCGAGATCGGCGTCAGCGGCGATCGCTCCTGCCCGGAGCTGGACGAGCATCTTCATTGCCGCAACTGCCCGACCCACGCGGAGATCGCCCGCAAGCTGCTCGACCGGCCGCTGCCGCCGGGCTACCGCGAAGAGTGGACCCGGCATTTCGCGGGGCGAGACGATAAGGCGCCCGACGGCGAGGAGATCGACAGCGTCCTGATCTTCCGCATCGGGGAGGAGTGGCTCGGCCTGCCGGCGGGGATCTGCCGCGAGATCGCCGAGCCGCGCCCGGTCCATTCCCTGCCGCACCGCCGCAGCGAGGCCGTCCGCGGCATCGTCAATGTCCGCGGCGAACTGTTGGTCTGCATCTCGCTGCCCGCCCTGCTCGGCATCGCCGGAGCAGCGTCCTCTCGCGCCGCCGAAAGGATTGCCGTTTTCCCCCGTCTCATCGTGACCGGAGAGGACGCAAGGCATGTCGCCTTCGAGGTCGACGAGGTCCACGGCCTGCACGGTTATCGCTCCCACGAGCGCGGCACGGTGCCGGCGACAGTGGGGCGCGCAGCGGCCAGCGTCGTCGAGACGATGATCCCGTGGCACGGCCGCGCGGTCGGCTGCCTCGATGCCGTGCGGCTGCTCGACCTGATCGACCGGAGCATCGCATGAGCGGCGAGGACCTCAGCGATCTCTCCATGCTCGAGCTGTTCCGGGCGGAGCTCGCGGCGCAGTCGCAAGCCTTCACGACCGGCCTGCTCGCGCTGGAGCGTGATCCGGCCGCGGCCGCGCATCTCGAAGCCTGCATGCGTGCGGCCCATTCCCTGAAGGGCGCCGCCCGCATCATCGATCTCGCGCCGGCCGTCCAGGTCGCGCACGAGATGGAGGAATGCCTGGTCGCAGCCCAGCACGGCTCGATCCGGCTGAACCGTCGGCATATCGACATGCTGCTGGAAGGCATCGACCTCCTCGCGGCGATCGCCGCCGGATCGGACGCGCCGGAAGTGGCCACCAAAGCCCGCGTCGACACCTTCGCGAAGGCGTTGCGGCGGGCCTGCGAGGATACGGACGCGGCCTCGCCGAGCGTGCCCGACAGTTCCGATCCGGTGGCCAATACGCCCGACTTGGAAGCGCCGACCGCTCCCGCCGTCGCGGAAGCGCCTGCGCCGGCGGGCGACATGGTAGCCGGCGAGCGCATGGTCAGGGTCACCGCCGACAGCCTGAACCGCCTGCTCGGGCTGGCAGGCGAATCGCTGATGTCGGCGCGCCGGCTGCGGCCCTTCAATGACGGATTGCTGCGTCTGCGGCGCGTCCAGGCCGAGCTCGCCAAGAGCTTCGGCGATCTGCAGGCCGCGATGCCGGCCGAACGCGACGGCCGCGCGGCGCAGGCCCTCGCGACCGCGCAGCTCAAGCTGGCGGAGGGCCAGGCGCTCCTCGCCCAGCGCCTTCACGAGATGGACACGGTCGACCGCCGTGCGACCGATCTCGCCAACCGGCTCTATGACGAGACGCTGGCGAGCCGGATGCGCCCCTTCGAGGACGGCGTCCGGCATTTCCAGCGCAATGTCCGCGATATCGGCCGGGCGCTCGGCAAGACGGTGCGCCTCGATATCGTCGGCGGCGCCACCAGCATCGACCGCGACATTCTCGACCAGCTCGACGCCCCGCTAGGCCATCTACTGCGCAACGCCGTCGATCACGGCATCGAGATGCCCGAACAGCGCCGCGCAACCGGCAAGCCGACCGAGGGCCTGATCCGATTGGAGGCGCGCCACAATGCCGGCCTGCTCCAGATCATCGTCTCGGACGATGGCGGCGGCATCGATATCGAAGCTCTCCGGCAGGCGACGCTGGCGCGCGGCCTCACCACGGCCGAGACGGTCTGGGACCTCAGCGAGGAGGAGCTGCTCGAATTTCTCTTCCTGCCCGGCTTCTCGATGAAGGCGACGGTCAGCGACATCTCCGGCCGCGGCGTCGGGCTCGATGCCGTACAGGCGATGGTCCGGCAGGTCCGCGGCCAGGTCACCGTCGCCTCCGAATCCGGCATCGGCACCCGCTTCCAGCTCCAGCTTCCCCTCACGCTGTCGGTCATCCGCGCGCTGCTCGTCGAGATCGACGGCGAACCCTATGCGCTGCCGCTGACCGCGATCGCCCGCGCCCTCCGGCTGCCGCGCGACAGGATCGAGCTCCTGGAAGGTCGTCCGCATTTTCGCCACGGCGAACGGCAGGTCGGCCTCGTCACGGCCCATGAGATCCTCGGCCGGGGCGAAGCGGCACTTGGCGAAGCGGAGTTGCCGACGGTCGTCGTGGGCGAAGGCGACACCCTCTACGCGCTTGTGGTCGACCGCTTCCTCGGCGAGCGCGAGCTTGTGGTCCGGCCGCTCGATCCCCGTCTCGCCAAGGTCAAGGACGTCAGCGCCGCCGCCCTGATGGACGACGGCTCGCCGGTCTTGATCCTCGATGTCGAGGACCTGATCCGCTCGATGGAGAAGCTGGTTTCCGGCGGGCGCCTCCGGTCACTCGAACGCAGCGTGGTCCGCACCGGGCAGAAGCGACGCAAGCGCGTCCTCGTCGTCGACGATTCGCTGACGGTGCGCGAGCTGGAGCGCAAGCTGCTCGATCATCATGGCTTCGAGGTCGAGGTCGCCGTCGACGGCATGGACGGTTGGAACGCGGTCCGCTCCGATCCGTTCGACCTCGTCGTCACCGATGTCGACATGCCGCGCATGGACGGAATCGAACTCGTCACCCTGATCAAGCGCGATCCCGGCCTGCGCAACCTGCCGGTGATGATCGTTTCCTACAAGGACCGCGAGGAGGATCGCCGCCGCGGCCTCGATGCCGGCGCTGATTACTATTTGACCAAGGGGAGCTTCCACGACGAAACTTTGATCCATGCCGTGGTCGACCTGATCGGCGAACCATGGGGATAAGCATGCGCTGTGGGGGCGTTCCATGAGAGTTGGTCTGGTCAACGACTTGCCGATGGCAGTCGAGTTGTTGCGACGCGTCATCGCGTCCTCGGCGGAGCATCAAGTCGTCTGGATCGCCATGAACGGCCGTGAGGCGGTCGAGGCCTGCCAGCGAGATCGGCCCGACCTTGTCCTGATGGACCTGAACATGCCGGAGATGGACGGCGTCGAGGCGACCCGCCGGATCATGGCCGAGACGCCCTGCCCGATCCTCCTCGTCACCGCCAGCGTCGACGCCAACGTCTCCGGCGTCTACGAGGCAATGGGCCACGGCGCGCTCGATGCGGTCGATATTCCCAGCGTCGGCACACGCGGTCACACCTCGGCGCAGACGGCGGCCCTGCTGGCGCGCATCGCAATGGTCGGCCTCCTGTCGCGCAGCCTGCCGACGGTGAACCTGAGCCGGCGGCGGCCGCCGGCGCCGGCCTCTCCCTCCCAGCGCCTCGTCGCCATCGGCGCCTCCGCCGGCGGCCCGGCGGCCGTGGCGACCCTGCTCGGCGGACTGGAACCGGAGTTCCCCGCCGCGATCATCCTGGTCCAGCATCTCGACGAGCGGTTCGTGCCCGGCTTCGCGAGCTGGCTCGGCCAGCACTGCCGCCTGCCAGTCCGCCCGGCCCGCGAGGGCGACAGGCCGGAGCGCGGGGCGGTGCTGATCGCGGCGAGCGCCGACCACCTCGTTCTCAAGTCGGGCGGACAGCTTGGCTACCGGGCCGAGCCGCGCGACTATCCCTATCGTCCGTCGGTCGACGTGTTCTTCGAAAGCGTCGCGGAAAGCTGGCCGGGGGACCCCGTCGGCGTCTTGCTGACGGGTATGGGCCGCGATGGTGCCCGCGGCCTGAAGCTCCTGCGCGACAGGCATTGTTTGACGATCGCACAAGACAAGGCCACAAGCGCGGTCTACGGGATGCCCAAAGCCGCAGCCGCCATCGGCGCAGCCGCCGAAATTCTGCCATTGGCCGCGATCGCCCCTCGTCTCACCGAGATCTGCGCTCCGTCGTCCTGATGAAGGTTAGCCCATGACAGGCGAAACGAAACCCTCCTTGCCCGACGTCCCTCTCCCGGCCGACAGCTACCTGTCCATGGTCTTGCTGGTCGACGACCAGGTCATGGTCTGCGAGGCGGTGCGCCGCGCGCTCGCCCACCACGGCGATCTCGATTTCCATTATTGCACGGACCCGCTCGAGGCGATCGCCGTCGCCCAACGCGTCAAGCCGACGGTGATCCTGCAGGATCTCGTCATGCCCGGCATCGACGGGCTCGATCTCGTCCGGCAATACCGCAAGCATCCGGCGCTGCATGCCGTGCCGGTCATCGTGCTCTCCACCAAGGAAGACCCGGCGACGAAGAGCGAGGCCTTTCACGCCGGCGCCAACGACTATCTCGTCAAGCTGCCCGACAAGATCGAACTGGTCGCCCGCGTGCGCTACCACACCCGCGCCTATCTCGATCACCTCCAGCGCGACGAGGCCTATCGCGCGCTGCGCGAGAGCCAGCGCGAATTGATGCGGGCCAATCTCGAACTGGAGCGACTGACCCGGATCGACGGCCTGACCGGCCTCGGCAACCGACGCTATTTCGACGAGTACCTGACGGCCGAGTGGAAGCGCTGCCACCGCACCAAGAGCCCGCTCTCGGTGCTGATGATCGATGTCGATCATTTCAAGCGCTACAACGACGCCTATGGCCATCTCGCCGGCGATGACGTGCTGAAGCAGGTCGCGCGCGTCATCCAGGACGGCTCGACCCGCTCGACCGATCTCGCCGCGCGTTTCGGCGGCGAGGAATTCGTGGTCATCCTGACCGGCGTGCCGCAGGAAGGAGCGCGCTATGTCGCCGAGCGGCTGGTGCAGGGCGTGCGCGACCTCAACATCGCCCATGGCGCGGACCGGGTCACGATCAGCGCCGGCGTTGCGACCGCCTGGCCTGACGCCGAGGGCGACGCCGCGCGGCTGGTCAATGCCGCCGACCTCGCCCTGTTCCGCGCCAAGAACGAGGGTCGCAACCGTCTGGTCTACGCGGAACTGTCTCCCGAGCGCTGACCGCACGCGGGGCTGCGAAGGGAGGGTGCAAGAGCGGCGGATGGCCCGCCCCCCTTGCCCAAGATTCTGCGAATGCGGTCGCCGGGGCTTAACCAGAAATGGCTTCGGTCTCGGCACCGGCCTATCATCGCTTCGGCCGAAGGTCTAATCACCTGCTTGCCGGAGACGAGACCCCGCATCGAAGATCGAGATGCCGATGTTTGCTGAGATGACCGACTTCGTCGGCAAGATCCTGGACAAGATTTCGGCGACGAGCCTGGTCGCGACCGGGATGCTTCTGCTGACCGCGCTGGTGAGCGCGCTGGTCGCCTATCTCCGGACGACGAAGGATCGCAGCTTCCGCGAGTTTTTCGACTTCGTGTTCCCCAACGAGATCATCACGCACCCCTCGGCGAAGGCCGACCTGCTGTTCTGGGTCACGCGCAAGGCGCTCATGCCCTTCCTGATGCTGCCGGCGGGGATCACCTTCGTCGTAGCGGTCGGCTATGCCACCAACCGGCTGCTGGCGACGCTCTTCCAGATCGACCCGCCCTTGATCCCGGGGCCGGCCGGCCCGGTCACCACGGTGATCTTCACCGTGACCATGCTGCTGGCCTATGACATCTCCTACTATCTCTACCATGTGGCGCAGCACCGCTTCCCGATCCTGTGGGAACTGCACAAGGTCCATCATTCCGCCGAGGTGATGGTCGGCATCACCAAGGACCGCGTCCACCCGCTGGACGAATTGATGAACCGCGCCTGGGACGGCGTCATCCCCGGCATCTGCTTCGGCATCTGGTCGCTGGTCTCGCTCAATCTCGTCGAACTCACCGTCTTCGGCATCAATGTCTACGTGATGCGCAACATCCTGATGATGGACTTCGTCAGGCACACGCATTTCAAGATTTCGTTCGGGTCGCTCAACAACGTCGTCCTGTGCCCGCACTGGCACCAGTTGCACCACAGCGTTGACCCGCGCCATTACGACAAGAATTTCGGCCTGCTTTTCTCGTTCTGGGACCGCTTCTTCGGGACGCTTTGCGTGCCGAAGCCCGACGAGGACTTCAAGTTCGGACTGATGGAACGCAACGTCCGCGACTACCAGTCGCTTTCCGGCCTCTATCTCATGCCGCTCAGGCGGATGTGGCACCAGATCAGGCTGCGCCTGCGTCCGCGCGCCAGCCGCCAGGCGACCTCTGAGATCGAGGAAACCCGGTCGTGAGCGGACGGAAGCGGCTTGCTGCGGCAGGCGGCCGACACATCGAGACCATCACCTCCTATCAGGAGTTCGCTGCACTCGCCCCGGCCTGGGACCACCTGTGGCAGCGAGCCGACGGCCTGGTCTTCCAAAGCCATGCCTGGATCGATGCCTGGTGGCGCACCGCGACGCGCCGCGACGACCGCGATCTCGTCATCGGCCTGGTCTGGAACGGCGCCGCGCTCGAAGCCGTGCTGCCCTTCGCTACGATCCGCCGCCGCGGCGTCACCGTGCTGGAATGGGCCGCCAAGGAGCATAGCGACTACGGCGATGCCCTCCTTGCCCCGGACGGGAATCGCGATGCCGTCGCCGCCCTGTGGTGGGAGATCGCCGCGACCGGGCGCTTCGACATGCTCTATCTCAACCGGCTCCTGCCCGATGCCGCGATGCGGAGCATCATCGCCCCGGACCTCACGGCCGGCACCTTACGTCCGAACCATCGCAGCGAGATCAGCTATCGCGTCGCCGGCCCCTGGCAGCGCGGCACGGACTGGTTCGAGGCGCAGTCGAAGAAGACGCGGCAGAACTACCGGCGCGGCCGGAAATTCATGGAAGAAGGCGGCGCGCTCCGCTTCCGCCTGATGGGGCCGGACGAGCCTTTAGAGCCGGTGCTCGCCCGCGTCACCGCCCTGAAGCGTAAATGGCTGCAGCGGCATGGCCGCGCCTCAGACCTGTTCGACGAGGGCACGCCGGCGCTCGCCGCGCTGGTCGACGTGATGAGCCGCCTCGGCATCCTCCACGTCTTCGTGCTGGAACTGGCCGGCACCGTCGTCGCCGTCTCTATCAACGTCGTCCAGCGCCGGCGGATGATGGCCTTCATCACCACCTATGATCCCGAATTCGAGCGTGCCTCGCCCGGCATGGTCCTGATGATGGACTATATCCAGTGGTCGATCGACCAAGGGCTGGAGATGGTCGACTTCATGTGCGGGGGCGAGGATTTCAAGCGGCGCTTCGCTACGCAATCCGAGACGCTGGTGTCGGTGACCGGCGCGCGCACGCTGATGGGCCGGCTCGCCATGCTGGCCGACAGGGCCGGCCACGCGCTCAGGAACTGGCGTGCGCAGCCGCCGGTTTCCGGCGAGCCAGCGGATTCCGCCGAACCATCGCCGAGCCATCGATAAACTCGAATCCGCCAGCGCTGTTCAGGCTGTGCAGGCGCCGGCCGGGCCAGAGCGGACCGGCCTCCAGGATGGTCTCGATGTCCTGGGCGAAGCCGGCATCGTCGAGTTGCGTGACGCGCGCAATGCCGAGCGCCTTGCCATAGCCAAGGCGACAATCCTGAACCGGGCGCAGTAACTGGCCATCGCGCAGCACCATGCGGCCAGCCGGGCGCGCCGAGGCGATGTCGATCAGCACGGGGTTGCGCGGATGCGCTCTCCACGGCCCCCGGAAATCCGGGGCCGACCACAGGTGCAGCGCGTCGGAAAAGGAGCCGCCGCCGTCGCGCACCGTCGCGAACAGCCACCAGGACCCGTCAAGCTCGATCAGGGTGGCGTCGCTCGCGGTGACGCCCTCGATCAGGGTCGCCTCCTTCACCCAGCCGCCCGGGAAGGCGGTGGCGCGGAACAGGTCGACGCGCCCCGCGCTGCAGCTCTCCGGGATCATCCAGACCTCGCCATCCCGTGCGAAGACGAAGGGATAGGACAGATGGCACGGCTGCTCGAACACGGGTTCGGGCGTGCCCAGCGGGCCGTCCGGCCCGAACTCGACCGCCGAGATGATGCCTTTGCCGGTCGCATGGGGGAAGTCCTCGACGAAGAGCGTGAGCCGGCCCTCGTGCAGGATCGGAAACGGATCGGCATAGAAGCGGGTGCCGTCATCCGGCAGGTCGGTCCAGCCGCCATCGGGATGCCGTTTCAACGCGAACAGGTCGGGGCCATCGAGCCTGCGCCAGCCGACCCGCCAGTGCGGCGCGTGGAAGCAGCTTCGATAGACCAGCTCCAGCGCCTTCGAGATCCCCGCCTTGACGATGGTCCGGGCGATGCCGGCCTGCGGCGCGGCCGCTGCCTGCTCGTCCTCCGTCGGTGGCAGGGCGGGAACGCGCAGCCTCCCGCCCGACACCGCCGAGACGATCAGCGTCACCACACGGCTGAGGACATCGTCCAGCGTCGCCAGAAGGATGCGGCCATATTCGGTTCCCGGCCGGCCGGCGGCGATCAGTTCGCCGCCCTCCTTCAGTTCGACAAGCGGCATCCGCCCGGTGAGCAATGCCGCAACGAGCGCGCCCTCCCCCGCCCCTCCGTCGAAATGCAGCAGCCAGCGGCGCGCGGACGCGGCTGCCCTTCCGTCTCCGAGGTCGAGAACCAGATCGGATCCGCCGTTGG
Organism: Hyphomicrobiales bacterium; assembly: GCA_004144595.1. GTDB lineage: Bacteria > Pseudomonadota > Alphaproteobacteria > Rhizobiales > Beijerinckiaceae > Allobosea. Next base: position 21,561 of record SEEM01000008.1, read on the forward strand.
GCGAGCTTGTCGGAATCGTCACATCCACTCGGGAAACCCTTGAGAACAGGCCCTCTGAGCGCAGGTTGTGAAGAACGCCTTCCACGCGGAACAGCGGCCCGAGCCCGCTCTGGTCGACCAGCTCGATCGCCGGCAGGGAGACCGACAGGTCGATGTTCGGTATGGTTCGCAGACGCTCGATCAGCAGGAGATGCCACCGCCGCAGCGGCGACGCATCGATGTTCACCGTCAGTCGCATGCACCACCCAACGCCGCCGCGCGCATCAGGCGATCCGCGAGCAGGCCGCAGCCTGACATCCCGGGATTTCGATTTCGTTAGCTCTGCCGTCGCGGCGCTTCAACGGCCGAGCGGGGCTTGTTAAGGAGTCGATGGCATGGTTCCGGAGGTGCCGCGACCTGAAAAACCGCAGCGCCGGCGTTGTTGCGTTGGTAGAGTATGGGAATGGCCAGCCTGGCTGCGACCGATCATCGTCAGGAGGAAGCGGTGCAGCCGGCTCCTCGCGAGAGCTATCGCCGGCGTCAGGATGGCGCTGTCGAGATCTCCGAGCTCTGGCGCATCCTCTGGCACCGCCGGTTCATGATCCTGGGGGTAGCTGGCCTGTTCGCGGGCCTGGCGCTCGCCTATGGCATCGTGACCTCGCCGCTCTACACCGCCTCGGCCCAACTCCTGATCGACCCGCGAGACCGCAACGTCGTCAGCAACGACGTCAACCCCAGCTCCGTCTCGCCGGATGGCGGGCTCGCACAGGTCGAGAGCCAGGCCAGCGTTATCCAGTCCACCAGCGTGCTGATGCGCGCCATTCGTTCGACGAAGCTTGCCGAGGACAGCGAGTTCAACGGATTGGGACTGCTCTCGCGTCTGCTCGGCCGGGTCGCGAACGACACGCCCAGCGCCGATGGCAGCCTGTCCCCGGCGGAGGCACGCGCGCTCGCCAATCTGCGCCGCAAATTCTCCGTGCGGCGCGCCGACAAGGTCTTCGTCGTCGACGTCGTCGTGACGACGAAGGATGCCGAGAAATCCGCCAAGCTCGCCAATGCCGTCGCCGAAGCCTATCTCGCCGACCAGGCCGATGCCCGCAGCAAGGCGGCGACCGAGGCATCCGACGGCCTGACAGCCCGGCTCGACGAACAGCGCAAGCGCGTCGAAAAGGCCGAGAACGCCGTCGAACGCTATCGCGCCCAGAACAACCTCGTCGCCTCCTCCGGCCGCCTGATCAGCGACCAGCAGCTCGGCGAGATCAGCAACCAGCTGTCCGCCGCGCAGGCGCGGACGGCCGCGCTCAAGTCGCAGGTCGAGCAGATCGCCCAGCAGCGCCGCGGCGGCAGCCTCGCCGGCAACTCGACCGAGGCGATCCAGTCGCCGGTCGTCGCCAAGCTGCGCGAGCAGGAGGCGACGCTCGTCCAGCGCGAGGCCGACCTGCAGAGCCAGCTCGGGCCGCGCCATCCCTCGATCGGCGCGGCGCAGAGCCAGCTCGTCACCATCCGCCGGATGATCGCGACAGAGATCACCCGCGTCGAGCAATCCGTGCGCACCGATTACGAGCGCGCGCAGGGCAACGAGAAGCTCCTCGCCGGCAAGCTGGAAGCCCTGACCCGGCAGACGCAAGGCGCCGACCAGGCCTCCGTCCGGCTGCGGGATCTCCAGCGCGACCTCGAAGCGGCCCGCACCGTCTATGCCAATTTCCTGCTGCGCGCCCAGGAAACCCGTGAACAGGCCACTCTCGACACGACAAATGCCCGCGTCATCAGCCGGGCCCAGCCGCCGCAGCAGGCGAGCTGGCCGCCGACGCTGCCGCTGATCGCCGCCGCCGGAATGCTCGGGCTCGGCCTCGGCGCCGGCATCGCCCTGATCCGGGAATACGCCGCCCCCCATCTCATCTCGCGCTCCCAGGCCGAGGCGCTGGTCGGCGCACCGGTCATCGCCGTCCTGCGGCCCGGCAGGCCGGCCCCCAGGCGGCGCTGGCGCCTGCGCAAGACGCCGCCCGCACCTACCGAGGCCAGAAGCGAGGCCGGATTTGCGCTGCTGCGCCTGTTCAACGCCCCGGAAACTAGCGCTACGGCTGCGCGCAGCCTGCTCCTGACCTCGGTCGAAGGCGATGCTGCCGCTCGCGAGCGCGTCACCGACCTGCTCGCCGAAGCGGCTGTCCAGCAAGGCGAGCGCGTCCTCCTGATCGACGCAGATCTCGAAAAGGCGCCGGAGGAGACCGGCCCCGGGCTGATGGACCTGCTCCGCGGCGAAAGCAGCCTGGAAGCGGCGATCCATTTCGGCGCCAATAAGGACGTCGCGATGATGTCGGGCGGGCGCCGCAAGGCGCCGCCGCAGAAGGGCGTCGGCCGGACTTTCGCAATGCGCATGCTCGCCGACGCCAGCCGGCACTTCGACCTCGTGGTGATGGATGGCGGCTCGCTCGGCCGCAATGTCAGGATCGCTCCGCTCGTCGGCATGGTCGAGGAAATCGTGCTGGTCGCCAGGCTCTACGGGACGCGGCAGCAGGATATCGTCCAGGCGATGGAGGCCGCGCGCATCATGGGCCGCTCGATCACGGCGACGATCCTCGTCGACGGCAGCGGGCGCGGCTAGAGCATTTTCAAGCGAAGTGGACACCGGTTCACGTGAAGAAAATGCAGCAAAATAACCTCACGCGCGTCGGCGCCGGCTTCCCCGCAGCGCCGGGCTGGGTCAGGCTCGACGGTCTGAGCCGCATCGGCCTGATTGCCGCGATGCTGCTGCTGTTCTGCGTCTCCGGCGGCATGCTCTGGATCGTAGGCTACAACTATGACGGCCTCACCGGCTCGGCCGCGAGCAAGATCCACCCCTCGACCTACCTGATCGTGCTGACCTTCTGCTGGAGCCTGATCGCCAGCGGCGATCCGGTCAGCCGCGGCATCCATCTCGCGTCGGTCAGGCCGGCCACATTGCTGATGCTGGTCGTCACCATCGCCATCATCATCGTGACCATCCTGCGCGGCGGTGCCGGCATCGGCGGCATGGTCGACACCTATGTCGCCTCCTGCCTGCTGGTTTTCCTGCTGGTCGATGCCGACGACGAGACCATGGCGACGCTGACCACCCTGCTGCATGTCGTGATGACCCTGAACGCCCTGCTCGCGCTCGCGGAATTCGTCACCCAGGTCCGCCTCTTCCCATACCGGTTCGACGGCATCGCCTTCGAGACCGACACACGCTCCGCCGCGCTGCACGGCCACCCTCTCGCCAATGCCCTGATCACCGCCTGCTATCTGATGGCGCTCATCAGCGGCTCCCGCCCGTTATCGCCCGCCGTGCGGGGCACGCTGATCGCGCTCCAAAGCGCCGCGCTCGTCGTCTTCGGCGGGCGCACCGCGTTGCTGGTATCGCTCGCTCTCGGACTCTGCTACGGCATCGCCATGCTGTTTTCCTCGCTGCGCGGCGGACGGGTCTCGCTCGTCGCCGCAGCGATCGCATGCCTGCTGGTGGCCGTGCTTCCGGTCGCGATCGGCGGGCTGGCGGGGCTCGGCTTCTTCGACGACCTCGCCACGCGCTTCGTCTCCGACGGCGGCAGCGCCAATGCGCGCAAGGAAATGCTCGATCTGCTCGGCATGTTCTCGCTGGGCGACCTCGTCTTTGGCCCCGACAATGATCTCGTCGAGACGCTCAGGCGCGTCAACGGCCTGGAATGGGGCATCGAGAACCCCTTCATCCGCATGACCCTTTACCAGGGCGCGATCGTCACCGCGCTGGTGACGGTAGCCTTCGGCCTCTTCATGTACGAACTGGCGCGGGCCGGACGGGCCGGCGGCGTCTGGCTGCCGATGATCGTCTGGATCATCCTGTTGAACGGCTCGGAGAGCATCTCGACGAAGACGAACCTGCCCGCCAAGTTCGCGATCGTCGTGCTCTGCCTCTACCGGCCGGAGCGCTCGGCAGGCGCCGCGTCGCTCAGCCCGGCAGCTTCAGCCCGAGCGCCTCGATCATGGCCGGATCGAGCGGCCGGCTGACATCGTCGACCAGCAGTCCGAGGCTGTCGAACAGGTTCCAGAACGCCCAGGGAAAGCCGAGCGCCTCCGCGCTCATCCGGACGTCGCGGACATAGCGCGCCCGGTCGGCTGGCGCGGATGCGGCGATGCCCGCACCTGTCCGGACGGCGCCGAATTCGCCCATCAGGATGCGGCCGGGCGCGATGCGCTCCCGCTGCGCCCAGGCGCGGACCTGAGCCAGATAGCCCTCGATGAAGGGCCGGTCCGGCCGGGCGTCGAAATACTCCTTCAGCACCCGCTCGGTCTCCCGGTAGGTGGCCGCACCGCGCCCCGCTGTTGGCTGGCCGAGTTCCGCCATCCGAGCGCGAACCGCTGCCAGCGTCGTCTCCAGCGTGCCGCGCGAAGCCGGCCAGGGCACGGCGTTCAGCGCGGGATAGAACGGCTCGCTCATCCATTTCGCGCCCTGGTGGGAGAACAGATAAGGCTCGTAGAAATGGAAGGTGAAGAGCAGCGGCTCGAAGGCGGCGAGCGATTTGGCCTTCAGCGGCTCCAGCCCGGCGATCATGCTGCCGCAGGCTCCGGTCGCGACCAGGGTGAGGCTGGGCGCGGCGCTGCGCGCGGCGCCCAGCATGCGCTTCTGGACCCGCTCCCATTCGGCCGCGCCGCAAGCCTGGAACGGCTCGTTGACAGGTTCGAGCGCGACGCGGTCCGGCCCCAGCCGGGCAAGCCGGCGCGCCAGTTCGGCGATCAGCGTGAGATAGCCCGGAAAACCAGGCGCGGTTTCGCTGCCGAACAGATACGCAGGCGTCCAGTGATGCGTCGCGGCATTGGCTTGGAGATTGAGCACGACCGCGAAATCCTGGCCGAGCGCCGACGCGACCGCGGCGATGAGCTGGTCGAGCAGGATCGCCCTGTCCCGCGGCGCCGCGGCCACGATCGGGCCGGGGTCGACGGGAATGCGGACGAAATCGAAACCCGCCCGCCGCAACCGCCCGAGATCGCTCACTGTCGGAACCGGCCGGTCGAGCTGGAAGGGCGGCCAGTCGTAATCGGTGCGCGGCGCGGGGAATTCGCGCGTCAGCGAGAACCACGGCCACAGATTGATGCCACGCCGAAGGGTAAGCGGCTCGGCCGCCCGCGCCCGTCCGGCGCCGAGAAACGCCGCCCCGGCGGCACCCGCCAGAACGGCGCGGCGGCTGAAGCTCATCCGGAGCCCTTGTCCGCCAATTTGCCGGAGGCCATTGCCGGCGCGACGGCACGGTCCATCAAGGCCAGCGCCTCGCGCTCGTAGTGCTCGAGCACGACTTGCCACTTGAAATCCTTTTGCGCCCGCGCCAGTGCCGCCATCTTCAGCCGGCCGGCCAGCACATCGTCGGCGATCAGCCTGTCCATCGCCTCGGCACAGCTTGTCTCGTCGCTGAAGAACAGCCCTGCATCGCCGGCAGTCCAGCGGTTATAGGAGTTGTCGTGAGCGATGACCGGATTGCCGGCCCAGAGCGCCTCGACAAGCGAGGGATTGGTGCCTCCGACCGTGTGACCGTGAACATAGGCGCGGGCATGGAAACGCAGGGCCTGGACGATGCTCGCGTCGTAGATCGCGCCCGGCGTCAACACCTCCGGCCCGGCCGCGGCCATGACCCGACGATGGTAAGCGATCTTGTCCGAGAACGTGCCGAGGACCACGAGCTTCATGCCCCGCGGCTTGCGCGAGAATGCCTCGACCAGCGTCAGGATCGAATTGTCGGGCTCGATCCGGGCAATCGAAACGAGATAGCGGCCGCTTTCGAGACCAAGCCGAGCGAGAGGCGCTCCCGGAGCAGACGAGATCGGGACCCCGCCATAGGGGATCATCGCCGTCGCCGACCGCGGGCGCCGCGTCGCCAGGTGATCGGCGATAAGAGGATGATCGGCCACGAGGCGGTTCGAGGTCCAGGCTGCGATCCACTCGTTGATCCAGAACCAGGCACGGACCGGAAACGACCATTTCGGCCGACGCCATTCGATGCCGTCCATATTGGTCAGGATCTTCCGGCCGGCGAGGCGCAGCCATGGCAGGAAGATGGCTCCGTTGTAGCCGAGCACCAGACTCACAGCCTCGCGCCGCGCCGCGTCCCGCGCGCAGTGCCAGTCGAATTCCAGCGTCGCGCGCGGTCCCTCCGACGCGACCTGCGTGCGGATCAGCTCGATGCCGCGCCACATCTCGCTGCGAAAGCGCTGCGTGACGGTCGTCACCTCGTCCTGGCAGTAGACACCGACGCGCCAGCCGCGCTCCACGAGAAAGAGCGCCAGCCTCTCCGCAAAGGTCTCGAAACCGCCATGCGCTGCCGGAATCCCTCGGGTTCCGAGGATCAGCAGGGTGGGAGGGGTAGCCATTTTCAAACTGTCCAAACCGGCCCGCTCATTAGGCAGGCAAAGCGTCACAGTTTCATTATGCCTTGAGTTTCCGCGATTTATCCCCCTTTCATCCCGAATGGTTAGGACGATCTTTCCCGAATTACGGACTCGTTCGGCCGCGCCGGGATCAAGACGGCCGTGAACGGAAATGGATCGTGACGCTGCGCATCGCCTGCATTCACCAGGGTTACGAGCTTTACGGCTCGGATCGCAGCTTCGCCGAAAGCGTCGCCGCGCTGCGCCAGGCCTATCCTTCGGCCGAGATCGAGGTTGTCCTGCCCTGCGAGGGGCCGATTCGCGGATTGCTCCAGGCCAATGCCAGCAGGATCGTGATCGAGCCGCTCTGGGTGCTCAGGCGCAGGGACCTGCCCCGGCTGGTCGCGACCGCGCCGGTGGTCCTGCCCCTCGCCGTGCTCCGCGCAGCACGGCGTTTCAGGCGATCCGACCTCGTCTACATCAATACCTCGGTCATCGTCGATCACGTGCTGGCGGCCCGGTTCTTTAGGGGCAAGGCGCTCCAGCACATCCACGAGATTCCGGAGGGTGCCACACGCACGCTGCTGCGCCGGCTCGTTCTCTGGGGCCGCGCCCGGCTGATCTTCAACTCGCGGGCGACCCGCGAGGCCTTCGACGCTCCGGCCGGCCACCCCGCGGACGTGATCTATAATGGCGTCGCCGGCCCCGCCGACTGGGCGCCGACCGAGTATGACGGCAAGCGCTCCTTGCGGGTGCTGATGCTCGGCCGGATCAACCGCATCAAGGGCCAGGAAATCCTGCTCGCGGCGCTCGCCGCCCTGCCCACGGATATCCGCGACCGGGTCGAGACCCGCATCGTCGGCAGCGCCTTCGAGGACCCCGGCCTGGAAACGGCCCTGCGCGAAGCCGTGACCAGCGCCGGCCTCGCTTCCCATGTCAGCGTCGAGCCTTTCCTCGACGACCCGACCCCGCTCTATCGTTGGGCGGATGTCGTCGCGGTGCCGTCGCGCCGCCCTGAATCGCTCGGCCGCGTGGCGATCGAGGCGATGGCCTTCGGCCGCCCGCCGCTCGCCTCCGCCATCGGTGGCTTGCGCGAGGTGGTCGCTGATGGCGTCACCGGCCGCCTGCTGCCGCCGGGCGATGCCGAGGCGCTGGCCAAGGCTTTGGCAGAGATCGTGGGCAACCCCGGAATCCTCGCGCCGATGGCGCGGGCCGGGCGCGAGCGCTTCACCGCGCTGTTCAGCGAGCAGGCAGTGGCACAGGCGATCGCCGCCGTCGCCGACGACATGCTGCGCCGGAGTGCAGGCCGACCGCAATGAACCTCCGGGCCATCCGCCAGATCATCCTGCGGCTCGTCGTCATGGTCGGCGGCGAAGCGATGCAGAGCGCCTTCCATCTCGGCCTCAACATCGCGCTGCTGCATGCGGTATCGGCGCGCGACTACGGCATCTTCGCGCTGGTGATGGTCGTCGGCGGCCTCGGCCTGACCTATATCCGCGCGCTTACGGCCCTGCCGGCCAGCATCGCCATCTCCCAGAGCCGCCGCCTTGGCGCGTCCGGAGCCTATGACGTCACCTTCGGCTCGGCCGCGATGCTGCTGTCGCTGCTGCTCGGCCTCGTCGTCACCGGAGCCCTCAGCGCCTGGCTCGACGAGGGCGCGCCGTTCGGCGGCGCTTTCGTCGGCCTGTGGGCGATGCGGGCGCATGTCCGGACGGTCTTCTTCGCCCGCAACCGCCAGATGCTGGTCAGCATGAGCGATCTCGCTTTCACGCTCAGTGGTGCCATCGGGGCGGCCTGGGTGATCTGGGGCGGCACCCACATTCTCCTGCACATATTCATGGTCATGGCCGGCGCGAACGCGCTCGGCATTGCGTTGATGCTGATCGCAGGGCGCAATCGCCGCATCCGCATCACCCTCGGTCGGCACCTCTGGCGGCGCTATCGGCGGCTATGGCGCGACCTCAAATGGTCGGTGCTGAGCGTCACCATCACCAATCTGCAAGGCCAGGGCATGGCCCTTATGGTCGCGGCCATGGCCGGCCCTGCGGCCTATGCACCTATCGCGGCGGCGCTGGTCAATTTCGCGCCCCTGCGCATCGTCTCGGCGGCCTTCGCCAACATGATGCACCCGGAGCTCTCATCGCTGATCGCCCGTCGCGACTTTACGGAGGTCGGTAAGCGCCTGCGCCGCTGGCCATTGCCACTGGCATGCCTCGGCATCCTCTACGGAATCGTCGTCCTGATCGCCCTGCCCTTCATCGAACCCGACAGCCTGGCAGGCACCGACCTCTTCCGGATATCGGTGCTGGCCTGGATCGTTGGCAGCCTGCCCATGCTCTATGTTATGCCGCGCATCTGGCTGGAGATCGCGCACGACTTTCGCTCGATCGCCATCCTTTCGGCCATCGCCGCCGCAGCGGGCCTGCTGCTCGTCTTCGTCCTGCTGCTGACGGTCCCGCCATCCTGGGCGCTGCTCGGCGGCGCACTCTCGGAGATCATCGTGCTGATCGGCTCCTGGGCGATCGTCCGGCCGCGGCAGCGCGTGGCAGAGCAGGCCGGGAGCCGGCGCTGACGCAGGCCCGCCGATGGCAAGCATAGGCAATATCTATTTGCCTGCGCCACCCCTCGCCTGAAATCCTGAGAGGGATCGTTCGCTCGCCCTGGCCAAGCGGACATGTCGCACCGCAGCAGCGCCCGCCCGGCCCGGCGGAGAGGAGAACGTCATGCCCAGCCTCGACAAGGCCCGTATCGACATCGAGCGATTCTGGACCACGATCGAGCGCTCGGCCGAGATCGGCCCGGGCCGACCGGGCGGCCTCTCGCGCCTCGCCCTCTCCGATGCCGACAAGGACATCCGCGACATCTTCGTAGCCTGGTGCCGCGAAGCCGGGCTCGCCGTGCGCGTCGATGGCATCGGCAACATCCTCGCCCGCCGCGCCGGCACCGATGACAGCCTGCCGCCGGTGGTGATGGGCAGCCATCTCGACACCCAGATCAATGGCGGCCGCTTCGACGGCATCGCCGGCGTCCTCGGCGGGCTCGAAGTCTGTCGCACGCTCGATGCCCTCGGCCATCGCACGCGCCGGCCGATCGAGATCGTCAACTGGACCAACGAGGAAGGCGCGCGCTTCTCGCCGCCGATGGTCGGCTCCGGCTGCTTCGTCGGCGCCTATACGCTCGACTGGGCGCAGGGGCGCACCGACGAGGAAGGCCGCACGATCGGGCAGGAGCTGGAGCGCATCGGCTATCGCGGCGAGATGGAAGCCGTGCCGCATGCCTTCGACGCCTATGTCGAGTTCCATATCGAACAGGGCTACTATCTCGACCGCGACGGAATACAGGTCGGCGTCGTGACCGGCGGCTTCCCGAGCACCGGCATGCTCGTCGAGTTCAAGGGCGAGACCGCCCATACCGGCCCCTGGCCGATGGAGCGGCGCCGCAATGCCCTGCTTGCCGGCGCCCGCCTGCTGGTCGAGACCGACGAGATCGGCTGGGCCTATGCCGGAAGCGGCGGCAAGGCGACGGCCGCGCGCCTCGCCGCCTGGCCAAACAAGCCGGGCATCCTGTCAGACTGGGCGCAGGCCGTCTGCGACGTCCGCCACCCCGATCCGGAAACCTCCGAGGTGATGGCCGAGCGCGTCCGCCGCGCCGTCGGCGAATCCGCCGCCCGCGCCGGCTGCACCGCCGAGATCCTCGATGTTTGGAGATGGGGCGGCAGGATCTTCGCGCAGGAGCTGATCGACAGCGTCCGCGAGACCTCGCTGGCGCTGGGCTATCGCACGCAGGACATCCTCAGCCAGGCCGGGCACGACGCCTATTTCGTCGCGCGCCACGCGCCGACGACGATGATCTTCGCGCCCTGCAAGGGCGGCATCACCCATAACAACGCCGAGCTCTGCACGCGCGAGGACCTGGAGCCCGGCCTCAACGTGCTGCTTCACACGGTCATGGCACGAGCGGATCGCTGAGCACGGGTTCGACAGCTTCCGCCGCCGGTTCCTCCTCGCTCGCGCCCAGCCGCTGCTCGAAAAGCCGCAGGAAGGCTTCTTCCGCGGCATTGAGCTGCATGGCCGGATTCGAGACGAAATAGAGATCGGCGCCGAGCAGATCCTCGGGCCTTGCGAGGTTCCATAGCGAGCGGCTCTCCAGCGCCTGCGCCACGGAGGCCAATGGCAGAATGCCGATGCCGAGCCCGGCCGCGATCATTCTTGTGACCTCCTCCAGATTGGGGCTGGAGCCGACGACCCGGCTGTCGAGTCCCGCCCCCTCCCGGACCGAGACCATCGGCTCCAGCGCGCCGTCCTGCCCGCAGGCGAGCGCCACGAAGGGCTCGTCTCGCAGGTCCGCCAGCGGCACGTCCGCGAGGCCGAAGAGCGGATGCCGCACCCGCACAGGATGCCGAACTCCTCGCGCAGCAGCGGGCGGCAATCGAGCCCGGCCAGTGGCTTCGACAGCAAACAGAAGCCGAAGGGGCTGAGCTTCTGCGAGACCGCGCGGACGATATCCTGGCTGTTCGCGACATCGATCCGCACGCTGCCGCCGGGATGCTTACGGTTGAGCAGCGTCAGCGTCCGGTCGAGCGGCGGCTGCACGACATGGGTGACGACGAGGAGCCGATCTCGGCAAGCGCATGATCCCGCCTTTCTGGTATCCAGGCTCGGACCCGGCCCACCGGCTGGGCACCGACCATCGCGGCCGTGACTACCTCGCCCGCCTGCTCTATGGCGCCCGCGTCTCGCTCCTGATCGGGCTCGGCGTCACGCTCTGCGCCGGGTTCATCGGAACGATGCTCGGCCTCGCCGCCGGTTATTTCGGCGGCCGCGTCGACATGGCGATCAGCTTCATCGTGACGACGCGTCTGTCGCTGCCGATCGTGCTGGTCGCGCTCGCGGCAGTGGCGCTCGGCGGCGCCTCGCTGAAGACGCTCGCCATCGTGCTCAGCCTCCTGCTCTGGGACCGCTTCGCCGTCGTGGTCCGCGCCGCCGCCCAGAGCCTGCGGAACCGCGAATTCGTCCAGGCGACGCAGTCCTTCGGCGCCTCGCATCTCTACATCATGCTGCACGGCATCCTGCCGAACCTGCGCAACACGCTGATCGTGGTCGCGACGCTGGGGATCGCCAACGTCATCCTGCTCGAGGCCGCGCTCTCCTTCCTCGGCCTAGGCGCCCAGCCGCCGACGCCGTCCTGGGGCCTGATGATCGCGGAAGGGCGCGAGCACATCCTGTTCGACCCCTGGCTGATCGCCCTGCCCGGCGCCGGGCTCTGCCTGCTGATCCTGGCGGTGAACCTGCTCGGCGACGGCGTCCGCGACGCGCTCGACGAGCGGCGCTGAGCAGGTTCAGCTCAGCGCCTTCACCATGTTGCGGGCGATGACGATCTGCTGGATCTGCGAGGTGCCCTCGTAGATCCGGAACAGGCGCGCATCCCGGTAGAAGCGCTCGATGCCGTGATCGGCGATATAGCCGGCGCCGCCATGGATCTGCACGGCCCGGTCGACCACGCGGCCGACCATCTCGCTGGCGAAGAGCTTGCAGCAGGCGGCGTCCGTCGCGACGTCCTCAGCCCGATCCTTGGCGCGCGCCGTCTCCAGCACCATGCAGCGCGCCGCATAGGCCTCCGTCCGGCTGTCGGCGAGCATCGCCTGCACGAGCTGGAACTCGGCGATCGGCTGCCCGAACTGCTTGCGCTCGACGGCATAGCGCAGGCTGTCGTCGATCACGCGCTCGGCCATCGCGACGCAGACCGCCGAGATGTGCAGGCGCCCGCGATCGAGCACCTTCATCGCCGTGCGGAAACCCTGCCCCTCGCGCCCGCCAAGCAAGGCATCGCTCGGAATGTGGCAATCTTCGAAGATCACGTCGCAGGTATGCGAGCCGCTCTGCCCCATCTTCCTGTCGATCGGTCCGAGCGAGAGCCCGGGCGTGCCGGCCTCGACGAGAAAAGCCGAAACGCCTTTCGCGCCGGGCTGCGACGGATCGGTCCGCGCGAACACCGTGAACAGGCCTGCATGCGGGGCATTGGTGATAAAGCGCTTGGTGCCGTTGAGGACATAGCCGCCCTCCACTGGCCGCGCCGAGGTCTTAAGCGAGGCGGCATCGGAACCGGCTTCTGGCTCCGTCAGGGCAAACGAACTGATCAACTCGCCCGAGGCCAATCGCGGCAGGTAGCGCTGCTTCTGTTCCTGCGTGCCGTCCATGATCAGCCCCTGCGAGCCGATGCCGTTATTGGTCCCGATCAGCGAGCGGAAGGCCGGCGAGGTCTTGCCGAGCTCGAAGGCGACCCGGACCTCCTCCTCCATGGTCATGCCAAGACCACCGTATTCTTCCGGGATCGACAGGCCGAACAGCCCCATCTCCGCGATCTCCCGGCGGATTTCCGGCGGGATCCGATCGTCCTGCGCGACCTGATGTTCCAAGGGCCGCAGGCGCTCGCGGACGAAGCGCGCCACGCTCTCAAGCAGCCCCTGCATCGTCTCGCTGTCCAAGGCCATCGCCGTCTCCCTCGCCTGCCCTTGCCCACCGTATTGGGCTTCCTTGACAAGGCCGGGCAGTTAAATACCTTCCAGCCGGTAAGTAAATATCGCGGATGCGAGGCGACAGGCGTTGGGCGCGGCACTGGACGGCATCAAGGTCATCGATCTCACCCGCATTCTCGCCAGGCTGCGCCTGTGCTCTTGCAGCACGGTCGGCAGACGCGGCCCATGGTGATGCACGTCGACACCGCAGCGAACCCGAAGCGCCAGGGGCGTCCGCCGACGATCGCGAATGCGCGCGAACGCATCCTCGATGACGCTGCCCGGCTCTTCGCCCGCGATGGCTATGAGGGAACCTCGCTCGGCGAACTCGCGACCTCCGTCGGCGTCACCAAGGCGGCAATCTATCACTACTTTCCCAACAAGCAGGAGATCTACGAGGCGATCATCGTGCGCACGCTCGAAGGGTTGCGCCGTCATGTCTCGCAGGCCACGACGCAGGTCTCAGCCCCCGAAGAGGCGCTCGCCTGCTTCATGGCCGCCCATGCCGATTTCTTCGAGGAGAATTATGACGGCTTCCTCACCATGCTCGTCGGATATGGCGGCATGGAGAATGTCGTGATGGTCGCGGAGGCGCAGAAGCTGCGCGACGAGCACGAACAGGCGCTGAGACACATCATCGCCGACGGCATCGCCAAGGGCGCATTCCGCCCGATCGATATCGACGTCACCGGCCGCGCCGTCCTGTCGATGCTCAACTGGATGGTGCGCTGGTTCAAGCCGGGCAAGGGCCGCCGCGCCGCGTCCTTCGCGCAGGATTATTGCGATCTCATGCTCGGCGGCCTGCGCGGTTGACGGTCAGCCGAAAGCCGCGAACACCTTGGCCAGCCCGGCGACGCCGCGCTGGATCACGTCGACCTCATGCGCTGCATAACCGATGACGAAACCCGCCTCTGGCGGACGCTCCGCCTCGGACGCGTAGAGCGGCCCGATCGGATAGAGGCCGATCCCACCCTCGCGTGCGATTTCGACGATGGCCGCCTCGTGCTCCGCCGGGACGCCGTTGAGCCACGCCACGACATGCAGGCCGGTATCCGCGCCGGTCACAGTCAGCCGCGGTCCGCATTCCACTGCGAGAGCCTGGAGCAGCGCAGCCCTGCGCTCGGCATTGCGGCGGCGGATGCTGCGGACATGGCGCTCATAGCCGCCGCTTGAAATGAATTCCGCCAGGGCCTCCTGTTCCAGCAACGGCGTGTGCCGGTCGGTCAGGCGCTTGGCCTCCGTGAAGGCGCGACAGAGATCGGGCGGCACGACGAGATAGCCGAGCCGTAGCGTCGGCGAGAGCGTCTTGGAGACGGTGCCGAGATAGATCACCGTATCGGGCGCGGATGTCTGGAGCGGCGGGATTGGGGCGATGTCATGCCGATATTCGCCATCGTAATCGTCTTCGACGACCATCGCCCCGGTCTCGGCAGCCCAGTCGAGCAAGGCCCGCCGCCGCGCCGCCGAAAGCACGCTGCCGAGCGGATACTGATGGGACGGCGTGACATAGGCCAGTCGCGCCGCCGGCAGCCCCTCCGTGCGGATGCCCTCGCGATCGACGGCGGCGGGAACCGCCACGCCTCCGGAGGCGGCGAAGGCATGCCGCGCCAGCACGTAGCCGGGATCTTCCATGACGAAGCGGTCGCCGGGATCGAGAAGGAGGCGGGCGCAGAGATCGAGCCCCTGCTGCGAGCCGTTGACGACGACGATCTGCTCCGGGGTGCAACTGATCCCGCGGGCGCGCCACAGATAGCTCTGCAACGCCATGCGAAGCGAAGCCGAGCCCTGCGGATCGCTGTAGCGCAGTCGCTCGGCCCGGCGCAGGCTCGCCCGGTTGAGCGCGCGGCGCCAGGCCAGCATCGGAAAATCCGCGCCGTTCAGGTCGCCATAGCGGAGATCGGCGACGCGATGCGCCTGGAACCGGGCCGGCGCGGGGAAGGACAGCAGACGCCGCGCAAAATCGGACAAGGCTCGCGAGCCGGCCGTTGCCGTGGCCTTCGGCACCGGTGCTGCCGCCAAGCCGCCCGTCACGACGGCCCGCGCGCCGGTGCGATTGAGCAGATAGCCCTCCGCGATCAATTGCCCATAGGCGGCCGTGACCGTGGTCCGCGACACGCCCCATTCGCTGGCCAGCGCCCGGCTCGACGGCAGGCGGTCGCCGGGGCGGTATTCCCCGTCATGGATCCGCTGCTTGATCGCGGCGATGATCCGGCGGGCGACGCCCTGCCCTTCGAACTGGACCACATGAAATCCTTGGAACTGGATATTTCGATCGGTCCAGATTGCAGGCATGACGGCGGCGACACAAGGAGTTCCCGATGTACACCCCACCGGCCTTCCGCGATGACGACAGGGCGAGCCTGCTCGCCACGATCCGCGCCGCGCGGCTGGCGACCTTCATCACTGCGACCTCGGACGGTCCGCTGGCGACGCCGCTGCCGCTTTTCATCGACGACAGCGAGGGCGAGCATGGCGTGCTCTACGGACATCTCGCCAAGGCTAACCCGCAATGGCGCGTGCCGGTCGTCGGCAATGGCCTGGCCATCTTCGCAGGGCCGGACGCCTATGTGACGCCGAGCTGGTATGCCATGAAGCAGGAGACCGGCAAGGTCGTGCCGACCTGGAACTATGTCACCGTCCACGCCTCAGGTCCGGTCGAGTTCTTCGACGATTCCGCCCGCCTGCTCGATGTCGTCACGCGCCTCACCAACATGCACGAAAGCGAGCGCGCCGCGCCCTGGGCCGTCTCCGATGCGCCGGCGGAGTTCATCCAGGCGCAACTGCGCGGCATCGTCGGCCTGCGCATCCCGATCGCGACGCTCGAAGGCAAGCGCAAGCTCAGCCAGAACCGCAGCCCGGCCGATCGCTCCGGTGTCGCCACCGGCCTCGCCGAGAGCGAACGGCCGATGGATCGGCATGTCGCAACACTGATCCCCGCCTGACACGGCCAAGGCCCGCCTTCGCAAGCGGCTCGGCCTAAGCAGGGACAACGGCCGGCTCATGCTCGCGTAAACCAGCAACTCATCGTCCCGCCGCCGCGGCA
Source organism: Hyphomicrobiales bacterium (assembly GCA_004144595.1). Taxonomy (GTDB): domain Bacteria; phylum Pseudomonadota; class Alphaproteobacteria; order Rhizobiales; family Beijerinckiaceae; genus Allobosea. Next base: position 37,445 of record SEEM01000008.1, read on the forward strand.
AGCCGCGGCCGAGCGACGCGATCTGGCAGGATGGTGTCTTCGGGCTTCTCAGCTACGACGATCCGATCGAAACGACGGTCGCGAAAGCTCGAACAGCTCGGCCATCCCCCGGAGGTCGAGGCGGAATTGATCCGCCTCCTCCGGGAGGGCTGAGCGGCCGGATCAACCGGCCCGCTTCGCCACGATGGTCAGTTCGCCGTCGTCATCGAGCGCGGCAATGACCACGTCGCGCGAGCTGAAGCCTTTTGTGGCGAGGGCCGATTTCAGCTTCGGTTCGTTCTCGATCGTGGCCTGGATGCGTTGAAGCTGTCCGGCCGGCTGAGCCTTCGACTGTTGCGTCACTTGCTCCTGGGCCGCAGCCGGCAAGGCATCCATGTCGACGACGCTGATCGACTTGATCGTCCCTGCCCGGTTGGTGTCGGAGGGAACGGATTGAGCCGGCGGCGTGGGGGTCGCCGGCGTTTGCGCCATGGCGCTGCCCGAGACGAGCAGCGCGGTGCCGATGGAAATCATGGCCTTTCGCATGGAATATTCTCCTGTCCGTTGGCGATGAAGCGCCATCGGAGAGCCCAAATGCGGTCTCAGGCTGGAGCTGGTCTGGTCATTTCGCGTTGATGTTGTGGCGAAGGCCGCCACAACAATCTGATCTCGAGCCGACCGCAGCAGCGCGAACCTCCCGCGCCTCGAGCGGCAGCTTATCGGGGAACGGCCAGTCCAGCGGAGATCCGCTTCGGATCCGGCCTGCTCGACGAGGTTGCCGGGCTGATAGGCAAGCGCCGCTGGGCGCTGGTGACCTACGACCAGCCGCTCTTCCGCGAACTCTCTTCCCAGCTGACGGCCGCTGCCGGCGCGCCGGTCGTCTCGATCACCAGTATCGAGACCAATCCGGACTGCGCCGATCTCGCTTTGTCCTGAAGTGAGTTCGGCGCGGCCGAGCCGGCAGAGGTCATCGTCGCGCTCGGCGGCGGCTCGATGATCGATGCCGCGAATGTGCGGGCAGCCAGCGCGGCGATTTCGAGACCGGTGGAATGGTGGGCCGGGCCGGACTCGAACCGGCACCGGCGCTGTTATGAGCAGCGAGCTCTAACCATTGAGCTACCGGCCCGCTTCCCGCCTAGAGCATCGGGCCGGAAAGTGGAAGCCACTTTTCGGAAAATCCGATGCCGAACAACGCGCTAGTTCGCCGCTCTTCCGCAAGCAAGGCACGCCCGGCGGGAATCGAAAGGGCCTCCCGGCAATGCCGGGAGGCCCTGTCATGTTTGGGGAAGTGAAGCGGTTCGACTTGCCCCGTCAGGCCGCTGCGGCGTGCCTGCGCTCGCCATGCTCCTCGCCCGCGTGGCCGTGCCGGAAGGTGAAGCGGCCGATATGTTCGGTCAGCGCCCGCGTCTGCTCGTCGGTCAGCGCCAGCGCGGCGTTAGTCTCCTCGACCAGCGCGGCATTCTGGTGCGCCATCGTGCCGATGCCGTCGATCTCGGTGTTGATCGCCGAGACGTCGCTCGCCTGGCTGCGGGCGGTCTGCGAGATGCCGTTCATCAGCCCGGTCAGTTCGTTCACCGAGGAGACGATCGACCCGAACATCGCCGAGGTCTCCTCGACCAGGCCGACGCCGACCTTGACGTCGCCATGCGCCGCCTCGACCAGCTTCTTGACGTCGTTCGAGGCATCGGCCGAGCGCTTGGCGAGGCTGCGCACCTCGGTCGCGACCACCGCGAACCCCTTGCCGGCGTCGCCGGCGCGGGCGGCCTCGACCGCGGCGTTGAGCGCCAGCAGATTGGTCTGGAAGGCGATCTCGTCGATCATCGCGATGACCTCGGAAATCTTGCTGGAGGACTGGCGGATGCGCTGCATCGCTTCCAGCGCCGAGGCCACGACTTTCTCGCCCTGCTGCGCCCGCTCCTCGGCTCCCTGCGCCATGCCGGTCGCCTGGGCCGCCTCGCTCGCGGTCTTCTTCACCGTGCCGGCGAAGGCGCCGAGCTGGTTGGTCGCCATAGAGACGGCGTTGCTCTCCTCGCTAGTACGCTCGGCCAGGTCGGTGACGCCGTCGAGGATCTCGCTGGTCGCGCTGCGGACGGCCGAAACCGTCTCGGCCAGGCGGGCGAGCGTGCTCTCGAACTCCTCGGCCAGCGCGTTTGTGCCGTCCTTGAGCTCGGCGAAGGCGCCCTGGTAAATCCCCTCGATCCGGGTCGAGAGATGCCCGGCCGACAGCTCCGCCAGCACGTCGCAGGTCTCGGACAGGCCGGCCTGGACCGTCTCCAGCAATGAGTTGACCGAACCGGCGAGTGCATTGAGCTCGGGATCGGCAAACTGAGCCGCGACGCGCTGGGTGAAATCACCAGCCGCAGCGGCCGCAACGACGACGCCGAAGGCCTCGCCCAGCTCGCGCATCATTTCGCGGCGCTGCTCCTGCGCCCGCGCCTCGTCCTCGACCTTGGCGAGCTCGGCGGCGCGCAGCGCCACGGCATTGTCGCGGAACAGAAGGACGCTCTTCGAGATATCCGAAATCTCGTCATTGCCCTTGGTGTCGACCACCGTCTCCAGCGCGCCGTCGGCAATCGCCCGCGTCGCGGCCCAGAGCCGGTTGAGGCGGCCCACGATCATCGGACGGACGAAGAGGAACGACAGGGCGAGCGCGACCAGCAGCGATGCGATGCCGATGCCCGCGAGCGTGTATTCGCTGCGCTCGATCAGGGCCTGGGTGGAATCCCGCCCGGCAATCGCGCCACCGCGTGCGGTCGCTACGAGCTCGCCGACCTCGCGGCGGACCTTGTCCGCCGCCTGGTCGAGGTTCTTCAGCCCGGCAGCGATCGCGGCCTGTGTCGCGAGATCGCGCTCCCGGATGGCGACGAGACCGCCGGCGCCTTCACCGAGATCGGTCACGGCACTGACCGCTTGTCCGCGCGCCGGATTGGCCTGGAGCATGTCCGCCGCCATCAGCAGGCCGCGGACCTGACCGAGCTGCGCCTTGAGGCGCGACTTGGCGATCTCGAGCTTCTCGGTGCTGTCCACCTGGGAGATTTCGCGCAGCAGGCCGACCGTCTCGCTGATCTGGAGCTGAAGCGACTGGGCCGTCTGAAGCGAAGAGAGATCCTGGTCCAGAACCTTGGACAGGGCAGCATCGAATTCGGCGCCGGTGAGCTGGGCTGCGCTGGTGATGTTCATCTTGACGTTGAACTGGGCGTCAGCCGTCTCGAAATCGGCCATGGCGCTGAAGCCGTCGCGGGCCTTGGACAGGGCGGTCAGCGCGGTCGCGGTGTCGGCGGCGTTGCGCAGCCGCTCGCCCGTCAGGTCGTTGATGTCGTTGATCTGGCGGGCAAGATCGTCGATCGCCGATTGCGGCTTGGACTTGTCGACCTTGCCCTGCTCGGCGATGCGCCGCAGCAGCTCCAGCTGGCGCGCCTCGACGCCGTCGAGATCGCCGGTCAGGGCCGCGCGCTGCTGGAGGGTCGAGACTTCGCTGAAGCGGGCGGCCAGCGCGGTCGACTGCGTCGCGGCCTGCGAGAGCTCGAGGGCGAGTTCGACCACGGGCATCTTCTGCCCGACCAGATCGTCCACCGTCTGGTCGACGCTGTTATAGGAGAACCAGGCGACCGAAGACGAGACGATGGTCAGGGCCGTCATCACGCCGAGAGCGGCGTAGATCCGAGGCGCGATGCCGATCCGCAACGGCTTGCCCTCACGCACGGGCTTGGCTTTCGTCATGAAGTCGTACTCCGGATACACGCAACGCTGGAGAGGAGTTCGGAAAACAGGAAGAACGACCCGCTCAGGCTAACCCTGAGCCGGCCCTGATCATCCGGCAGACGCGGGAATCCCCTCCCTCCCCTGGCGTGCAAGCCAGGCGGATAGATCCGCATGCGGCGTCGAAAGGCCATGGAAGTCCCCTGGCCGGGGCATATCCCCGGTCTGGAGCGCAGCATCGTCCAAATGCGCTTAAAGAACGCTTAAAGTGGATTCTTTTGAATCACTCCTCCAAGAGGGTGATTCACCTGACGTTAGAGGAGGTTAAGCCCGGTTAATCTTCGAGCTTCTGGCATCGGCGCGACCGATGGCGCGTGGTGTTCGGAATAAGCAGGTGCGAGGGCGAAATCCCGCATATCGGACGCGATAGGACAGTCAGCCCGACGCCTTCGGCACCGGGCGCGGGCGCCCCTCCTCGTCGATCGCGACGAAGGTGAAAGTGGCCTGGGTGACCTTCTCGTGCAGCGTCGTGCGGAAGCGCTTGGCCCAGGCCTCGACATGGATCTTCATCGAGGTGCGCCCGACGGATTCGATCTCGGTATAGACCGAGAGCACGTCGCCGACCTTGACCGGCCGGAAGAAGGTCATCGCGTCGACGGCAATCGTGACGACGCGCCCCTGCGCCTGGTCGACGCCCGCGATGCCGCCGGCCTGGTCCATCCGCGACATCACCCAGCCGCCGAAGATGTCGCCATTGGCATTGGTATCGCCGGGCATGGCGATCGTGCGCACGGTCAGCGTCCCGCGCGGGGCTTCGTCGGGTCCGTCAGGGGCAGGGCTCATGGGCATCCTTCAGGCAGGCAGGGGAATCCGCTCGCCCGATGATGCTGGCGCTACGGCAGCCGCGCAAGCGGCACTGCTTCCGAAACCTGCGGCCTGGTCATCCCGCGACCTGAAGTGGCGACATCGAACGCCGCGCCCGCAGCATCAGCCAGCAGACGATGCTCAGATTGACCAGATTCCAGGCGAGCCCGTTGAGGAAAGCCATCCGGTACGAACTGAAATAGTCGAAGATCACGCCGGAGAGATAACCGCCGAAGGCCATCCCGAGCACGGTCACCGACATCACCAGGCCGATCCGGATACCCGCCTGCTTGGCCGGGAGGTACTCACGGATGACGACGGCATACATCGGCACGATGCCGCCCTGGAACAGGCCGAAGATGCCGCTGACGACATAGAGCGACTGCAACCCGTCGAACCAGAGATAGAGGAACAGCGCCACGCCCTGCATCAGCGAGCCCAGCGCCAGCGTCGCCGCGCCGCCGATCCGGTCCGAGACGAAGCCCGATCCGATGCGGCTGACGATGCCGAGCAGCATCATCAGCGAGAGCATCTCGGCGCCGCGCGCGACCCCGTAACCGAGATCCCCGCAATAGGCGACGATATGCACCTGCGGCATCGCCATGGCGACACAGCAGGCAAAGCCCGCGACGCAGAGCAGGAGTTGAAGCTGGCCGGCGCTGAGGCCGAGATCGCCACGTGCACCCGCGCTGCTCGCCTCGGCTGCGGCCATGGTCGCGGCCGTCGGCTGGCGCCGGAAGAACGGCGCAAGCGGCAGCAGCACCACCAGCGTGACGATGGCGATGCCGAAATGGGTGGCGCGCCAGCCATGGTTGGCCACGCCCCAGGTGATGACCTGCGGCCAGAACACGCCGGCCAGATAGCTGCCGGAAGCGCCGCAGACCACCGCAAGGCCACGATGCCGGCGGAACCAGTGCGACAGGTCTGAGATCAGCGGCGAGAAGCCGGCGGCGCTGCCCATGCCGATCAAGAGCCCGTGCGCCAGCGCGAACTGCCAGAGCGAATGTGACATAGCCGCAGCGGAATAGCCGGCCGCGAGCAGGAAAGCGCCCATGACGATCGGCACCATGATGCCGTAGCGATCAGCGACCCGGCCCATGATGATGTTGCCCGCACCGAAACCGAGCATGGCGAAGGTATACGGCAGCGAGGCTCCGGCCCGCAGCGTATCGAACTCGCCCTGCATCGCTGGCAGCACGACGACGACCGACCACGAGCCGACGCAGGCGATCGTGCCGACCAGCAGCGCGACGGCTAGCCGGAGCCAGGCATAGGAGGAATCGGGTTGGTAGCGGTCGGCGTCCTGGGACATGTTTCCTCGGCGGCCACGCCTTCGTCGGTGGCTCTTCTCCGAGGCAGCTTTAGCGACTGGAATCGCCCGGGCAAGCGCGCCGAAGACAGGGCGGACACGCGATCGCGGCGGGCCGACAATACGAAGCATCCGCGGCCGATGGACCGCGGATGCGATTTTCAGAGGGAGAGAGAGAGCGAGAGTTGCCGTCAGGCGGCACGGCGCTCGTGGCGACCTTCCTTCACTTCCTCGATGATCTTGGCGACGAAAGCCGGCAGGTCGTCGGGTTTGCGCGAGGTCACGACGCCCTTGTCGGTGACGACCTCGCTGTCCTCCCAGGTCGCACCGGCATTGATCAGATCCTGCCTGATCGTCTTGTAGGAAGTGACCTTCCGTCCCTTCGCGATACCGGTATCGATCAGAAGCCACGGACCGTGGCATACGGCAGCGACCACCTTGCCCTGGTCGTAGAAGGTCTTGATCAGGCTGAGCGCCTTGTCGTTGCCGCGCAGCGTGTCGGGATTCATCTGCCCGCCCGGCAGCACGATGGCGTCGTAATCATCGGCCCTTACCTGGTCGAGCGTCCGGTCGACCGTGACCGGCCGGCCCCAGTCCTTGCCCTGCCAGCCCTTGATCTCGCCGGCTTCCGGCGAAACGATCTCGACGGTCGCACCCGCCTTCTGCAAGGCCGCATGCGGCACGTCGAGCTCGGATTGCTCGAACCCATGCGTGGCGAGGATGAGAATTTTCTTTCCGGCCAGATCGGTCATCGTGGTCTCCTGATCGTTGGGGGTATGATCAGGAAACCGCCGGGCCGCTGAACCGTTCCCGGGAAAACGCAGGCGGCCGCTCAGCGGAAGACGCGGTCGCCTTCCGTGTCGACGATCTGCTGGCCCTTCACCAAGGCGAAATCGGCAGCCTCCGCCTGCCCCGGGAAACGGTCGGCCCGGATGAAGCGATGGCTCTTCGTCTCGCCGTCGACAACCTTCTCGATGACGCCGCAGAGCTGATACTGGCCGGCTTCCTGATAGGGCGTGGCGTGAATGGTGAAGCCGTTATGCTCGATGCTCTTGACCGGCCCGGCGGGCTTCTCCTCGGCCGGCTTACGTCCGCCGAACAGCGATTTCAGGAAAGACATGGCGTGCGCTCCTCGAACCGGGCGTCAGGGCTATGCCGGACAAGTAGCCCCGACAGCCCGCGCTGCCAACCTGCGAGCACGCCAGAAATCACTCGGCAGAAATCGCTTGGCAGCCGCCGCAGCTTTCCTTATGCAGCCGCGATCGGGCTTCGGTTCCGTTCGTAAGCGTCTCACGTCAGGCAACGCATCCCTTCGGCGCAAAGCCGTACCGGATGCGTCCGAACGGCCTGTCCTTGCGAAAGCCTGCCCATGACCAGTTCGACCTACCCTCGCCTCCCCGCCCGCTACGCCGGCGTGGTGATGCCGTTTTTCCTGTCCGTGCTGATGACCTTCGTCGTCTCAGGCATATCGACCCTGAAGGCGCTCGGTCCGACCGCCGTGTTCCTCCAGACCTGGCCTGCCTCCTGGGCCCTGTCCTGGATCGTCGCCTTCCCGACGCTGCTGCTGGTTCTGCCGGTCGTCCGGCGCCTGGTCGCGCTCGTGGTGGCCCCGCCCGCCTGACTCGTCACGCGGAGAGGTGGAGAGCGACCTCGCGCCGATGCGGCCTCTGGCGGTGCTCGAACAGATAGATGCCCTGCCAGGTACCGAGCGCGAGGCGCCCGCCCATTACCGGAACGGCCAGCGAAACCGGCGTCAGCGCCGCCTTGATATGGGCGGGCATGTCGTCCGGTCCCTCGTCGCGATGGACGAGATAGGCCATCGCCGGATCATCCGCGGACGGCACCAGACGACGGAAAAAGGCGTCGAGATCGCGTCGCACATCCGGGTCGGCATTCTCCTGGATCAGGAGCGAGCAGGAGGTATGGCGCACGAACAGGGTCAGCAAACCGCTCGTCTCGCCGCTCTCCTTCACGAAGGAGACGGCGCGGTCGGTGAACTCATAGAGCCCCGGCCCACGCGTCTCGACGCTCAGGATCGTCTGCCGCGCCATCAGCGCTCGGTCAGCGCGAGCTTGGCGCCGAGCGCGACGAAGGCAGCCGCGAAACTGCGCCTGAGCCACGCCATCACCGCCGGGCGGCCGATGACCTTGTCTCGCATCGCCGCGGCGAAGAGCCCGTAGAGCGCGAAGACGATGAAGGTCATCGCCATGAACACGCCGGAGAGCTCCAGCATCTGCGCCATGGGGCTCGCCTCGTCGTCCACGATGAACTGCGGCAGGAAGGCGACGAAGAAGATCGAGAGCTTGGGGTTGAGCAGGTTGAGCGCCAGCCCGTCGCGCAGCACCAACCAGGCCGAGCGCGCATCCGCCTTGGTCTCGACCTTGAGCGCACCATGCTCCCGGAGCGTCTGCCAGGCCATGTAGAGCAGATAGGCGACGCCGGCATATTTCACGATGGCGAAGGCGAGCGCGCTGGCATGCAGCAGCGCCGCGATCCCCATCATCGCCGCGATCAGATGCGGCACGATTCCAATCGTGCAGGCGACGGCCGCCAGCACGCTCGCCCGCGAGCCGCGCGTCAGCCCGGCGGCGATGGTGTAGATCGCCCCCGTTCCGGGCGAGGCGACAATGATCAGGGATGTCAGCAGGAATTCGGGGGACATGGGCGCCTCCAGAAGCTTGAGGGGATGAAGCCCTCTCCAGCGGCCAAGATCAAGGTCCCGCGACGTCCTCAAAACTTAGGCATTGACCTAAGTATCCCTGCCACGTTATCGAAAGTCATGGCCGCCCCCCAGCTTGCCCTCGACGACACCTTCCGCGCGCTGTCCGATCCGACGCGGCGCGCGGTGGTCCAGGCTCTCGGCCGCGGGCCGGCCTCGGTCAGCGAATTGGCAAAGCCCTTCGAGATGGCGCTGCCGAGCTTCCTCCAACATCTGAAGGTGCTGGAGGATTGCGGCCTCGTCGCCACCCGCAAGACCGGGCGCGTGCGCACCTGCACATTGCGGGCGGAACCGCTTGCCGCGGCCGAACACTGGCTGGAGGCGCAACGAACGCTCTGGACCAAACGCCTGGATCAGCTCGACCGGCTGGTGCTGCAACTGAAACATCAGGAGGACAACGGATGACCGATATGCATGCGACCGCCTTCGACCCGGCGCTCGACCTCGAATTACGGCGCGAGACAGACGTTCCACCCCGCCTGGTCTGGCGTGCCTGGACCGAGCCGAAGTTGCTGATGCAGTGGTTCACCCCCGCGCCCTGGAAGACGACTGCCTGCGAACTCGACCTGCGCCCCGGCGGCAAGTTCCATACGGTGATGGAAGGACCGAACGGCGAGAAGCACGACAACAACGGTTGCGTTCTGGCGGTGGTGCCGGAAACCTTCCTGCTCTTCACCGATGCGCTAGGCCCGGGCTTCCGCCCGATCGAAGGAGGCTTCATGACGGCATCGGTGACGATCCAGCCGACCGCGACCGGCACGCTCTACATCGCCCGCGCCTATCACAAGGATGCCGCCGGCAAGCAGCAGCACGAGGACATGGGGTTCCATAACGGCTGGGGCGCAGCCTGGGAGCAACTGGTGGCGCTGGCGCGCACGCTCTGAATTGTCGGAAATTCGCTCGGGGAACGAAGAAGGGCGCCGTTGGCGCCCTTCTTTTTGAGGTCAGTTGTCGAGGAAGCTCCGGAGCTTACGCGACCTGCTCGGGTGCTTCAGCTTGCGCAGCGCCTTCGCCTCGATCTGGCGGATGCGCTCGCGGGTGACGCTGAACTGCTGGCCGACCTCTTCCAGCGTGTGGTCGGTGTTCATGCCGATGCCGAAGCGCATGCGCAGCACGCGCTCCTCGCGCGGGGTAAGCGAAGCGAGCACGCGGGTGGTCGTCTCCCGCAGGTTCGACTGGATCGCCGCGTCGATCGGCAGGATCGCGTTCTTGTCCTCGATGAAGTCGCCGAGATGCGAATCTTCCTCGTCGCCGATCGGGGTTTCCAGGGAGATTGGCTCCTTGGCGATCTTCAGGACCTTGCGGACCTTCTCCAGCGGCATGGCCAGCTTCTCTGCGAGCTCCTCCGGGGTCGGCTCGCGGCCGATCTCGTGCAGCATCTGGCGCGAGGTCCGCACGATCTTGTTGATCGTCTCGATCATGTGGACGGGGATGCGGATCGTGCGGGCCTGGTCGGCGATCGAGCGGGTGATCGCCTGCCGGATCCACCAGGTCGCATAGGTCGAGAACTTGTAGCCACGGCGGTACTCGAACTTGTCGACCGCCTTCATCAGGCCGATATTGCCTTCCTGGATCAGGTCGAGGAACTGCAGGCCGCGGTTGGTGTACTTCTTGGCGATCGAGATCACGAGGCGCAGGTTGGCCTCGATCATCTCCTTCTTGGCCTGACGGGCCTCGCGCTCGCCCTTCTGGACCATCAGCACGATCTTGCGGAATTCCTGGATCTCCAGGCCGGTCTCGGAGGCGAGCGTATGCACCTCCTCACGAAGCTGCTTGATCCGCTCCAGCTCCGCCGCAACGAACTCCTTCCAGCCGCGCGAGCCGAGCTTGGAGACGCGCAAGACCCATTTCGGATCGAGCTCGCCGCCGACATGCTGCTTGAGGAAGTCCTCGCGTCCGACGCCGTAGCTCTCGGCGAGGCGCAGCAGGCGGGTCTCATGGCCGATCAGGCGCTTGTTGATGTCGTAGAGCTGCTCGACGAGCGCCTCGATGCGGTTGTTGTTCAGCGAGAGCGACTTCACCGCTGTGATGATGTCGTCCTTGAGCTTCTTGTACTTGCGGTCCTGCGACGGCGAGAGCTTGGTGTTCTCCAGCCGGTTGGCGATGTCCTGGTCCTGCAGGCGGCGCAGCTTCTTATAGTCGTCGGCGATCGCGTTGAAGGTTTCGAGCACGCGCGGCTTGAGCTCGGCCTCCATGGCCGAGAGCGACACGTTGTTCTCCATGTCGTCGTCGTCCATCTCCGACGGGGTCTCGCCCTCCGGAGTTTCGGTCGGCTCGGCTTCCTCGGCCTCCTCCGCGCCGGCGACGGCGGGGTTCTTGCCGTCGGGGCCGGCATAGGTGGCTTCGAGATCGATGATGTCGCGCAGCAGCACCTTGCCGTCGACGAGTTCGTCGCGCCAGATGATGATGGCCTGGAAGGTCAGCGGGCTCTCGCAGAGCCCCGCGATCATCGCCTCGCGGCCGGCCTCGATGCGCTTGGCGATCGCGATCTCGCCCTCGCGCGAGAGCAGCTCGACCGAGCCCATCTCGCGCAGATACATGCGCACGGGATCGTCGGTGCGCTCGGTCGGCTCCAGGTTGCGCTTCGTCTCGACCGGCAGGGTCTGGCGCGAGGCGTCGACCATGTCGCCGCCCTCGGGCTCTTCCTCGTCGGCGCCGCCATCCTTGCGGGCGGCGCGCTCCTCGCCGGCGGATTCCGGGTCCTCGTTGTCGACGACGTTGATGCCCTGCTCGCTGAGCTGGCCAAGCACGTCCTCGATCTGCTCGGAGGAGAATTCCTCCGAGGGCAGCACTTCGTTCAGTTCGTCATAGGTTACATAGCCGCGCTTCTTCGCGAGCTTGATCATCCGCCTTACGGCCTGATCGGTGAGATCGAGCAACGGGCCGTCGGTAGTCGGGGGGGCATCCGGCGCGACCTGATCGGTCTTTTCCCGTTCGCTCGCTTTAGTCGCCATCAATCAGCGCTCCGCACTCGCGCCGGCCATGACCGAGAAAGCCATATACCGACGCATAAAAGGGCGGCGCGACCGCAGGTCCGGCGCGCTCACCCACCCAAATCCAGTTGCAGATGGCACCAGACGTCGTTGACGAATCGTGAACCACCCGACAGCTTGCGCGCACTTAGACCCGCTTCCACCCTTCGCTGGGCAATCAATCCTCGGACATGGCCTCGGTGCCTTCGATCGTCTCGAGGCGGGCCTTCACGTCCTTGATCCAGGCGAAATTGGCTTCGGTCGCGTCGTCAGCCAAGGCGCGCTCGGCTGCTCTCAACTCGCTATTTAGCGTTCGCGCGCGATGATGCAAGACGAGAGCCTGATGAATCGAGTCGAAAACCGATTCAGGATCAGCATCTTGCGCCAATTTCAGCCGCTCGGCCGGTCCTGTCACGGCCATGAGATGGCCCCGCGCTTCCCGGACACGCGGTTGCGCCAGCCGATTCGCCAGCGTTTCCCGGTCAAGCGTGTCCTCGACGGAATCGAGCAGGGCCTGCCGGAAACGCTCGGCCGCCGGCCCGTCCAGCGACAGCTCTGCTAGATCGTCGGCGCAGCGCAGGATGAGATCGGGATGGCTGGCCAGCGCCAGCAGGATGAAGGCCTCGCGCTGGTCCTCCCCGCGCAGCTTCGCCATCATGCGCGACTGTGTCACGGCGCTCGAAGCCTTCAGCGGCCCGGCGAGCCATGGAGGTACCTGCCGGCCGAACCCGCCGCGCTGGGGAGCGCCGCCTCGCCCGCGCTGGAAGTTGCCGCCTCCGCCACGCTCCGACCGCGCCGGCGCTGAACTGGCGAAGAGCTGCGCCAGGCGCTCGTCCATCTCGCGGCGGTAATGCTTGCGCGTGGTCTCGTCGCGGATCTGGCCAAGCGGCTCCTTCAGGCGCCGCTCGAAGGCGGCGCGCCGCTCCGGCGTATCGAGCGGGCCGGCCTCGACCTCGCGCTGCCAGAGCATGTCGACCAGCGGGCGCGCTGCCGCGACGACCTCCGCAATCGCCTGCCGCCCGCCCGAGCGGGCGAGATCGTCGGGGTCCTGGCCATCCGGCAGGAGAGCAAAGGACAGCGACTTGCCCGGCTCCAGCATCGGTAGCGCGATATCGATCGCCCGGCTCGCGGCCTTGCGGCCGGCCTTGTCGCCGTCGAGGCAGATCACCGGCTCGTCGGCCATGCGCCAGAGCAGACCGAGCTGGTCCTCGGTCAGGGCCGTGCCGAGCGGCGCCACCGTTTGCGGGAAGCCGGAGAGCGACATCGCGATGACGTCGACATAGCCCTCGACCACCACGACCTGGCTGGTGTCATGGGCTGCCTTGCGCGCGTTGTGGTGGTTGAACAGCAGCGAGCCTTTGTGGAAGAGCGGCGTCTCCGGCGAGTTCAGGTATTTTGCCGCAACCTCCGAACTCATGGCCCGCCCGCCGAAAGCAATCACACGCCCACGGGAATCGTGGATGGGAAACATCACCCGGTCGCGGAAGCGATCATAGGGCACGGCGATCTCGTCGCCATGCACGAGCAGCCCCGCCTCCATCATCAGTTCGGCCGGGACGCCCTTCCCCGCCAGATGGTCGCGCAGGGCGAAGCGGTCGGCTGGGCCGTAGCCGAGGCGGAAGCGTGTGCGCGCCTCGCCGTCGAGCCCACGCGTCGCGAGATAGCGCCGGGCACCGCCGCCGCGATCGCCCATCAACTCGGCCTCGAAGAACTGCGCGGCAAGCTCGACGACTTCGTGCAGTCCCTTGCGTTTCTCCTCCTGGACCTGCGCCTCCGCCGTGATCTTCGGCAGGATGACGCCGGCCTCGGCCGCGAGCTTCTCGACGGCCTCGGGGAAGGAGAGCCCCTCGGTCTCCATCACGAACTTGAAGATGTCGCCGTTCTTGCCTGACGAAAAATCGAAGAAGGACGCCTTCTGGTCGTTGACGAAGAACGAGGCCGTCTTCTCGGCATTGAAGGGCGAAAGCCCCTTCCATTCGCGCCCAGACTTCTGGAGGCGCACGCGCTTGCCCACGACCGCCGAGACAGGCAGCCGCGCCTTGATCTCTTCAAGGACGGAGGGCGGGAATTTCATTAGGCTCTATCTGGACCTCTCGGCCCCGGAAGCCAATACAGAATTGCCGATGGCGGGGTTATCCGCAGCATTCAACAGGGTCTGTCGGCGGGCGTCACTTGCAGCCGAGCGGATCGTCGGCGAGTGCCTTCGCGGCGCCCTCGACCGGCAGCGGAACAGTGTTTCCTCCGACACTGACCGCCAATGTCTTGGCCTTGGCGAGCCGCGCGACGACAGCTTTCATCTGCGCCCGGCTGAAGCTCCTGCCCGGCTCCCAACTCAGGGAAACGTTCTCGACATCCGGCTTCGCAGCGACCGGGATCGCGGTTCCCTTGCCGTCGATCAGCAGCGTGAGCGACGTCGCCTCGTCCAGCCCCGCAGCCTTCGGCAGAGACACCTCCATGTAAGGCCCGCCTTTGATCACCGGGTTTCCCCGTGCTGCTGCGCCGTCACCGCAATAGAAGGTCAGGCGCGCTTGTTCTGGCGTGGCGACGCCGACTGCGAGCGTACCCATGTTGTAGCTCGAACCCCAACCTTCGGCGCGGGCGGGAACAAGCCCCGCCCAGCCGAAGGCGAGGCTGGTCACGATCATGGCCTTGAATGCTGAAAGCGGCATCGGATTCCTCCTTTGCCGTCAATGCTGACCGGCGGATGTGGCGAAAAATCGCCGATCCCTCTCGCTCAGCCGCCGAGCGCGGCCTTCACCATCGGGCTGACCTTGCCGAAATCCATCTGCCCCGCATAAGCGGCGCGCAACACGCCGATGACCTTGCCCATGTCCTTGACGGCGGTCGCGCCGGTCTCGGTCACGGCCTGGTCGATCGCGGCCTTCACCTCGTCGTCGGACATCTGCTTGGGCAGGTAGGACGAGATCACCGCAACCTCGACGCGCTCGCCATCGGCGAGCTCGGGGCGGTTGTTGGCATCGTAGATCGCGATCGATTCCTGGCGCTGCTTGATCATCTTCTGGAGCACGCCGAGGATCTCGTCGGCGGTCGCCTCGCCTTTGCCGGCGCCGCGCGCCTCGATGTCCTTTTCCTTCAGCGCGGCGACGATCAGGCGGATCGCCGCGACCTTCGCCTTTTCGCCGGCCTTCATCGCTTCCTTCATATCGGCCATGAAGCGCTCGCGCAGGCTCGTCATCTCGTTGTTCCTTTTTCTCTTGTGCGGCCTGCGCCAGCTTCGATTGACGGGCAGCGCCCGGCTCATTAAGGCTCGCGTTCCAGACCGGCGGAGTGGATTGCCGCAGCCCCGCCCCCGCATTTTGCCGCTGACGGCGGCCTGGACCGAGACATAGACATGACCGCTCCCGAAGGAAACCCCGCCGAAACCGGCTGGACCGAACCGCGCGCGACCGCGCTCCTCGTGCTGGCTGACGGCACTGTGCTGGAAGGCTTCGGCCTCGGCGCCATCGGCGAGGCACCGGGCGAGGTCTGCTTCAATACGGCGATGACCGGCTATCAGGAAATCCTGACCGACCCGTCCTATGCCGGGCAGATCATCACCTTCACCTTCCCGCATGTCGGCAATGTCGGCGTGAACGAGGAGGATACCGAGACGGTGAACGCCGCCGCCTCCTCCGGCGTGCGCGGCTGCGTGCTCCACGCCGCCATCACCGAGCCGTCCAACTGGCGTTCCAACCGCCATTTCGACGCCTGGCTGAAAGCGCGCAACATCGTCGGCATTTGCGGCGTCGACACCCGCGCGTTGACCGCGCTGATCCGCGACAACGGCATGCCGAACGCGATCCTCGCCCACAGCCCGGACGGCGTCTTCGACATCGAGCGCCTGAAGAAGCAGGCGGCCGGACTGCCTTCCATGGCCGGTCTCGACCTCGTTCCGCTGGTCACCGCCGCGCAGCGCTACGACTGGGACGAGACGCCCTGGATCTGGCCGGCCGGCTACGGCAAGCGCGACAGCAACAAGTTCAAGGTCGTGGCGATCGATTACGGCGTGAAGCGCAATATCCTGCGCCTGCTCGCGAAGGCCGGCTGCGACGTCACCGTCGTTCCCTCGACCGCGACCGCCGAAGACATCCTGTCGCTCAATCCCGACGGCATCTTCCTCTCCAACGGCCCCGGCGACCCCGCCGCGACCGGCGAATATGCCGTCCCGGTGATCAAGGAGCTGCTCGAGAAGAGGGTCCCCACCTTCGGCATCTGCCTGGGCCACCAGATGATGGCGCTCGCCATCGGCGGCCAGACCCTGAAGATGAAGCAGGGTCATCATGGCGCCAATCATCCGGTCCAGGACAAGACCACCGGTAAGGTCGAGATCGTTTCGATGAACCACGGCTTCGCGGTCGATCCGGCGAGCCTGCCGGCGAATGCGGTCGAGACCCATGTCTCGCTCTTCGACGGCTCGAACAGCGGCATCGCGCTGACCGACCGCCCGGCCTTCAGCGTCCAGCACCATCCGGAAGCCTCGCCCGGCCCGCAGGACAGCCACTACCTCTTCGCCCGCTTCACCGAATTGATGGCGGCCGAGAAGGCGAAGACCGCGGCCTGAGATTTCCGGCAGGCCGCTTTTCCGATTGACCGCGCCCAACGGGCGCGGTTTAAGCGGGACATGACCAGCCTGATGGCCCTCCAGCGCAGCTATTACGCCCCGTCCTCATAAGGCGGTGGCATTCCCATGTTCAACCGCCGCGCTGGCGGTTGAACTCAGGCAGATCACCCGGCATCGCGGCTCATAACCGAGCGAAAACGATGTCCTCCCAGATCAGAACCATCTCCACCATCGGCATCATGGGCTTCGGCGCCTTCGGACGCCTGATGGCCCGCCATCTCCAGCCGCATTTCGCCCTGCGCGTCTGCGACTCCGAAAAAGCGCCCGCAGTTGATACGAGCGGCAAGGGATTGCAGCCGGCGACCGCCGCCGAAGTCGCCGCCTGCGATCTCGTGATTCTGGCCGTACCGGTCCCCGCGATCCCCGAGGCGATTGCGGCCTTGCGTCCGCATCTGAAGGCCGGTGCCATCGTGCTCGATGTCGGCTCGGTTAAGATCGGGCCGGCCCGCGCCATGAAGGCGGCGTTGCCCGACGATGTCGAGATCATCGGCACCCACCCGCTCTTCGGCCCGCAGAGCGCCCGCAACGGGCTCGCCGGCCTCAAGATCGCGCTCTGCCCCATCAGAGGGCGCAGCACGCCGCGCGTCGCCGCCTTCCTGCGCCATGTGCTGAAGCTGAAGGTGATCGTCACCACGGCGGACGCGCATGACCGCGAGGTCGCGATGGTGCAGGGCCTGACCCATCTCATCGCCAAGATCCTGGTCCGGATGGAGCCCCTGCCCCGGACGATGACCACCGCGAGCTTCGACCTGCTGATGCAGGCGACCGAAATGGTCCGCTATGACGCGCCCAACGTCTTCATGGCGATCGAGCGCGCCAACCCGCACGCCAAGGCGGTGCGAGATCGCTTCTTCGCGCTGGCGGATGAGATGCGGCTGTTCCTGGAAAATGGCCATGCCGAAGCGCCGCCAGTTTCCGCCCTGCCTCACGAAGTCGCAGAGGTCGCGCAGGCCTAGCCTTGGCGATCGACGCCGACGAGAATACCGGAAAGGTGAATGTTCCTGCGATGACCGACAACCCCCTGCTTTACCCGGGCGCCGCCCATCCCGACCTGCGCGAGCCGATGATCGCGGAACTCGTCCGCACCTTTTATGCGCGCGCTCGGGAGGACAAGCTGATCGGCCCGGTCTTCGCGGCTGCCGTCGAGGATTGGGACCACCATATCGGCAAGATCACCGATTTCTGGAGCGGCGTGATGCTGCGCACCGGCCGCTACGATGGCCGCCCGATGCGCCCGCACCTGATCCTGCCGCTGGAAGGCAAGCATTTCGACCGCTGGCTCGACCTGTTCGAGATCACCGCGCACGAGGTCTGCCCGCCCGAGATCGCGCAGGCCTTCATCGTCCGGGCGCGACGCATCGCCGACAGCTTCGAGATGGCCCGCGCCAGCCAGCGCGGCGAGGTTGCCGGCCCGCGGCATAGTCTGAGGTAAAAACGGCCCTGCCGTCATGGTCGGGCTTGTCCCGACCATCGACCTCTTCGCTGATCGAAGGCCTTGTTCAAGACGTGGATGCTCGCCACAAGCCCGAGCATGGCGCGCAATCGCTAGGCCGCTCGGGCTTCCCGACCGAGAAACGCCGCGACCTCGCCCCCGTCCGCCCCCGCTTCTCGCGCGATCCTTTCGGCCAAGGCTGCCGCCGATGGGCGAAGCGCTCCCAACGGCCGGTCGAGCCAGTAGGAGACCGGGTTCAGCGCCTCGCGCGCATCGACCCTGACGATCCGCCCCGCCGCCAGTTGCTCGCGCGCCAGCGGCGGTCGGGCCAGGGCGATCCCGAGCCCATGCGCGGCAGCATCGAGCACGAGGTTATAATCCTCGAAGCGCCGATCCTGCGGGCGTGGACGATAATCCAGCCCCTGCGCCGCGAACCACGCCTTCCAGCCGGCGGCATCCGAGTCATGGATCAGCGGCTGCGCGAGCAGGCGCTCCGGCGCCCCTATACCGATTGTTTCGACAAGCTGCGGCGAGGCGATCGGGAAGCACCATTCCTCGAACAGCTTGAGCGATAGCCGGCCCGGCGCGCCGCCGCGCCCGCAGCGGATCCCGAGATCGACGCCTTCCTCCTCGAAATCCACCTTGCGATGCTCGACCTGCAGCACGATCCGCAGCGATGGCGTCCCAGCCTCGAGGACCGCCAGTCGCGGCATCAGCCAGAGCGAACAGACCGATGGCGGCGCACTGACCCGCACCACCGAGGCGCCCCGAACTTCGCGCCAGCGCTCGGAATTATCGGCGATCAGCGCGAAGGCCTCCTGCGTGCGCTGAAGCAGGCGCTGGCCTTCCGGCGTCAGCGAGACGCCGCGCGCCTGCCGCAGGAAGACGCGCAAGCCCAGCCAATTCTCCAGCTTGGCGACCTGCCGGCTAACGGCACCATGGGTCAGGTTCAGCGTCTCCGCCGCCGAGGAGAAGCTGCCGGTGCGCGCGGCCGCCTCGAAGGCGCGCAAAGTGTCGAGCGGCGGCAGGTTCGAGCTGTGATCCATCCTCACAGCTCATGCGCGAATTGCTCGTTTGTCAATCAGCTCGCTGGGGCGCTTATCGGGGCAACCTCTTGTCACCGATGGATCGACGCCATGTCCTCCTCAAGCTGCGCTTCCCCGGCACCGACCGCCTCAGGCTCCCGGCGCCTCGACACGACGCTGGTCTTCACCGTGACGTTCACGGTCATGGCCTGGGCCTCCTCCTTCCCGGCGATCCGGGCCGGGCTCGCCGGCTTCGGCCCGGCCGAGATGGCCGCGCTGCGCTTCGCGCTCGCCGGCGGCCCGGCCGCGCTCTTCCTCATCGCGACCCAGGCGAAACTGCCGGAGCGCGCCGATATCTGGCGCTTTCTCGTCGGCGGCGTGATCTTCATCGCTGGCTATGCGCTGCTCTTGAATTTCGGGCAGCGCGTCGTGCCGGCAGGTCCGGCCGCCTTCATCATCAACACCAACCCGATCATGACTGCCGTGCTCGCGATGATGATCCTCGGCGAGCGCTTCAGCCTGACAGCATGGCTAGGCACCACACTCTCCTTCGCCGGCATCGGCGTGATCGCGCTCGGCAAGGGTCTCGATGTCGAGATCGGGATGAGCGTGCTCTTGATCCTCGGCGCCGCCTTCTGCAACGCCATCACCACCGTCGTGCAGAAGCCGCTCTTCGCCCGCTACAAGCCGCTCCATGTCGCCGCCTGGAACATGGCGATCGGCGGTTTCGTGCTGCTGCCTTTCCTGCCCTCGGCCATCGAACAGGCTCAGGTTGCCCCCGCCATCTCCTTCTGGTCGGTGGTCTATCTCGCGGTGGTGCCGAGCCTGATCGCCTACGGCACCTGGGCGATCACGCTCTCGCGCCTGCCGGCGGCCCGCGCCTCGAACTTCCAGTATGCCGTGCCTCCGATGGCGATGCTGATCGGCTTCCTCTGGCTCGGCGAAGTGCCGACGCTTTTCGGCCTGATCGGCGGCGCCCTGGCGCTCGCCGGCGTGGTGGTCGTCAATCTCAAGCGGTGAACGCGCAGCGGGGCGGGCGGCTATCTGGCCCGCCCTAGCAAGGCTTCCGACAGCCAAACGACCGCGCGCGTCGCTGCGTCGAGAGCGTCCCGCCGGGCCGTATAGACGATGCCCGAGTAGTAATGGACCGGCGTCCAAACGCCGGTGTCCTCGACATCACGCCGGAACTCCTCGAAGCCGAACGTTCCGTCGGGGCGGGAGAACAGATCGACGCAGCGATCATGTTCGTCGTTCTCGATGCTGTCGAAGACGAGCCAGGATTTGTCGAGGCGCCTGGATACCCGACCCTTCCCGCTCAAAACCCACGCGCCGCCAGCGCCTTCTCGTCATCCGCGATATAGTCGCGGATGACCGGGACGGCGCTCTTGTGCTGGCCGAGCAGCAGCTGGAACACCATGTCGCCGCCGATATCGAAGGAGATCGAGCAGGCGCACAGGTAGAATTCCCACATCCGGGCGAAGCGCTCGCCCATCATGGCGACGACCTCATCGCGCTTGGCCATGAAGCGCTCGCGCCAGGCTTCAAGCGTCCAATGATAGTGCCGGCGCCAGAACTCGCAGTCGGACGACCACAGGCCCGTCTGCTCCACTGCAGCGAACACCTCCGACAAAGCCGGCGCATAGCCGCCCGGAAAGATGTACTTGTCGAAGAACGGCCCGGTGAAGCCGGGCGGCCCGACGCGGCCGATGCAGTGGACCAGCGCGATCCCGTCCGGCGCCAGCAGATCGCGAATCCCCCCGAAATACTCGCCGTAATGCGCGACGCCGACGTGTTCCATCATGCCGACCGAGACGACCCGGTCGAAGCGCCCGGTCAGTTCGCGATAGTCCTTGTTGATGAAGTTGACGGCATCGCCGACGCCGGCCGCCTCGGCCCGCTTCTGGGCCGCCGCCATCTGGTCGGGCGAGACGTTGAGCCCGGTCACCTTCGCGCCACAGGCCTTGGCGAGAAAGATCGCGAGTTCGCCCCAGCCGGAGCCGATATCGAGCACGCTCATGCCGGGTTCGATCTTCAGCTTGGCGGCAAGGTGCCGAAGCTTCGCCTTCTGGGCCGCCTCCAGCCCAACTTCAGGACTGTGCCAGTAGGCACAGGAATAGGTCATCGTCTCGTCGAGCCAGAGCCGGTAGAAATCGGTCGGGATGTCGTAGTGATGCTTCACCTTCTTGCCGGCGGCGCCCAGCGGATTGTGCATGCGCCAGCGCCGGATCTTGAAGCGTACCTGCCGCATCGCCCTCTGCAGCGGGTCCTTGCGCATCTCGCGGCGCTGCAGCCAGAACAGCGTCAGCAGGTCGTGGATTGTGCCTTCCTCGAAATCGATGCGCCCGTCCATGTAGCCTTCGGCCAGCGCAAGCTCGGGATTGAGGAAGAGCTCGCGCTCGACGCGGTTGTCGTGGAAGCGCACGGTGACGGCAGGCGCGGTCTTGGTGACCCCGGCGAAGAGCAGCTCCGTCTGCCCTGCGCCGAAGACATGCCGCCTGCCGTCGGGCGTGATGACCGTCAGCCGTCCATGGCGGACGAACCGCTTGAGCAATCGCGGCAGCAGCAGCATGGGCCCCCCTCGTCTCGTTTCGCCGACTAAAGCCGAAGCGCCGCAGCATCGAAACCCCCGAAGGTTGCGAAGCCAGCCGGCTTATGCGTAGTCATCGGAGCTATTGACGGCAACCCGAGGGTCGACGGAACACATGTCCTGGCGCGATTTCTGGAACGGCGAGCATTCGATCTACGTCTCGCCGCGCCACAAGGCCCTGCATTACCGCGCCATCGCGACCGACCTGATCGACCATATTCCCTCAGCCGAGGCGACCGTTCTTGACCATGGCTGCGGCGAGGCGCTCGACGCCGCCCGCGTCGCAGCCTCCTGCGGCAGGCTCTATCTCTGCGAGGCCGCGCCGACCGTGCGCGACAAGCTGCGTGCGCAGTTCGGCCGCAAGGACAATATCGTGGTTGTTTCGCCTGAAGAGGTCGAAGCCCTGCCGCCGGCCTCGCTGGATCTCGTCGTCGCCAACTCGCTGCTCCAGTACCTCTCGCGCGAAGAACTGAAGGCGTTGCTGGACATCTGGCGCGACCGCTTGAAGCCCGGCGGCGCGCTCGTCCTCGCCGACGTCATCCCGCCCGATGTCAGCCCGTTGACCGATGCCTCCCAGCTTCTCTCATTCGCCTGGCGCGGCGGGTTCCTGCTGGCGGCGCTCGGCGGCCTCGTCCGCACCGCCTTCTCGGACTATCGCAAGCTCCGGGCTCAGTATGGCCTCTCGACCTATACGGCGGACGCGATCACCGCCCTGATCCGCGAGGCGGGCTTCGCAGAAGTCCGGCGCCCGGAGAACTTTGGCCACAACCCGCACCGCATGACGTTCAAGGCGATCAAGGCCGCAGCATAGACGAAAGTAGAATAAAAGCGGACGCTCCGACGCTTTTGCAGCGGACTTCCCTTACGGCAATTCGCCATATGCCTTGATTTGACGCACCAGATATGGCTTTGACCGCTGCTTGCCCCGCGAGATTGCCGTGCAGGACCAGTTCACCTGTCCCTATTGCGAAGCTGCGCTCAACAAGGGCGTGCTGTCTTGCCGTAGCTGCGGCCGGGACCTCACGCCCGTGCTGCCGCTGTTGCGCCGTCTCGATGCGCTGGAAGAGCGCCTCGCTCTCGCCGAGAAGCGCGCCGAAGAGGATCGCGCTGAAATCACCGCTGCTCGCGTCGCCGAACCTCAGCATGCTGCCGCCATCGAGCCCCGGGAAACACAGCAGGACGCGGCGCCGTCATTCGTGCCGGCAGCGCGCCGGCGTTTCTGGGTGCTGCCTTTCGGGCTGGCCCTTCTGCTGCTGGCCTATTGCGCGGTTATCCTCTGGCTCGACCTGCCGCTATGGACGCTGCGCCTCTCCTCTATCGCGATCCCGTTCTTCACGGGGCTGATCTATTTCGGCATCCGCCCGCGTCTGATCGCCTTCGACATCGTCATCGCCTTCGCCTTCGCGATTTTTTCCGTCGCGACGATGAACGCGTTGTTGAGTTGGCACGACAACATACCGCTCCTTCCGCAGGGGTCGGCAGCTTGGCGCGAGACTTCCTTCTACGCGCTGAGCATCGGCGCCTCCATGTTCTCAGGGATGTTGCTGCGTGTGACGCAGGCTGCGCTCGCCGCGCGCGGCCTCGTCTCGCTGCCGGAACTGCGGAAGGGGCTCCAGGCGGTCCACGGCAAGGTGCCGATGGAAACGCTGAAGACGATCGAAACCACCATCCTGATGGCCGGCACCGCCATTTCGGCAATCGCCGGCCTCATCGCTGCAATCCTTGGAGTGAAATAGGAAGATGATGAAGTCTGTGCTCGCTTGGCACATGCTGCCTGCCGTTCTCGCCACCGCCGTCATGCTGACGGCGGCACAGGCCGCCGACCCGGTGCACCTCATCACCCGCGAGGAAGCCGGCATGCCGGCCGCGGCAAAGGTCCCGGCCAGCACGCGCAACCTGACCCGGGGTCCCGGAATCGACACCCTGCCGACCCCGGACAAGGGCGTCGACGGCAAGCCCTTCCGCCTCAACGTGCGCTTCATGCCGGCGAACGGCGTGCCGGTCGATCCGGCGACCGTGCGCGTCTTCTATCGCCGCGATCCCCCGGTCGACATCACCCAGCGCATCAAGCAGTACATCACGCCGGGCGGCATCGACGCACCCTCCGTCGTCGTGCCGAGCGGCAACCACGTCATCGAGATCGAGGCCACCGACAAGGAAGGCCGCATCGGCCGCAGGCAGATCACGCTGACCGTCGCCCCGACCTCGTGAGGCAATCAGGCGTGACGCGCCCGGTGCGTCACGCCGCCCTGTCCGCGAAGCTGAAGAACTTGTGGCCCAGGAACGAGAACACCATCACCACGCCCGTGGTGACAAGTTGCATCGGCAGATAGGGCAGGCCCGCCCGCGCCACGAAGAGATGCATCAGAATGCCGGTGAGCACGAAGCCTCCGGCCGCGATCAGGGCGAAGCGCCAGCCGGCCTGGGCATGACTGCGGGTCGCGTCGAAGGTCATCCAGCGATTGAGCGCATAGGACACCAGTGCGCCGACGATGAAGCCGGCGAGCGTCGCGGGCACGGGGTCGACGCGGCCGAGTTCGACCAGCCCGATCAGCACGCCGTAATGCGCGACCGCAGTCAGCCCGCCGGCCAGGACATAGGCGGCGAGCTGGCGGAACTGGCGCGGATACTGGCGAAACGGCATCCGCGCTTCCTAGAGGATGCCGCCCCTTCGCGGAAGCCCGTCAGCCCGCGTCGCTGCCGGCGAGATTGGCCGGCATGCCGCCGACGGGCATGTCGAGCCCCTGCGTCAGCGTATCCAAATGGAATTCGCGAATACGCCCGTTCGTGGGATCGCTGACGAAGGCGCTGGCGCCGATCACGGCGAGGCTCGGCGCCGGCGTCTTCGCGCCATAGGCGCAATCGAACGCGGGCACCGCCTCGAAAGCCGCGAGCTCCTTCCACGCCGGTGCGATCTGATAGATGCGCAGCTTGCCGTCCGGCGTCAGGTTGGCGAGGCGGCCACCATTGCCGCTGAGCTCGAACTGGCAGGCGGCCTGCCCGCCCGGCACGGCCAGCACATCCTCGATCTTCAGCGCCTTCGCCTCCGGATCGATCCGCAGCAGCGCGTCATACGGCGCCCTCAGCCCGTAATTGCCGACGAGATAACGCCCGTTGTCGCGCGACTTCAGCGCGCTGACGCGGCGCTCGTCGGGATAGCCCAGCTTGCGGGCGCTCCATGTTGCAGCAGCCCCCTTGCCGGCCTTCGACAGCACGAGCAGGCCGCCGCCCTCGCCTTCAATGCAGCCGAAGACATGGCGCCCGCCGCGCGCTGCGGCCGAGCCGTGGAAGAGCTTGCAGGACGCGTCAGGCTTCGCCGCATCGTCGAACAGCGCGAGGCGCTTCCAGTCCTTGCCCTGATCGAGAATCTCGAAGCCGTTCGGACGCGACGAAGCGCTGCGGTCGTCGCCCCTGGCATAGGCCGGGTTCGGGATCGACATCAGCCATTGCCGGTTGCCCAAGGGCACGGCGATGCCGTGCTGCGGCGCCGGGCTCGGCCAGGTCGTGACGGAGGGGTTGTCCGTGGCGAGGCTGTCGATCGCGACCAGCACGGCCTTCGGCTCACTCTTGCCCTCCCAGGGCCGCAGGCCGTCGAAAAACAGCGCGAGTTGCCCATGGCCGGAGAGCACATGCGCCGGCCGGTCGCCCTTGACCGCAAAGTCGAGCAGCTTCGGCGTCGCCTTGTCGAGATCGACATGGTCGCCGTGCGATTCCGCGATCAGGCCCGTGTCGAGGATACGCAGCGTCCCCGCCTCGTCACCGGTCTTGACCACGACATAGCGCCCGCCGGAGACGCCTGCGAAGCCGGGATTGGCCTTCGGCATGTCGAAGCTGTGCGTGACCTCGCCGTTGTCGAGATCGAGGATGCGGACAACCGGCTTCTCGTGATCGGCGAAGATCAGGCGCCCGCGTAGCGGCGCATGGTCATGGGCCTGGGCCGCGGAAGCGAGCAGGCAGCCGGCGAGACCGGCGGCGGCAAAGCGGAAGGAAGGCACGGGACAGCTCCAAGGCAAAAATGCAACGATATAACATTGCATTTCCACCCAGCGAATTCAACTCACTTCTGCGCCACCGATGGGCAAGATCCGGAATTGGCAGGCATGGGCCAGGAGCCTGCCGCCAGGGCGACCTGTCAACGTGACGAAGTCTGACCCGGCGCCGCTCCGCTGCCCGAAAGCCATTCCGACCCGAGACGCGGCAGGTTCGGATCGCGCCGCGCGGTCTCGATCACGCTGTCGATCAGCCCGGGAAAGCGTTGGTTCAGGTCCTCGCGCCGGATGCTGAGATAACGCGACGTGCCCTCGACCCGCATGCGGGTGATGCCGGCCTCGCGCAGCTTGGCGAAGTGATAGGACAGCAGCGAGGGCGAGGCAAAGGCGGTGAAGTGGCTGCAGCGCGCCTTGTCGACCTCATTGACGTCCGACAGCGCGACGAGGATGCCGAGCCGGATCGGATCGGCCAATGCCCCGAACACGTCGGCAGGCGCTACATCCTCGATATCGGGGTGAAAGACCGGCTTCATCACCTCCGAGATAGGCGATGCGGCCGCTCCTGACAATATTCAACATTCATTGAAATAACCCTTGCGGTCATTGTGGCCTGGGTTTATTTCAACGATCCTTGAATTTCGAACCCTGCTTTCGAAGCGGCGATCATCCGCAAGGATCATTCCCCAAGGATCACTCCAATGGATACACGCCTCCTTTCACTCGCCGGCGGCGCCTTCGCCATCGGCACGGGCAGCCTGATCGTCACCGGCATCCTGCCCCATCTCGCCTCCGGCCTCTCCGTCTCGGTCGACACAGCCGGCCTGCTCATCTCGATCTTCGCGCTGGCCTATGCGATCGGCTCGCCGATCCTTTCCACAGTGCTGGGGGATGCCGATCGCAAGGCGGTGCTCGTCGGAGCCATGATCGTCTTCGGCCTTGCCAATCTCGGCGCCGCCTTCGCCAGCGACTTCTGGGTCGTAATGGCCGCCCGCATCGTCATGGCGCTCGCCGCCGGCGTCTTCATGCCAGCAGCGAACGCCGTCGCCGTCGCGGTCTCCGCGCCCGAGCGGCGCGGCCGCGCCATCGCGCTGGTCACCGGCGGCATGACGGTATCGCTGATTCTCGGCATTCCGATCGGCACCGCCGTGGTCGGCTTCGGCGGCTGGCACCTCGCTTTCCTGATCGTCGCGGGTTTGAGCGCACTCTCGCTGGCGGGTCTTCTGGTCAAGCTGCCCAGGGGCTTGCCGCACAGCACCAACACCCTCAGCGAGCGGCTTCAGGTCGCGGGCCGCGGCGACGTGCTGCTGGCGCTTGCCACGACCATGCTGTGGACCACCGGCGCCTTCGTTCTCTACACCTACATCGCGCCCTTCCTGACCAACCATGCCGGCATCACCGGCCCCTGGCTTGCGGCGACCCTTGTCGTCTCCGGTCTGGGCTCGGCCATCGGCAACCAGCTCGGCGGCATCGCCAGCGATCGCTTCGGGCCCGAGCGCTCGCTCGCCGTGGTGCTGTCGATCCTCGCGGCAGCACTGTTCACCGCTTCGCTGATCGCGATCAGCCTGCCCCCGGCTCTGGCGATCTGGCCGATCCCCGTCGCGCTTTTCGTCTGGAGCGCCGCGGGCTGGGCCGGGCATCCCTCGCAGATGTCGCGGCTGGCCACGATGGCGCCGGACGCCACCGTGGTCGCGCTCTCGCTCAACGCCTCCGCGCTCTATTTCGGCATCGCGGCCGGCGCGGCGCTCGGCCAGCAGGTGATGCGCCATGCCGGCACATGGCCGCTGGGCTTCGTCGGCGCCGCCTGCGAGGTCGCGGCGCTCGCTGTGCTCTTCATCGCCATGCGGCGCAAGCGCCGGCTGGCACCTCCACAGCCGCATTCGCTGGAAATCGATCTTGTCATCCCCGCGCCGAGGGCGGTGCGTTGAGCGCAAGCCCTGTGCGTTGAGCAAAAGGGGAAAGCGCTTTTAGCTTTCCCCCGCGGCCTTCGCCGTCTATAGCGAGCGCCTAGCATTCATTCAGACGCTCGCCCGCCTCCGCTCGCCCGATCGGACCGGCTCTGCGCGCGCCTGCCCAAGACCGGTCGAGATCATGCCCAAGCGCACAGACATCAAGTCCATCCTGATCATCGGCGCCGGCCCCATCATCATCGGCCAGGCTTGCGAGTTCGATTATTCCGGCACCCAGGCCTGCAAGACGCTGAAGGCCGAGGGCTACCGCATAATCCTCGTCAACTCGAACCCGGCGACGATCATGACCGATCCGGACCTGGCCGACGCGACCTATGTCGAGCCGATCACGCCGGAGATCGTCGCCAAGATCATCGAGAAGGAGCGTCCCGACGCGCTGCTGCCGACGATGGGCGGCCAGACCGCGCTGAACTGCGCGCTCTCGCTCAACAAGAAGTCGATCGTCCAGCCCGATGGCAGCAAGATCAGCGTGCTCGAGAAGTTCGGCGTCGAGATGATCGGCGCCACCGCCGAGGCGATCGACAAGGCCGAGGACCGCGAACTCTTCCGCGAGGCCATGACCAAGATCGGCCTGGACACGCCGCGCTCGCACCACATCAAGACGCTCGGCCAGGCGCTCGACGCGCTGGATGACATCGGCCTGCCCGCGATCATCCGGCCGTCCTTCACCATGGGCGGCACGGGCGGCGGCATCGCCTACAACAAGGGCGAATTCATCGACATCGTCGAGCGCGGCATCGACGCCTCCCCGACCAGCGAGGTCCTCATCGAGGAGAGCGTGCTGGGCTGGAAGGAATACGAGATGGAGGTCGTCCGCGATAAGAAGGACAACTGCATCATCGTCTGCTCGATCGAGAACTTCGATCCGATGGGCGTCCATACCGGTGATTCGATCACTGTCGCGCCGGCGCTGACGCTGACCGACAAGGAATACCAGATCATGCGCGACGCCTCGCTGGCGGTGCTGCGCGAGATCGGCGTCGAGACCGGCGGCTCGAACGTGCAGTTCGCGATCGACCCGGAAACCGGGCGCATGATCGTGATCGAGATGAACCCGCGCGTCTCGCGTTCCTCGGCGCTCGCGTCCAAGGCCACGGGCTTCCCGATCGCCAAGGTCGCGGCCCGGCTCGCCGTCGGCTACACGCTCGACGAGATCGAGAACGACATCACCGGCGGCGCGACACCTGCCTCCTTCGAGCCGACGATCGACTACGTCGTCACCAAGATCCCGCGCTTCGCCTTCGAGAAATTCCCCGGCGCCGAGCCGACGCTGACCACCGCAATGAAATCGGTTGGCGAATCCATGGCGATCGGCCGCACCTTCCAGGAATCGCTCCAGAAGGCGCTGCGTTCTCTGGAGACCGGGCTTGACGGCCTCGACGAGATCGAGATCGAGGGCTACGGCAAGGGCGACGACCGCAACGCCATCAAGGCGGCGATCTCGACCCCGACGCCGGACCGCATCCTCCAGGTCGCCCAGGCCATGCGCGCCGGCTTCAGCGACGAGGAAATCCACGAGAGCTGCAAGATCGACCCGTGGTTCCTCGCCCAGATGCGCGAGCTGGTCGAGACCGAGGAGAAGATCCGCAGGATCGGCCTGCCCACCACGCCCGGCGCCTTCCGCCAGATCAAGGCCATGGGCTTCTCCGACAAGCGCCTCGCCGCCGTCTCCGGCAAGACCGAAGCGGAGGTCCGGACCTTGCGCCGCTCGCTCGAGGTCCGCCCGGTCTACAAGCGCATCGACACCTGCGCGGCCGAATTCGCCTCACCGACCGCCTATATGTACTCGACCTACGCCATGCCCTTCGCCGGCAAGATGGCGGACGAAGCCAATCCGTCCGACCGCAAGAAGGTCGTCATCCTCGGCGGCGGGCCTAACCGCATCGGCCAGGGCATCGAGTTCGACTATTGCTGCTGCCATGCCTGCTACGCCCTGCGCGATGCCGGCTACGAGACCATCATGGTCAACTGCAACCCGGAGACGGTCTCGACCGACTACGACACCTCCGACCGGCTCTATTTCGAGCCGCTGACGGCGGAAGACGTGCTCGAAATCCTCGAGACCGAGAAGCAGAACGGCACGCTGCACGGCGTCATCGTGCAGTTCGGCGGGCAGACGCCGCTGAAGCTGGCGAATGCGCTGGAGGAAGCCGGCATCCCGATCCTCGGCACCTCGCCCGACATGATCGACCTCGCCGAGGACCGCGACCGGTTCAAGCGCCTCCTCGACAAGCTGCACCTGAAGCAGCCGAAGAACGGCATCGCCTATTCCGTCGAGCAGGCCCGCATCATCGTCGCCGAGCTCGGCCTGCCCTTCGTCGTGCGCCCCTCCTATGTGCTCGGCGGCCGCGCCATGGCGATCATCCGCGACGAGACCCAGTTCGAAGATTACCTGCTCGGCACACTGCCCTCGCTGATCCCCTCCGAGGTCAAGGCCAAGTACCCGAACGACAAGACCGGCCAGATCAACACGGTGCTCGGCAAGAACCCGCTGCTGTTCGACCGCTACCTGTCGGACGCGATCGAGGTCGATGTCGACTGCCTTTGCGACGGCAAGGACGTCTTCGTCGCCGGCATCATGGAGCATATCGAGGAAGCCGGCATCCATTCCGGCGATTCGGCCTGCTCGCTGCCGCCGCGCTCGCTGAGCCCCGAGACGCTGGCCGAGCTGGAGCGCCAGACCAAGGCGATGGCGCTCACGCTCGATGTCGGCGGCCTGATGAACGTGCAATACGCCATCAAGGACGGCGACATCTACGTGCTCGAAGTCAATCCGCGCGCCTCGCGCACGGTGCCCTTCGTCGCCAAGGTGATCGGCGTGGCCGTAGCCAAGATCGCTGCCCGCATCATGGGCGGCGAGACGCTGGCGAGCTTCGGCCTGAAGCCGCCCAAGCTAGACCATGTCGGCGTCAAGGAAGCGGTCTTCCCCTTCGCGCGCTTCCCGGGCGTCGACGTTCTGCTCGGGCCGGAGATGCGCTCGACCGGCGAGGTCATCGGCCTCGACCGCTCCTTCGACACGGCCTTCGCCAAGAGCCAGCTCGGCGCCGGCTCGAAGGTGCCGGTCAAGGGCACGGTCTTCGTCTCGGTGCGCGACGAGGACAAGCCGCGCATCGTGCCGGCGGTCCGCATCCTCGCCGATCTCGGCTTCCGCATCCTCGCGACCGGCGGCACGCTCCGCCACCTCCAGGAGCAGGGCATCTCGGCCTCCAAGATCAACAAGGTGCTGGAAGGCCGCCCGCATGTCGTCGACGCGCTGAAGAACAGCGAGATCCAGCTGGTCTTCAACACCACCGAGGGGCCGCAGGCTCTTGCGGACTCGCGTGCGCTCCGGCGCACGGCCCTCTTGCACAAGGTGCCCTATTATACCACCTTGGCCGGAGCGATCGCGGCGGCAGAGGGCATCAAGGCCTATTGCAGCGGCGATCTCGAAGTACGATCCTTGCAGTCGTATTTCGAACGCGCGGCCTGACCGGCCGCTCGTGTCGGATTCCATGGCATCGGACCGAAAAGTGGAATCCACTTTCCGGAAAAATCGGATGCGATAACATTAGGATAGATCATCGTCATCGCGTCCGATCAGACGCGCGATGATCTGGAGATTGAGTGGAAGCGCGGTAGCCGGCGGTCGATTTGCCGCCGGTGAGCCGCGCTTTCGAAGCTTATGGGACGGAAGGTATGGAAAAGGTTCCGATGACCCCGGGCGGCTTCGCCGCCTTGGAGGCAGAGCTGAAGGACCGTCAGCAGGTGCAGCGGCAGCGGATCATCACCGCGATCGCCGAAGCGCGCGCGCTCGGTGACCTCTCCGAGAACGCCGAGTATCACGCGGCGAAGGAGGCTCAGTCGCTCAACGAGGGCCGCATCATGGAGCTCGAATCGCTGATCGGCCGGGCCGACATCATCGACGTCTCCAAGCTCGGCGGCGACACGATCAAGTTCGGCGCCACGGTCAAGCTGATCGACGACGATACCGAGGAAGAGAAGAGCTACCAGATCGTCGGCGAGCCGGAATCGGATGTGAAGTCCGGCAAGGTCTCGATCGGCTCGCCGATTGCGCGCGCGCTGATCGGCAAGAAGGTCGGCGATTCCGTCCAGGTCAACACGCCCGGCGGCGGCAAGTCCTACGAGGTCGTCAGCGTCGTGTTCCGCTGAGAGAACGGAACCACGCCATATCCCCTCTCTCCCTGCGGGAGAGGGTTAGGGTGAGGGGTCTCGCAACGCTGCTCGCGGACCGGCCACCGAAACGCCCGGACCTGAGCGACCCCTCATCCGGCCCTTCGGGCCACCTTCTCCCGCAAGGGGAGAAGGCAGGGGCGCCGCCGCTCAACCCGCCAGCACGACCCGCATCGCCTTGATGATGCCGTCCACGGCGACACTCGCAAGGATCAGCCCCATCACGCGGCTGATGACGCTGGCGCCGGCATTGCCGATCACCGCGATGATGCGCGAGGCGCTGAACAGCAGCACGAGCATGACGGCGAAGATGATCGCGATCTGGCCGATGGTCTCGGCCTGCTCGGCGATGCTGAACTTCGAATTATCGGTCACAGTCATCACCGTGAGCATCGCGCCGGGGCTGGCGATGCTGGGGATCGCCAGCGGGTAGACCGCTTTCTCGATATCGGAGGAGCGCAGCAGCTTCTGGTCCTCCTCCAGCTTCGATTCGCCGAAAATCATCGTCAACGCGAACAGGAACAGCACGATGTTCCCGGCGATCTGGAACGAGCTCAACTCGATATCCATCGCGCTCAGCAGCACCTGGCCGAGCAGGACGAAGAACAGCAGCACGAGAAACGCGACGAGCGAGCCATGCAGCGCGATGCGCCGCGCCGCCGCCGCGCTCAAGCCTGCCGTAACCGCTAGGAAGACCGGCAAGGTTCCGATCGGGTCGATCACGACCCAGAGCTTCACGAATTCCGTCAGCCAGCGATCCATGGCAGTGCCCCCAGACCACGCCTGACATCGACATGGCTCCCGCCTGATAGACCGGGTTTCGATATCGCTTGGCAACCACCACCTATGCATGGTCGCGCCGAACCGCCCGCCATGGACTATCGCCTGTCCGCACCTACATTGAAGCGACAGGCTTTTTTGGAGATCCGGCCATGATCACCCGTCGTCAGTTACTGGCAACCGCGTTCGGGGCCACTGCGCTCGCTCTGGCGCCGGCTTTGACGAGCCCGGCTTTCGCACGCGCATCGGCTGGGAGCGCGATCCGCGTCGAAGCGCTGCCCTCGGTCATCGAGGCATGGGAGCCGCATCTGCCGATGGTGAGGGCGGAGCTCGCGCGGACGCTGGCCGAAATCCTCGGGCCTTCGCTGCCCAGCGGCGGCGCCAGGCTGGTTGTCACCATAGGGCGGATCACCCTGTCCAGCAGCACGCGCGGGACCGGGCTTGCCGGAGCCAACGAGGATTATCTCGAAAGCACGGCGACGCTCTACGACCGCAACGGCCGCGCGATCGCCAGCTATCCGATCCGCTCGACGGAATCCGCCTCCGGCGGCGGCCTGCTGCTCCAGCCCGCGGCCGACCAGTTCCGCCTGAGGGCGCTGGCGCGCAACAACGCCTGGTGGATCAAGCGCTATATCGGCGGCTGACGCCTGTCTCAGCCGAAGGGAACGATCGGCTCGTCCTTGACCCGGTCGAGGGCGAGCGCGGTCCGGACATTGCGGACATTCGGCATAGCCGTCAGTTCCGAGACGAAATCCTGGAAGGCCTTCAGGTCCGGCGTGACGCATTTCAGCGAGAAGTCGATATCGCCCGAAAGCGTCCAGCATTCGCGCACGGTCGGCCAGGCACGCATCCGCTCCTGGAAGGCGACGAGATCCGCCTCGGCCTGGCTCGCCAGATGGACGAAGGCGAAGCAGACGACCTCGAAGCCGAGCTTCCGCTCGTCGAGATCGGCATGATAACCGCGGATCAGCCCGGCCTCTTCCAGCGCGCGCACGCGCCGCAGGCAGGGCGGCGGCGAGATGCCGACGCGGCGGGCCAGCTCGACATTGGTCATGCGCCCATCGGCCTGCAGCTCGCGCAGGATGCGCAGGTCGATATCGTCGAGTTTTGGACGCACACATATCCCCGGGTGAAGGTCGCGCTGGTGTAGACGGCGTGGCCGGGCGATACAAGGCGCATGCCACGAGCGCAGACCGCCATGCACGACAATCCGGAACCGACCGTCTGGGTTCTGACCGACGGCAAGGCCGGCGACGAGCTGCAATGCCTGGGCGTCGCGGAACGGCTCGGTATCGTGCCCGAAATCCGTCGGGTAAAGCCCCGCCGGCCCTGGGCCTGGCTGATGCCGCGCGGGCCGATCGACCCACGCGAAGGGCCGGACCGACCGGACAGTCCGCTCAGGGCCCCCTTTCCCGATATCGCCATCGCCTCGGGCCGGCGCGCCGTCGCCTATCTGCGTGCCCTGAAGCACGCCTCGAACGGCGCAACCTACACCGTCTTCCTCAAGGACCCGCGCACCGGCGCCGGCACGGCCGATCTGATCTGGGTCTCCGGCCACGATCGGCTGCGCGGCGACAATGTCCTGGTCACCACGACCTCACCGCACCGCCTGACGCCTGCGCGGCTTGCGGCGGCCCGTGCTGCGCCGTCGGCAGCCATCGCGGCGCTGCATGCCCCGCGCGTCGCGGTGCTCGTCGGTGGCGACAGCCGGCACCACCGCTTCACGCCGGCCGATGCCGAGCGCCTCGCCGGAGAGCTGGACGCGCTCGCCAGATCGGGCGCGAGCCTGATGGGCTCGCCCTCGCGGCGCACCTCCCGCGCGCTGGCCGCCGCCATCGCTCCCGTCTTCGCCCGGCATGGCGGCTGGTGGTGGGACGGCATGGGCGAAAATCCCTATCTCGCCTTGCTGGCCAATGCCGACGCCGTCGTCGTCACCGCGGACTCCACCAACATGATCGGCGAGGCGGCGGCGACCGGCATGCCCGTGCTGGTCTTCGAGCCGACCGGCGGCCATCCAAAGATCGCGGCGCTGGTCGCGGCGCTGGAACGCGAGGGCGTTGTGCATCGCTTCTGTGGACGCCTTGAAGGCGAGGCTTACGAACCGATAGACTCAACGCCGCTCATAGCCGATGCGATACGGCAAGGCTGGCTGCGCCACCGGGCTGCCTTGGGGTTCACGCTCTCCTGAACCTCACGGCTCTTGTTTCGGCGCCACGCCTGCGTATCTGACGGATCGAAACTGCGGCTCCAAGTCCGCAGGAGAGGAACTGAGACGATGGCCCACACCCATGCCCGCGTCATGATCGTCGGCTCCGGACCGGCTGGCTACACCGCTGCGATCTACGCTGCCCGCGCCATGATGGAGCCGGTGCTGATCTCCGGCATGCAGACCGGCGGCCAGTTGATGATCACCACCGATGTCGAGAATTATCCCGGCTTCGCCGACGTCATCCAGGGCCCCTGGCTGATGGAGCAGATGCGCGCCCAGGCCGAGCACATGGGCACCCGCATGGTCTCCGACCATATTGCCCGTGTCGACCTTTCGCAGCGCCCGTTCCGGCTCTGGGGCGATGGCGGCGAGACCTATTCCTGCGATGCGCTGATCATCGCGACCGGAGCCCAGGCCAAGTGGCTGGGCCTGCCCTCCGAGCAGAGCTTCCAGGGCTTCGGCGTTTCCGCTTGCGCCACCTGCGACGGCTTCTTCTTCCGCAACAAGGAGGTCGCGGTCGTCGGCGGCGGCAACACGGCCGTGGAGGAGGCGCTCTATCTCGCCAATCTCGCCAGCAAGGTCACGCTGATCCATCGCCGCGACGGTCTCCGGGCTGAGCGCGTGATGCAGGAGCGCCTGTTCAAGCACCCGAAGATCGAGGTGATCTGGGACAGCGAGATCGCCGAGATCTGCGGCGGCACGACGCCGCCCAGCGTCACGCATCTGCGCCTGAAGAACCTCAAGACCGGCGCGGAAAGCGAATTGAAGACGGACGGCGTCTTCATCGCGATCGGCCACAAGCCGGCGACGGAGCTCTTCGTCGGCCAGCTCGCCATGAACGAATCCGGCTATCTCGACGTCGAGGCCGGCACGACCCGGACCAATGTCGACGGCGTTTTCGCCGCCGGTGACGTCACCGACGAGCACTATCGCCAGGCGGTCA
Source organism: Hyphomicrobiales bacterium (assembly GCA_004144595.1). Taxonomy (GTDB): domain Bacteria; phylum Pseudomonadota; class Alphaproteobacteria; order Rhizobiales; family Beijerinckiaceae; genus Allobosea. Next base: position 72,710 of record SEEM01000008.1, read on the forward strand.
CCGCGGCCGGTCTCGGCTGCATGGCCGCGCTTGACGCCGAGCGCTGGCTCGCGGCCAGCGCACTCGACCGCCGCGAAGCAGCGGAATGAAGGGTTCGGCGCAACCCATCACTGACTCTGATGGGTTGCGTCACCAGATTCACGACGAATAACAGGTGCTGTCTGCCACACAGACATTGACGCACCACGCCTTTGTCCTCCATCATGCAAAAAACGCATAGCGGGGGAGAGCGCGGTGGATTGGGACCGCATTAGAATCTTTTATACGGTCGCGGAGTCAGGCAGCTTTACGAAAGCTGGCGATGTTCTCGGCTTGAGTCAATCGGCCGTCAGCCGCCAGATCGGGGCGCTCGAGCGTGAATTGCGCGCGCCCCTGTTCCATCGGCATACGCGTGGCCTCATTCTCACCGAGCAGGGCGAGTTGCTGTGGCGCGCCGCTCGCGAGATGACGCAGAGGCTGGAGCGCACGCGCTCACAGCTCTCCGAGACACGCGAGCACCCGTCGGGCGAGCTCAAGGTCACGGCAACGCGCGGGCTTGGCGGGCATTGGCTGACGCCGCGGCTCTCCGAGTTCATGGATCTTTACCCGGACATCCGGGTCGAACTCATCCTCACCGATGAGGAACTCGACCTGTCGATGCGCGAGGCCGATATCGCCATCCGTCTGCGCCAGCCGCAGCAGCCGGACCTGATCCAGCGCAAGCTCTTCACCGTGCACTTCCACGTCTACGCCTCGCCGGCCTATGTGAAGCGCTTCGGCGAGCCCAAGAGCTACGAAGATCTCGACAACCACCGCATCCTGTCCTTCGGCGGCACCTCGCCGTCCTACCTGACGGCGGTGCACTGGTTGGGTACGATGGGACGCGACCAGCGCAACCCGCGGCCGATCCATCTCACGGTCAACAACATCACCGCGATGAAGCGGGCGGTGGATTCGGGTGCAGGCATCGCCGTGCTGCCGGATTACCTGATCGAGACTGGCTCCCCGCTCGTGCAGCTGATGCGCGAGACCGAGATGCCGCAGCTGGAAAGCTATCTGGTCTACCCCGAGGAAATGAAGTCGGTCGCCCGCGTTCAGGTCTTCCGCGACTTCCTCATCCAGAAGGCCCAGCGCTGGACTTATTGAGCCGGCAGACCCCAATGATGGAATCGGGCGCCGCGAGGCGCCCTTTTCGATTCTGGCTGTTTTGTGGCCGGCCCCGCATCTCGCATCTCCAAAAAAACGAACGGTTCGCCTGAAAACTGTTCAGGTGCCGACCAAAGGGCGATTTCCGCAGGCCATGGAACGTCCATGCGTGGCACTCATCCTGCAATGAATGCATATTTCTCAATCATTTAGGCTCAAATTCACGTCATATGCCCTTGGTTCATGCAATCAACGCATGGCGGACCCAAGATATGTTGCATTGCAAAACGGCAGGTCATGCCCGATAGTGAACTCACGGTTGTTCGAAACGGGCTCCGCAATCTCCTCCCGGCGTTGAGTTCGTTTCAGCCGTTCCCCTCTGAGATATTTGGCGGTTTCGCCAGATGTTTCAAACTTTCAAAGCCGGCTCCCCTCGGGGATGCCGGCTCTTTTTTTGCCCGGTCCCGCCCCTGCCGCCGGTCGCGAACAAAAAAGGCGCCGCCCGGAGGCGACGCCTTTCGCATATCGAGCGGGCAGCTTCGGTCAGGCGGCGAGCTTGCCGGCGATCTTCGCGAAACTGTCGATGAAGCCCTGCAGGAAGCCGCGCGTCGCCTCGTTGGTGACGTTGCCCTGGGCGTCGACCAGGTCGTCCTTGAAGGTCACGAAGATCTGACCGCCGACGACGACGCCGGCGAGATTGGTCAGGATCATACGCAACTCGTTCTGAGCGACAGCCGTGCCGACGGCGCCACCGCTGGTACCGGTCACGGCCACCGTCTTGCCGGCCCAGGAACTCTTGCCATAGGGGCGCGAGGCCCAGTCGATCGCGTTCTTGAGCACGGCCGGGATCGAGCGGTTGTGCTCGGGCGTGACGATCAGGATGGCATCGGCCGCCTCTATCTCGCGCTTCAGGCGCAGCGTCGACTCGGGCCGGTTCGGCTCCAGGTCCTGGTTGAACATCGGCAGGTCGTCGATTTGGACGAAGGCGGCGTCGAAGGCACCCTCACCCAGCTTCGCCAGCGCCTGGGCCAGCTTGCGGTTGATCGAGTCGCGGCGGTTGCTGCCCACGATGACGGCGAGCTTCAGTTTGGCCATGGTATTCCCCAGTGAGGGTGGAAAGGCCGGAACAGTAGAGGCCACGCCCCCGGCTGCGCAAGCAGCGGCGCTGCAAGACGGATATTGCGCGATTTCAAGCTGCGAGGCTGGTGAGCAGCCGCTCAGTGTCGCCCCGGCCGCGCCGCCAGCGGCAGGGCGTCGAACAGGCTCGGCTCGGCGCTGGTGCGCGCCTTCTCGATGGTCAGGATCCTGAGCTTGATCTCGACGCCGCCCTCGGCCGAGAAGCCGCCGGTCTTGCCGCCCGCCGCCAGGATGCGGTGGCAGGGCACGATGATCGGCCAGGGATTCTGGCCGAGCGCGACGCCCACGGCCCGCGCCGCGCCGGGATCACCGATGCGCTGCGCCACCTGGCCATAGGTCAAGGTCTCGCCGTGGGGGATGGCGAGCGCGACCTCATAGACCTTGCGGTTGAACTCCGAAACATTCTCCAGCGCCACCGGCAGATGCGACAGGTCGCGCTTCTCGCCGTCGAACAGCGCGCGGATGCCGGCCACCGCCTCCGCCACGAAACCCTCGGCGGAAAGCTCATCGGCTTCCGGAAAGCGCCGCTCCAGCCGCTTGCGGGCGGCGTCCTCGTCGCGCTCGGGGAGTTGCGCGCCGATGAAGCGCTCGCCCTCCCAAACCACGGCGCAGGGGCCGATCGTGGTTTCGAAGAGATGGAAATGCTGGTCGGCCATGTGCAACCCATGTCGTTCCGGCGGGGATGACATCAGGTCTATCACGGCTGTGGCGCGAGACGGCACCCGAAACCTGCCGAGTGCCCGCCTCACATCAACCGCCCGCCCTCACATGAAGAGCTTCTCGCCCTCCAGCCCCTTGTAGAGCCCGGCGACCTGCTCGCCATAGCCGTTATAGATCTGCGTCGGGCGCCGATCGCGCGAGCCCAAAATCTGCTCGCTCGCCTGGCTCCAGCGCGGATGGGGCACGGCCGGGTTCACATTGGCCCAGAAGCCATATTCCGCGGCCTGCAAGCCCTCCCAGAAGGTCTTCGGACGCTCGGCGACGAAGCTGATCTTGCGGATCGATTTCACCGACTTGAAGCCGTATTTCCACGGAGTGATCAGGCGGATCGGCGCACCGTGCTGCGTCGGCAGCGGCTTGCCGTAGATACCGGTGACCAGCAACGGCAATTCGTTCGTCGCCTCTGCGATGGTCAGCCCTTCCGTATAGGGCCAAGGATACCAGCGCTGATTCTGCCCCGGCGCGACACGCGGATTCATGAAGGTTTCGAAGCGGATGTACTTCGCGCCCGAGAGCGGCTTGGCCAGCGCCACGAACGAGGCCAGCGGAATGCCGGTCCACGGCACCGCCATCGCCCACGCCTCGACGCAGCGGAAGCGATAGAGCCGCTCCTCGATCGGCAGCTTGCGGATGAGATCGTCGAAACCGATCTCGAAAGGCTTCTCGACGAGGCCGTCGACCTGGATGCTCCAGGGTCGCGTAGCCAGGCGCTTGGAGGCATCGACGATGTCCTTGGACATGCCGAACTCGTAGAAATTGTTGTAGTTTGCGGCCTCGTCTTCGGCGGTCTGCGGCACGCCGAGAACATAGGCGCTGTTGCGCTTGGCCGGGTAGAGATCAACAGTCGGATCGGCCGATTGGGCCGTCGCGACACCTGGCAGGGCAGTTCCCGCGATCAGCCCGGCGCCGGCAGCCATCAACTGGCGTCGATTGAGGAACGCGCTCTCGGGCGTGGCCTGGCTTTCCGGCATTTCCCAGCCGGCAATACGCTTGATCAGCATGACGGACATACTCCGTTTTCGTCGGGCCCGTTAGGCCACGAAAGCGAGGTCACGGCAATTCACGAGGGGGAGAGGAACTGCCGCGTCGTCATGCCTGGGCTTGACCCGGGCATCTCTTCGGGAGTCTGGCTGGTTTCCGAGATGGCCGGGTCAAGCCCGGCCATGACGGTCGACGCTCAGCCGCGCGCTTCCAACGCCCCAATGATCGCCTGGCCCATCTCGCTGGTCGAGACGGCGTTGGCGCCCGGTGCCGCGATATCCTTGGTTCGGGTGCCGGAGCCCAGCACGTCGGCGATCGCGCCTTCGAGACGGTCCGCCGCTTCGCCCGCACCGAACGAGTAGCGCAGCGCCATCGCAAACGAGCCGATCATCGCGATCGGGTTGGCGAGGCCTTTGCCGGCGATGTCAGGCGCCGAGCCGTGGACGGGTTCGTAGAGCGCCTTGCGCTTGCCGGTAGCCGGGTCCTCGGCGCCGAGCGAAGCCGAGGGCAGCATGCCGAGCGAGCCGGTCAGCATCGCCGCAACGTCCGACAGGATGTCGCCGAACAGGTTGTCGCAGACGATGACGTCATATTGCTTGGGCCAGCGCACGAGCTGCATGGCGCAGTTGTCGGCCAGCACGTGCTCCAGCTCGACATCCCCGTATTCGGCCGCATGGAGCGCGGTGACCGTCTGCTTCCACAGCACGCCGGTCTTCATGACGTTGTGCTTCTCGGCCGAGGAGACCTTGTTGCGGCGCGTGCGCGCCAGCTCGAAGGCCACGCGGCAGATCCGGTCGATTTCGGGCGTGGTGTAGAGCTGCGTGTCGACGCCGCGCTTCGAACCATCCTCCAGCGTGACGATCTCCTTCGGCTCGCCGAAATAGACGCCGCCGGTGAGTTCGCGCACGATCAGGATGTCGAGGCCTTCGACGACCTCCGGCTTGAGCGAGGAGGCCGAGGCCAGCGCCGGATAGCAGATCGCGGGGCGCAGGTTGGCGAACAGGCCGAGATCCTTGCGCAACCGCAGCAGACCGGCTTCCGGGCGGTGCTGATAGGGAACGTCCGCCCATTTCGGACCGCCGACCGCGCCGAACAGCACGGCGTCGGCGTCCTGCGCGAGCTTCATGTCGCCTTCGGAGATCGCGGCCTTGTGCGCGTCATAGGCCGCGCCGCCGACCAGCCCCTTCTCGATCTCGAAGGAGCCGAGGCCCTGCTTGCCGAACCAGGAGACGATCTGCTCGACCTGGCCCATCACCTCGGGGCCGATGCCGTCGCCAGGGAGCAGCAGGAGCTTGTGGGTCGCCATGGATCGCCTCGCCTTCGCTTGTTTGCGTTGGCGGGTGATTACGGGCGCGAGGCGACGCGCGCAAGCGCCGCGATGCAGCCCTGCCCTGTGCGACGCATGGCTGCGTCAAGCGCCTGGCATGCGCGCCGTGACCTCGATCTCGACCTTCATCTCCGGCTTGAGCAGCCCGGCCACGACATAAATTCCGGCGGCCGGCCTGATCTCGCGGAAGAACGCGCCGCAGACGCCGAGCACCTGCTCGCAATAGCTGCGGTCGGTGACGAAATATTGCGCTCGCACGGCGTGGGCGAGCGAGGAGCCGGCTTCCTCCAGCACCGCGCTGATCGTGCGGAAGATGTTGCGCGCCTGCTCGGCCGGGTCCTCCGGCAGGATCATGGTGGCGTAATCGTAGCCGGTCGTGCCGGAGACGAAGACGAGGTCCCCGTCGATCACGGCGCGCGAATAGCCGAAGCTGTGCTCGAAGGGCGAGCCGGTGGAAATCAGGTGGCGGGTCATGGCGTCTCCGGGAGCTTGTATGCGGCAGCACGCTTGTCGAAAGCGGCCTCATACACCACCCGTTTTCTGCAAGATCAGCCCCGCCCTCCCTTCAGCGCGCGCAGCACCTTCTCGCCCGGCCGGCCGGTCTGGGGCATGCCGATCTTGGCCTCGATCTCCTTGATCGCGGCCCGCGTCAGCGAACCAACGGCGCCGTCCGGCTCGCCGACATTGTAACCGCGCGCGATCAGCAGGCGCTGGAGCTCACGGCGCTGCTCGCGAGAGAGCGGCAGGTCGTCGGTCGGCCAGTCGCCCTGCACGCCCGGCTTGCCGCGCAAACGGTCGGATAGGAGCGAGATGGCGAGAGCATAGGAATCAGCGCCATTGTAGCTGTAGGCAGCGTCATAGTTCTTGAAGACGAGGAAGGCCGGGCCGTTGCGCCCCGCCGGCATCAGCAACCCGGCATTGCCCGAGCCCGTCAGTGCCGAGCCGTCGAACTTGACGATGCCGCGCGAAGCCCAGCTCGAGACCGGCTGCTTCGGGTTGCGCCCGGTCGGGCCGGAATAGCCGCCGGGAACGCGCACCTCGTAGCCCCAGCTCGCGCCGGTGACCCAACCGGCCTTGTCCATGAAGTTCGCGGTCGAATGCAAGGCGTCGGGGATCGAATCGACGAGGTCGCGTCGGCCGTCGCCATCGCCGTCGACCGCGAGCCTGAGATAAGTCGAGGGGATGAACTGGGTATGACCGAAGGCGCCGGCCCAGGAGCCGAACAACCGCTCGGGCCTGACATCGCCGCGCTGGATGATCTGCAGGGTCGCGATCAGCTCGCCCTTGAAGAAGGCATTGCGGCGCGGTGCCAGGCACGCGCCGGTCGAAAGCGCCTGGACGAGCGGCATCTTGCCCCGCGCCTTGCCGAAATCGCTCTCCACGCCCCAGACGGCGGCGATCGTGTGGCGGTCGACGCCGAAGCGCTGCTCGGCGGCAGCGAGGGTCGAGGCATGCTGGCGCATCATCGCGCGCCCTTCCGCCACCTTCTCCTCGTCGACCAGCGTGCCCAGATAGTCCCAGATCGGAGTCTTGAACTCCGGCTGGTTGTTCATGGCTTCGATGACCTTCATGTCCGGCTCGACGCCGGACATGGCCCGGTCGAAGGTCGCGCCAGAAACGCCCTTGGCGGCGGCCGCGGATTTCAGCCCGGCAAGGCAGGACTGGAACCCGCTCTGCGCCGAGGCGGCGGAAGCGAGAAGGACGAGTGGCAAGGCCAGTGTGATTGCGCGCATGGTCTCCACCGAATCGCAGAATTGACGCAAAACTAGGGCGCTGTGGTTAAGGGAGGTTAACCATCGCGAATGGCGGTACGAATCAGCGAATCCGGCTATGGGGGAGCGAGCATCCCTCCCGCGATTCGCCCACCATGTCGCCAGCCGCCATCGAGCTCCTCGGTTTCGCCGCAGCCACGCTGACCAGCCTGTGCTGGCTGCCGCAGGCCTGGCGCACCATCCGCACCCGCGACACCCACGCGATCTCGCTGTGGACGCAAGGATTGTTCGCGGCCGGCACGGCCTTGTGGCTAAGCTACGGCATCCAGATCCTGTCCTGGCCGGTCATCGCGGCGAATGCGCTGACGCTTTTCCTCGTCATCGCGATCATCGCCATGAAGCTGCGTTTCGGCTGAACGCCGGAACGCGCCTGAACCTGTTCCCGCCGCTGCGGAGAAGGCCCCCTCGCATGCCCTCGCTTTCCATGGCCCATCTCCTGCCGATCGTGATGCTGTTCGGCTCGAACATCTTCATGACCTTCGCTTGGTACGGGCATCTCAGCTACAAGAGCACCGCGATCTGGCTCGCCATCCTCGCGAGCTGGATGATCGCCTTGCCCGAATACATGCTGGCCGTGCCCGCCAACCGCATCGGCTCGGCTGTCTATTCCGCCGCCGAGCTCAAGACGATGCAGGAGGTCATCACCCTGCTCGTTTTCGCCGGCTTCTCGGTGTTCTGGCTGAAGGAATCGCTGACCTGGAGCCACGCGATCGGCTTCGCCCTGATCGCTGCCGGCGCCTTCTTCATCTTCCACGCCAAGGCCTGAGCGCCGCGCTTCAACGTCTCTTCGATAGGACCGACTGCCTTGCAAAAGACGGCACTGCTTCTCTGCGGCCTTGTGCTCGCCCCCGCTGCGGCCCTCGCCGGGCCGACCTGCAGCCCGAGCACCGAAACCGTTCGCATCCTCTCGGCAGCCTCGCCGAGCGCCGTCCACCGCAACTGGCAGGGCGGCAAGCAGGTCGGCTATGGCTGGTCGCTCCAGGTCGAGCGCAGCGCCCATGACGCCGCCGGCACCGAATATTATGTCGGTGACCTCTACGACCCCAATGGCAGCCTCGCGACCCGCAAGGTCTTCGTCATCGAGCGCGAGTGGGATTGCGGGCCCTGATCGGCGCCTGGAGCATTTTCGAGCGAAGTGGACACCGGTTCGCATAAAGAAAATGCGATAAAACCAAGGTCTAGGGCAATTCCGCCCTTCGAATTCGGAATTGCCCTAGCGAGCCGGCAGCACCCTCAGGACCTTTCCGTCGGTATCGTCGCTGAGCAGATAGAGGAAGCCGTCCGGCCCCTGGACGACGTCACGGATGCGCGCGCCGATATCGGTCAGAAGCCGCTCCTCGCCCGTCACCTTCTCCCCCTCGGTCGAGAGCCTGACCAGCATCTGCCCGGCCAGCGCCCCGACGAAGAGCGAGTTCTTCCAGGCCGGCCAGACGGAGCCGGTGTAGAAAGCAGCGCCCGAGGGCGCGATCGACGGGTCCCAGTAGAACAACGGCTGCTCCATGCCGGGCTTCGCCGTGCCCTCGCCGATCTTCGCTCCGGAATAGTCGACGCCGTAGGTGATGACCGGCCAGCCGTAATTCAGCCCGGCCTTGGGCGTGTTGACCTCGTCGCCGCCACGCGCGGCATGTTCGGCGGTCCAGAGCTGCCCGGTCGTGGGATGCAGCGCCGCGCCTTGGACGTTGCGATGGCCGATCGACCAGATCTCCGGAGCCCAGCCGTCCTTCTTGGGGTTGTCGGCCGGCGTCGCTCCATCAGGCCGGATGCGGATGACCTTGCCGATGTGGTTGGCGGGGTTCTGCGCCTGGTCGCGCTGGCTGTAGCGATCGCCCACCGTGACGAAGAGCGCGCCTGTCCGGTCGAAGACCAGACGGGAACCGAAATGCATATTTGAGCTGATCGTCGGCATCTGCCGGAAGATGACCTCGACCGCCGTCAGCGTCGTGCCCTGCTCGTTCAGGCGCCCGCGCGCGACGCTGGTGCCGTTGCCGCCCGAACGCGGCTCGGAAAAGGAGAGATAGACGAGCCGGTTCTGCGCGAAGGCGGGATCGAGCGCGATACCGAGCAACCCGCCCTGCCCGCGCGCCAGCACGCTCGGGACGCCGTTGATGGGCCGGGAGAGCTTGCCGTCAGCCTCGACGAGCCGGAGCCGGCCCGGCCGCTCGGTGACCAGCATGCGTCCATCCGGCAGGAAGGCGAGACCCCAGGGGTTTTCCAGCCCGCTGGCTACGGTTTCGACAGCAAGCTCACCGGCGCTGGAGGGATAGCGCTTCTGGGCCGATGCCGGCAGCGCCGGGCTCGCGAGCGCGAGCACTGTCCCGAGCAACCCCATCAGACCCAATCGCAGCATGATCGTCTCCTCGCTCCGCCTGCCCCACGCACCGGAGATAGAGGGGAACGCCTCTGACCACCAAGCCGTTGCGATGAACTCACGACGAAGTGAGACGACCGGCAGGATCAGTCCGGCCGAAGCGATGCGCCGGCCGGACTGGACTGAGATGCTGCCGCTTACTCCGGCTTCACGCCGGCATCCGCGATGATCTGCTTCCAGGTCGCGATTTCCTGGGCGTGATAGGGCTTGAACGCGGCGGGATCGCGCACCTTGAGCGTGAAGCCGAGCTTCAGGATCGCCTCGCGCGTCTCGGGCTTGTTCAGCGAGGCGAGGACGGCCTTGGAGAGGGTGTCGAGCACGGCATCCGGCGTCTTCGCCGGGGCGAAGAAGGCCGCCCAGGAATCGGCGTCGGCATTGCTGACGCCCTGCTCGCGCAGCGTCGGGATGTCCTTGGCGCGCGGGTTGCGCTCCGGGCTTGCCAGCGCCAGCGCGCGCAGCGTGCCGGAATTGATCTGCTCCAGCACGCTCGGCAGCGTCGAATTGGCGATGTCGATGCGGTCGGCGATGATCTCCTGCACCAGCGGCGCCGCTCCCCTGAAGGGCACGTGCGTCATCTTGATGCCAGTGCGCTGCATGAACAGCTCCATCGCCAGATGCGAGCCGGAACCGACGCCGGTCGAGCCGTAATTCAGCTTGCCCGGATCGGCCTTGGCCAGCGCGATCAGCTCCTGGATGTTCTTGGCCGGCAGGCCGTTGCGCACGACGAAGGCGTGCTCGAAGGCGCCGACGCCGGCAAGCGGCGCGAAGTCCTTCACCGCGTCGTAGCCCGGCTCCTTGAGCAGGAACATGTTGTTGCCATGCGTCTGGTTGTTGCCGAAGACGATGGTGTAGCCGTCGGCCGGACCATGGGCGACGGCACGGGTGCCGACCGCGCCCGAGGCGCCGGCGCGGTTGTCGACCACGACATTGTGCCCGAAGGCGACCGTGAGGTCCTGCGCCACGAACCGCGCGATGGCATCGGTGGGCCCGCCCGCCGGATAGGGCACGACCAGGGTGACGACCTTGCTCGGGAAGCTCTGGGCCCGGACGATCGACGGAGCGAAGACGGCGCCGGCCATCAGGCCGAGCGTGGAGCGGCGGGTCAACGACATGGACTTCCTCCCGGGCACCCGCCTGAATGGCGGGCCTGCTTTGCGGCGAGATTTACGGGCAAAGGAACGGTGCGTCCAGCGGCACCTAAGGCGCAGGCAGCCTCGGCCGATATGCGATAAACGCGTAACAATTCACCCACTGAGCCCCGCCCGCTTCAGCCGCTGGATCGCGAGATCGAGCGCCTGCAGGAAGGCCGAGCGATCCTTCGGCGAGAACGGCTTGGGCCCGCCGCTGGCCGCGCCCATCGCGCGCAGATCCTCCATCATGTCGCGGGTCGCCAGCGCCATGCCGATCGAGGCTTCGGTGAAGGGCTTGCCGGTCGGCCCGATGACGTCGGCACCGGCCTTGATGCAGCGATCGGCCAAGGGAATGTCGGAGGTGATGACGATCGCGCCACGCGAGACGCGTTCCGCGATCCAGTCGTCGGCAGCATCGAAATTGCCGGGCACCGTCACGCGCTCGATCCAGGGTTCGCGCGGCACGTTCAGGAAGCTGTTGGCGACGACGAAGACATGCAGGCCGTGGCGGCCGGCGACGCGATAGACCTCGTCCTTCACCGGGCAGGCGTCGGCATCGACATAAACAGCGATCGGTCCGGCAGAGCTCGTCATGGCCCGGCCTTCGCATGCCGGAGCCGCAAGGGCAAACCGTTCCAAATTCACGACGCTTCTGCAAAACATCAAGCAGTTGCGCTTGCGATCATCTCCGCTGAGTCATAAACCACGCGCGCGCCTTTCCCGCGCTCACCCGTCCGCCTCCCCCGGAGATCAGTCCCATGGCCTTTCTTGCCGATGCCCTGAAGCGCGTGAAGCCGTCCGCGACCATCACGATCACGCAGAAGGCCCGCGACCTGAAAGCTCAGGGCAAGGACGTGATCTCGCTCTCCGTCGGCGAGCCCGATTTCGACACGCCGGACAATATCAAGGAAGCCGCGATTTCCGCGATCAGGCGCGGCGAGACCAAGTACACCCCGGTCTCAGGCATCCCGCAGCTGCGCGAGGCCGTCGCCCGCAAGTTCAAGCGCGAGAACGGCCTGGACTACAAGGCGAGCCAGACCATCGTCTCGACCGGCGGCAAGCATGTCATCTACAACGCCCTGCTCGCCACGCTGAACCCTGGCGACGAGGTCATCTGCGTCTCGCCCTACTGGGTTTCCTACCCTGAGATGGTCGCGCTCTGCGGGGGAACGGCGACCTTCGCCGAGACCTATCTCAAGAACGACTTCAAGCTGCAGCCCGAGGACCTCGAGAAGGCGATCACCCCGAAGACCAAGTGGGTGATCCTCAACTCGCCGTCGAACCCGTCGGGCGCGGCCTACAGCCATGCCGAGATGAAGAAGCTCACGGATGTGCTGATGCGCCATCCCCATGTCTGGATCCTCACCGACGACATGTACGAGCACCTCGTCTATGGCGACTTCACCTTCGTCACCCCGGCGCAGGTCGAGCCCGCCCTCTACGAGCGCACGCTGACCATGAACGGCGTCTCGAAGTCCTATGCCATGACCGGCTGGCGCATCGGCTACGCTGCGGGTCCGCAAGCTCTGATCAACGCGATGGACCTCGTCCAGGGCCAGCAGACCTCGGGCACCTCGGCGATCTCGCAATGGGCCGCGGTCGAGGCGCTCGACGGCACGCAGGAGCATATCCCGGTCTTCAGGAAGGCGTTCGAGCGTCGCCGCGACCTCGTCGTCTCCATGCTGAACCAGACCCGCGGCCTGAAATGCCCGGTGCCGGAAGGCGCGTTCTATGTCTATCCCGACTGCTCGGCCCTGATCGGCAAGACCCTGCCGAACGGCAAGAAGATCGAGACCGACGAGGACCTCGTCATGGGCCTGCTCGAGACGGAAGCGGTCGCGGCCGTTCATGGCTCGTCATTCGGCCTTGGCCCCAACTTCCGCATCTCCTACGCCACCTCGGACGAGAAGCTGGAAGAGGCCTGCCGCCGCATCCAGCGCTTCTGCGCCGAACTGCGCTGAGCACGATGACCAAAGGCGCCCCCACGCGCCGGATCGTTCTGGCCGGGAGCCTCGTGCTCCCGGCCTCTTTCGTTTTCGGGCAATCGGTCGCGACGCTGTCGCCCCGCGAAGCCCATGAGGCCGCGCAGGCGAAGCGCGTCCTGTTCGTCGATATTCGCGGCACGCAGGAATGGGCCGATACCGGAATCCCGCAGGGCGCCCTGCCCCTGGACATCGACGCACCGGCCTTCGAGGTCAGGATCGCGGGCTTGCGCCTCGACAATCCCGGCATGCGCATCGTCATGATCGACCGCACGGGCGCGCAGGCGGTCGCCGTGGCGCAGAAGCTCGCCGGGCGCGGCTGGCGCGATCTTGCCGCTGTGCGCGGAGGGATGCTGGGCCCAGGAGGGTGGCTGGCGGAGAAGCTGCCGGTGACGGCCTATCCCTGATCCCGCTTGGCAAGCAGATCCGGCCGCCGCTCCCGCGTGATCTGCTCCGCCTCCGCCCGCCGCCACTTCGCGATGCGGGCATGGTCCCCCGAGAGCAGCGCTTCGGGCAGTCCCCTGCCCTCCCATTCGCGCGGGCGGGTATAGTGCGGGTATTCGAGCAGGCCATTCTCGAAGCTCTCGTCCTCGCCGGACGCGACCTTGCCCATCACGCCGGGGATCAGGCGCACGCAGGCGTCGAGCAGCGTCAGCGCCGCCATCTCGCCACCGGAGAGGATGTAGTCGCCGATCGAAACCTCGATCAGGTTGCGCCCTTCGATCACCCGCTCATCGACGCCCTCGAAGCGCCCGCAGACGATGACGAGGCCCGCACCTTGAGCCCAGTCGCGAACCTGCTCCTGCTTGAGCGGCCGCCCGCGCGGCGACATCAGCAGGCGCGGGCGCGCATCATCTGCAGGCACCGCCGCGTCGATCGCCGCCGCCAGCACGTCACAGCGCAACACCATGCCGGCGCCGCCGCCGGCCGGGTTGTCGTCGACATTGCGATGGCGGCCGATGCCGTGATCGCGGATCCGGTGGGTATCGAGCGACCACAACCCCTTGCGCAGCCCCTCGCCGGCCAGCGAAATGCCGAGCGGCCCCGGAAACATCTCCGGATAGAGCGTCAGGATCGAGGCGCGGAAGGACATGCCTTCAAGCAAAGCGCAGGGCCGGCAAACCGTCCAGCCCCGTGAAATCAGGGGCCGACGCGATCAGGTTGTCATAGCCCGCGAAACCCTCTGGACCGAGCAGGGTGAGCAGCGCCACGGCCCGCATGCCGGCGCGGCGCGCCGCCTCGACGCCGAGCGGCGCATCCTCGAAGACGATGCAGTCGGCGGGATCGACCTTCATCCGCTCGGCCGCAGCGAGGAACATGTCGGGATGCGGCTTGCCGCGGAAACCCTGGCTCGGCGAAACGATCGTCGCGAAGCGCCGGCGCAGGTCGAGCGCATCCAGCACGACCTCGATATTGTCAGGTGGCGCGGCAGTACCGACCGCCATCGGCACGCCAGCCGCATCGGCGCGCGCCATCAGATCGAGCAGGCCGGCGGTCGCCGCGACATGCGGACGATAGGCCTCGCGATAGAGCGCTTCCTTGGCATCGCCCATCGCCGCGATCTCGTCGGCGGTCGCGCCCTGAAAATAAGGCCCTACGATCTCGGCCAGCGCCATGCCGGCGGTGCGGGCCGAAAAGGTCCCGCGATCGAAGGGCAGTTTGTTGCTGACGTGCCAGCTCTCCCAGGCATCGTCATGGAAGCGCATATTGTCGACGATGGTGCCGTCCATGTCGAAGATCAGGGCGCGGGCCGGCCTATCGCTTGTCATCGTCGGGCTCGAACAATCCCAATGGGGGCTCGGCCTCGATCCGACGCGCGGCGATGTCGATGCGCGGCGCAAAGGCCTTGGTGAAAGGCATGAGGACGAAGCGTCCATCCGGCGTCTTGATATCGAGCAGGTCGCCGGCACCGTAATTCTCGACCATGGTGACGGTGCCGAGCACGACGCCATCGGGCCCCACCACGCTGCAACCCATCAAGTCGGCGTGCAGGAATTCGTCTTCGTCCGCATCCGCCGAGAGCTTGTCGCGGGCGACGAACAGCTCGGTCCCGGTCAGCGCCTCGGCCGCCTCGCGCGTCGTCACGCCCTTGAGCCGGGCGACGACCACTTCCTTGGCGGGGCGGATATCGGTGATCTCGAAATTGCGGCCCTTGCCATCGGACAAGGCGCCGTAACCGGCGATCCCGAGGGGATCGCCGGTGAAGGTCTTGATCCTGACATCGCCACGCACGCCATGGGGCGCGCCGACGACACCGAGCAGGATGAGATTTTCGTCAGACATGGGAGGCGGCCCGGACAAGCATTGTTACGAGAGCCACGGCGGTCACGCTCGCCGTTGTGGCGAGCATCCACGTCTTGAACAACGGCCACGGCCAGCGAAGGCGTGGATGGTCGGGACAAGCCCGACCATGACGACCTGCATCGCTGGCCGCGGGGCGCATCACGCCTCGGCGGCTTCTTCGGCAGCCGGAGCAGCGGCCTTCTCGGCCCGCTTCTCGGCGCGTTCCTTGGCCTTCTCGCCGGGAACGGCCTTGTTCGGGTTGTTGCGGGCCGGCCGCTTGGCGAGGCCGGCGGCGTCGAGGAAACGCAGCACGCGGTCGGTCGGCTGGGCGCCCTTGGCGAGCCAGGCCTGGACCTTTTCGAGGTCGAGCACGACGCGGTCGGCCGAGTCCTTCGGCTTCATCGGATCGTAGGAGCCGATCTTCTCGATGAAGCGGCCGTCGCGCGGCGCACGGGCGTCGGCGACGACGATGCGGTAGTAGGGGCGCTTCTTGGCGCCGCCGCGGGTCAGGCGAATCTTGAGGGACATGGGTCTTCTCCGGTCAGGTTTGGTTTCAGGTTCAGTGTTTCGCAGGCGTGGCGGCCGGGTGCCGGTAGATGCCGACTTCGGTGCCACGGATCACGAAGGGTTTCTCGAAGCGCGCGCCGAGACGCTCTGCGACGCGGATCGAGGGTCGGTTATCGGGGTGGACCAGGCTCATCAGCGTCGTCCATCCCAAGTCACGATAGGCATAGTCACGGGCGCGCAGCGCAGCCTCGGTCGCGTAGCCGCGGCCATGCTCGCCTGCGAACAGGCTCCAGCCGATCTCGGGCTCGGGCCAGCCGTCCGGCGAGAGCAGGCCGCACCAGCCGACGAGCCGGCTGTCATCCTTCGCCTCCACCGCCCAGAGGCCGTGGCCGCGCAACAGCCAATGTCCGGACATGGCGGAAAAGCGCCGCCATGAATCCGAGCGGTCGCTGGCGCCCCCGATATAGCGGGTCAGATCCGCGTCCGCGTAGAAGTCGACGAGAACGTCGAAATCGGCGGCCGTCCAGCCGCGCAGCCGCAATCGCTCCGTTTCGAGAACGGGAATCACTTCTTCTTGGCCCCGAACGGATTACCCAGGCCCGGCAGCCCGCCGCCGCCACCGAGGCCCGGCAGCTTCGGCATCATCCCGGCCGGCGGGGTGACGCCCTTCGGCAGACCGGGGAAGCCGCCCGGCGGCATCGACGGCAGGCCACCGCCCGCGCCGAGCTGCTTCTGCAGTTCAGCGAGCTGAGCCGGATCCATCTTCGAGGGGTCGGGCATGCCGGCCGGCAGGCCGCCGCCGAGCCCGAACATCGAGCCGAGCTTGCCGAGCATGCCGCCCTTCTGCTTGCTCATCATCTTCATGGCATCGGCCATGCCGCGATGCATCTTGAGCAGCTTGTTGATGTGCTCGGCCGTGGTGCCGGAGCCGGCCGCGATGCGCTTCTTGCGGCTGTTCTTGAGCAGGTCGGGATTCTTGCGCTCGGCCGGCGTCATCGAGTCGATCGCGGCGATCATGCGCTGGAACATCTTGTCGCCGACGCCGGCATTGGCGAGCTGCGACTGCGCCTGCTTCATGCCGGGCAGCATGCCCATCACGCCGCCGATGCCGCCCATCTTCTCCATCTGCTGGAGCTGCGCGCGCATGTCGGAGAGGTCGAACTGGCCCTTGGCCATCCGCTGCGCGGTGGCCTGCGCCTGCTCGGCGTCGATCGTCTGCGCTGCCTTTTCGACGAGCGAGACGATGTCGCCCATGCCGAGGATGCGGTTGGCGACGCGCGAGGGATGGAACTCGTCGAGCTCGTCGACCTTCTCGCCGATGCCGACGAGCTTGATCGGCTTGCCGGTGACGGCGCGCATCGAGAGCGCCGCACCACCGCGCGAATCGCCGTCCATTCGGGTCAGCACGATGCCGGTGAGGCCGACGCGGGCATCGAAGGCGCGCGCCGTGTTGACCGCGTCCTGGCCCGTCAGCGCGTCGGCAACGAGCAGCACTTCATGAGGATTGGTCGCGGCCTTCACCTCGGCGACCTCGGCCATCAGCGTGTCGTCGAGCGTCACGCGGCCGGCGGTATCGAGCATCACGACGTCGTAGCCGCCGAGGCGAGCCGCCTCGATCGCGCGCCTGGCAATCTGCACGGCCGACTGGCCGGCGACGATCGGCAGCGTCTGCACGCCGACCTGCTGGCCCAGAATGGCGAGCTGTTCCATGGCGGCCGGGCGTCGCGTATCGAGCGACGCCATCAGCACCTTCTTCTTGTGGCGCTCGGTCAGGCGCTTGGCGATCTTCGCCGTCGAGGTCGTCTTGCCGGAACCCTGCAGACCCACCATCAGGACCGGGACGGGCGGAACGGCATCGAAATTGATGCTCTCGCCCTCGCCGCCCAGCGTCTCGATCAGGACGTCGTTGACGATCTTGATGACCTGCTGGCCGGGCGTGATCGACTTCAGCACCTCGGCGCCGACGGCGCGCTCTCGCACCTTGTCGGTGAAGCTGCGGACGACCTCGAGCGCAACATCCGCCTCGAGCAGCGCGCGACGAACCTCGCGGAGAGCCGCGTTGACGTCCTCCTCGGTCAGCGAACCCCTGCGGGTCAGCCCGGAGAGGATGCCGGAGAGCCTGTCGCTCAGCGTGCCGAACATGCGGACCTGCCTGCCTGTCTCAGGAAGCCTTCAGCACCGGACCTCATCGCCAAGCGGTTTCGCGCCCGAGGGCGCAATCGCGCTGTCGGGCGTTGACCTCCGGGCTCATGAAAGCGGCTTGCGCGGCCCGGTCGGCGGATGTGGTTTCGGCGATGTCGGCGAAACGGATGCGGTCTTAAAGCGGAAGACTGTGGCGAAAGTCAAGTTTAGGTCACGATCCGGCCCTTCGTTCACGCTGCAGCGGCCAGACTCGCCTGGGACAGCGCCTGTTCCAGCGCGACGATGCAGGTCTCGTCATGCGAGGTGCCGATGCCGTCGCGGAGGATGGTAAGCGCCTTCGATGCCGGCATGGCAGCGCGATAGGGGCGATCCGCTGTCAGGGCATCGAACACATCGGCAGTGGAAACGATCCGTGTCTCCAGGTCGATCTGGTCGCCTGTGAGCCCACGCGGATAGCCTTTTCCATCGAGTCTCTCATGATGCGCACCGGCGATACGCGACAGATCCGAGAATGCGTCGATGCGCGAGAGAATTGCCTCCGACAGCCCGGCATGGCTCTTCATCGCCAGCCACTCCGTGTCGTCGAGCTTGCCGGCCTTGTCGAGCACGCTGCTGCTCACGCCGAGTTTTCCGATGTCGTGCAGGAGCGCCGCCCGCTTGAGCCAGCGACGCTGAGCCATGTCGAAACCCATCTGCTCCGCTATCATGTCGCTGAAGATCGCCACCCGTTCGCTGTGACCCGAAGTGTAGGGGCTCTTCGCGTCGATGACATGCGCGAAGGCCTGGGCGATATCGTCGAGATAATCCTCGTCGGCTTTCGCCGTCTCGCGCCCCGGCTCCATGTCGAGAACACGCGCCTCGAGACCTTCATCGCTCAGCCCGTGCCAAAAATCGGGATCATGCGCGGCGACGTGGAAGGCCTCGACAACAGCGGGGTCGAACCAGGTGCCGCAACGCCGGTCGATTTCCTGGATCGCGCCTTCCCGGCCACCGCTCGAATGGAACACGTCGACGACCTGGGCGAGCAATGCAACCCGCGCGAAAGTCGATATCTCCGTTCCAGTGCGGCCCAACGGCTTGCCGCCACCGTCCCAATGCTCGTCGAGGTCGAGGATACCACCGGCGACCGCTTCGGAGAATCGCATCCGCCGGGCGATCGCAGCCCCGCGCTGACAGCGCGTCTCGATCAGGTCTCGCGCGATCGTGCCGCCATTGCGCATGATATTCAGGACGCCCCGCACCCGCTCGGCGAAAGCGGCGTGGCTACCGGTATGGGACAGCACGAAGCGCAACACTTGCGGCAGGTTGCCGTCCAGGATTTTGAAGTCCTTCTTGAAGCTGAGATCGTCCGTTAGATAGAGTTCGCAGATACGCGAAGCGTTGCTGCTGCAACCGAGATCCTTCAACAGCAGGGTATAGTACAGGTCCGCGAGGAGCTCTTCGGGAAGTGCCAGAGCCCGTCCGATCGCGGTTCCAATCCAGCAGCAGCGGATGCAATGTCCCGGAGGCTGACCTTCTGTCAGGTCGAGTGCGCGGCTGAGCGCTCCGAGAATCTCGGCAAGCCGGATGCTGGACACCGTCATTCTGTCGGCCCCGTGATCGCGCGACCCTGGCGGCTCCAGATGCATTCCGGATGGACCAGCCAAGGTCGGGCCGCGATCCTGAGAGCGATCCGTGAGCATTCGATTAATGAGGCCCCGCGATATTCTCGCCTTGTTTGGTGCCTAGCGCGCACTGACGTGATTGCTGCGAACGGGTCGGTTCAGGAATGATGACGAGCAAACGAAATCTGGCGCTGCTGCTTTTGCTGGCCCTCGCCGGCTGTGCCGGCGAAGCCCGCCGCGAAGGCCCGCTCGACCAGCGCATGGTCGAGAAGGTCGCCGCCGTCTCGCTCGACCCGGCTCAGGCCGGGCGCATCCTCAACGCCTATCGCGCCAGCCAGGGCCTCGGCCCCGTCCGGCCGGATCCGCGCCTGATGGCGATGGCCCAGCGCCAGGCCGATGCGATGGTCGCGGCCAACTCGCTCTCGCACGATGCCGGCGGCAACTTCACCGCCCGTATCCATGCCGCCGGCGTCGACAGCGCCCGCGCCGCGGAGAATCTCGGCGGCGGCTATTTCTCGGTCGAGGAAGCCTTCGACGGCTGGCGCAAATCGCCGGGCCACGACACCAACCTGCGGATGAAGGAAGCGACCCGCTACGGTATCGCGCTCTCCAAGGACCCGCGCACCAGCTATCGCGTCTGGTGGGCGCTGGTCGTCGCGGCGGAGCCGGAAGCACGCCGCGAGATGGCCACCCAAGGCGCCCCGGTCTTGTCCTTCGGTACCAATCCGCAGCCGACGCGGTAAGCTCTTTACAAGTCGCCGCTTCTGGTGATGGCTCTGGTCTTCAACGGAGCCATCACCATCATGACCTTCGAAGCCTGGGTCGCTTTCACCGCCGCAACCGCCGTGCTCCTGGTCATCCCCGGGCCGACGATCCTCCTCGTCATCTCCTATGCGCTCGGCCAGGGCTGGCGCACCGCTTTCCCAATCGCCGTGGGCGTCGCGCTCGGCGACTTCACCGCGATGACGCTGTCGATGCTCGGCGTCGGGGCCCTGCTCGCCACCTCCGCTCTCGTCTTCACCACGCTGAAATGGATCGGCGCGGCCTACCTGATCTGGCTCGGCATCAAGCTCTTCCGTGCCGGCGGCACGCTCGACGCCAAGCCGCGCGGGGATGCCGCCCCCGGCTGGAAGATGCTCGGCCATGCCTGGCTGGTGACGGCGCTGAACCCGAAGAGCATCACCTTCTTCGTCGCCTTCCTGCCCCAGTTCCTCGACACCAAGAGCGATTTCTGGACGCAGATGCTGATCTTCGAGGCGACCTTCATCACGCTCGCCTTCGCCAATGCCATGGGCTACGCGCTGATCGCTTCGCGGGCCCGGGCCGTGGTCGGCAATCCCCGCGCGATCGGGCTGTTCAACAAGGCCGGCGGCACGCTCCTGGTCGGCGCCGGCGTCGCGACCGTCGCAATCCGCTCCGGCAGCAACTGACGCCAATCGTGACAGGCCGGGGCGTTCGCCAGCCGACGCGCTGGCTTCACGCCTTGGCGATCAAATCGCGGGAGCCTTGACCAAACGGCGCGGCGGCCTACCTCTTCTGCACCATGACCCGCCGCAAACTTCTCTCCTTCATTGGCCTCGGTGCATTGCTGGCTTCCACCGGCGCTGCCTGGGCCGCGATCTCCCGCTCGCGCAATCCCTATTACCAGGGACCCGTCAGCGACCATTTCAACGGGCTCCTCTTCAGTGACGGCCGCCCCGTGACCAAGGGTCTTGCCGACGTGCTGCGCTGGCAGACCGGCAAGCGCGAACGCGAGGCCTTCCCCCTCGCCTATCAGGCGCCGCCGCAGGACAAGCCGCCGCCTCACGTCGACGGTGCCAGGATCGTCCATCTCGGCCATGCCTCCTTCCTCTATCAGGTCGCCGGTCTCAATCTTCTGGTCGATCCCGTCTATTCCGAGCGCGCCAGCCCCTTCTCCTTCATCGGCCCCAAACGCGTGAATGCGCCGGGCGTCGCTTTCGCCGATCTGCCGAGGATCGATGCGGTGCTGATCACGCATAACCATTACGACCATCTCGACATCGAGACGCTGGCGCAGCTGCATGACCGCGACCAGCCGCGCATGATCATGCCGCTCGGCAACGACGCCATCATCCGGGCCCGCATCCCCGATGCCCGCACCGAGGCGCATGACTGGAACGACCGGCTCACGCTCTCGGACAAGGTCGCGGTGACGCTGGTGCCGAGCTACCACTGGTCGGCGCGCGGCGCCTTCGACCGGCGGATGGCACTGTGGTGTTCCTACATCCTCGAAACGCCGGCCGCTAAAATCTTCCATATCGGCGATACCGGCTACCATGACGGCTCGCTCTACACGGAGCTCGGCGGCAAGCACGGGCCATTCGATCTCGCGGTCTTGCCGATCGGCGCCTACGAGCCGCGCTGGTTCATGTCGGACAATCACATGAACCCGGACGAGGCGGTCAAGGTCATGCTCTCGCTCCGGGCCGAGCAGGCCATTGGCCATCACTGGGGCACCTTCCAGCTCACCGATGAAGGCGTCGAGCGCCCGCCTCAGGCGCTGAAGGCCGCGCTCGCGGAGGCTGGCCTGCCGGAAGAACGCTTCAGAGCGATGCGCCCGGGTTTGAGCTGGAGCGCGTAGAAGGTCCTTCACCCGCACTAACGCTCGTCATCGTCGGGCTTGTCCCGACCATCCACGTCCTCCCTGGTCGAAGGTCGTGTCCAAAACGTGGATGCTCGCCACAAGGGCGAGCATGACGGTGGAAACAGTTACTTCGGTTGGACGTAGACGTTGATCTCCAGGTTCGGATCGCCGGGGTCCTTGAGGTCGCTGACATATTCCTCGAGGAAGGCATCCTTCACCGTGATGCTCTTGGCCTCCAGATAGGCCGTGATCGTCTCGTAGGTCGAATCGATGTCGTCATAGGGCGCGACATGCAGGAAGCGCAGCGCCCGTCCCGCCGGCGAAGCGCTTAGCTTCACCCCGCCCCCGAAGGCCGAAGGCTGCCCACCGGCCGGCGCAGCGACCGGCAGCATCGCCTCGAAGCGGAAACCGTCATCCGTCGTCTCGACGAAGAGCGACAGCGGCCGCCCGGTGACGGGCAGGCCCGCCTTCTGCGCTTCCGCACGCAAGGCCGTGAAACTTTCCGAGAGCTTCTGGAAGCCCTGGTCCCAACTCGCCTGCCCCGACAGGAGCAGGACGGGCTTGGCAACCAGCGCGACCTCGTCGATATCGCTGTTGTCGCCGCGCTTGCCCGCAAGCGTCGCATTGGGATCGGGCACGCCGGTCTGCTGTTGGGCGGGCGGCGCCGGCAAGGGCTGGCCCGGAGGCGGCAGGGTCGGCGGCGGCTGCACGGGCTGCGGCTCGGCCGGTCCCGGCA
>SEEM01000407.1 GCA_004144595.1 Hyphomicrobiales bacterium
ATCATGGCGAGATGGGCGAGGCCGGTCAGGCTGAGGCAGGCGGCAAGCAGCGTCGCGCTGACATGGCTGTCGCCGCCACGGAACGACGCGAACAGCAGGGCGCAGAGCAGGATGGCGTTCATCAAGGCAGGTGCCAGCGCCGCCACGGTGAAGCGACCCTCGGCGTTGAGCAGCGCCGCGAGCAGTGCGGCGAGCGTGGTCAGCAGCACGAAGGGCAGCATCAGCCGCGTGTAGTAGGCGGCGAGCGCCAGCGTCTGCGGTTCATCGGCGAAGCCGCCGGCGAGTCCGAGCACGACCCAGGGCGCGAACAGCTCGGCCAGGACGACGAAGCCGAGCAGCAGCAGGCCGAGCTGACTCGCAGCCGCGCCGGCGAAGCGCTTCGCGGCCTCCTCGCCGCGCTCGGCCTTGATCGCGAGATAGAGCGGCACGAAGGGCGCGTTCAGCCCGCCTTCGCCGAGCACGCGCCGGACGAGGTTCGGCAGGCGCAAGGCCGCGAGGAAGGCGTCCGCCACGGGGCCGGCGCCGAGCAGGCGCGCGATCAGCACGTCGCGGGCAAAGCCGAGCAGGCGCGACAGGATCGTCGCGGCGCCGACGACGAGGGAATCGCGGGCGAGGCGGGAGGATGTAGCCACCGGGCGCTCAGCGCTCGTTGCGTGCGACCACCTCCGCCGCTGTCAGCGGCGTGTAGCCATTATCAGGCAATGCAAATGCGTACTGGAGTTCTGCCTTGAGGCGCTCGAAGGACTGGCACTCGAGCCTCCCTGCATCGCGGACAACAGTCTCATCGGTGCTGGTCGCGCCGGCATTCGTTGCGACAAGCTCGTTGAGCTGATCAGTCGTGACGGCGATACGCGGCATGGCTTGCTCCATCGCCTTGACGAAGCACGAAACGAAGTCGCGAGCCAGTGTTCAGGATCAAGAATGTCGCCGGACAGATTAGGTCGTCATTGCGAGCGTAGCGAAGCAATCCAGGAGCGGCAGCGCTCCACGTCCTCCCGGATTGCTTCGTCGCTGCGCTCCTCGCAATGACGACCTTTCACAGAATGAACCGGCTCAGATCGGCGTTCCGCGCGAGGTCGCCGATGCGCG
>SEEM01000408.1 GCA_004144595.1 Hyphomicrobiales bacterium
GCGCGCACCCAGCGGCGTCCCTCGGCCATGTCGAGGAACAGGCCGTGGTTTTGCCCCTGCAGCAGATGAATCCGGTAGCGGGTGCCGTCTTCGGTCACGTCGTGCGGTTCGGGCACCTCGCCGGCCATCAGCCGCGTCTCGGTGCGACCCGCGCCTTCGCGCGTCTGCAGCACCCAATTCAGCGGACCGGCGTCGAGTTGCCGCCAGCGCGCGGCCAGTGCCTCGCCGACCGCCGTCAGCGCGGCATCATCGACCGCGCGAAAAGCGGTCAGCAGCAGCACCGGCGGAAACGCGTCGAGCGCCCAGTCCTCGCAGCCCGGGTGCAAACCACCCCGTCCATGAAAGATGCGCACAGCTTCGGTCGGCCGCTCCATGCGGGCGATGGCGTCTAGCAGGGCTTGCATGCGTGGGAAGGTGTCTTGAACGAAAAAGCCGCGCAGCGCCCGTGGGCTCTGCGCGGCGCGCTATGAAAATCGTAGCAATGCGTCAGCCGGCCTTCTTCACCGGCGGCAAATCGGTGCAGGTGCCGTGCGCCACTTCGGCCGCCATGCCGATGCTCTCGCCCAGCGTCGGGTGCGGGTGGATGCTCTTGCCGATGTCGATCTCGTCGGCGCCCATTTCGATCGCCAGCACGATCTCGCCGAGCATGTCGCCCGCATGCGTGCCGACGATGCCGCCGCCCAGGATTCGGTGCGTCTCGGCGTCGAACAGCAGCTTGGTGAAGCCCTCGTCACGGCCGTTGGCAATGGCGCGGCCCGAGGCGTTCCACGGGAAGTGGCCCTTCTTGATCTTGATGCCTTCGGCCTTGGCCTGGTCTTCGGTGAGGCCTACCCAGGCTACTTCGGGATCGGTGTACGCCACGCTCGGGATCACACGGGCATTGAAGGCCGCGCTCGACAGTTCCTTGTTGCCCTGGATCTCGCCGGCGATCACTTCGGCCGCCACATGCGCTTCGTGCACCGCCTTGTGCGCCAGCATCGGCTGGCCGACGATGTCGCCGATGGCGAAGATGTGCGGCACGTTGGTGCGCATCTGGATGTCGACGTTGATGAAGCCGCGGTCGGTGACGTTCACGCCGGCCTTCTC
>SEEM01000409.1 GCA_004144595.1 Hyphomicrobiales bacterium
CCGTTTCGATGGTCAGGCCGAGGAAATCGGCGATGTCCTGCCGCGTCATCGGCAGCGGCACCGTGACCGACGGCTTGCCGAGGCGCGCCCAGCGCTGCTGCATGCCGAGCAGGAAGCAGATCAGCTTCTCCTCGGCCGTGCGCCGGCCCAGCAGCATCATCTGCTCATGGGCGAGCGTCAGTTCATGCGTCGCGAACTCGTGCAGGCGCTTGAGCAGATGCGGCTTGGCGTCGACCAGCGCCGTATAGGCGGCGCGCGAGAAGGCGCAGACCGCGACGTCGCCGATCGCATCGGCCGAGAAACCATAGGCATCGCGCATGGCGAGCCCGAGGAAATCACCGGGCAGCGCAAAGCCGACGACCTGGCGGCGTCCGTCGGACAAAAGCTTGTAGAGCCGGATGACGCCGCCCGTGACGTTGTAGACGCAATGCGCCTCGGCCCCTTGCGCGAACAGCGTGTCGCCGGAGGCAAAATGCGTCGGCATCGCCAGCTGCTCCAGCAAGGCGAGTTCGTCATCGGTCAGGGAGGCGCAGACGCTGACCAGGCGGACCATGCAGTTGCGGCATCCGCTCTCGCCGTGGGCGGCGGCGCTGCACGCCGAGGGCTGACAGTTCACGATCGCACCTTCCTGCTCATGCGCGGAGCTTACCGCATGCGCGAAGGCCGACAAAGCGCGCGCGCCGCCGCATGGCTTCGGATTTGATCCAGATCAATGCGGCAACAGGCCCTGCGCAACGAGGTTGCTGCCTGGAAACTCGGGAGAGCCGCACGTGATGGGCGATGACATCTTCGAAGTCGCGCGCGTCCTGCCTGATGGCGCCGACACAGTCTACGGGCTCGTCACCCTGCTGCATCCCGAGCTCACGCCGGATGGCTGGGCCGCCTTTGTGCGTGACCATTCGCAGGACGGGGCGCAGCCATCCGGCGTCTTCGCCCTGCGCGACGCGCGCGGCATGCCGCATGCCCTGTTCGGCTTTCGCATCGCGCGGAGGATCACGGGCGGCACGACGCTGGAGATTTCCGAGATCGCGATGATGCGGCTGCCCGGAACCTGCCTCGTCGATGCATTGCTGCGCTTCGCC
>SEEM01000144.1 GCA_004144595.1 Hyphomicrobiales bacterium
GCCCAGGCGCTCGTCGAGCGCAAGCGCGATTATTTCGAAGCGGCGCGGGGCCTGGGCCTGCCGACCTCGCGGATCCTGCTGCGCCATGTCCTGCCGAATTGCCTGCCGCCCTTGCTCGTCATCGGCGCGTTACAGGTCGCCCGCGCCATCACGCTGGAGGCGACGCTCTCCTTTCTCGGGCTCGGTGCGCCGGTGACCCAGCCCTCACTCGGCCTGCTGATCGCCAACGGATTCCAGTTCATGCTCTCCGGCGAATACTGGATCAGCTTCTTCCCCGGCCTGACGCTGCTCACCGCCATCGTCGCGATCAACCTCGTCGGCGACCGCCTGCGCGAAGTCCTCGATCCGAGGGCGCTGAAATGACCGCGCCGCTGCTCGAAGTCCGCAATCTGCGCACGCGCTTCCGCACCGATCGCGGCGATCTCGACGCCGTGCGCGACGTCTCCTTCGCCTTGCGAGCCGGCGAAACGCTCGGCCTCGTCGGCGAGAGCGGCTCGGGCAAGTCGGTCACCGGCTTCTCGATCATGGGGCTGATCGACCCGCCCGGCCAGATCGTCGGCGGCGAAATCCGGTTCCGCGGGCAGGACCTAACGAAGCTCGACGACGAAGCGATGCGCTGCTTGCGCGGCAATCGCATCGCCATGGTCTTCCAGGACCCGATGATGACGCTGAACCCGGTGCTCCGGATCAGCACGCAGATGATCGAGACGGTCCGCGCCCATGAAACGATCGACGACGCTTCGGCGCGCGTTCGGGCGCGGGACCTGCTCGGCGCCATGGGCATCCCGAGCCCCGAGGCGCGGCTCGACGCCTATCCGCACCAGCTCTCCGGCGGCATGCGCCAGCGGGTGGCCATCGCGATCGCCCTGATCAACAAGCCCGACCTGATCATCGCGGACGAACCGACCACCGCGCTCGACGTCTCGATCCAGGCGCAGATCCTCGCCGAGGTGCAGCAATTGACCCGCGAGAGCGGCACCGCCCTGCTCTGGATCACGCACGACCTGTCGGTGATCGCCGGGATCGCCAACGAAATCGCCGTGATGTATGCCGGCCGCATCGTGGAGCAAGGCAGCGTCGATGCCGTGCTCGACCTTCCCAGCCATCCCTACACGGCCGGGCTGATCGGCAGCCTGCCGGGAACAAGCGCGCCGGGCTCGATGCTCGTGCAGATTCCCGGGACGACGCCTGACATGGTCGATCCGCCCCTCGGTTGCGCCTTCGGACCGCGCTGCGCCCGTCGCGACGATGCCTGCGAGCGCCAACCGGCCTTCACGAACAGCGCGCACCGCCTGCGCTGCTTCCATCCTTTGTCGGGCCCCGCCTCCGCCGCCGAGGTGTCGGCATGACCATAACCGCCGCCCCCTCCGCCCCCGCGCTGGCGACGCGCAGGCTGACCCGGCATTTCGGCCGCCCGGCCGGGCTTGCGGTCAAGCTGCATCTGGCGAAACGCCAACCGATCATCAGGGCGCTCGACGGCATCGACCTGACGATCCCGGCCGGCGAATTCGTCGGGCTCGTCGGCGAATCCGGCTCCGGCAAGTCGACGCTCGGGCGCATCGCGGCAGGCCTCCTGCCGCCGAGCACGGGCGAGGTCGAGGTCTTCGGGCGCGCGCCGCAGGGCGACCGCTCGGTCCATCGCGACGTGCAGCTGATCTTCCAGGACCCGCAAGCCAGCCTCAATCCGCGCATGCGGGTGGCCGAGGCGATCGGCGAGGCGCCGCTCGTCCACGGCATCGCGAGCCGGGCCGAGATCGACGACTATGTCTGCGCGCAGATGCGCCGGGCCGGGCTCGACCCGGCCTTTCGCCAGCGCTTCCCGCACCAGTTTTCCGGCGGCCAGCGCCAGCGCATCTCGATTGCCCGCGCCCTCGCCATGCAGCCACGCTTCCTGGTCTGCGACGAATCGGTCGCTTCGCTCGACGTCTCGATCCAGGCGCAGATCCTCAACCTGTTCATGCAGCTCCGGCGCGAGCTCGACCTGACCTATCTCTTCATCAGCCACGACCTGCGCGTCGTCCAGCACATCGCCGACCGCGTCGTGATCATGTATCTCGGCCGCATCGTCGAGGATGCGCCGGCGGCGCGGTTCTTTGCCCATCCCAACCACCCCTATACGCAGGGGCTGCTGTCGGAAATCCCGAGCCTGAAGCAGCGCCGACGGGTCTACGCGCCCGTCAAGGGCGAGATTCCGAGCCCGGCCGCACCGCCGCCCGGCTGCCATTTCCACCCGCGCTGCCCGGCCGCCTTCGACCGCTGCCGCGTCGAGAGACCCGCCCTGCGCGAGATCGTGCCGGGTCATCGTTCTGCCTGCCACCTCAACGACGTCGCAGCGGCCCCGGCCCACGCGCAAACAGGAGAGATCGCATGACGACCAGACTGAGCACCTTCGCCCTCTCGGCGGCACTGATCGTCGCCGCAGGCGCCGCCAACGCGGAAGACCTGCGCATCGCCTTCGGCGACCCGGTCTCGGCGATCGACCCGCAGCTCAACAACCATGCCGGCGATCATTCGGTCTCGCAGCATTTCTGGTCCCGCCTCGTCGCGCAGAAGACCGAGGGCGGCGTGGTGCCGGATCTCGCCGCGTCGTGGAAGAACACCGCGCCCAACACCTGGGAGTTCAAGCTGCGCGAGAACGCGGTCTGGACCGACGGCAAGCCGGTCACGGCCGAGGACGTCGCCTTCTCCTACGAGCGCGCCCAGAACGTGCCGGGCACGGTCGCGAGCTACAAGGGCTTCCTGCGCAACGTCGCCAAGGTCGAGATCAAGGACCCGCATACGCTGGTCATCACCAGCCGCGCGCCGGATCCGCTGCTGCCGATCAACATCTCCAGCGTCTATGTCGTCAGCAAGCATGTCGGCCAAACGGCGACGACCGACGACTACAACAGCGGCAAGGCGATGGTCACCGACGGCCCCTATGCCTTCGTCAGCTATACGCCGGGCGATCGCGTCGAGATGAAGCGCAATGACAGCTTCTGGGGCCCGAAGGCCGAGTGGGACAAGGTCAACTACCGCTATATCGCCAACCCCGCGGCGCGCACGGCCGCGCTGCTCTCGGGCGATGTCGACGTGATCGACAAGGTTTCCTTCTCCCATATCGAGAAGCTGGAGAAGAACCCGAAGGTCAAGGTCTGGTCCTATCCGGGCCTGCGCGCGTTGATCATGCAGCCGAGCTTCAACCCGGCCCCGTCGAAGTTCCTGACCGACAAGGCCGGCAAGCCGCTCGAGAAGAACCCGCTGCTCGACGTGCGCGTCCGCAAGGCGCTCAACATGGCGATCAACCGGGAGGCGATCGCCGACCGCGTCGCGCGGGGCGGCGTCACCGTCGCTACGCAGTGGATGCCGGCCGGCAGCTTCGGCTACGATCCCGACCGCTCGAAGATCGACGTCGATCCCAACGGGGCCAAGGCCCTGTTGACCGAGGCCGGCTATCCCAACGGTTTCAAGCTGACCATGCATGTGCCGGGCGAGCGCTATCCGCTGGCGCCGGAGACCGCGCAGGCGATCGCGCAGTTCTGGACCCGCATCGGCGTGGAGACGCAGGTCGAGGTCGTGCCCTTCTCGGTCTATTCCGGCGCGGCCAACAAGAACGAGTACGCGATGAGCATGATCGGCTGGGGCAACGGCACCGGCGAGGGCACCTATGCGATGACCGCGATCCTCGCCACCGTCGATGCCGCCAAGGGTCTCGGCGCCTCGAACTGGGGCCGCTACAGCAACCCGAAGCTGGACGAGGCTCTCGCGAAGGCCGGCGCCGAATTCGACGACGCCAAGCGCGAGGCGATCATCAAGGACGCGGTCAAGGTCGTGATGGACGATGTCGGGATCATGCCGCTCTATCACTACAAGAACATCTGGGCGAGCCGGCCGGACCTGAAGGTCGTGCCCTGGCATAGCGACCGCACCGTCGCGATGCAGGTCAGCAAGGCCAAGTGAGGCCGAGTCAAGGACGCCGCCATGCCTGCCGTCTTCGCGATCAACCCGGCCATCGACCTGATCGACGTGCCCCGTCGGATCGCCCTTTCCGGGCTACCGGCAGGTGCGGAAGTCACCATCGCCGCGGAAACTCCGCGCGACGGTCATATCTGGCGGGCGCAAGCGGTCTTCGCGGCCGGAGCGGATGGCAGCATCGACCTCGAACGCGACGCGCCCCTGCGCGGCGACTACGCGGGCGCCGCGGCGATGGGACTGGTCTGGGCGCAGACCGGCAACGGGGAGCTGTTTCCCGCCGACCTGTCCAGCCCGCTCGAAACCACGCTCACCGCCGCAATCGGCGGTGAGACCGTCGCAACCGAACGCTTCAGCCAAACACTGATGGCGGACGGCGTGACGCGGCATCCCCTTGCCGAGGATGGGCTCTTCGGCACGCTGTTCCTGCCGGCCGGCGAAGGCCCGCATCCGGCAATCATGATCCTCAACGGCTCGGGCGGCGGCATCAACGAGCCGCGCGCCGCGCTCTGGGCGTCGCGCGGGGTCGCGGCGCTGGCGCTCGGCTATTTCGGCGCGCCCGGCCTGCCGAAATACATCTCGAACACGCCACTGGAGTATTTCGCGCGCGGGATCGACTGGCTTCGTGCCCGCGTGCGACCGAAGAACGATTTCGTCGCCGTCGCCGGGCAGTCGCGCGGCGGAGAACTCGCTCTACTGCTAGGCGCAACCTACCCCGAAAAGGTCTCGGCCGTGCTCGGCTATGTGCCGAGCGCCTTCGTTCATGGCGGACAGGCTGCCGCCGACCCGGCCTTCGGCCGCGACGGGCCCGGCTGGACGTTTGAAGGCAAGCCACTCGTCCATCAGTGGCAGGACAACGCCACGGCGAGCTGGAAAACCTATGACGAGGCGACGCAGACGCGCCGCAATGCCGATGCGATGCGGACCGCGCTCGGCGACCCCGTGGCCATGGCCCGCGCCCGCATTCCGGTGGAGAGGATCGCCGGGCCAGTCCTTCTGCTATCGGGCGGCGATGACGGCGCCTGGCCTTCCGATCTCTATTCACTGATCGTGCAGTCGAGCCTGCTCGCGGCCGGGCATCCGCACGAGGTCACCTGGAAAAACTGGGCGGCCGCCGGCCATTCCATCCTGTTTCCTCATGTGCCGGCGACGCGCATCGCCCACCGCCACCCGGTCAGCGGCATCTCAACCACGATGGGCGGCACGCCCGCTGCCAATGCCGAGGCCAATGCCGGCGCCTGGGAGACAGCGCTTGCCTTCGTCAGGCGCCATGGCGGGAAGGCCGGCTGAAGCAGCAACAATCGGCCAATGCGATCGCTCGGCAGCCC
>SEEM01000410.1 GCA_004144595.1 Hyphomicrobiales bacterium
GCCTCAATCCGCCCTCACCTGCCAATGACAAGGCGGTGAGGCGGGATCGGAGCATTCTGGGCGATCCGGCGCCGGCAGACAGCGCGCCATGATGTCGCCGTGCCATTCGGGAGGCTGCGAGATGGCCGTCACGGTCGGGCTTGTCCCGACCATCCACGTCTGTCTGCTGGAGCGTTCAAGAGGTGGAGGCTCGCCACACGGGCGAGCATGACGGTTGTGATCGATCAGATCGCGGCGCCGTCCGCGACGATATCGGCGCCGAGGCCTTGCCGGACCGCGCGCACGATCTCGGCTTCCGCCGCCGCGCCGCGCTTGCGCGGGCGGGCCGCATCGATGCGGTGCTCGGCGATGATCTGGCCGGGCGCGCCGGACAGGACGACGACGCGGTCGGCGAGATAGGCGGCCTCGTCGATATCGTGGGTGACGAAGAGAACGGTCTTAGCCGTCCGCTGCCAGACGCGGATCAGTTCGTCCTGCAGGTTCTCGCGGGTCAGGGCGTCAAGCGCCGAGAAGGGCTCGTCCATCAGCAGGATTTCGGGCTCGACCGCGAGCGCGCGGGCCAGCGAGACGCGCTGGCGCTGGCCGCCGGACAGCTGGTGCGGCCAGCGCTGCGCCAGTGGTGCCAACCCGACGAGATCGAGCATATCCTGCGCCTTCTTCAGGCGCTCGGCACGCGGCGCGCGGCCTTCGAGCCCGAAGGCGACATTGGAGACGACCTTGCGCCAGGGCAGCAAGCGCGAATCCTGGAAGACCAGCGCGACCGGCCGGCGCGTCCGGTCCTTCGCGTCGATGACGACCTCGCCGCCGCTCGGGCTGGCGAGGCCCGCGATGACGCGCAGCAGGGTCGACTTGCCGACGCCCGACGGGCCGACGATGGCGAGGAACTCGCCGCGTCCGACCGAGAGGTCGAGCTTGCGCAGAACTTCCGTCTCTTCGCCGTCGCGCGTGAAGGTCAGCGACAGGCCTCTGATATCGATCACGCTTTCCAACGGAGCACCCATTTCTGGAAGGCGACGAAGCCGGTGTCGAGCAGGCCGTAGAGCGCCGCCATCGTCAGCATGTAGACCACCACGATATCGGT
>SEEM01000145.1 GCA_004144595.1 Hyphomicrobiales bacterium
GATCGGCTCGGTCGCGTGACTGCCGCCAGCCCCGTAACCACGCGATCGAAGAACGCCTTGGTGCCAGCGCCCTCTCCTCCGAAGATTGCCGTTATCTCCGGTGGCTCAAGCGGGATCGGACTGGCCTGTGCGCGCGTGCTTCTGGGGCGCGGCTATCGCATCGCCCTGCTGGCGCGTGATCCCGCCCGGTTGCGCGCCGCAGCGACGGAGCTTGGGGCCGGCGGCAACGTCGATCTCCTGCCTGTCGATGTCACCGATGCGGCGGCCTGCCAGGCGGCCATCGGCGAAATCGCATCCAAACATGGCCGGATCGACTGGCTCATCACCTCGGCCGGCATCGTCGAGCCCGGCCTGTTTCGCGATCTCGACCTGAGCGCTCACCGAGCGCAGATGGAGACGAATTATTTCGGAACGCTTCACCTGATCCAGGCCGCCATTCCCGTCATGGGCAGGCATGGCGGCCGGATAACCTTGGTCTCGTCCGGCGCAGCCTTCATCGGGATCGCCGGCTATAGCGGTTATGCGCCCGGCAAGTTCGCCGTGCGGGCGCTGGCGGAAATCCTGCGGCTGGAGCTTGCCGAAGACGGTATCGTCGTCAGCTTCGTCGCGCCGCCGGATACCGAGACACCGCAATTGGAGGGCGAAAGACCGAAGCGCCTGCTGGTGACCCGCCTGATCTCAGAACAGGGGGGCACATTGACCGCCGGGCAGGTCGCCGAACGCATGATCGCCCAAGCCGAGACGGGGGCGTTCTTCCTCGCGCCCTCACGGGCGATGGCCTGGCTGGCACAATTCCACAGCCTGTACAGGCCGATCCTCGCATGGCAGCAGCGGCGTATCCTCAAGCGCAGCAGGGAGAGCGACCGGAAATCATGAGCGTCTCGACGTCCCGTCATCAGCCGGCGATCGGAACACGTATTCCGCGAGCGCTCGCATGATCTATATCAGCTACGGCATCACGAAATCGGCCAGCACCTTCCTCTACCAGATGACCGAAGAGGTCTTCAGGGCAGCCGGGCGGCCGGTCGTGCGGCTCGGCAAGCCGTTCCGGAAGGCGGATTCCGTCGAGAACTACTTCAATTTCATCGACCATGAGCTGTTGGGCCAGATCCAGGCCGCGATCGGCGACCAAGACATCGTCCTCAAGACGCATGGCCCGCCGCGCGGGAACGTCGCGCAGATGGTGGCCACAGGCGAGGTCCTGGCGAATGCCTCGATCCGCGATCCGCGCGAGATCGCCCTGTCGATGGTCGACCACGGCACCCGCTCGCGGCGCTGGCGCACCAAGGCCTTCTCGGAATTTGCCGATGTGACGGACACGCTCAACTCGATCGACATCCAGCTCGGCTGTTTCCAGGGCTGGGCCGATACCGGCGCGCTCAAGGTCTTCACCTATAACGCCATCTGCTATGACAGCCCGGCTGTCGTCCGGGCCATCGCCGAGCAGATTGGCGCGACCGTCGATGTCGCTGACGTGCTGGCCAAGTTCCGCGACAAGGGCGTCATCGGCCAGTTCAGCAAGGGCAAGGCGCTGCGTTATTCCGAGATGAGCGCCTCCGACCAGGCCGTGTTTCGCGAGCGTTATGCCGCCCTCTACGAAACCTACATATTCGATACCGACGCGGCCCGCCGCGTCGCCGCCGAACAAGCCTCGCTCACGCTGCGTGCCTCGGGCGAGGTCGCTCAGTTCATCACCATGCTGCGGCGACGCTTCGGCTTCTGAAGGACGCGCTGGTCGGGCCGGATTACCTCAGCCGAGAACGCGATCGTAGACCGCCTTCACCCGCTCGGCATGCAGCGCCGGCGAGAAGAATTCGGCGCGCTTGCGCCCCCTGCTGACCAGTTCGGCGCGCAGGTCCGCGTCGGCATCGAGGGTCCGGATCGCATCGCGGATTTCCTCGATGTGGTAGGGGTTGACCAGCATCGCCGCATCGCCGGCCACCTCGGGCAGGGAGGAGGTGTTGGAGGTGATGACCGGCGTCCCCAGCAGCATCGCTTCGAGGATAGGCAGTCCGAACCCTTCATACAGGGAGGGAAAGAGAACGCCGCGGGCACCCCGGATCAGTGACTGGAGCGCGCCTAGCGGCACATAGGGCAGGCGCCGGATGCGGCGCTCGGGCCGGATATGTGAACCGTCGAAACGCCAGCTCAGGAGGCGCTCGTCCTTCAGCATCTCGACATCCTGCTCGTAGAGCCAGCCGAGGCCGCCGACTAGGATCAGAGGCCGTGTCGACCCCGAAGCGGCATAGGCTTCGACGAGCCGCGAGATATTCTTCTTGGGTTCGATGGCACCCAAGAAGAGAAAGTACTCCTTGAAATCCAATCCGTACCGATTGTCGACGTCGCGCGCCGCCTCCTCGTCCGAAACGGACAAGACCGACTCGCTCATCGAAACGGATTGCCAGGTATTGGTGATGCGATCGTCCGGTATATTGAAGAACTCCTGGACGTCCTTGCGCGTGAACTCCGAGACCGTGACGATATGGTCAGCCTTCTCCACGAGATGCTTGATCATCGTGTAGAAGTATTTCTTCTTGTCTAAGGTCGCATAGGGCAGGCGCAGCGGCACAATATCGTGGATCGTGTAGATATTGGCAGCGCCCTTGACGAAGGCGGGCGTGGGGCGCGTCACATGGAACAGGTCATGGCGCCCCTCGGACCGCACCGGCATACGATGCCCGAAGCGGTTGAAATGCATCGAGGCGCGCTCCCAGAGCCGGACCGCACCATAGGTAGGGTGGCTTCGCTCGGTGGAGGCGCCGGAACCCCGGTCGACGACGATGCGCGGGTTCGGCAGGCGCTGGGCCTTGACGCCGCCAGGGACGCCAGTCACCCAGTCGATCCCGCGGGCGACCAGCTTCAACGGGTCGACCGCCTTTGGATCGACGGCATCGTTGAGAACGACTTCCGACAGAAGCGGATCACGGCGGTTGATGCGCTGCTCGGTGCCCAGCAGCAATTCCACATCATAGCCCAGGCCGGTCGCCGTGCTCGCGAGGTTACGGGCGTAGGTCGCGATGCCTGTGCCCTGCTTGAGCATCGTCGCATGAGCTTCGAGGAGGATATTCTTCGGCACCGGCTCCGGTCCCTTTTCTAACGGTCTCGTTTCAGGCGCTGTCGACAGCTGAATGATGCGACCAGACAATTCGATCAAGCGTCGATCTGTTTGCGGCTCAGCCCAGCAATACCTGCTTCAACGACGCGTCGCCGAGATTCCCGATTTCTCGGAGGAGGCAATCGACCGCATCGTCGATCTGGCTGTCTGTATGGCTCGCGTTGATGAAGAAGCGCAGGCGAGCGGCCTTCTCTGGAACGCCCGGCGGCACGATCGGAAAGGCGTTGATGCCCTGTTCGAGCAGGCGCTGAGCCAGCATGACCGTGGGCACCGTCTCGCCTATGACGATGGGCACGATGCCGAAGCCCCAGCTTTCGCCCGTATCGAGACCGGCATCGCGAGCCCGCGCGAGAAAGCGCTGCGATTGCCGCTGGAGCTGCACGACACGCTCCGGCTCGCGCGCCATCAGGTCAAGCGCGACGCTGGCCGCGACCGCGTTCGAAGCGGGCATGCCGACGCTGTAGACGAAGCCCGGCGCCTGATGCTTCAGCAGATCGACCACGGCGGCACAGCCGGCGACATAGCCGCCGCAGCTGACGAGCGATTTCGACAATGTCCCGAGCCAGAGGTCGACGCCATCAGGCGCGACGCCTTGATGCTCGAAGATGCCGCGCCCACCGCGCCCGAGCACGCCGAGCCCATGCGCGTCGTCGATCATCAGCCAGGCGGAAAAATCCTGCTTGATCGCGACGAGGCGCGCCAGATCGGGCCCGTCGCCGTCCATCGAAAACAGGCCCTCGCTGACGATCAGCACCCGCTCGAAGCGATGCCGGTCCGCCGCGAGCATGGCCTCAAGCGCATCGAGATCGTTATGCGGGAAGAGCCGCCGCGTCGCGCCGGAGAGCTGGGCGCCGACGACGATGCAGTTATGGATCAGGGCATCGTGCAGGATCAGGTCCTTCGGCCCAAGCAGCGTCGCGATCGAGGAGACCGCGCCGGCATGGCCGGATACGAAAGCGATGCAATCCTGCGCCTCGTAGTTGCGCGCAAGGGCCTGTTCGAGATCGCGATGGACGCGACGCTCGCCGGCCGTAATCCGGCTGGCCGAGACCGAGGTTCCGAACTCCGCCACGGCCCTGCCGACGGCATCGGCGATCTCGAGATGGCCGTTCAGGCCGAGATAATCGTAGGAGGCGAAATTGACGACCGGCCTGCCCTCGATCACCGAGGTCGCACCGGCCCGGGCATCGTGCAGGCGGTAATAGGGGTTCTGCAGCTTGGCAAAATCCGCGAAGCCCCTCTGGAAATTCATCTGCTGGTAGAGCGGATGATCCTCGAAGGCCATGCTGACGCGCGGCCGCGGCCGGGCAGTCCGGGCGGCGGGTACCGGCGCGACACGAGGCGTCTCGTTCATTTGCGACAGCAGATCGGCGAGGGCGCCGTCGGAGAGGGGCTTGTTCTGGTTGCTCATTCTGCTGCGCCGCGGCTGGGCCGACGGACCATGGCCTCGATCTCGCTGGCCTGCTCGGGTGAGATATCCATCGTCGAATGGACATTGGCGAGCCGGATGATCGTCGCCTGGATGTTCTCCGTCGAAGCGGGCTCGGCCGTTTCCTGCCCCTCGGCCTGGTCGAGCTGATCGACGATCGTGCCGGCCATGTCGAGCAGGCTGCGGTCGCCGGCTCCTACCACGGCGATCTGCACGCCGATGGCAGTCTCGAGCGCCATGTGAAGCTCCAATGCCATCAGCGAGTCGAGACCGAGATCGGCGAGCGGGCGCGTGAGATCGACCTTGGCCTCCGCCATGCGCAGAATTTCGCCGACCTCGCGGCGCAGCACCCCGGTTACGATCCCGATCGCCTCCTCTCGGCTCTTGCCGCGCAAGGAGGAGCCGAGGTCCTCGGCATGGGCGACGCGCGCCTCACCGCCGGGTTGAGCGAGATCGAGGAAGGCAGCGCTCTTGAGCAGGCTGAGCTTCTCGGCCCCCGAGCCGGCCGAGAGCCCGGCATAGAACTGCACGGGATCGGCAGCCTCTCCCAGGCGGAGCAACCGGCCGAGATGCGCCAGCGCCTCGAAGGCACGCATCGGCACCACGCCCGTCGTCCGGCGCAGGCGTTGCCCGAGCTGCTTATCGCGCGCGATCAGACCGACATCCGCGATGGCGCCCCAACCGACGGCAAGGCCGGGCCTGCCCCGGCTGCGGCGGCCGCGCATGAAG
>SEEM01000411.1 GCA_004144595.1 Hyphomicrobiales bacterium
GCGTGATAGAGCGGCACGAAGGGCGCATTCAGCCCACCTTCGCCGAGCACGCGCCGGACGAGATTGGGCAGTCGCAAAGCCGCCAGGAACGCGTCGGCGACGGGTCCGCCGCCGAGAAGGCGCGCAATCAGCACGTCACGGGCAAAGCCGAGCAGGCGCGAGGCGATCGTGGCCGCGCCAACGATGGCGGAATCGCGGGCGAGGCTGGAAGATTGGTCGCTCAAGGCTCGGGATTCCCGATCACAGCCCGAAATCCCCACGGAAGCGATCGATCTGATGCATTCGGACATGCAGGATCGTCACGATGCCGATATCGCCGCTTTCGAGCCTGCGCCAATACACGACATGGCTTCCATACCGGAAGCTGAAGCCATCGACGCCGAAATCGGCAGGCACCGGCCGGGACAAGACGCCATGCGTCACGATCTCGCCGAAAGCCTCGAAGAGCCCTGCGATATAGCGTTCGGCCTGCGCGGCGCCGAATTGCTCTAGGGTGTACCGATAAATCTCGTCGAGGCGGCGCGACGCCGCTTCCTGAATCAGGACCGCCGTCACGCCTGCGCCTTGTTGCGCGCAACCACCTCCGCCGCCGTCAGCGGCCGATAAGCCGATTCTGGCGCGGCGAAAGCATGCGTCAGCTCGGCCTTGAGCCGCTTGAAAGCCTCCCTTTCGCCGCGCTCCTTGTCTCTGCGGATCAGGTCACGGACATATTCGCTGACATTTTCGTAAGGGCCATCGTCGCCGACCTTGCCAGCCACGAACTCGCTGAGCGCACTGCCGATTCGTACCGTCATGGTTGTCGTGCGTGACATGATTTCTGCTCCTTCTGTCTTCAAGATACACAATCTTGAAGACAGAAGCGATGGATCACGCGGCTTGTCCGACAGCTGCTCAGAGAATGAACCGGCTCAGATCGGCATTCTTGGCGAGGTCGCCGATGCGGGCCTCGACATAGGCCGCGTCGATCGTCACGGCCTCGCCCGAGCGGTCCGGCGCCGTGAAGGAGATTTCGTCGAGGATGCGCTCGATCACGGTCTGGAGCCGGCGCGCGCCGATATTCTCGACCGTGGAGTTCACCTC
>SEEM01000048.1 GCA_004144595.1 Hyphomicrobiales bacterium
CGGCCCCGGCCGCCCCCGGCGCCCCGGCTGCTCCGAGCGCCCCGAATGCTGGCGGCGTGCTCGACCAGCTCCGCCAGATGCAGAACCAGAACCAGGGCGGCGCCCAGCCGCCGACGCCGCCAGCGGCGCCGCAGCAGTAATCTAGAAAGGGCCGGGAGACCGGCCCTTCTCTTTTGAGTTGAGAGAGGCCGGGCGACCGGCCTTCTCTTTTGTGGACAAGCGCGCAGGGCAAGGCGGGACTGCTCACAACGCGCTTAGCGAATCGAACCCGTGGCGATAGAGGTGACCTCCCATGACGCGGTATGTTTTCATCACCGGCGGCGTGGTGTCCTCGCTTGGCAAAGGCCTGGCGGCGGCGGCTCTCGCAGCCCTTCTGCAGGCGCGCGGCCACACGGTCCGCCTGCGCAAGCTCGACCCCTACCTGAACGTCGATCCGGGCACGATGAGCCCGTATCAGCATGGTGAGGTCTTCGTCACCGACGACGGCGCCGAGACCGATCTCGACCTCGGCCATTACGAGCGCTTCACCGGCCGGCCCTGCAACAAGGGCGACAACATCACCACCGGCCGCATCTACATGGACATCCTGACCAAGGAGCGCCGTGGCGATTATCTCGGCGCGACCATCCAGGTCGTCCCCCATGTCACCAACGCCATCAAGGAATTCATCCTCACCGGCAATGAAGGCTACGACTTCACGCTGGTCGAGATCGGCGGCACGGTCGGCGACATCGAGAGCCTGCCCTTCCTGGAAGCCATCCGCCAGACCAACCAGCAGCTCCCGCGCGGCCAGTGCATCTTCGTTCACCTGACGCTGCTGCCCTATATCCCGACCGCCGGCGAACTGAAGACCAAGCCGACCCAGCATTCGGTCGCCGAACTGCGCTCGATCGGCATCCAGCCTGACATCCTGCTCTGCCGCACCGACCGCGAGATCCCGCGCGAGGAGCGACGCAAGCTCGCGCTGTTCTGCAATGTCCGCGAGACCGCCGTGATCGAGGCCCGCGACGTCGCCTCGATCTATGACGTGCCGCTTTCCTACCATGCCGAGGGGCTCGACACCGAGGTGCTGGCCGCCTTCGGCATGGACGCCAAGCCGGAGCCCGACGTCACCAACTGGAAGCGCATCTCCGAGCGCGTGAAGAACCCCGAGGGCGAGGTCACCATCGCCGTCGTCGGCAAGTACACCGGCATGAAGGACGCCTATAAGTCCCTCATCGAGGCGCTGACCCATGGCGGCATCGCCAACAACGTGAAGGTCAATCTCGACTGGATCGAGTCGGAGGTCTTCGAGAAGGAGGACCCGACGCCCTTCCTGGAGCACGTCCACGGCATCCTCGTGCCCGGCGGCTTCGGCCATCGCGGCGCCGAGGGCAAGATCAAGGCAGCGACCTTCGCGCGCAATCGCAAGGTGCCGTATTTCGGCATCTGCTTCGGTATGCAGATGGCGGTGATCGAGGCGGCGCGCTCGCTGGCCGGCATCGCGGACGCCAACTCGACCGAATTCGGCCCGACGCAGGAGCCGGTGGTCGGCCTGATGACCGAATGGATGCGCGGCAACGAGCTGGAGCAGCGGGCCGCAAACGGCAATCTCGGCGGCACGATGCGGCTCGGCGCCTATGCCTCGACGCTGGCAGCCGGCTCGAAGATCGCGGGCATCTACGGCTCGACCGAGATCTCCGAGCGCCATCGCCACCGCTACGAGGTGAATATGGGCTATCGCGAGAAGCTGGAGGCGAAGGGGATGCGCTTCGCCGGCCTCTCGCCCGACGGCCTGCTGCCCGAGACGGTCGAATATCCCGACCATCCCTGGTTCATCGGCGTGCAGTACCATCCGGAGCTGAAGTCGCGGCCGTTCGAGCCGCACCCGCTCTTTGCCAGCTTCATCGAGGCGGCGAAGGCTCAGAGCCGCCTGGTCTGACGCCGGGCTCGTCGAGCCGCACCGCCGCCCAGGGCAGGCGGTGCTGCTCGAAGACCGCCTTGCTTGGTCCCGGAAAATCCGGGTCGGCGAAGGCGCCGATCGCGACCGCGACCATCTCCGGCTTCCGCGACGGCTCCCAGAACACGGTGCTGCCGCAGGCCGGGCAGAAATGATGCACCACGCGATAGCCGCTATCGGCCGGGCGTTCGTAATCGTTGAACTGTCCGGACACTGAAATCTCGCCCCGCGCGAAGAAGGCGGCCACGCCATAGGCGCTGCCCGTCCGCCTCTGGCAGTCCCGGCAATGGCAGAGCGACACGAGCGCGGGCTCGCCGGAGCAGGCAATGCGCAGCTGCCCGCAACTGCAGTGGGCTTCCCGGATTCTCATGCGGTGCATCCTCCTTTTGAATGACGGCTTGTGCGGTTTCCGCGTTAGCCTGACTATGTGCCATCGTTGATCCAGAGTCTTCGCAGCGGCATGGGGGCAGGGCGCATGACGATCTCGATGGCGGGCCTGCCCGCGTTTCTGCTCTATTTCGTGGTCGGCGCGGCCTTGATCGCCGCTTTTGCCGCGATCTATCTGCGCATGACCGCGCATGACGAGCTCGCTTTGATCCGCGGCGGCAATCTCTCGGCAGCCATCGCATTCGGCGGCAATGTCGCTGGCTTCGCCCTGCCGCTGGAACAGGCGATCTCGCAAGCCAGCAGCATTCCCGACTGCGTGCTCTGGGCGCTTGCGGCGATGATCATCCAGTTCGCGGCCTATGGCCTGGCGCGGCTGCTGATCCCGGAGCTGTCGCGGAAGATCGAGGAGGACCGCTTGCCCTCCGCGGTCATGCTCGCCGTGATCGCCGTGGTGTCCGGGACGCTGGCCGCGGCCAGCATGATGGAGTGAGGCGGCGATGAAACGCTCTTCGCAGATCGGGCTCGCCGCCGTCGGCGTCATCCTCGTCGCCACCGTCTGGTCGATGACCTCGGAGGACCCGCAGGAGAACCTCGTCTATGACAGCCTGAGCGACTGCCGGGCGGCAGGCCAGCTCACCGCGCAGCAATGCGAGACGGCCTTCTCGGAGGCGACCGCCGCGCGGCTCAAGGACGCGCCGAAATTCCAGAGCCAGAGCGCCTGCGAGACTCAGTACGGCGCCAGTGGCTGCAGCGCGGCCAGCATCGGCGGCGCCCAGTACTTCATCCCGGCGCTGGCGGGTTTCATGCTGGCGCGTGGCCTGTCCGGCGGGCAGGCACAGGCGCAGCCTCTGATGCCGCCGACCACTGCGGCCTGCCCGCCGGGTTCCCCGCAGCCCGAATGCCAGCAGGCGCGATCGTCCTCCGGTTCGTCGGGCGGCAGCGGCTCCTATGGCGGCAGCAGCAGCCGCTCGCGTGCCTATTCGACGACCTCCGGAAGCAATGTTACGGCGGCCTTCGCCGGCGGCTCGCGCGGGGGCAGCGTCGCGACGACCCGCGTCTCGTCGCGCGGTGGCTTCGGCTCGACCGCGCGCTCCTTCTCCTCGCATTCCTCGTCCTGAGATGCGTCGCGTCACGCTGCCACCGCGCCCTGACTGGGTCGAACAGGTCGAGCGCCTGGGCTTCGCCTTCCACACCATCGACGGCGAGACCTACTGGGACGAGAGCGCCGCTTTCGCCTTCACGCTGGAGGAGATCGAGCGCGACATCGAAGGGCCGACGGAGGCGATCGAGCAGCTCTGCTTCGCCTTCATCGAGAAGGCGCTCGATCACGAGGAGACGCTGACCAGGCTCGCGATCCCCGCCGAGCACTGGGGCTATATCCGCGACAGCTGGCAGCGCGGCGAACGCAATCTCTACGGCCGGCTCGACCTCGCCTATGACGGGCGTGGGCCGGCCAAGCTGCTGGAGTACAATGCCGATACCCCGACCGCGCTGTTTGAATCGAGCGTCGTCCAGTGGGACTGGCTGGAGCAGGCGATGGCGCGCGGCGCGATACCGCGCGGGAGCGACCAGTTCAACTCCCTGCACGAGCGCTTGATCGCAGCCTTCAAGGGCCTGCGCGAGCCCTCGCCCTATCGCCTGCATCTGACCTGCGTGCAGGGCAGCCCCGAGGACAAGGGCACGGTCGATTATCTCGCCGATTGCGCCGTGCAGGCCGGGCTCGATGCCCGCTTCACCTATATCGAGGAGCTCGGGCTGCTTTCGGACGGGCGCTTCTGCGACGGCGCCAACCAGCCGATCGAGACCCTGTTCAAGCTCTACCCCTGGGAATGGATGTTCCGCGAGAGCTACGGCAAGGCGCTTAGCCGTTCGGGCTGCCAGTTCATCGAGCCGCCCTGGAAGGCGATCCTCTCCAACAAGGGTCTGCTCGCCTGCCTCTGGGAGATGGAGCCCGGCCATCCCAACCTGCTGCCGGCCTTCTTCGAGGGCGATCCGCGCTGCGCGACGCTCTCAGGCAAGCATGTGCGCAAGCCGCTCTATTCGCGCGAGGGCGCCAATGTCACGCTGATGGAGCGCGACCGCGTGCTCGACAGCGACGATGGTCCCTATGGCGCCGAGGGCCATGTCCTGCAGGATGCCGCGACGAACCTGTTCTCGACCGAGGGCAAATACGCCGTGCTCGGCTCATGGCTCGTCGCCTCGCAGGCCTGCGGCCTATGCCTGCGTGAGGATAGCTCTCCCATCACCAAGAACACCTCGCGCTTCCTGCCGCATTT
This sequence comes from Hyphomicrobiales bacterium, assembly GCA_004144595.1. GTDB lineage: Bacteria > Pseudomonadota > Alphaproteobacteria > Rhizobiales > Beijerinckiaceae > Allobosea. The sequence continues at coordinate 4,603 of SEEM01000048.1, forward strand.
CATCGAGCCGTGAAGGGCAAGCCGTCATTGCGAGGAGCACAGCGACGAAGCAATCCAGGGGGACGGGGTGCAACAGTTCAGCCCAGTCCCCCCTGGATTGCTTCGCTTCGCTCGCAATGACGTTTCAAACCGCGCTGAAAATGCTCTAGCTTTGGGTTCCGATACGCCTGTCGACGGAGCCTGCCATGCCTGCCACAGCCTCAATGCCCCGCGGTCTCGACCATCTCGTCATCGGTGTCCGCGATCTCGATGCCGCCTGGCATTTTTACGAGAAGCTCGGCTTCCGCGTCGGCGCCCGCAACCGCCATCCCTGGGGCACCGAGAACCGGATCGTCCAGTTTCCCGGCTCCTTCCTGGAGCTGGTGACGATCGCCGACGATGCGGCCATCCCGCCCCATGGCGAGCGCAATTTCTCCTTCGGCGCCTTCCTGCGCGGAGCCCTGGCGGAACAGGGCGAGGGGTTGTCGATGCTGGTGCTGGAGAGCACCGACGCTAAGGCCGACGCTGCGGCCTTCAAGGCGCAGGGCATCGGCGATTTCGAGCCCTTCTTCTTCGAGCGCCGGGCGCGCCGGCCCGATGGCAGCGATGTCCGCGTCGCCTTCGAGCTCGCCTTCGCCGCCGATTCGCGTGCGCCGGAATGCGGCTTCTTCGTCTGCCAGCAGCTCGAGCCGCAGAATTTCTGGAACCCCGATTTCCAGCAGCATCCGAACGGGGCAACGGCGCTCTCAGCCGTCGTGATGCTGGCGGAGGAACCGGCCTTCCACCGCGCCTTCCTCTCGGCCTTCAGCGGCGGCGCCGAGGTGCTGGAAGGCAATGAGGACTACGTTCTCGCCCTGCCGCGCGGGCGCATCGACGTGCTCGATCCGGAGGCCGCACAGGGCGCCTATCTCGTCGAGCCGGACACGACCCCGGCTCGCTTCCTCGGCTTCTGCGTCTCGGTGCCCGATCTCGAAGCCGTGGCGGATCGGCTGACTGAGGCCGAGGTGCCGTTCCAGCGCGGCGACGAGCGGCTCTTCGTGCCGGCCGAGGAAGCCTTCGGCTGCATGGTGGCGTTCGAGCAGGGGTAATTGGAGCGGGGGCCTGTCCGCTGGGGCGGAGGCTCGCCGTCATGGTCGGGCTTGCCCCGACCATCCACGTCTTCATCGGTCGCAGGTCGTGTTCAAGACGTGGATGCTCGCCACAAGGGCGAGCATGACGCCTGGAGCGATGGTGTATTCATCGATTCCGGGCTAGGTCCGGTGCCCCGTCCCCGAAAGAAGGCGCGGCTCTATCGCTGTCTCAGCCCTTCGCCTCGGCCGGCGGCAGCGAGGCGAGCAGCCCGATCAGCGCCCGGTCGTGCAGCACTACCATGCGTTCCTTCGGCTTCAGCCAGATCGCCGCGTCGTCGACCGACTCGGCATCGACGAGCTTGGCCTGCGCCACGGCGCGGTCCGGCTCGATCTCGCCGCGCCGGCGCGACTGGCCATAGGGCAGCATCAATTCATGGGCATGACGCAACTCGGCATCCCCGTGCAGCGCCTTGATGCCGTCGGCATCGTCGTAGCCGGCTTTCTCGAACTCGGCCTGCAACTCGTTGGCACGGGTCGCGATCGCGGGCGGGGCGCCTTCCTCCGGCGTCATCAGGAGCTTGTGGCGCTTGAGCCAGAGGCCGATGGCGAGTTGCCCCGAGGCCCAAGACAGCGGGATCGCCAGGACGAGGCCGACGATCGTGGGCGACATCCAGGCGAAGAGCGAAGTCGCGATCATGAAGGCTGACAGGCCGGTCACGATGCCGAGCACGGTATGGGTCCGGTGCCGGCGCACGATGTCCTTGAACGGGATCGAGCCGTCGTCGCGCCGCTGGGGATTCCAGCCGGTATCGCGCCCGAGCAGGATCTGGAAGACCGAACCGGACTGGATCAGCATCATGATCGGCGCGAAGAAGGCCGAGAACAGCACCTCGATCAGCGCCGAGACGATCAGGCGGATCGCGCCGCCGCCGGCCTGCCTGAGCTTGGTGTTGAACAGCGTCAGCAGGAGACCGAACAGCTTCGGCGCCAGCAGGATCGCCATGGTCACCGCGAACAGGCGCAAGGCGCGCTCGGGGTCGAACCGCGGCCAGACCGGGAAGAGCGTGAATTCCTGCGTGAAATACTCAGGCCGCGCGTAGTTGACCTGCAGCACGATCAGGATGCCGACCACGAGCTGCATCAGCCAGAGCGGCGAGGCGAGATAGCCCATGATGCCGGTGGCGAAATGCTGGCGCGTCGGGATGACGAAGCCCTTGGCCCCCATGATCCGCGAATGCTGGAGATTGCCCTGGCACCAGCGCCGGTCGCGCACCGAGATGTCGATCAGCGAGGGCGGGCTTTCCTCATAGGAGCCCGTCAGGTCGGGCAGCATGTAGACGGACCAGCCGGCGCGGCGGATCAGCGCGGCTTCGACGAAATCGTGGCTCAGCACATGCCCGCCGAAGGGCGGCTTGCCCTTCAGGTCCGGCAGGCCGCAATGATCCGCGAAGGCCTGCGTCCTGATGATCGCGTTGTGGCCCCAGTAATTGCCGTCGCGGCCGGACCACATTGCGAGGCCGGTGGCGATAACCGGGCCGTAGACCCGCGCGGCGAATTGCTGCAGCCGCGCGAAGAAGGTGTTGCGGTTGATGATCAGCGGCAGCGACTGGATGATGCCGGCGTCGGGGTCGTTCTCCATCGCGGCGGCGAGGCGCACGATGCAGGTGCCGGTCATCAGGCTGTCGGCGTCGAGCACGACCATGTGCTCGTAGAGCCCGCCCCAGCGCGTGACGAAATCGGCGATGTTGCCGGCCTTGCGATGGTGGTTCTTCGGACGGTGGCGGTAATAGACGCGGCTGTTGGGCCCAAGGCGCTCACGCAGCGCCAGGAAGGCGCGCTCCTCCGCGACCCATACATCCGGGTTGGTGGTATCGGAGACGATGAAATAGTCGAAATGATCGCCAAGGCCGGTCGACTCGACCGATTCGCGGATCGCGGCCACCGCAGCGAAGATGCGCGCCGACGATTCGTTGTAGATCGGCATCACCACGACGGTGCGGTGCTTCAGGCTCTCCGCCCGGTCCGCCCGGCCTGCGCCGAACATCACGCCGAAGAAACCGAGCAGCGCGCTGGTGAAGGCAAGCGCGATCCACGAGAAGTTGATCGTGAACAGCACGAGCAAGGCGTACTGCAGCGAGGTCGTGCGGCTGACCGACACGACATTGTACATTTCCCAGGCGCCGAAGCCGGTGAGCACGAGCCCGCCGCCGAAGACGAAGAGCCGTTTCAGCCAGGGCGTCGTCCAGTTGGACGGTGCGACCGGCGCGCGACGGTCCGAAGCCTTCCAGCTCCGGAAGGACTGCACCGGCATGACCAGCGGCTCTTCGGGCGGCGTCGCCGGCTCGCGGGCCGCGTTGTAGCTGCGCTGTTCCGCATCCGTGGCGTCGCGCCGGGGCGCCGTTACCAGGTCCATCGATTCAACCAGGTCTCAGAGACGGGCTGACCGCCCGATTGCAGGACGAGCCGCAGCTCGGACAGATTGTCGTTGCCGGGATCGACCTCGAAACCCACACGCATCAGCTTGCGTTCCGGATAGGGCCAGAGCCGGACGCCGTGGACGGCGCCGGGCTGGGCCGTGATCGTCGCCCGCGTCGAGGCGATGAGCGCCGGATCGGCGAGCCTGTCGCCGGTGAACTCGACGATGAAGCGGCGCCGGCGCCCCTGCGAGCCCTTGCCTTGGCGCGAGCGGGTGGCAAGCGCCAGCGGCGGACGTTCCGGGGGCTGCCAGCACCAGGCCTGGCGATAGCTCAGCGAGATTTCGCTGCCGGCAGCCATCGGCTGCTTCGGCCGCCAGTACATGATGATGTTCTTGTTCGGCTCGGAATCGTTGGGGATCTCGATGAGCTGGACCGAGCCCGCTCCCCAGTCGCCCAGCGGCTCCATCCATACGCTCGGCCTGAGCTCGAAGCGCTGGTCGTCGTCCTGGAAGGCGGCCGGATCGCGCTCGCGCTGGACCAGGCCGAAGCCCTTGGGGTTCTCGTCCACGAAGGAGGAGACCTGCAGGGTCGCCGGATTGTTGACGGGCCGGTATATCCACTCGCCGCCGCCCGACTGCATCTGCACGCCCGAGACCTCGCCGATCGAGGGGCGGATATCGTCGAAAACGCGCCGGCTCTGCGGACCGGACAGGAAGGTCGCGCTCGTGCAGCCGAAGCCGACATGGTCGAGCGCCTGCCGCGCGAACAGCGTCATCTCGACATCGACGAATGTGACGTCGCCCGGCCGCAGCGTCATCCGCACGGCACCGGCGACGCTCTCCGAATCGAGCAGGCCGTGGATCACCAGCGAACCCACTGCCGGGCTCGGCCGCTCGATCCAGAACGCCCGGAAGAACGGAAGTTCCTCGCCACGAGTCTCGCCGGGGCGCAGAATCAACGCACGCGCCATCGCGCCGAAATTCTGGCCGCGCGCCAGGGCACGGAAGAAGGTGCCGCCCTGGAAGACAGCGACCTCGAACGGCCGCTCCAGCCCGGCCGCGATCCGCATGCCTGAGAATTGCAGGTCGGCATTTGTCGGCGGCGGTGCGACGCGCCCGTAGTCGAACTTGCTGCGATCGAAGCCGATCCGGCGGATCGTGCCGTCCTCGATCGTGAACAGGCTGACCGGATTCGAGAACACGAAGCCGCGGTGCAGCGGCTCGACCGTAAAGCCGCGATTCTCGCCGGCCCAGACCGTGCCGCCCGGCTGCATCCGGATGCCCGCGTACTGGTCGGCGGGCAGGGCGGTGTAGCCCTCCGGCAGGTCGTTGGTAGCGAGCGGAAGCAGCGGGCGCTGGGCCAGGGCCCTGGCGGCATCGACCACCAGCGCCGGGTCGAAACGCTGCCCGTCCACGAGGGAGGGGATGTTGAAGGAAGCCGCGCCCGTCGGCGCCTGTGCCGCGGCCGGGCCGGCCAGCGAGAGCAGCGCTGCGCCGCCAGCCGCACCTTCCAGAAACTGCCTACGATTCAAGGGTTTCGACATGGGATCCAAACTACGCGGGCGACGCCCTCGCCCCTCGCGCTTCTAGAGCATTTCCAGTTCGCCTGAAAAGCCCTTCCGACCGGGAAGATGCACGCCTTTCGGATGGTGCGATCTTTCGGAATCAAGCTAGGGCAAATTCGGCAGGACAAGCACCAGCTAAAGACAGCTGTTGCTGCGATTGAACTTTGGCAAAAGCCACGCGGATCGGCTATCCACGGCGCCTGCAACGCCAGCATGCGTGAAGTCGATTGTGATGCGCGGGCAGTGGCTCAACCATGCGCTGCAAGGGAAACGAGAAACATGACCGAAATGCAGCCGGCCCGGTCCTGCCTCGCGATCGTACTGGCCGCGGGAGAGGGCACCCGCATGAAATCGCGGGGTCCGAAGGTGCTTCACCCCGTGGCGGGCCGGTCGCTGCTCGGGCACGCGCTCGCGGCGGTGTCGGAAGCCGGCGCCGATGCGGTCGCCGTCGTTATCTCCTCGGAACGCCCGGAGGTCGGCGAAGCGGCGCAGAAGCAGCTTCCGCACGCGCAGATCGCGATCCAGCATGAGCGTCGCGGCACGGCCCATGCGGCGCTAGCGGCCAAGGCCGCGATCGCGGCAGGCCATGACGATGTCATCATCGCGTTTGGTGATACGCCGCTCGTCCGTCCGGAGACCTTTTCGGCGCTGCGCCAGGCTCTGGCCGGCGGTGCCGCCGTCGTCGCGCTCGGCTTCGAGGCCAAGGATCCGACAGGCTATGGCCGCCTCGTCGAGAAGGACGGCCGTCTCGAGGCGATCATCGAGCACAAGGATGCCACCCCGGAGCAGCGCGCCATCACGCTCTGCAATGCCGGGCTGATGGCGCTCTCCGGCGAACATGCGCTCTCGATCCTGGAGGCGATTGGCAGCAACAACGCCCAAGGCGAGTTCTACCTCACCGATGCGGTCGAAGTCGCGCGCAAGCGCGGGCTCGACGCCGTCGCGCTGCAGGCGCCCGAGAGCGAGGTCCAGGGCGTCAACGACCGCGTCCAGCTCGCCGCCGTGGAAGCCGATTTCCAGCGTCGCAAGCGCCTCGCGGTCATGCTCGGCGGTGCCACGCTGGTCGCGCCCGAGACGGTGTTCTTCAGTTATGACACCGAGATCGGCCGCGATGTCGTGATCGAGCCGAACGTGGTTTTCGGACCCGGCGTGCGTGTCGACGATGGCGCGGTGATCCACGCCTTCTCGCATCTGGAAGGCGCTACGGTCGGAGCGGATGCCAGCGTCGGTCCCTATGGCCGCCTGCGGCCGGGCGCGAAGCTCGCCGAGAAGGCCAAGGTCGGCAATTTCGTCGAGGTGAAGGCAGCCGATATCGGCCCCGGCGCCAAGATCAACCACCTCACCTATATCGGGGATGCCTCGGTCGGCGCTGCCGCGAATATCGGCGCCGGCACGGTGACCTGCAACTACGACGGCTTCAACAAGGCGAAGACGACGATCGGCGCCAATGCCTTCGTCGGCTCGAATTCGTCGCTGGTCGCGCCGGTGACGATCGGCGAGGGGGCCTATGTCGGCTCCGGTTCGGTCGTCACGGATGACGTCGCACCCGATGCGCTCGCCATCGGCCGCGGCCGACAGGTCGAGAAGGCGGGCTGGGCAACCACCTTCCGCGCTGCCGCCACTGCCCGGAAAGCGGCCAAGAAGGCGGCCGAATAGCCGGAAATCGCGGTGGATCGGGCAATCCACCGTTCACAGTTCGTCATGTAGATTGATTGGGCATGCGCGCCGATCGCGGCTATGCGCTTTGCCGACAGTAACGGCTTGAGGGGTATGCCCATGTGCGGCATCGTCGGGATTTTGGGCAAGGAAGCGGTGGCGACGCAGGTCCTCGAGGCGCTGCGGCGGCTTGAGTATCGCGGATACGATTCCGCCGGCGTCGCGACGCTCGAGGCCGGCCAGCTCACCCGCCGCCGCGCCGAGGGCAAGCTCAAGAATCTCGAGATCCGCCTGTCGAACGAGCCGCTCGAAGGCCTGGTCGGCATCGGCCACACCCGCTGGGCGACCCATGGCAAGCCCAACGAGACCAATGCCCATCCGCATGCGACGCCGAAGCTCGCAGTCGTCCATAACGGCATCATCGAAAACTTCCGCGACCTGCGCGCCGAGCTTCAGGCAGACGGCTACGTCTTCGAGACGGAGACCGATACCGAGATCGTCGCCCATCTCGTCACCCGCGAGCTCGATCGCGGTAAGTCCCCGACCGATGCGGTCGCCGCCAGCCTGCCGCGCCTTCACGGCGCCTTCGCGCTCGCCTTCCTGTTCCAGGGAGAGGAAGACCTGCTGATCGGGGCCCGCAAGGGCTCGCCACTGGCGGTTGGTATCGGCGACGGCGAGATGTATCTCGGCTCCGATGCACTGGCACTCGCGCCCTTCACCAATCTGATCGCCTATCTGGAGGAGGGCGACTGGGTCGTGCTCCACCGCCGTGGTGCGACGTTCTACGACAAGACCAACAAGCAGGTGGAACGCCGCGCCCAGCGCGTCGCCGCCGGCGCCTTCCTGGTCGAGAAGGGCAATCACCGCCACTTCATGGCCAAGGAGATCTACGAGCAGCCCGAGGTCGTCGGCCACACGCTGACGCAATATCTCGACATGGCCAACGGCAAGGTGCGCCTGCCCTTCGGCGACCAGATTGACTGGAAGGGGCTGTCGCGCCTGACGATCAGCGCCTGCGGCACCTCCTATTATGCCGGCCTCATCGCCAAATACTGGTTCGAGAAGCTGGCGCGCCTGCCGGTCGAGATCGATGTCGCCTCCGAGTTCCGCTACCGCGAGGCACCGCTGCCGGACCAGGGCCTGGCCCTCTTCGTCTCGCAATCCGGCGAAACCGCCGACACGCTGGCCGGTCTGCGCTACGCCCGCCAGAACGGACAGGTCATTCTCTCGGTCGTCAACGTGCCGACCTCGACGATCGCGCGCGAAAGCGATGCGGTCGCGCAGACCCTCGCCGGCCCCGAGATCGGTGTCGCCTCGACCAAGGCCTTCGTCTGCCAGCTTGCGGTCTTCGCTTCGCTCGCGCTCGCCGCAGCCCGAGCCCGCGGCACGCTCTCGGCGCAGGACGAGGCCGCTCATGTGCAGCATCTGATCTCGCTGCCGGGATTGATGGCGCGGGCGCTGGAACTCGAACCTGAGATCGAAAAGCTGGCGCGCGAGCTCTCGAAGGCCAAGGACGTGCTCTATCTCGGACGTGGCACGAGCTTCCCGCTAGCGCTGGAAGGCGCCCTGAAGCTGAAGGAAATCAGCTACATCCATGCCGAAGGTTATCCGGCAGGCGAGCTGAAGCATGGCCCGATCGCCCTGATCGACGAGGACATGCCGGTCATCGTGGTCGCGCCCTACGACGCGCTGTTCGAAAAGACCGCCTCCAACATGCAGGAGGTCGCCGCCCGCGGCGGCCGGATCATTCTCGTCACCGATGCGAAGGGCGCCGCCGAGTGCGGCATCGAGCCGGAAGCGACGATCGTCATGCCGGACATGGACCCGACCTTCGCGCCGATCGTCTATGCCCTGCCGATTCAGATGATCGCCTATCAGACGGCGGTTTTCATGGGCAAGGACGTCGACCAGCCGCGCAACCTGGCGAAATCCGTCACGGTGGAGTGAGGCGGTTGGGCTTGCCGTCATTCTCGGGCTTGACCCGAGAATCTCGGCCCGGAAGAAGCTCTGGCGTCTCCTCGTCACGAGAGGCTCGGGTCAAGCCCGAGCATGACGCGCTCCGTCAGGCCTCCGGCCGGGTCGAAACGTAAAGACCCGCGCCGACCAGACACAGCGCCGCCGTCGCGAGAGCGATCGGCGGCGCGCTCGTTTGCGTCAGCAGGGCAAAGCTCAGCGCCATCGAACCGCAGGCGAGAACTTTCGCGCGCCGAGCGATGGCACCGGTCTGACGCCAGCGCAGGACATGCGGCCCGAGCTTCGGATGGCCGACGAGCCAGGCCTCGAATCGCGGCGAGGATCGCGAGAAGCACCAGGCCGCGGCGATCAGGAATATCGTGCCGGGCATCAGCGGCAGGATCAGCCCGACGACGCCGAGCGCGATGAACACCCATCCCAGAGCGAACAGCAGCGGCCGCGACCATCGACGTCGCGGCTGATCGGGCTCGCTCACGGCCTCATCCTTGCTTGCATTGCCCCCGGGGCTGGCGGATGGCGCCGCCTCGCTTATCGTGTCATATCGCGGCCCATGCCGGCCGCCGCAAGCGGGCGGGACGTCGCGCCGGTGTTTTGGGAGAAACGATGACAGCCGGCCCGCCCGATCCGCGCCTGATCCTGCCGACGGAAATCCTGCGCCCGACCGGGGGGGCGCGCCTGCGCCGTTACTTCCTGACCGGGCTGGTGATTGCTGCGCCGCTCGCCATCACGGCTTCGGTAACCTGGTGGTTCATCAATTTCATCGACGGGCTGGTGAAGCCGCTCATCCCGAATTCCTACCTGCCCGATTCGTATCTGCCTTATCCGATTCCGGGATTCGGGCTCGTCATCGCGCTGGTAGGGCTGACGCTGCTCGGCTTCCTCACCGCCAATCTCGTCGGGCGATCGCTCCTCAGTGCCGGCGAGGCCATCCTCGACCGCATGCCGGTGGTGCGCAGCCTCTACAAGGGCGTGAAGCAGGTCTTCGAGACGATCTTCTCGCAGTCCGGCACTTCGTTCCGCAAGGTCGGCATGGTGCAATTCCCGCAGCCCGGCATGTGGTCGATCGTCTTCATCGCGCAGGAAGCGGCGCCCGAGATTGCCGGCCGGCTGCCGGAGGGTGAGGAACAGATCGGCGTCTTCCTCCCCTGCACGCCGAACCCCACCACGGGGTTCTTCTTCTACCTGCCGCGGCGCGAGGTCGTCGAACTCTCGATCTCGGTCGAGGACGGCGCCAAGCTGATCATGTCGGCCGGGCTGATCCAGCCCGGCGAACAGAATGGCAAGCCGAAGCTCGACGGGAAACCGCCGGTCAACGCTTGAGCGGCACCCAGATCTCGACGACGCCGTTGCCGGTTGCGCCGTCGAAACGCTCGTCCATCCGTTCCAGCGTGACGCCCATCGCCGGCTCGCGCCCGGATTTCGGGAACCAGTCCTGCCAGATCGCCTTGTAGGTCTGGGCGATGCCGGTGATATGGCCGCTATGCTCGAACACCGCGCAGAGCTGCTCCGGGACGCTCAATCGCGCGAACTCATCGGTGAGATCTCCGAAGGACGAGACTTCGGCGCCGGCAATATAGTCGAAGGCGCCGCCATCGTCGCAGTTATAGCTCGCGCCATAGGCGACATAGCCGCGCTGGCCGGGGACATGGCCGAAATGTGGGGCGATCTTCTGCCAGAGCAGCGGGATGCCTTGCGTCTTGTCCATCGAGAAATGGCCGCTGAAGCCGGCGATCAGCAGGGGCTTGCCGGTGACGATGCGCGGCTCGGCGATGGGGGCGGGGATGATGTCATGCATGTTCAGCGGCTCCACGAGGGCGAGCGATGAGAGGTCGCGCCGGGCGCGCAGTTCTTCCGGCGTGCGGCCGAACTGCTCGCGAAAGGCACGGGTGAAGGCCTCGTGGGAGCCATAGCCCCAGTCGAGCGCGACCGTGAGGATATCGGGCGCACCATCGGCAAGCTGGCGTGCCGCCTCCGACAGCCGGCGCTCCCGCACATAGCGCATCACCGAGCGGCCGGTCGCCACGCCGAAGGCCCGGCTGAGATGGAAGCGCGAGACGCCGCTGACCTCGGCGATCTCGTCTAGCGTGAGATCGGCGGTGAAGCGGCTTTCGATGCACCAGATGGCTGCCTTGACCGGGTCCATGTTCTCTCCACGAAGTACCGGCACCATGACGCAGGCAAGGCAGCCGCACTTGATCGGGATTGCTCTTGACCCTTGCCGTCATTCTCGGGCGAAGCGAAGCGTAGACCCAAGAATCTCTTTCAAAATGAGGTTCTGGAGCCTCCTCGTCACGAGATGCTCGGGTCAAGCCCAAGCATGACGGCAAAGCCTATCCCGCCCTGAGCAGCCGGATCGCGACGTCTCGCTCGAACAGGTAGAGCAAAACCTGAATCGCCTGGCCGCGCGGCGTCTCCAGGTGCGGGTCGCGCTCGATCAGCAGCCGGGCATCGTCGCGCGCGGCCGCCAGCAGGTCGCCGTCGATCTCCGGCCGGGCGATGCGCCAATCCGGCGAGCCTGACTGCTTGGTGCCGAGCACCTCGCCTTCGCCGCGCAGGCGCAGGTCTTCCTCGGCGATGCGGAAGCCGTCTTCGGTTTCGCGCATGATCGTCAATCGCGCCTCGGCGACGGGGCCGAGCGGCCCCTTGTAGAGCAGCAGGCAGGTCGAGGCAGCCTGTCCACGCCCGATGCGCCCGCGCAGCTGGTGCAACTGGGCGAGGCCGAAGCGCTCGGCATGCTCGATCACCATGACGCTGGCATTGGGCACGTCGACGCCGACTTCGATGACGGTGGTCGAGACGAGGATGCGGGTCTCGCCGGCGACGAAGGCGGCCATGGCGGCATCCTTGTCGCGGCCGGGCATCTGGCCGTGCAGCAGCCCGACCTTGTCGCCAAAGAGTTCGCGCAAGGCGTCGAAGCGCTCCTGCGCCGCTGCGACGTCGAGCGTGTCGGATTCCTGCACGAGCGGGCAAACCCAATAGGCTTGCGCGCCCGTCTCGATGGCCCGCCCGATCGCGCCCACGACCTCGTCATAGCGCTCGGATGAGATCGCGCGGGTGACGATCGGCTTTCGGCCGGCCGGCTTCTCGGAGAGGATCGAGATATCCATGTCGCCGAACCAGGTCAGCGAGAGCGTGCGCGGGATCGGCGTCGCGGTCATCACCAGCACGTCGACCGCTTCGCCCTTGGAGCCGAGCATCAGGCGCTGGTGCACGCCGAAGCGGTGCTGCTCGTCGACGACGGCGAGCGCGAGGTCGCGGAAGGCGACGCCCTCCTGGAACAAGGCATGGGTACCGACCGCGATATCGATCGAGCCATCCGCCAGCCCTGCGAGTACCTGCTTGCGGCCGGCGCCTTTCTCACGGCCCGTCAGCAGGGCCAGCTTCAAGCCGGCCTGCTCGGCCAAGGGAGCCAGCCTCTCGGCATGCTGGCGGGCGAGGATCTCGGTCGGCGCCATCAGCACCGATTGCCGGCCGGCCTCGGCGGCGGCAGCCATCGCCATCAATGCGACCACGGTCTTGCCGGAGCCGACATCGCCTTGCAGCAGCCGCAGCATCTTCTCAGGCTTGGCCATATCGGCATGGATATCGGCGATCGCCTTGCGCTGGCCCTCGGTCAGCTCGAAGGGCAGGGCGGACTGGATGCGGAAGCGCACCCCTCCGTCGCCGGTGGTGGCGCGGCCGGCGATCTTTTTCTGCTGGCGGCGCACGAGCGCGAGCGCGATCTGACTCGCCAGCAATTCGTCGTAACCGATGCGGCGGCGGGCGACCGTATCGCCTTCGGCCGCCTTGCGGTCGACCGGGTGATGCAGCGCCTCGATCGCCGCATGGAAGGTTGGAAAGTCGCTCTTGGCCAGAAAGGCCGGGTCCTGCCATTCCGGCATCTCCGGGCAGCGCTCGGCCGCCGCTTGCGCCGTCCTCATCATCATGCGCTGGCCGATGCCTTCGGTCAGCGGATAGACCGGCTCGAAGGCCGGCAAGGTCGCGGCGAGCTTGGGATCGAGGATGCGTTCGGGATGCACCATCTGGCGCATGCCCTCCCAGAGCTCGAGCTTGCCCGAAATCAGGCGGTAGGCGCCGATCGGCAAAGTCTGCGCCAGATGCCGGGAATCGGCATGGAAGAAGACGAGCGTCACGTCGCCGGTCTCGTCCTCGACGATGATCCGATAGGGCGCTTTCTTGCCGGCAGGCGCGGCGCGATGCTCGCTGACGCGGGCGGTGAAGGTCGCGACATCGCCGATCGGCGTATCGGCGATGGAGGGGCTCGGCCGGCGATCGACAGCGCCCGTCGGTAATTGGAACAGCAGGTCGACGACGCGCGCTGCCTGCGACTCGCTGCCGAGGAACTTGTCCAGAACCTTGCCGAGCTTCGGCCCGACGCCGGCGAGCGTCGTGACGGGGGCGAAGAGCGGATCGAGGATCGAGGGGCGCAAGACGTCTCGGCAATTGTCAGGAGCGCGAAGATCGCAGCCGCTTCGCCGCTGACTTCGCCGGGTTAGATCGCTATATAGCCTGCTCAGGCAGGCTCCGCGACGGGGCCGGCCCAATGATCATTGCGCAATCCCCCAAGGTTTTTGTCCGAGGTTCCCATGTCCGGCTCGACACGCTCCAGCGCCGATCTCGACCCGCGACGCCGCAAGATCCTGTTCCGCGCCTGGCATCGCGGCATGCGCGAGATGGACCTGATCATGGGCCGCTTCGCCGACGACGCCATCGCCGGCTTCGACGAGGCCGAGCTCGACGAGTTCGAGCGCCTCATCGAGGTGCTGGACCGGGATCTGCTGAGCTGGGTGACCGGAGAGGCACCGGTGCCGGCGAATTACGACACGGAGCTGTTCCGCAGGCTCAAGGCTTTTCACCACCACGACAAGCCGATTCATGTGTAGTCGGTCCCATGGCCGTCATGGTCGGGCTTGACCCGACCATCTCTGAATTATTGACCACTCGTCCCGAGATTCTCGGGTCAAGCCCGAGAATGACGCGCTTCCGATGAGCATTCCTCCCCCGTCCCAGATCGCCAAGCCGCAGCTTGACCGGCTGCTCGATGCGCTGAATCGCGGCGACAAGCCGACGCTTGCCGGCGTGCCCGACGGTTTCGACGCCGTCGTCCTCGCCGACCTGACCCGCGCCCGCGCCAAGAAATCCGAGGGGCCGGCGCTTCTCGTCTTCGTCGCGCGCGATGGCCAGCGCCTGCAGGTGCTTGAGAACGCACTGCAATTCGTCGCGCCCGATCTCGAGGTGATGAGCTTCCCGGCCTGGGACTGCCAGCCCTATGACCGCGTCTCGCCGGCGCCCTCCATCGTCGCGCACCGGATGACGACGCTGTCGCGCCTCGCCAAAACCAAGTCGGGCGACAGGCCGCGCCTGCTGCTGACCACAGTCAATGCCGCGCTCCAGCGCGTGCCCGCATTCGGCAAGGTGGCCTCCGAGAGTTTCTCGGCAGCGCCCGGCAACGTGGTCGATATCGAGCAGCTGGCGCGCTGGCTCGACATCAACGGCTACATGCGCACCTCGACCGTGCGCGAGACCGGCGAGTTCGCCGTGCGCGGCGGCATCGTCGACCTGTTCCCGCCGGGCATGCCCGCGCCGATCCGGCTCGATTTCTTCGGCGACACGCTGGAATCGATCCGCACCTTCGATCCGGAGACGCAGCGCACCACCGGGCAATTGCGCGGGCTCGACCTCGTGCCGATGTCCGAGGCGCAGATGACCAGCGAGAGCATCCGCCGCTTCCGCCAGTCCTATATCATGACGTTCGGCACGCCCGGCCGCGACGACACGCTCTATGAGGCCGTGAGCGAAGGCCGCCGCCCGGCCGGCCTGGAGCATTGGCTGCCGCTGCTGGCGGAAAAGCTCGACACGCTCTTCACCTATCTGCCCGACGTCCCGCTGGTCCTCGACCATCAGGCGGAAGACGCGGTTGGCGAACGGATCAGCCTGATCAAGGACTATTACGATGCCCGCAAGGCCGCGCTGGAGCAGGGCGCGGGCGGAGGCATTCCCTACAAGCCATTGCCGCCGGACGCGCTCTATCTCTCGACGGCCGACTGGCGCGCGGTGATGGACACATCCGGCGTCGCCAGCATGACGCCATTTCAACTACCGGACAGCGAGGGCAAGCTGATCCTCGATCTCGGCGGTAAGCAGGGCCGCAGCTTTGCGGCGGAGCGAGCAGGCGATTCCGGCAGCGTCTTCGAGGCCGCCGTCGCGCATGTGAAGGCGCTCGAAGCCGACGGCAAGCGCGTCATCCTCGCCGGCTGGTCGGAGGGCTCGCGCGAGCGCCTCGCCCATGTGCTCGAGGACCATGGCCTGAAAAGCGTTCAGATGACCGGTTCGCTGCGCGCCGCCTTCGACCTCAAGCCCGGCACGGTCGCGCTCGCGGTCTGGGGTTTCGAAACCGGCTTCGAGGCCGGGCGTCTCGCGGTGATCGGCGAGCAGGACATCCTGGGCGACCGCCTCGTCCGTCCGCGCCGCAAGACCAGGCGCCCGCAGGATTTCATCGCCGAGCTGTCCTCGCTCTCGCCGGGCGACCTCGTCGTCCATGTCGACCACGGCATCGGCCGCTTCATCGGCCTGCAGACGATCACGGCCGCCGGCGCGCCGCATGACTGCCTCGAAGTCCATTATGCCGGCGATTCCAAGCTGTTTCTGCCGGTCGAGAATATCGAGCTTCTGTCGCGCTATGGCTCGGAAGATACCGAGGTCCAGCTGGACCGGCTCGGCGGCGGCGGCTGGCAGGCACGCAAGGCCAAGCTCAAGCAGCGCATCCGCGAGATGGCCGGCAAGCTCATCCAGATCGCGGCCGCCCGCGCGCTCAAGGAGGCGCCGCGCCTCATCCCGCCGGCCGGCGTCTATGACGAGTTCTGCGCCCGCTTCCCCTATGAGGAAACCGAGGACCAGCAGAACACCATCGACGCGGTGCTGGACGATCTTGCCGCCGGGCGCCCGATGGACCGGCTCGTCTGCGGCGATGTCGGCTTCGGCAAGACCGAGGTCGCGCTCCGCGCCGCATTCGCCACGGCATTGAACGGCAAGCAGGTCGCGGTCGTCGTCCCGACGACGCTGCTCGCCCGCCAGCATTATCGCAACTTCGCAGAGCGCTTCGCCGGCTTGCCGGTCCATGTCGGGCAGGCCTCGCGCTTCGTCGGCGCGGCCGATCTCAAGGCGGTGAAGCAGGGCGCCAGGGACGGCACGATGGACATCGTCGTCGGCACCCATGCGCTGCTCGGCAAGGGCGTCGACTTCAAGGATCTCGGCCTCGTCATCGTCGACGAGGAGCAGCATTTCGGCGTCGCCCACAAGGAGAAGCTGAAGGAGATGCGCGCCGAGGTGCACATGCTGACGCTGACGGCGACGCCGATCCCGCGCACGCTCCAGCTCGCCATGACCGGGGTGCGCGAACTCTCGATCATCGCGACGCCGCCGGTCGATCGCCTGGCGGTGCGCACCTTCGTCACGCCCTTCGACCCGCTGATCGTGCGCGAAGCCCTTCTGCGCGAACGCTATCGGGGAGGGCGCTCCTTCTATGTCGTGCCGCGCATCGAGGACATCGCCGAGGTCAAGGACTTCCTCGACAAGCAGGTGCCGGAGTGCAAGGTCGGCATCGCCCACGGCCAGATGGCGGCGGGCACGCTGGAAGACGTAATGTCGGCCTTCTACGACGGTCAGTACGACATCCTGCTCTCGACCACGATCGTCGAATCCGGGCTGGACATCCCGACCGCCAATACGCTGATCGTCCACCGCGCCGACATGTTCGGCCTCGCCCAGCTCTACCAGCTCAGGGGCCGGGTCGGCCGCTCGAAGACGCGCGCCTATGCGCTGTTCACCGTGCCGGCCAACCGCAAGCTGACCGAGCAGGCGGACAAGCGCCTCAAGGTTCTGCAATCGCTCGATACGCTCGGCGCCGGCTTCCAGCTCGCCAGCCACGACCTCGACATCAGAGGCGCCGGCAACCTGCTCGGCGACGAGCAGTCCGGCCATATCAAGGAAGTCGGCTACGAGCTCTACCAGCAGATGCTGGAAGAGGCTGTGGCGGCGCTCAAGGCCGG
>SEEM01000146.1 GCA_004144595.1 Hyphomicrobiales bacterium
CCTTGTATGGGGCGATGGACATGGTGCCGGCGGAGAGGATCGAACTCCCGACCTTCGGTTTACAAAACCGCTGCACTACCGCTGTGCTACGCCGGCCCCATCGCACCCGGCCTTGAGGCCGGGGCATTCGCCGAGGAGAAGCTCCTCCAGCGATGGGTTAGCGGTTACCAGCCGATCGCGGCGAGGGCAAGCATCTCGATATCGCCGAAGCGCACCGCACCACTCTCAAGAAAAAGCCCCGGCCGCAGGGCCGGGGCTCGTTCGTCAAGCTGGCTCAGTCAGCTCAGTTGTTCTCGTAGGTCATGATGTCGCGATCTTTGGTCTCGGGCACGAGCAGCAAGCCGATCACGAAGGTCGCGAGGGCAAAGACGATCGGATACCAGAGGCCGTAGAAGATATCGCCCGTTCCGGCCACCATCGCGAACGATGTGGCGGGCAGGAGGCCACCGAACCAGCCGTTGCCGATATGGTAGGGCAGCGACATGCCGGTATAGCGGATGCGCGTCGGGAAGAGTTCGACCAGCGCCGCCGCGATCGGCCCATAGACCATCGTGACGTAGATGATCAGCACCGTCAGGATCGCGATGACCGTGAGCGACTGACCGCCGAAGAGCGCGCCGAAGAAGCCGGTCTTGACGATGCGGGCATCGCCAGCGCCCGGATAGCCGGCGGCAACAGCCTCCTTGGCGATATTCGCCGCGAAGCTGCCGTCGATCGCGACATCCTTGCCGTTGACGGTGACCTTGGCGGGCGTCCCGGCGGGTGCCGGCGCCTGGGTATAGACGATGGCCTGCGTCGCGAGCGTGCGGCGGGCAATGTCGCAGGGCGCGGTGAAGGTGCGAACGCCGACCGGATCGAAGACCGAGCCGCAGGTCGCCGGATCAGCCACGACCTGAACCTTGACGTTCTCATGGGCGGCGGCGAGGCCGGGGTTGGCAGCCTTGGTCAGCGCGCCGAACAGCGGGAAGTAGGTCAGCGCCGCGATCAGGCAGCCGGCCAGGATGATCGGCTTGCGCCCGATCCTGTCCGAGAGCGAGCCGAAGAAGATGAAGCCGCCCGTGCCGATGATCAGCGCCCATGCGATCAGCACGTTCGCCGAATAGAGATCGACCTTCAGGATGCTCTGGATGAAGAAGAGCGCATAGAACTGGCCGGTGTACCAGACGACGGCCTGGCCCATGGTCAATCCGAACAGGGCGATCAGGGCGATCTTGGCGTTCTTCCACTGGCCGAAGGCCTCGGAGAGCGGCGCCTTCGAGCCGGTGCCCTCTTCCTTCATCTTCTTGAACGCCGGCGATTCCTGCATCTGGAGTCGAATCCAGACCGAGATCGCGAGCAGGAAGATCGAGAGCAGGAACGGAATGCGCCAGCCCCAGGCGGCGAATTCCTGCTCGCCCATGTTGACGCGGATCACGAGGATGACGATCAGCGACAGCAGCAGGCCGAGCGTCGCCGTGGTCTGGATCCAGGATGTGTAGAAGCCACGCCGGCCGACCGGGGCATGCTCCGCGACATAGACCGCGGCACCGCCGTACTCGCCGCCGAGCGCCAGGCCCTGAAGCATGCGCAGCGCGATCAGGATGACGGGCGCGACCCAGCCGATCGTGCTGTAGCCGGGCAGCAGGCCGACCAGGAAGGTCGAGGCGCCCATGATCACGATCGTGACCAGGAAGGTGTATTTGCGGCCGATGAGGTCACCGAGGCGGCCGAAGAACAGCGCGCCGAAGGGACGAACCAGGAAGCCTGCCGCAAATGCCAGCAGCGCAAAGATCGCGCGGGTGTTCGCGTCGAAGGCCGAGAAGAAGTGCGCGCCGATCATGACGGCGAGCGAGCCGTAGAGATAGAAGTCGTACCACTCGAACACCGTGCCGAGCGACGACGCCAGAATGACCTTCTTTTCCTCTTTGGTCATCGGGCGGGCCGCGGCCCTCGTTCCCGATGCTTGCGATGCCATGCTCATGGCGTTTATCTCCCCTGGTAAAGCCCTGAAGCCGGGCTTGAGCCCGGCAACCTCGTTTCGCGCGGTTCGCGTTCTGAATGACGATGGCCGCGCCGTTGGAAGGCGGTGAGTCCCGCCATTCCAACTCGCTTCAGAGGATTGCGCGCGGATCGTCGCAGGAGCAATCAGGCACTTGGTCTTGCACCGTTCGTCTATGAGACTATCGGTGGAGGAGGTGGCGCAGGCGAAAAGGCCTATATCGCGGCTTTTTCACCCGATATAGCGGCGCCTGCGGTCAGCGGCGGCTGGCCGCGTAGAGCGCGATCGCAGTTGCGTTCGAGACGTTGAGGCTGGTGATCGTGCCGGGCACTTCGAGCCGTGCGACATGGTCGCAAAGCTCGCGCGAGCGCTGGCGCAGGCCTTTGCCCTCCGCACCCATCACCATGACCAGCGGGCGACGCAGCGTGACATCGTCCAGCGCGACATCGCCGTCCGAATCGAAGCCGACGCGCAGGAAGCCGCGCTTGCCCAGCGTATCCAGCGCGTCACCGAGATTGCGCACGGCGATGAGTGGGACATGCTCCAGCGCGCCGGAGGCGGATTTGGCAAGAACGCCCGTCGCCGCCGGGGAGTGCCTGATCGTGACAATCACCGCCGCGGCAGCGAAGGCGGCAGCGGAGCGCAGGATCGCGCCGACATTATGCGGATCGGTGATCTGATCCAGCGCCAGCACGATCGCGTCGTCCGGCAGGCTGTCGAGATCGGGCGAAGGCAGGGGATCGCAGACGAGATAAAGGCCCTGGTGCACCGAATCGGGAGTGAGCAGCCGGTCGATCTCGGAGGGACGCACGATCTCCGCCTCGAGCGGCAGAGGGTCGATTTGCTCCTGCAGCCGGCGCAGGCCATTCTCCGTCGCGAGCAGGCGTCGGTGCCGTCGCTGCGGATTCTTCAGCGCCTCGACGACGGGATGCACACCGTAGAGCACGGCCTCGTCGATATCGCCCGGCCGGTGCGGCGGCGGCCCGTCGCTGCGGCGGGTGCCCTGTCTACCCCCGGCGGGCCTGGCTTGTTTCGGGCGGAACGGCGGAGCCATCGCTCTCTCCAGTGATTGCCGGATTGCCGTGCCACGACATCGCGCGCTTGGCCAGCGCGAACCACCCTTTGCCGACATGTCCCACGAGAAAAGGAGCCACGATGCCTCAGGAGACAGACCGGTTGATCGTTATCACCGGCGGCCCGGGCGCGGGAAAGACGAGCCTGATCGAGGCCCTTGCGGCCAGCGGCCAAGCGGTGCGGCCCGAGGCCGGGCGGGCGATCATTCGCGACCAGCAGGCTATCGATGGCCAGGGGCTGCCCTGGGTCGATCCGGCCCTGTTCGCCGAGTTGATGCTGGCGGCCGATCTGCGAGGCCATGCCGAGGCGCTTGCGGGAAAGGAAAACGTCGTCTTCGACCGCGGTCTGCCCGATATCGCCGGATACCTGACGCTTTGCGGCCTGCCGCTGCCCCGACATGTCGAACGAGCTGCGCAGGAAATGCGCTATCGCCGCGCCGTCTTCATCGCTCCGCCCTGGCGTGAGATATTCAGGCAGGACGCCGAGCGCCGGCAGGACTTCGCCGAGGCGGAGCGGACCTATGCCGCCATGGCCGCGATCTATCCTCGGTACGGCTACGAACTGGTCGAACTGCCCCGTGCGAGCGTTGCCGAGCGGGCAGCCTTCGTCCTGAGCCATGGGCGTGCCGCGAGCTGATCGGTCTCAGGGCTGCTCGCTATAGGAAGCGCAAGTGATGCGTTTGCGGCTCCGGTGGGGCAGCGTGTCCGGCCGGCAGGCAGTCGCGCTCGCGAACGCTTCGGGTGTGGCGTCGCTTCGGCAGGGCGCCGATCCCATGCCTTCACAACGAATTCGTTCCGTCGGCCTTTTTGCCGTTGACAGGGCGCGGCCCGGTCACCATAAGTCCGGCCGCGCCTACCGGTCGTCGCGAAAGTGACATATCGGTGGCCCTGGGCTCACAGAGCCGATGAAGGGCGCAGGCGGGGGAATGTCCCGAGCGGCAAAGGGGGCGGACTGTAAATCCGCTGGCTATGCCTTCGCAGGTTCGAGTCCTGCTTCCCCCACCATTTCCGATCAGAACTGTGAACCGGGCCGCGGCCCTCGGCGTGGCTTCGCAGGTTCCGTTCAAGGCGCTCGATAAGAGACCTGCGGAATGTTTCGATGACGTGGAACTCAAGTGTGGGATGCTCGATCAGATTGGCTCTGGCACGCTCGAGAGTGGCCGAGGCGATATCTCGCTTTTCTCGCAGGGCGATAACGCGGCTCTGGAGGGAAGGCTCGGTGGGATCAAGAACGCCGGACTCAATCGCCTGATAGACATTCTGAAGTGCTTTCTCGGCGTCGGTCGCCTCCTGCTGCAACTGAGCGATGCGCCGACGGACCGATTCCTGTTTTGAGGCCTTGCGGTCGTGCAGAGCCGCCAGAATGCCGGCAAGACGATCGGGTGTCATGAGCCATTAATCGCGCTGAACCGCAAGAATGCACTGTTCGCGGGCAGCGACGGCGGCGCCGAGCACTGGGCCGTCATCGCCTCCCTGGTCGAGACCTGCAAGCTCAACGGCGCGACCCGCAAACCTATCTCGCCGACGTCATCACCCGCATCGTCTCACCGGTCATCCGCAGAGCCAATTCGACGACCTGCTGCCTTGGGCCTATGCGCCAGCCCCACTCAAAGCCTTGGCCGACCGACAACCCCGGCCAAGCCGGCATCGTGATGGCTCCGCGAAGCTACAGCACCATCAGGGGCACGACCGTATTACGATAGCGACCGCTTCTCCACATGTGATGTTGATCTGCGGTGCGCCAAATGCCGATCTTATTACTTTTTCAGGTCAGCAGAATCGATCGCGATCCGTAAGTCACGCGGATTTCGTCTTCGATGGAGGTTTGCCGAATTGCTCGAGGAATGAACGCGAGAAAGCGGCGTGGCTTGTGTATCCACACGCCATCGCAATTTCAGACACTCTCCCAGTTCTGGCATTCAGTTGCTCTCGCGCCCACTCCAGGCGCATTCGTCTGGAAAAACTCGCCGGCGTTTCACCGAAGCGCTCGCGAAATGCTTCTGACAAACTATTTCTGTTCAAGCCGACACGCCGGGCCAGATCATCGATCGAAGGTGGATTCGACAATTCGCGGCGATAGATCAATGCCGCAGCCTCTACGGCATGCATATCCTTTGACGTCGAGTTGGCAACGACCTGCACCGCTCCCGGCTGGCTTTGGTTCAGCCGTGATACAACAAGAC
>SEEM01000412.1 GCA_004144595.1 Hyphomicrobiales bacterium
TCGTCGCCGGTGCCGACCGGAACCGTCGACTTGGTCACGATCACCGTGTAGCCGCTGATCGCCTGCGCGATCTCGCGCGTCGCGGCATAGACATAGGACAGGTCGGCGAAGCCGTCGCCGCGGCGCGAGGGCGTGCCCACCGCGATGAACACCGCATCCGCCTCGGCGACCGGCCCGGCCAGATCGGTGGTGAAGGACAGGCGCCCCGCCGCCGCATTCGTCCGCACCAGATCCGACAGCCCAGGCTCGAAGATCGGGATCTCGCCCCGCTTCAGCGCAGAAACCTTGCTCTCGACCTTGTCGACGCAAACCACGTCATGCCCGAAATCCGCAAAGCAGGCCCCCGACACCAGACCCACATAGCCCGAGCCAACCATCACGATCTTCATCGATTGCTCCTGCCGTCCGGCCGTAGGTGTGGTGTGGTATAGCCCGCTCGTTACCGGCGCGCGAGCCTCAAAGCTTGTGATCGCGGCCGGCGTCAAATCGGGAGGGCGGGCATGATCAAGATGGTCGGGGCCGGTCCGTCATCGCCGACCCGTGCGGTAGCGCGAAATAGTGGCAATGCAGAGTGATGCGCCGGTTTCGGTTTCGGTCGCGTTGATTGCTAGCCCGGGCTGTCGCAGTTTCTGTTCTGCCCGCGGCCATCGTCCCGCTGAGCGGCCTCCTCGTCCTGGTGCTTCTCGATGAGCGCTCATCGGTCGACGAAGCGACATGGCTGGCTGCTTCTGCAACGATCGCGGCGCAGGGACTGGGGGCCCTGCGGTGAAACTCGACGAACGGATGGAGGCGGCTGCGAGAGAAGCGCGCATGGGGCGAGGCTCGGGCGATCTGCCCACTCTTTCGCCGTCCGAAGTGCCGCCGCCGCTGCGTTATATCGATGGGTCGCACCGCAACCGCGAGAGGATCGTCAGGCTTGCGGGGGGCTAAGCCCCCGCGCGAACGATGTCTGTCTCAATGCGAGACACGGTGGTCCTGCGGCTTGCAGGCTCGCGCCGCCCTGCACAACACCGTTGCCAACCGCAGCCTCTCCTGCGAGCCGCGCAGCTTGTCGCCGTATGGCAGCATCA
>SEEM01000413.1 GCA_004144595.1 Hyphomicrobiales bacterium
GCCATCGCCGCCGCCTACGCGATCGCCCGCGATTCCTTCGATCTCATCGCGCTCAACGGCGAGATCGACGCGCTCGATGCCAGGATCCCCGGCAAGACTCAGCTCGGCCTCTATGGCGCCGCGCAGGAGCTCGTCACCAACCGCATGGGCTGGTTCCTGCGGCGCGGCGTCGCCAAGCCCGGCACGATCGAGCAGACCATCGCCCGCTATGCCAAGGGAGTGAAGGAGCTGTCCGGCGAACTCGGCTCCCTGCTGCCGGAGACCGCATCGCAGGCGAGGCTCGCGCGCATCGCGGTGCTGACCTCGGAAGGCGTGCCGGAGGCTCTTGCCACGCGCATCGCCAGCCTGCCGGCGCTGGCCGAGGCGACCGACATTGTCGACATCGCCGAGCGCAGCAAACGTGGGATCGGCGATGTCGCCCGCATCCATTTCGGCATCGATGCGCTGTTCGGCCTGTCGAACCTGAAGGCAGCAGCCGCGGCCGTCCCGGCGACGGACGACTACGAGCGCCTCGCCCGTGAACGGGCGATCGAGACCCTCGACGACGCCCAGTCCAACCTGACGCAGGAGGTCTCGGCCTCCGCAAACGGACAGGGCACGCTGGAGAGCTGGCTGGCGGAACGCAGCGAGGATGCGGAACGGACCCGCACCACCGTCAACGCGATCGCGAGTTCCGGCCTGACCTTGCCGAAACTGATGGTGGCGGCCGGCATGCTGGCCGACCTGCCGCGCAAGCATTAGAAGGCGTGATGCCCTGGCGGTGAAACACATCGTCATTCCGGACTTGACCCGGAATCCATCGTAGAGTGACGAAACTCACGATAGATTCCCGGTCCGCGCCGCTACCGCGGCTTGTCTGGAATGACGGCGGAGTTTCGATAAGCGAACCGCCCGCTCTAGAGAACGGAAAGACCGATGACCGGCGAAGCCGACATGACCACCCGCATCGACCCCAAGCTGCTCGAAATCCTGGTCTGCCCGCTGACCAAGGCGACGTTGGAATACGACGCCGCAAAGCAGGAGCTGATCAGCCGCTCCGCCAAGCTCGCCTACCCGATCCGCGACGG
>SEEM01000414.1 GCA_004144595.1 Hyphomicrobiales bacterium
CGTAGAGTTCGCTCCAGGCCGCTCGCGCCTGCGCCGTGAAGGCATCTCCCAGGGCGGTCTCCAGCGTCCAGAGCAGGGCACCGCGAACGGCCTCGTAATGCGCCGGCCGGACACCATAGCCTATGTGGCGCTCGCCGAGCCGCGCGAGCAGGGCGTTCAGGCCTGAAGGATCGTTCAGCATGGCGAGCGCGACCGTCAGCGTTTCGATCAGCTTCGCCGCCTGCGCCTCGATGTCGGTCTTGAACAGCGCGCGCGTGCCCGGCATCGTGGTGAAGAGCCGCTCATAGAACAGGCAGGCCGTCTCGATCTTGCGCCGGTGCAGTTGCGCAAAGTTCGACCGGATCAGCGCGATATCTTGCGGCGTCACGACTCGTCCCTTTTCAGCGCGGCAGCATGAGGGATCGTCGCAGGAAGTGTCAGCCAAGATGCGCGAAAATGCAACCTGGAGTTAACGAATCGCTACTCCGCCGTTGCAGTTGTCGCTACGAGGCCGGCTGGCCGGCCGACCTGGTCAGGCCGAGCCGTTCGCGGGCGAACCAGCGGGCCAGCATCAGGGCGGCGACAATCGCAAGGCCGGTCGCGAGCCCGATCCAGATGCCGACGCCGGCGAGCGGCGTCAGGAAGCCGAGCGCCGCCGACAGCGGCAGGCCGATGCCCCAATAGCCGAGGCCGGCGAACAGCATCGGCACCCGCGTGTCGCGCAGGCCGCGCAGGATCGAGACCCCGACCACCTGGATGCCGTCGACGATCTGGAAGATCGCGGCATAGAACAGGAACAGCATGGCGAGCTCTGCCACCTCGGCGGCGCGTGGCTTGCCGGCGTCGAGGAACGGAACGACGAGCCAGTGCGGGATCAGCAACATCAGCAGGGCGGTGAAGCACATGAAGGCGGTCGCGAGCACGAGCGCCGTCGCGCCGGCCCGGGCGATGCCGTCGCTGTCGCCGGCGCCGAAGGCGCGCCCGACCCTGACCGTTCCGGCCTGGCCAATGCCCATTGGCACCATGAAGCACAGCGACGCGATCTGGATCGCGATCGCATGGGCGGCGAGTGAGGTCGGGCCGATC
>SEEM01000009.1 GCA_004144595.1 Hyphomicrobiales bacterium
AGCCCGAAGATCATGCTGTTCGACGAGCCGACCTCGGCGCTCGACCCGGAGATGGTCAAGGAGGTGCTCGACACCATGGTCTCGCTCGCCGACGAGGGCATGACCATGCTCTGCGTCACCCACGAGATGGGCTTCGCCCGCCAGGTCGCCGACCGCGTCATCTTCATGGACGCCGGCCAGATCGTCGAGATGAACACCCCCGACGCGTTCTTCAAGAACCCCCAGCACGAGCGCACCAAGCTCTTCCTCAGCCAGATCCTGCACTGAGCAGACCCAACCTTTCCGGATCGGAGATCGTCATGACCGCTATCTCGCGTCGCCGCCTTCCCCTCCTCCTCGCCGGGGCCTTCACAGTGCTCGCGGCGTTCAGCGGCCCGGGGGCATCACAGGCGCAAGCCCAGTCCGAATGGGCCGGCAAGAAGCTCGTCGTGGGCATCCATAATCGCACGCCCTGGGCCTATCGCGACAAGGATAGCAAGGTCGTCGGCATCCACCCCGAGGTGATCCGCGCCGTCTTCGCCCCGCTTGGCGTCAAGGATTTCGAGTTCGTCGTCTCCGATTTCGGCGCGATGATCCCCGGCCTGCTCGCGGGGCGCTTCGATATCATCGCGTCCGGGGTCGCCATCACCCCACCGCGCTGCGAGCAGGTGCTGTTCAGCGAGCCGGATGTGGCTGTCGGCGATAGCCTGCTGGTCAAGAAGGGCAACCCGCTCAAGCTGCATTCCTACGAAGACATCGCGAAGAACCCGAAAATCCGTCTCGCCGGCGGCCGCGGCTCCGAGAACACCAAGAATGCCATCGCGGCCGGCGTGCCGGAATCGCAGATCTCGCTTTTCCCGAACAACGAAGCCGCTGTCAGCGCCATTCTCGCCGACCGTGCCGACGTCACCACCCTGTCGGTTCCCAGCGCCATCGGCGTGATCGACGAGCAGAAAGTGGAGGGCATCGAGCGGGCCGTGCCGTTCAAGGGCCTGATCAAGCCGAACGGCCAGCCGGCCAAGCTCTATACCGGCACGGTCTTCCCCAAGAGCAGCACCAAGCTGCGCGACGCCTACAATGCCGAGCTCGCCAAGCTTCGCGCCAGCGGCGGCCTCAAGCCGATCATGGAGAAGTACAACTTCACCGCCGACGAGGACGCCGGCTCCGTCACCACGGCGCAGATCTGCGCCGGCAACGGCTGAACGCTGCGGCCGGCATCATGAGCTTTCTCGAAGTCCTCTCGGGCATCTTCCAGGGGTTGAACGTCACGCTGACGGTGACGGCGCTCGGCATGCTTTACGCCGTGCCCTTCGCCTTCGCCGCCGGCATCGCCCAGCATAGCTGGCGCGGCCTTGCCTATGGCGCTGTAACGGCGGTGATCGAGTTCTGGCGTTCGACCTCGGTCGTCATCCTCCTCTACGGCTTCTACTACACGCTGCCGTCCTTCGGCCTGCGGCTGTCGGGCATCACGGTCGGCTCGATGGTGCTAGGCCTGCATATCGGCGCCTATGGCAGCCAGGCCGTGCGCGGCGCCCTGCAGGCGCTCGACAAGGGGCAGAGCGAGGCCGGAAGATCGCTCGGCCTGCGCAGCTGGCAGATCCTGATGCTGATCGAACTGCCGCAGGCGCTGCTGGCGATGGTGCCGACCTTCATCAACCAGTTCATCCAGCTCGTGAAAGGCACCGCGCTGGTCTCGCTGGTGACACTGACCGACATGACCTTCCGCGCCAAGGAGATCTCGCAGCTCTTCTATGATCCGCCGAAGGTCTATTTCGCGCTGCTCGTGGCCTATTTCATCCTGTGCTATCCCGCGACGATCATCGGCCGCTGGGTCGAACGCAAGGTCGGCGCCGGACGAAAGCTCGACCATGCTGTTTGATCTGGGCTTCGCTCTCTCGACCGTACCGAAGATCGCCGGCGCGCTCTGGACCTCGATCCTCGTCGCGTTGCTGAGCTGCATCGGGGCGTCGCTGCTCGGCTTCGGGCTGGAGATCGCGCGGCGCAGCAACGGTGTGATGCGCTATGCGATGCGCTTCCTGATCGATTTCATCCGCTCGACGCCGCTGCTGGTGCAGCTCTACTTCTTCTACTTCGTCCTGCCATCCTACGGCATCAAGCTGCCGGCGCTGGCCATCGGCGTCATCGCGATCAGCATCTATTACAGCGGCTATCTGGCCGAGGTCTTCAAGGCCGGCATCGACGGCGTGAAGCCGGGCCAGTTCGAGGCAGCGCGCGCTCTCGGCCTGAAGCGCCTGCAGACTGTCCTTCTGGTGATCGCGCCACAGATGCTGCGCAACATCGCGGCCCCGATGGGCAACTACTTCATCGGCATCTTCAAATCGACGCCCTACCTCGCCGCCATTGCGGTCTACGAGGCTTTCGGCGCCGCGCTCGACATCTCGTCCGACACCTTCCGCTACACCGAGCCGATGGTCGTCGTCGGCGCGATCTTCCTCGCCATCGCCCTCGTGCTCGCCTGGCTCGTCAGGCGGCTGGAAGAGCACCTCCTTTTCTCCGCGAAACGCTGAAGACCGACCAACGGACCGATCATGGATAAGACACTTCTTCCGCGGCTGACCGAGTGGCGCCGCCATCTCCACGCGCATCCCGAACTCTCCGAGAAAGAGACGAAGACCTCGGCCTTTCTCCAGGAGCGGCTGCGCGAACTCCGCATCCCTTTCGCAGCGGGCGTCGGCGGCACCGGCATCGTTGCGACGCTGTCGCGGCCGGGCTCGAACCGCTCGGTTGGCCTGCGTGGCGACATCGACGCCTTGCCCATCGCCGAGCGTAATGATGCCCCCTACGCCTCGCAGGCGCCGGGCGTGATGCATGCCTGCGGCCATGACGGCCACGCGGTCGCCCTCCTCGGCGCCGCCGCGATGCTGGCCGCCGATCCCGACTGGCAAGGCACCGTCCAGTTCATCTTCCAGCCGGCCGAGGAAAATGGCGCCGGCGCCAAGGCCATGATCGCCGACGGGCTGTTCGAACGGTTTCCGATGGAGCGCATCTTCGCCTTCCACAACTGGCCGGGGCTCGAGGCCGGCACCGTCGCCGTCCACAATGGACCGGTCATGGCAGCGGGCGGCCGCTGGCAGGTGACCTTGCACGGCCTCGCCGGCCATGCCGCCATCCCGCATCAAACGCGCGACCCGATCCTGGCCGCGGCACATCTGATCATGGGCCTGCACACCATCATTTCGCGCAATGTCGACCCGTGCGACGCCGTCGTGCTCTCGATCGGCCAGATCCAGGGGGGCGTGGTCAGCAACCAGATCCCGGAGAGCGTCACCCTCGTCGGCACGCTGCGCACCTATCGTCAGGACGTCCGCGAAGCCGTCATCAAGCGCATGGAGAGCCTGATCGCGGGCACCTGCGAGGCCTATGGCATGCGCGCCGATGTCGAGATCCTCTCGACCGGCAGGTCGATCATCAACACACCCGTTGAGGTGAAGCTCGCCGTTGCAGCCGGTGAAGCGATCGGTGCCAAGGTCCGCACCGACTTGCGGCCCAGCACGACTGGCGACGACTTCTCCTTCCTGATCAAGGACAGGCGCGGCGCCTATGTCTGGATCGGCAACGGGCCGGCCGGTCCGGACGGGGAACTCCATAACGCCCGCTACGACTTCAACGACGCGATCCTTCCGGTCGCGATCGACTGGATGCACCAGGTCGCCAAGCGCGCGCTGCGGGACGAGCTTCCAAAGCCATGACCGTGAGGCATCGCTCGATGCCGATCGACGGATTGCCTCGCTTTCTCAACAGCTTGAATATCGACCCGACAAGGGAAACCGACCATGCATGACCTGACACTTTGCGTTCACCACCCGGCCGTCGACGAGAAGGGCTATGCCTCGCTCGCCGTGCCGACGCACCGCGCCTCGACCATCGTCTATCCCGATGGCGCGAGCTTCATGGCCCGCAAGTATCGCGGCTTCGACGGCTATACCTACGGGCTGCACGGCACCCCGACGACCCGTACGCTCGAAGCGCAACTGACCCAGTTACACGATGGCATCCGCACCGTTCTGGTGCCGTCCGGGCAGGCGGCGGTCACCATCGTGATGCTGTCGGTACTGATGCCCGGCGACAAGGTGCTGATCCCGGACCATGTCTACCCGCCGGTCCGCAGCTTCTGCGCCGAATACCTGGCGCCGCGCGGCATCGCCTATGGCGTCTACGACCCGCTGATCGGCGCCGGCATCGCCGATCTCATCGACGATACGGTCAAGCTGGTCTGGGTCGAGTCGCCCGGCTCGAACACGATGGAGGTGCAGGACGTTCCCGCCATCGCGGCCGCCGCCAAGGCCAGGGGCGCGCTCGTCGGCTGCGACAACACCTGGGCGACGCCGCTACTCTTCAAGCCGCTGGAGCACGGCGCCGATTTCGCCTGCGAGGCGCTGACCAAATATGTCGGTGGCCATTCCGACCTGCTGCTCGGCTCGATCACCGTCAAGGACATGGCGTTGCGCCAGAAGATGAAGGAGATCCTGCGCGGCTTCGGCGTCGGCGTCTCGCCGGATGAAGCCCAACTCGCCTTGCGCGGCATCGAGACCATGGGGCTGCGCGTCGCCCATATGGGCAAGATCTCGGAGGATTTCGCCCGCCGGCTCGTCGATCATCCCATGGTCGAGCGCGTGCTGCATCCGGCCCTGCCGTCGTGCCCGGGCCACGCGATCTGGAAGCGCGACATGGGACGCTCGTCTGGCCTGTTCAGCCTTGTGCTGAAGCCTGTCGACGACGACGCCATGAGCGCGGCGCTGAGCGCACTGCGCGTCTTCGCGATCGGCGCCTCCTGGGGCGGCACGCGCAGCCTCGTCGCGCCGCAGGCGATCGCGCCGGACAGGACTGCGACGACCTGGGCCGCGAAGGGCCCGTTGCTGCGCATCAGCATCGGCCTCGAAGAGCCCGGCGAACTCTGGACCGATCTGAGCCGGCTGCTGTCGGTGCTCGGGCAGGCCTCCGCGACCAAGGCGGCCTGACAGCAGGAAGCATCGAACCTGCGATGACGACACGGCGCGAGCCTCGCGCCGTGAAGGGAGGATTTTGCCCGAAGGCAGCGTTTCAAACACAAAACGAAGGGGAAATACAATGAAGATGCTTACCTACAGGCTGGGCGCAGCCCTCGCGGCAACCTGCCTCCTGGCGCAGCCCGCCGCAGCGGACACGCTCAAGGCGATCCGCGATCGCGGCAAGATCATCTGCGGCACCAGCACCGGCGTCGCGGGCTTCTCGACCCAGGACGCCAATGGCCGATGGCAGGGCTTCGATATCGATATCTGCCGTGCGCTGGCGGTCGTGATCTTCAACGACAAGGAAAAAGCCTCCTTCGTGCCGCTGACCTCGAAGGACCGCTTGATCGCCTTGCAGGCGGGCGAGGTCGATGTCCTGCCGCGCACGACGACATGGACGTTGGCGCGCAACACGGGCCAGGGCGTCACCTTCACCGGCGTGAACTACTATGACGGCCAGGGCTTCATGGTACCGAAGAAGCTCGGTGTCGCCAGCGCAAGCAAGCTCGATGGCGCCTCGATCTGCGTCGCCCAGGGCACGACGAGCGAATTGAACCTCGCCGACTATTTCCGCCGTACAAAGATGAAATACGAGGTCGCGGCCTTCGGCACTGCAGAGGATGCGCTCAAGGCTTACGAGTCCGGGCGCTGCGACGCCTATACGACCGACGTATCGGCGCTCTCGGCCAATCTGCTCAAGTTCCGCGATCCCGGCGACCATGTCGTGCTGCCCGAGGTGATCTCGAAGGAGCCGCTCGGCCCCTGGGTGCGTAGCGGCGACGATACCTGGTTCAACCTCGTGCGCTGGACCCTGTTCGCCCTGATCAATGCCGAAGAGCTCGGCGTGACCAAGGCGAACGTAAAGGACCTCGCGGAAACCTCCGCCAATCCCGAAATCCGACGTTTCCTCGGCAAGGATGGCAAATACGGCGAAGGTCTCGGGGTGACCAATGACTGGACCATCAGGATCATCGCCGCAGTCGGCAATTACGGCGAAAGCTTTGAGCGCAATCTCGGCATGAATTCGCCGATGAAGCTCCAGCGCGGCCCGAACGCGCTCTGGACCGAGGGCGGCCTCCAGTACTCGCCTCCGTTCCGGTGAAACGCTTCGTCACACCGCCCTGAGCGGCGTGACGATCAACCACCCGTCCGGCGCCGAGGACATCGCGGCCTCGACGCCGAACACCTCAGCGACCATGGCGGGTTCGATCCCGGTCTTGGGGGCACGTGGCAAACCAGACACCCCTGCCCCATCACGGCGATGCGGAATCGCGCTCGCGCAGGGTCGCGACGGCGTCGGTGTCGCAGGACGGGTCTCGTTCATCACCGGCCTCACAGCTCGACGCCGGTCCCTGCCGCGACGCGCCGGCCAAACGCCGAGCCCGATCTCGATGAGCGCGCATGGATCAGGATCGGACAAGCCCTCTGAGACGAGTCGCTCCACCTCCATCTTCACGACGAAATCGCCGGAGCTGCGTGCCGGCCAGAGCCCGTTCCAGCAGACGCTTCATCGTCAGGTCCCGCCTTCTCTTCTTCTCTTGCGTAATTCAATTGAATGATGTGACGTAAGGTTTCGCGCTCCAAATTGCCTCCTTCTTAATAGGATCGGCTATGGCACCTGAGCTTTCATCGTCCGTCGGGCGCTCGCCTGCCGATAACATGCCGATTGACGTCACGCTCGTGCAGAATTTTATGGGGGCCTGGCTCAGTAGCATTCGCAGCCCGATGATCGGCATAGCGGCATCATGGCTGCCGATGCTCTATGACGATACGCTCGGCGATGTGATCTTCTTTTTTCAGAAGCGACGAGGGCTTCCCAAGGCCGATGGCCGGATCGATCGCGAAGGCCGAACCTGGCGAGAAATGGTTATTGTTTTCGGGAAGATGGTCGAGGACATCCCAGGATGGCCCCGTCCACCGAAGCGTGACGTACCACCGGTGCTCGATCTTAACGTCATTCGGATTCAGCAGCGACTTCGAAATACATCGCCAGCGGATCCGTCAGTCCTTTCGATCGCTCCAGCTAGCGTGATGCCATTTCTTTTTCGCCCAGTGAGGAAGGGTGCGATGTTGGCGCCCCTCAAAGTTACTGGGGCTATAAGGCAATTCTTGTTCAGAATTGAAAAGAACGGCGCGATATTCTGGGTCGGGGTTGCTGTCCCGGTTGGCACGATCGATTTTTCTCGCGCCTACATCTTCTTCCACCCGGACACAATTTCGCAAACCGACGACGCAAAATATCCCGCCTTTACGGGTCGATGGGAAGAGTCCGTCCATAATTACGTCTTCTATCTAGGCGTTCAGATGGCAGCAATGAAGCAGATGGTTCTCATCGTTCCATTCATGACTTGGGCCTCTCGTGCAAATAGCTCCACAACCAATCTTTTTGCCGATCGCGGCATTGATACGCTGGATGATATTATGATTGCCGTCCACCATTCCCTGGGCGTCAATTTCGACAGATACGGCGGGCTGCGTCAGGTCGGGGTGTCCAGCTACAGCTCCGGTGTCAATCACCTTTTCAGGTTCGCGGAGGTCGTCGGTGGCGCCGACAACGCGATCATTCGAGAGCAGATCGATTTCGACAGCGCGTATATGACGAACCGCCATAAGGTCGCGCCCGTTTTGCCCTATTGCGTCAATTGGAACGTCACCCAATCGCCCCCTCGCTTCAAGGGGCAACTCGGGTGGCTCTATCTACCTCACGAGGCGTTCGGCAAGGTCGTCAACGGCAAGCAAGATACGCACGGTAAAATCGGCAATATGATGTTCCATACGATGATGATGCTCAGTGCAATCCAATAAAAGAGATCGCCGCGGGATGAGGGCATCGATCCTGCCAGACCGAGCTTAGGTCCTGAGGGTCCGCTTAATCGCAGAGTATCAATCTCAGCTGTTGGCGCAACGGGCACGGGTTATCAGTCCATTCGAGCGCGTTCATCGGATTGGCAGCGCTCCCAATAGGGTGGTTGTCCAAAAGCATGACGAAGGCAATCGGCGAAGGCGCGCAGCTTGGCCGAGGGGCGGCGCCCTTCGGGATGCGCCAGATAGATGAACTCGGGCTGCGGCTGCACGCCGATGTCGACGATGCGAAGCCGACCGTGCTCGATATCGGCGCCGGCAATGAACAATGGAAGCAGGGCTATGCCAAGGCCGGCCAAAGCCGCATCGCGCATCATGTCCCCGTTATTGACCCGCAGACTGGGACGCCCCCGAACGCTGACCATCCCTTCCGGACCATGGAACGACCAGTCGCCGCTGCCCCGGTTGGTGTAGAAGATTCCGCTATGGCCATTGAGCGCGCTCATCGAATCCGGGCTGCCGTGCCGCTCGATATAATCTGGCGATGCGACGAGCACCCTCCGGCTCGGGGCCAGTGTCCAGGCGACAAGGCGCGTGTCCGCGATCGGTCCGTGACGCAGCACGGCGTCATAGCTATCAGCGCCGGCCTCGACCCGGCGGTCGTCGAGGTCGAGCGTCAGCGCGATCTCGGGATGGAGAGCGAGAAAGGGATAGATTGCGGGGCCGAGATGCATGCGGCCAAAGGTGACCGGTGCTGAGATCAGCAGCGGCCCGGCCAGCATGCCCCGCCGTTCGGCCATGTCGGCCGCGGCCTCCTCGACCTCCCGGGTGATGCGTGTGGCGCGCTCCAGAAAGGCCGCGCCGTCCTCGGTCAACGTCAGTCGGCGGGCGCTGCGATGCAGCAGCGCCGCACCGAGGCTGCGTTCCAATTCGGCCAGGCGATCGCTGACCACGGATTTCGACAGGCGTAACCGGCGGGAGGCCTCGCTCAGCGACCCGGCTTCAGCAATCGCGACGAAGGTCGAGATGCCATCTAGCTTTAACATCGTTCGGTTATTCCGGAGCTCAGTTTCGCCGATGGGATGCTAATCCGAACGAAGGCGGAATGCTACGTTGCGTCATGCCAACGGGGCTGACAGCGACGGTCAGTAGACCGCCCTCCCGGCCGGCGGGAGATGGACGATGTTGAAAATTGCCCTGACGCTTGGAGCGCTCGCCCTCGCCGCACCGGCGACCGCTCAGGTTCCGGACTTCCCGGCCTCTTTCAAGACGCAGGAGATCGCCACCAACGGCGCGACGATCCATGTCAGGGTTGGCGGCCAAGGCCCGGCGGTGGTGTTGCTGCACGGCTATGGCGAGACCGGCGACATGTGGGCGCCGATGGCAGCCGACCTGGCCAGGAACTACACCGTCGTGGTGCCCGACCTGCGCGGGCTCGGCCTGTCGTCCAAGCCAGCCTCCGGCTTCGACAAGAGGACGCAGGCCGGGGATGTCGCCGGCGTGCTCGACGCTCTCAAGATCGAGCAGGCCGATCTGGTGACGCACGATATAGGCAACATGGTCGGCTTCGCCTTTGCCGCGCAGCATCCCCGTCGTGTCGGCCGCTTCGCGCTGATCGACGCGCCGGTTCCCGGAGTCGGCCCCTGGGAGGATATTCTGAAAAACCCGCTGCTCTGGCATTTCCGCTTCGGCGGGCCGGATATGGAGCGGCTGGTAGCGGGGCGCGAGCGAATCTATCTCGACCGCTTCTGGAACGAGTTCTCGGCGACGCCAGCCCGCTTCAGCGAAGCCTCGCGCGAGCACTATGCCAAACTCTACGCGCTGCCGGGCGCGATGCACTCGGGCTTCGCCCAATTCGCGGCCTTCGACCAAGACGCGATCGACAACCGCGCCTATCTGGCAGCTGGAGGCAAGCTTGCCATGCCGGTGCTGGCCATCGGCGGCGAGAAGTCGTTCGGCACCGCGATGGCGGCCGTGATGCGGGCTGCCGCAACCGACGTGAGCGAGGGCGTCATCCCCGATTCCGGGCACTGGATCATGGAAGAGAACCCGACAGCTACCGTCGCCATGGTGCGGGCCTTCCTCGATAAGGGACGATAGTCCCGCCAATCCGAGGCAGTTCGACGGGACCGCCTCAAGAGGCGCGGGAGCCGAAGTCTTGCGCGCAGCGTCCGCCTTTTGGGCAAGGGCCGCAGGTCAGGTTATGGCGCATTTCGCACGATGTCGGGCGCCATTTCGAAACGAGCAGATCACGCGCGCACGTCAGGGAGCCGTCACCATTTCGGCATCGCTCCGCCGTCAATCACCTGAACTGAACCGGTAACATAGGAGGCCTCGTCGCTGAGCAGCCAGGCGACGAGGTTGGCGATCTCTTCCGGGCGCGCCTTGCGCGGAATCGGTCGTGATAGGATCGCCGCGTTGGCGCCGACATGCCGGGTCTGGTCGACAATCTGTGACATCGGCGTATCGGTCATGCCCGGCGCCACCGCATTGATGCGGATGCCGTGCGGACCGTAGTCGATCGCAGCCCCTTGCGTGATCGCCATCAGCGCCGCCTTAGAGGCCGCGTAGGG
This sequence comes from Hyphomicrobiales bacterium, assembly GCA_004144595.1. Lineage (GTDB taxonomy): Bacteria > Pseudomonadota > Alphaproteobacteria > Rhizobiales > Beijerinckiaceae > Allobosea. Next base: position 10,364 of record SEEM01000009.1, read on the forward strand.
GATGCGCTTGGGATTGATGCGCCAAGCCCCGATCGACGCCACGTTGACGATGGCGCCGGGCGTGCCCTGCTGCAGCATGCGGCGCAGCACCTCGCGCATGCCCAGCCACATGCCGCGCGCATTCACGGCGAACACCCGGTCGTAATCGGCCACATCCATTTCGTGGAGCGGCGCGCTGTTGCCGAGAATGCCGGCATTGTTGGCGAGCAGATGCACCGCCCCGAACGCCGCGACGGTCTCGTCGACATAACGGCGGCACTGCGCCTCGTCGGAAACATCCGCCACGATCGGTTTCACCACTGCGGCGTCGAAGCCCAGCGCGAACCTCTCCAGCGCAGCCGGATCGTGATCGACCGCGGCGACCCGGCAGCCCTCAGTGACGAGGCGCGTGACGATGGCCGCGCCGATGCCTTGCGCGGCGCCGGTGACGATGGCGACCCGACCTGTCTGCGTGCCCATTATCGGCGTCTCCTCGGCATCTGCGTCGCTTGCGCCAACAATCTTGACTGCCAAGTCAGTTTATGTGAGACGGATTGTGACTGTCCAGTCAGTTTTATGAACTGGACGACGCCAGCTGCGGGACGAAGCATCTTGGGCCATTGGGAAGACGCGTATCTACGGGCGTTTCGGGCGGAGGTGAGAGCCTTCTGCGACCATGCCGTTCCGGCCTCGGTGCGACGTAAGGTCGAGACCCACGCGCTGCTGGAAAAGCAGGATATCGTCGATTGGCAGAACCGCCTGCAGGAGCGCGGCTGGCTCCTGGGCCATTGGCCCAAGCGCTATGGCGGTGCCGACTGGTCGCTGCTGCAGCGCTATGTCTTCCTAGACGAGACCGCCAATGCCGGCGCACCGCGGATCGCGCCCTTCGGCGTCAATTATTGCGGGCCGGTGCTCTACACCTTCGGCACCAAGGAGCAGTGCGACCGCTACCTGCCCGGCATCGCCGATTCCACCACATGGTGGTGCCAAGGCTATTCCGAGCCCGGCGCCGGCTCGGACCTGGCGGCCCTGAGCACGCGCGCCGTGCGCGACGGCGACAGCTACCGGGTCACCGGGCAGAAGGTCTGGACCACCTTCGCGCATTGGGCCGACATGATGTTCTGCCTGGTTCGCACCTCGACGCATGACAAGCCGCAAGAGGGGATTTCGTTTCTCCTGATCGACATGAAGAGCCCCGGCGTGACGGTGCGCCCGATCGTCACCATGGATCTCTGCCACGAGACCAACGAGGTCTTTCTGGACGATGTCGTCGTGCCCGCCGAGAACCTGATCGGGATCGAGGGCAAGGGCTGGACCTACGCCAAGTTCCTGCTCGACAACGAGCGCATCTCGGTCAGCTACTTCGTCGGGCGGGTCAAGCTGATGCTGGACCGCCTGAACCGCCTGGCCGAGACCACCTATGAGGCGGGCCGTCCCTGCGCCGTCGACCCCGAGTTCAAGCGCAACTTCGCTGATATGAGCGTATCGGTGCGGGTTCTGGAGTCGCTTTGCGCCCGGCAGCTCGCCTTCACCGGCCAGGATGAAGGGGCCCGCAGCGTCGGCGCCTCGATCCTGAAGCTGCGCTGCACGGAACTCAGTCAGAAGATCGCGCAGGCGCAGATCGACCTGATCGCCCGCCAGGGCCTGCCCTACCGGCCGGAGTTGCTGACCTTCGACGGCGAGAGCGAGCCCGATGCCGCTCTCTGGGAGGCCGGCGTCGTGCGTAGCCACCTCATCGGCCGCGCGTCGACGATCTATGGCGGCTCGAGCGAAATCCAGAAGAACGTCGTCGCAAAGGCGCTTGGCCTATGACTGCGCATCTCGATCCAGAAACCCGCGCTTTGCTCGGAGACGGCCTGCGCCGGATCGGCGTCGAGCATGGTTTCGAGAGCCGGCGACGACAGAAGCAGGCTGACGGCCATGCCCTCTGGCGCGCCTTGGGCGATCTCGGCGTCACGGCTCTTGGCCTGCCGACTTCGGTCGGCGGGCTCGACGCCGGTATAACCGATCAAGACCTGGTCATGAGCGCGATCGGGCGCGACCTGCTGATCGCGCCGTTCCTTTCGACCAGCGTACTGTGCGCGCCGCTGCTTACCGCCTGCGCGACGCACGAGCAGACAGCGCGTTGGCTCGAAGCGGATGGCCGGTCCGCGATGCTGGCCCTTGCGCATGCCGAGCCGCAGTTGGGCTATGCGCGCTTTCCCGTCGCGACGCAGGCGATTGCGGCCGAGGGCGCGTTTGTGCTGTCCGGCACCAAGCAGGCGGTGCTCGATGCGCCCTTCGCAGACACTCTGCTGGTGACGGCGACGCTGCCCGACGGGATGCTGGGCCTGTTTGCCCTGAAGGCCGGCAGCAGCGGCCTGTCGCTCGACGCCTATCACACGCTCGATGGTCAACCGGCAGGCCATGTCACGCTGGACAAGGCCCGCGCGGAGCTCGTCAGTGCCGGCGATGTCTCCGCCCTGCTGGAGGATGCCCTCGATCGCGCCGTCATCGCGACCTGCGCGGAAGCGCTCGGCGCCATGGAGGCGGTCGTCGCGCTGTGCCATTCCTATCTCAAGACCCGTCGCGCCTTCGGGCGGAACCTGTCGCAGTTCCAGGTCCTGCAGCATCGCTTCGTCGACCTGCACATCGCCCTGGAGGAGACGCGCGCGATCGTGGACACGGCGGAAGCCGCGCATGACTCTGGCGCGCCCGACCGCGCTGCCGTCGCCGTAGCCTGCAAGATCACCACGGGCCGCAATGGCCGCCTGATCGCCGAGCAGGGTGTCCACCTGCATGGCGGGATCGGCATGACCGATGATTTCATCATCAGCCACTACTTCAAGCGCCTCATGATGACCGAGGCGCGTTTCGGCGGCGTCGCGCATCATCTCGATCGCTACGTCGCCTTGGTCGAGCCGGCCCCTGCATCGGAGGCCGCCGCGTGAGCGCGCTTTCGGCCGTGACGGGGCTGGCGCCGGCTGCAACCGGCTGGGCCTTGCGCGACGATGCGCTCGCGCCAGCCTATCGCAGGTCCGGGGCCTGGAGCGGGCGCACCATCGCGCAGGACGCCTGGGAGCTTGCCGCCGCAAGGCCTGAACAGATCGTGGCGATCGCCGGCGATGAGCACGTCAGCGTCGGCACCGTCGTCGCCGATGCCGAAGCGTTGGCCGTCTCGCTGACGCGGCTCGGACTCAAGCCGGGCGACACCATCAGTTACATCCTGCCCAACTGGCTCGAGGCCTTGCCGATCAACCTGGCCGCGGCAAGGCTGGGGCTGGTGATCAATCCGATCGTGCCGATCTATCGCGCAGCCGAACTCCGCCACATGCTGCGCGACTGCCGCACCAAAGCGCTTTTCATCACCGAGCGCGTCCGCAGCCTGCCCATTGCCGAGATCGTCTCAGGCCTGCGTGCCGAGCTTCCGGAGCTTCGCCATGTGGTGCATGTCCGCACTGACGGGGCGTTGCAGTTGAAGGATCTGATCGCGCAAGGCCGCGACGGGACCGCGCCAGCCGCCGCGGTTTCGTCCGAGGCGGTCAAGCTCGTGATGTACACCTCCGGCACGACCGGGCCCGCCAAGGGCGTGCTGCACAGCCACGACAGCACGGCGCGGGTCATGGCGATGGGTGTGGCCAACTGGGGGCTGCCGGCCCCGCCGACCCTGCTCATCGCAACGCCGATCGGCCATATCACCGGCTATCTCTGGGGCCTCGAAGCTCCGTTCCGGATCGGGGCGCGGGTGGTGTTGCTCGATCGCTGGGACCCGGCCGAGGCCGTGCGCCTGATCGATCGCCATGCGGTCGAGGTCACCACGGGGGCGGCCCCGTTCCTGCGCGACACGGTCGACGCCGCCATCGCCGCCGGCTCGCGCCTGCCGAGCCTCAAGCGCTTCGGCTGCGGCGGGGCCGCGGTGTCGCCCCGGCTGGTCCGCGATGCGCAGACGACCTTTGCACAGGCAACGGCATTCCGGATCTATGGCAGCACCGAAGCGCCGAACATCACCCAAGGCTATGCCGACCCTGCGGCGCTCGATCTCGCAGCCGAGACCGATGGCCGCCCGGTGGATTACGAGGTCCGCATCATCGACGGTGCCGGGCGCGACGTGCCGCGCGGTGGCGAGGGCGAGATCATCGCGCGTGGCCCCGCGCTCTGCCGGGGGTATACCGACCCCGCGGCCAATGCCGCGACCTTCGACGCGGACGGCTTCTGTCACACCGGCGATCTCGGTCGTATCACGCCCGAGGGCGCGCTTGTCATCACCGGGCGGCTCAAGGATCTGATCATTCGCGGCGGCGAAAACCTCTCGCCCAAGGAGATCGAGGACGCGCTGGCCAGCCACCCCCTGATCCGCGAAGCCGCCGTGGTGGGCAAGCCGCATCCACGACTGGGCGAGGTCGTCTGCGCCTGTATCGTCCCGGCCGGAGACCACCTGCCAACCCTGTCTGACCTAGCCGCTCATCTCGATCGGGCCGGCCTGGCGCGGCAGAAAGTCCCGGAGGACATGTTGATCGTCGCGGATATGCCCCGGACCGCCTCGGGTAAAATCCGCAAGGATGAGCTCCGGCGGCTCCTTGCCGAACGCGGAGACCAGCCATGAGCGAGGCTCCAGCCACTGTTCTGCCGCGCAAGCGCAAGCGTTCTGTCGCACAGGAGGCGAAGACCGAGGCGACCCGGCGGCGACTGCTCGAGGCCACCGCGAGCGTGATCGGCGAGCAGGGCTTCGGCAAGACCACGATCGACGCCATCACGGCGCGCGCCGATGTCGCGCATGGCGCGTTCTACCTGCATTTCGCCTCGCGCCAGGACGCCTTCGACCAGGTCCTAACCGTGCTCGGCAACGATCTCGTCGAGGCGATCGGCGCCAGCATCAAGGACGCTCACGACATCGCCGAGATCGAGCGGCGGGGCCTGCAGGCCAATCTCGCCTTTTCCAGCAGTCATCCCGGCATGCATCGCGTCATGAGCGAGGCGGAGCTCTTCGCGCCGGAAGCCTACAAGGCCTTCATGGGCAGCCTGCGCAGCCGCTATGTCCGCTCGCTCCGGCGCAGCCGCGACGCCGGCAAGCTGATCGGCTTTCGCGACGACGAGCTCGAAACCCTCGCCGTGCTGCTGATGGGCCTGCGGCGCGCGCTGATCCACGCCTTTTGCCTCGACGGAGCGGCGGTCCGGTCGCCGCCTCCCGAGGTCATCGAGACCATGCTGGCCTTCGTGGTGCGCGGGCTCGTGTCTTTGCCAGAGGACGCAGCCGACGAGACCTGACCGAGAGATCTGATCAACAAGACGGCCGCGCCAAAGCGGCCCGCAAACAGGCATGGGAGAGGAACACGCAATGACGACGACCAGACTCAACACGGCTGAATCGATCGGTGAACGCCGCAAGTTTCTGCTGGGCGCAGGCCTTGCCTTCGCACTGGCTGCGCTGACGCCGGGATCGCTGGCGGCCCAGGACTTTCCGAACAAGCCGGTGCGGCTGCTGGTCGGCTTCGCCGCCGGCGGTCCCAGCGACCTGCTCGCGCGCATCGTGGCGCAGAAGCTGTCGGATCACTGGAAGCAGCCGGTTGTCGTCGAAAACCGTGTCGGCGCGGCCGGGACGGTGGCAGCAGCCGTGGTCGCCCGCGCGGCACCCGACGGTTACACGCTCGCCTTCGCCGGCAGCACGACGTTCATTGGCTATGAGCTGCTCAATCCGAGCAAGGTGCCCTACAAGACGCTGGAAGCCTTCGAGCCGGTCTGTCTCGTCGCCGATCAGACCATGGTCATGTCGACGCGCACCGATCTGGGCGTCAAGACGGTCCAGGAGTTCGTCGCCATGGCGAAGTCGAAGCCCGGCGCGATGAACTTCGGCATGTCCGGTTTCGGCAGCCCGCCGCATCTCAACATGGAGCTGTTCAAGCAGGGCGCGGGCATCGACCTGCTGACGGTGCCCTTCGCGGGATCGGCGCCCTCGGCGCAGGCGCTGCTCTCCGGCACGATCGACGCGATGATGGATGGCCCCCAAGGCAGCATCAATATCGCCAAGGACGGCAAGACGCGGATCATCGCGGTCGCCGACGACAAGCGCCTGGCGGAACTGCCTGACGTCCCGACCTTCAAGGAGCTCGGCTACGATGCCCAGGTGAAGTCCTGGTACGCGCTGCTGGCGCCCAAGGGCACGCCGCGCGCGGTCATCGACAAGATCGATGCCGATGCAAGGCAGGTGCTTGGCGACGAAGCGGTTCTGGAAATGATCACCCGCTCGGGCTTCAAGCGCAATCTGCTCGACAGCAAGGACTTCGGCACGATGCTGCGCGAGCAGACCGCGAAGGTCGCCGCGCTGATCAAGAGCGCCAACATCAAGGCCGAATGAGCCCGGCGGCGCGCATGCGCGCCGCTACCTTCTCACCCGCAGCGGGACGACCCATGCCTGCCATCCGCAAGCCTAAGGACCTTCTGTCGGGCGCCTTCTTCATGGCGGTTGGCCTTGCGGCGATCGGGCTGGCTCAGGGCTACACGATCGGCACGGCCAGCCGCATGGGATCGGGCTATTTCGCTGCCCTGATGGGGCTGATCCTGTGCGCCTTCGCCGTCATCCTGATCGGCCGCAGCTTTTTCGGCAGGGTAGAGCCATTGCCCGGCATGCTGCTGCGCGGGCCAGCGCTCGTTCTGATCTCGGCACTGCTTTACGCTGTGCTGCTGCGCCCTGTCGGATTGATCGGTGCGACGCTGGCGCTGGTCGGCGTCAGCGCTCTCGGCAGCCCGCGCAGCCGGCCGCTGCCGACCCTGCTGCTCGCGCTCGGCCTGGCAGCCGGCTGCACGCTCGCCTTCGTCTACGCGCTGGGCCAGCCGATCCCGATCCTGGGCGAGATATTCGGACGCTGGGCGAGGTAGGGCGATGGAACTGATCGATCACCTCGCATTGGGCATGTCGGTCGCGCTGACGGCGCAGAACCTGATGTACTGTTTTCTCGGCTGCCTGCTCGGCACGCTGATCGGCGTGCTGCCGGGCATCGGCCCGGCCGCCACCATCTCGATGCTGCTGCCGGCCACCTTCGCGCTAGAGCCCGCGACCGCGCTGATCATGCTGGCGGGTATCTATTACGGCGCGCAATATGGCGGGTCCACCACCGCGATCCTGGTCAATCTGCCGGGAGAGGCGACCTCAGTGGTGACGGCGCTCGACGGCTACCAGATGGCGCGCCAGGGCAAGGCCGGCCTCGCGTTGGCCGCGGCCGCGATCGGCTCGGTCGTGGCCGGCACGGTCTCGACGCTGGTCATTGCGGTATTCGCCTTGCCGCTGAGCGACATCGCCCTGAAATTCGGCCCGGCCGAGTATTTTTCACTGATGCTGCTTGGGCTGGTTGTCTCGGTCGTGCTGGCGAGCGGCTCGCTGATCAAGGCGCTCGCCATGATCGTGCTGGGCCTGCTGATCGGAATCGTCGGAACAGACGTCAATACCGGAGACCTGCGCTTCACCTTCGGCATCCCCGAACTCTCCGACGGCATCGGCATCGTCGTGCTCGCCATGGGCCTGTTCGGGCTTGGCGAGATTATGCGCAATCTCGAGGGCGGCGACCACGCCAACGCCGCCACCAGCCATATCAGCTCGCTGATGCCGAGCTGGCAGGACCTCAAGGATATGACTGCGCCGATCCTGCGCGGCACGGGGCTGGGCTCGGTGCTCGGCATCCTGCCCGGTGGCGGCGCCCTGCTGGCGTCCTTCGCCGCCTATTCGCTGGAGAAGAAGATATCGAAGTCGCCCGAACGTTTCGGCAAGGGCGCGATCGAGGGCGTGGCGTCGCCTGAGGCTGCCAACAACGCCGGCGCGCAGACCTCCTTCATTCCGATGCTGACGCTCGGCATCCCCGGCAACGCGATCATGGCGCTGATGGCCGGCGCCATGATCATGCATGGCGTCCAGCCCGGCCCCGGCGTGATGCGCGAGCAACCCGGCGTGTTCTGGGGCCTCGTCACCTCGATGTGGATCGGCAACGTCATGCTGCTGGTTCTGAACCTGCCGCTGGTCGGCGTCTGGGCCCGGCTCGTCACCGTGCCCTATCATCTGCTATATCCGGCGATCCTGGTGTTCTGCTCGGTCGGCGTGTTCACGCTGAGCTCCAGCGTCGTCGATCTCTATCTGATGTGCCTGTTCGGGGCGATCGGCTACCTGCTGACGAAGCTCGATTGCGAGCCAGCGCCGCTGCTGCTGGGCGTGGTTCTGGGCCCGATGATGGAAGAGAACCTGCGACGCACCATGCTGCTCTCTCGCGGAGATCCGATGATCTTCCTGCAGCGGCCGATCAGCGCCGTTCTGCTCGGCCTGACCCTGGTTTCCGCCCTGGCGATCGCCAGCCCGTTCATTCGGCGCGGCCGCGACGAGGCGCTCGCCGAGTAAGCCCATGCTTCATCTGCCGCCAGGAGATATCATGTCCAACGAAGACCCCATCCTCGTCGAGCGGCTCGGTCCGATCACGCGCATCTGGCATAACCGTCCCGAGGCCCGCAACGCCGAGAGTGAAGCGCTGCTGCGCCGGCTCGACGAGGCGCTGACCCAGGCCAATGACGATCCCGAGGTCCGGGTCGTGATCCTCGGCGGCAAGGGCGAGCACTTCTCCGCCGGCCATGACCTTAAGGAATGGAAAGAGAAGCGGTCGGGCTTCGGCGTCGAGGAGCGCTGGGCCTTCGAGGAGGAATGCTACTTCAACTACTGCATGCGAATCTGGCATTTCCCCAAGCCGACGATCGCGCAGGTCCAGGGCGCCTGTATCGCGGGCTCCTTCATGGTCGCCAATATGTGCGATCTCATCGTCGCCTCCGACGACGCCTTCTTCGCCGATCCTGTGGTGATCACGCTGGGCGCCGCCGCTGTCGAGGTCCTGATCCATCCCTGGGTCATGGGCCTGCGCCGCGCGAAGGAGATGCTGTACACCGGCGAACGCATGACCGCCGAGGAAGCCCATCGCATCGGCATGGTCTCGCGGCTTGCGCCACGCGCCGAACTGGAAGCCGAAACGCTGAAGCTCGCCGAGCGCATCGCGCTGACTCCGCCCTTTGCGCTCAAACTGATCAAGCGCTCGCTGAACCGGACCGCCGACATCCAGGGGTTTGGCAATGCGGTGAACGCGCATTTCGATACCCATCAGCTTTCTCACGCGACCAACGAGTTCCGCGCCCTCAGCCTGGCCGGTATGGACGGTGCCATCGCACGCGGCAAGTCGCGGCTGGGGACCTGACCATGGCCGATGACGCGGTCCCGGACTATCGGGCCAGGCTCGATCTGAGCGGCAGAGGGCATGTCGTCTTCGGTGCCGGGCGGGGCATCGGCCGGCAATGCGTCCATGCGCTACGGCAGGCCGGCGCGAACGTCGTCTGCGTCGACAACGACAAAAACCGCGCACGCGCCGTTGCAGCGGAGGTCGGTGGGCTCGCGCTCGTCGCCGACGTCTCGGTTGCAGGCGAAATCGACCGCGCCGTCACTGCCGCCGCCGCCCATCTCGGCAGGCTCGACGGCATCGTCGACATCATCGGCGGATCGCGCGGCGGTTGGGTCGAGGATCTCGACGAGGCGCAGGCTGCCAGCGAGATCGCCTTCAACCTCGGCCAGGCCATGCAGATCACCCGCGCCGGCGCTCGCGCCCTGGGCACGCATGGCGGCTCGATGACCTTTGTCGGCTCGGTCGCGGGATTGACCAGCATTCCTCGCCAGGCGGTCTATGGAGCAGCCAAGGCGGCTCTGCATCATTTCGTGCGCTCGGCGGCTGCCGAACTCGGTCATCGCGGCATACGGGTCAATGTCGTCGCGCCGGGGTTTGTCGCCACGCCGCGCATGAACGAGCGCTTTAGCGCACAGGACTGGGCCGAGCTGACCGCGGCAACGCCGCTTCAACGGGTCGGCTCGCCCGACGAGATCGCGGGCGCCATCCTCTTCCTTGCTTCCGATCTGGCAGGTTTCGTGACCGGCCACGTGCTCGTGGTCGATGGCGGGGTCACCGCTCCGATCAGGGTCAGATCGGCCCCATCTCGAGAGCAACTTGCAGGTCGGGACGCTGGCTCCGTCCGGTCGTAGTCCATGTCGGCAGAGAATGTTTTCGCCGCCGAGCCGAGGGCGGATCGCCGCGCTGGGGCGTAGCGTTTGCGAGGCAAGAACGACCAGTGGCGTCCTCGGATTGCAACTGGCAATCTGGCATGAACGGGCTCCCGTATGGGATTAGAGCTCGATCATCACCGGAGCGTGGTCACTGGTGTGCTCCCAACCACGCGGTGAACGCCGAACCTCCGCGCGCTTGAGCGTTTCAGCCAGCGCAGGGCTCAGCAGGACGTGGTCGATCCTCAGTCCAGCGTCACGTTCGAACGAATTCCGCCAGTACTTCCAGAACGTGTAGATCCGCTCTCGGGGATGGAGGTGCCTGACGGCGTCGACCCAACCCTGCTCAAGCAGGTTGGCATAAGCCTGCCTCACCTCAGGCCGAAACAGAGCGTCCTCCCTCCAGCGCTCGGGCGCATAGACATCGATATCCGTGGGCATGACATTGAAGTCACCAATGAGCGCTACCGGCACATCGAGCGAAAGAAGCTCCTCGGCGTAGCTTTGCAGCCGCTCGAACCAGCGAAGCTTGTATTCGAACTTGGGGCCAGGAGCTGGATTGCCGTTGGGGAGATAGATGCATCCGATGAGTATCCCATGCGCCGCGGCCTCGATGTACCTGCTGTGGCCATCGTCGGGGTCTCCGGGCAGCCTGCGGCGCGTAAGGACCAGCGGGCTGCCGCGCCTTGCAAGGATGGCGACGCCGTTCCAGCTCTTCTGGCCCTGCCAAACGGCCTCATACCCCGCCTGCTGCAGTTCCCGCTCTGGAAAGCGGGAGTCGGGACATTTCAGCTCCTGTAGGCAGACTACGTCCGGCCGATCTTGCTTGAGCCAGCGCAGGAGAACCGACAGGCGACCGTTGATGCCGTTGACGTTATAAGTGGCGATCTTCAATTGCGCCTGTCCTCACAACCCGCGCTTCCGGCTAGGCTTGTCACAGGTGCTCCTGCAAGAATGCCTGCGTCCTCGACAGCGCGTCAGGCCAGGTCGCGAGCGAGAGCCCATGTCCCTCGCCTGGATAGATGTGGCTCTGCACATTGCCGCCATTGCCCTTGATCAGCTTCTCGATCGCGCCAGCGTTCGACACAGGAACGATACGGTCGGCGTCCCCATGCAGAATGAGCGTAGGGGGCAATGATGCCCTCTCCAATCCGGGCGGGAGGAAGCCGAAGAAGTCGACGACGGCCTTGATCCGGCTGTCGCGAGCGGCCAGTGCCAGAGCCAATGCTCCGCCGAGAGAGAAGCCGACAACGGCGAGCCGATCCTGCCTTTCGACCTTTATGCTCTCGATCGCGTCGAGCCAGATCGGAAACTTGGTCTTGATCTCACCATAGCGGGCTCTTCGATCACCCGTGGCCTCGAAATAGCGCGGTAGCCAGACGCTGTAGCCGGCGGCGGCGATCATGTTCGCGGCGAACTCATATCGACCGCTGTTGGTCAAACCATCCGAGCCGTAGAGCAGGATGACGCTGCGTCCAGGAATCTTCGGACCGAAGCGATCGACTGCAATGCTTGCGCGAGCCGGACCAGCAACGATTGTCGCGCCTGCGCCTGCCACAAAATGCCGTCGATCCATCATTCAGCCGCCTCGGACCATCGCTCTTTTGCCTCAGCAGCTGGGACGATCAGCTTGATGGTGTCGCCCTCGATGCCGATGACGAGCCCCAGGTCGATATAGTGGTGGGCGCCGCCCGACTCGGGGTCATTCTTCTTGAGTTTGATGAGCTGGCCGCTGAGAGCGTCGACGGTTCCGACGTGACCTCCATCGGATCCGATCACCCGTTGGCCGTCCCTGATTTGCTCGACGAACATCATTGCTGGATTTCCTTCCTGAGCCTGTCCCGGAGCAACGGGGCGTCTGGTGTGGAGGTTCCTGCCCGCGCACCGGAACCGTCTCTCGCGCGCAAGGATCCAGTGGTCAGGACAGGCGCTATAGGTACGGACGGATTTCGGTGTGGGAAGAAGGCGTCCACAAATCGAGGGACTATTCTGATCGACATACGGCAGGCGCGGATGCAGGACGATCCCAATCGCCAGCCAAGCCCCCCATCCGCCGCACCTGTTTCAAGCAAAAAGTGCCCGTCGCGATGTCCTCGGCTGACCGAAGATCCGAGCCGATTGAGGAACCCCTTCGTCCAGAGCCCGTTGTCCCAATGAACCCCTATGGAACTAAAGGACGGGCGCTATGCAAAACGGTGCATCGATCGATACGGATCCGCACCGTGCTCGCGACCGTTCCCCCTCCCCGAGGATCTACTATCTCCATCCATGGCTCGAAGAAGCCGGGTTATGGCCCGAGGCGGTGGATCAGGCGGCGGATCTTGGCTTCACCCATGTGCTGCTGGGCTGGCCGTTCGGCTCCGAGACCGATCTTTTCGGAACCCTGGATCTGAAATTCGCCGGCGGACTGAACGCCGATGCGGCGATGGCCGGGCTGGCGGATGCATGCGCCGCGCGGTCGATGCAGTTCTGGATCGACCTTTCGCTCGACCGGATCGCCGCCCGCAGTGACCTCGCCGCCCAGCGGCCCGGTATGTATCGACCGGCCCCGGCGCCGTTCCTCGATCCGCGGACGGTCGCCTCGGCCGGCTCGCTGTTCGCAGCGGTCGAAAGCCAGGATTTCGTCCCGTTTTGGCAGGAAGTGCTGACAGGCTGGCAGTCCCTGGGGGTCTCCGGGGTGCGCTGCCACAACGCCTCGGCCGTTCCATTGAGCGTCTGGGATCAGATACTGGCAGCGGCGCGCGCCAACGACCCCGGCTTCCGGTCCTTCGGCTGGTTGCCCGAAGCCTCGTGGGACGAAAAGGCGCGCGCGAGCGAGGTCTTCGACTTCGTTCCGTCATCGACGGCCTGGTGGACGGGCACCGAGACGTGGGTGATCGACGAGTACAACGCAATCGCCGGCCGGGGGCGGTTGATCGGCGTTCCGGCCGATCCGTTCGCCAGCCGGGTGTCGGCGCGCTCGGCCGTTGACGGTGCGCGGGATGGGACGGTGCGCATTGCGGATGCGGCCCTGCTGGCCGACGGATGGCTCCTGCCCATGGGCTACGAATACGGCATGGATGCTCCGTTCGCCTCGGCGAGGCGGGAGGACTACCTTGCCGCTCAGGGGCGCCCCCTGGATCTGCGATCCTCCATTCGGTCTGTCAACGACGAGGTTGAGACGCTGGATGGCGCCCAGACCGGGCTGGCTTCGATGCGGCCGTTCGTGCTGGACGCCCGCTCCACCGTGGTTCTGCGCCAGTTCGGCCGCGACGCCGCGCATCTGGTCGAGATAAACCGACATCCCGTCGAATACGCCATGGCCCGATCGCCGCACTATGCGGCCAAGCTCGGAGCCGTCTCCCCCGGCGATCGAGAGGGCGCGCCTATACCTCCCGCATGCGGCCGCGTCTTTCTTTTGATCCCCGGCCAGATGGTTCGAAGCGAGGGTCCCGTTCGCATTCCTGATCGAGACAACCTCGTCTCGGCGCGCATCGCGATCGAGAACGTGAGCCCGGCCGCGGATGACGGCCGGTTTCCGGTGAAGCGCAGCGCCGGCGACCGGGTGGTCGTCTCCGCCGACGTTTTCGGCGACGGGCATGACGTCATCGAAGTGGAGCTTCTCTGGCGACCCCCGGGTGCAACCGAATGGCACCGGCACCCCATGCGGCACCTGTCGAACGATCGTTGGGAAGGCGTTTTCACGATCCATGGCATCGGCCGTCACAGCTTCGCGATCGAGGCTTGGTGGAGCGAGTTCGGAACGTTCCGGCGAGACTTCGCCAGAAAGCGCGATGCGGGCCTGGACCTCACGCTGGAGGTCCAGGAAGGCCGGCTTCTGCTCGAAAGCTTCGCTCAGTCGGCCGACGCCGAAGCGCGGCTGGTGATTGAGAAACTTCTTGGCCAATTGAGCGCCGACCAGGACGAATGCGCTGAGGTCCTGCAGTCGGAACCGTTGGCAGCGGCGATGGCTGCGGCGGATCGCAGGCCCCACGCGGTGGGTCGCGACCGGATCTACGAGATCGAAGCGGATCGGGAAGGTGCGGCCTTCGCGAGCTGGTACGAACTGTTCCCCCGCTCGGTCACCGACAGCCCCGACCGCCACGGCACGTTTCAGGATGTCATCGGTCGGCTGCCGGCCATTCGGGAGATGGGGTTCGACGTCCTCTATTTCCCTCCGATCCACCCTATCGGGCGGACGAACCGGAAAGGCCGCAACAACACCCTGACGCCGGGACCGGACGATCCGGGCAGTCCTTATGCGATCGGCTCTGCCGAAGGCGGTCACGACGCGGTTCATCCGCAACTGGGAACGCTCGACGATTTCGAGCGGCTCGTCGACGAAGCCGGCCGTCACGGCATCGAGATTGCGCTGGACTTCGCCATCCAGTGCTCGCCCGACCATCCCTGGCTGCGAGAACATCCGGACTGGTTCAGCTGGCGGCCGGACGGATCGATGCGCTATGCCGAAAATCCGCCGAAGAAGTACCAGGACATCGTCAATGTCGACTTCTACGCGCCGGGCGCGATCCCCGATCTGTGGTTCGCCCTGCGGGACGCCGTTCAGTTCTGGGTTGACCGGGGCGTGCGCATCTTCCGCGTCGACAACCCGCATACCAAGCCTTTCCCTTTCTGGGAGTGGCTGATCGCCGATATCCGCTCCCGCGACCCGCGCGTCCTGTTCCTTGCCGAGGCCTTCACCCGCCCCAAGATCATGTATCGGCTCGGCAAGGTCGGTTTCTCGCAGTCCTATACGTACTTTACCTGGCGCAACACGAAGGCCGAGCTGACCGAATACCTCACCGAGCTCAACGAGGCGCCGGCGCGAGACGTCTACCGCCCGCATTTCTTCGTCAACACCCCGGACATCAACCCCGTCTTCCTGCAGAATTCGGGGCGTCCGGGCTTCCTGATCCGCGCCGCGCTCGCGGCCACGCTGTCTGGGCTTTGGGGGGTCTATTCCGGCTTCGAACTCTGCGAGGCGGAGCCGGTCCCCGGCAAGGAAGAATACCTCGACAGCGAGAAGTACGAGATCAGGCCGCGCGATTGGCTGAGCACCGGAAACATCGTCGCGGAGATCACCGCGCTGAACCGCATCCGGCGCAACAATCCCGCCCTCCAGAGTCATCTCGGCCTCACCTTCTACAGCGCGTCCAACGAGAACGTTCTCTATTTCGGCAAGCGCGAGCCGCAAGCCGACGAGATCGTCCTGGTGGCGGTCAACCTCGATCCCCATGCCGCGCATTCCGCCGCGATCGAGGTACCGCTCTGGGAATTGGGCCTGCCGGATCACGGTTCGGTATCGGTCCTGGATTTGATGCAGGGACATCGCTTCACCTGGCACGGCAAGATGCAGGATATCCGTCTGGATCCGCACGCCCTGCCCTTCGCGATCTGGCGCATCGCTGCGCTCAAGGGAGATAACCGTTGAACGCGCCCCTGCCCTCGAATCCGAATTCCGATAGCCGCGTCGCCGCAGAGTCCCATGAGGCCGACCCTCAGTGGTACAAGGATGCGATCATCTACCAGCTGCACGTGAAGTCGTTCTTCGACGCCAATGGCGACGGGATCGGCGACTTCCCCGGCCTGCTGTCCAAACTGGATTACATCGTCAGCCTGGGCGTCAACGTCCTGTGGCTGCTCCCGTTTTACCCATCGCCGCGCCTCGACGACGGCTACGACATCTCGGCCTACAAGGCCGTCCACCCCGACTACGGCACGGTTGCGGACGTCAAGCGCTTCATCAGGGCGGCCCATGAGCGCGGCTTGAGGGTCGTTACCGAGCTCGTCATCAACCACACCTCGGACCAGCACCCCTGGTTCCAGCGGGCGCGGCTGGCAAAGCCTGGCTCAGCTCATCGCGATTTCTACGTCTGGTCGGACAATGACCAGCTCTACTCCGGCACCCGCATCATCTTCCTCGACACCGAACGCTCGAACTGGACCTGGGACGCCACTGCCGGTGCCTATTATTGGCATCGGTTCTACTCCCATCAGCCGGATCTCAACTTCGACAATCCAGCCGTGCTGAAGGCGGTGCTCGGCGTGATGCGCTTCTGGCTCGACATGGGCGTCGATGGTCTTCGGCTCGACGCCATACCCTATCTGATCGAGCGCGACGGCACGTCGAACGAGAACCTTCCCGAGACCCACGAAGTCCTCAAGAAGATCCGCGCCGAGCTCGATCGAACCTATCCGGACCGAATGCTGCTGGCCGAAGCCAACATGTGGCCCGAGGACACCCAGGCCTATTTCGGCGACGGCGACGAATGCCACATGGCGTTTCACTTCCCGCTGATGCCACGGATGTATATGGCGATCGCGCAGGAGGACCGCTTCCCGATCACCGACATCATGCGCCAGACCCCGGACATCCCCGAGGCCTGCCAATGGGCGATTTTCCTGCGCAATCACGACGAGCTGACGCTCGAAATGGTGACGGACAAGGAGCGCGACTACCTCTGGAACACCTACGCCACCGACCGGCGCGCCCGGATCAACCTCGGCATCCGCCGTCGGCTCGCGCCCCTGCTGGAGCGTGACCGTCGTCGCATCGAGCTGATGAACAGCCTGCTGCTCTCGATGCCCGGCACGCCGGTCATCTACTACGGCGACGAGCTCGGCATGGGTGACAACATCTTCCTGGGCGACCGCGACGGCGTGCGCACACCGATGCAGTGGTCACCCGATCGCAATGGCGGCTTCTCCAAGGCCGATCCCGCGAGCCTCGTGCTGCCTCCGATCATGGACGCGCTTTACGGCTTCGACGCCGTAAACGTGGAGGCTCAGACCCGCGACGTCCATTCTCTCCTGAACTGGACCCGGCGAATCCTGGCCGTGCGCAAGGAACACAAGGCCTTCGGACGGGGAACCCTGCGTTTCCTCTACCCGAAGAACCGCAAGGCCTTCGCCTACCTGCGCGAACACGATGGCGAGACGATCCTGTGCGTCGCAAACCTCTCGCGCTCGGCGCAGGCCTTCGAGCTCGATCTCGCCGAATTCGCCGGTCACTTCCCCGTCGAAATGCTGGGCAATTCGGTTTTTCCCGCCATCGGCCAGCTGACGTATCTGCTCTCCCTGCCGCCCTACGGCTTCTACTGGTTCGTGCTGGCGAAGGACGCGCAGGCTCCGTCCTGGCACACGCAGGCGCCTGAACCGATGCCGGATTATCTCACCTTCGTCTTGCGGGGCGGCCCCGACGAGATGATCACCCCGCAGTACCGCCGGGAGTTCGAGACGAACATCCTGCCTCCCTATCTGGTGAAGCGCCGCTGGTTCGCGGCCAAGGACCAGAAGCTGGAGAGCGCCTCCGTCGCCTATACGGCACGGATCGGAGCGGGCCGCGAAATCGCCCTCGTCGCGATCGAGGCGGTGCACGGCAAGGGCACGGAGAGATACCTGCTTCCGATCGGCGTTGGCTGGGACGACGAGGTCACGGCCGCCTTGCCGCAGCAACTCGCCCTGGCGCGGGTCCGCCGTGGCCGCCGCACCGGCTTCCTGACGGACGCCTTCACTCTCCCGAGCTTCATCCAGGAGCTGCTCTCGCTCCTGAAGGCGGGCGCATCGGTCAAGACGAGTGCGGGCGAGATCGTCTTCCGGCCCACTGCGGCCTTCGACGATGTCACCTTGTCGCCCGAGGATCCGATCCGCTGGCTTTCCGCCGAGCAGTCGAACTCCTCCGTGATCGTCGATCACAAGCTCATGCTGAAGCTGTTTCGTCGTTTGGCGCCGGGACGGCATCCCGAGGCGGAGATGTCGCGCGTATTGACCGAGCGCGGCTTCGCGAACGCCCCGACGCTGCTCGGGGAGGTCGTGCATCGCCCCTCGGACGGCGAAGAGGAGTCGATGATCGTCGTTCAGGCCTTCATTCCCGGTGAAGGCGATGCGTGGGAATGGACGGCGTCGCTGATCCATCGCGTCCTGGACGAGATGGCCCGGCAGGATGCCGATCTTGGGGAGCTTCTGGCCCCTTACGAGACCTTCGCGCGGACCTTGGGGCAACGCCTGGGCGAGATGCACGTCGTGCTGGCGCAACCGAGCGACGACGAGGCCTTCCAGCCGGTCAGTGCAGGTGAAGATCAGGTGGGGCGCTGGCTGGACCGCATTCGTGGCCGCGTGGAAGCGGCTTGCGACAATCTTGCGCTTCGTCGCGATGAATTGCCGGAGGCGGAGCGTGAGCTTGCCGACCTGGTTTCGGGCGCCCGCAAGGAGCTGATCAGCTTCGTCGAAAACGCCTGTAAGGCCGGCAGGGAGGCGCCGCTTCATCGTGTGCATGGCGACTTCCATCTCGGGCAAGTTCTCGTCGCGAGCGGCGACGTTTTCATCATCGACTTCGAGGGCGAGCCGGCGCAGCCGCTCGCCGAGCGGCGGGCGAAGGACAGCGGGTGGCGGGACGTCGCCGGAATCCTGCGTTCGTTGGACTACGCGTTGGCCGCCGGGCGTCGTCAGGGCGCTGCCGCGGGACAGGAAGAGCGCTACGATGAAATGTCTGCCGCCTTCCGCGACTCGATACCTGCCGCGCTGCTGGAGGGCTATCGCGAGGCGATTGCCAACAGCGCGCTATCTGGCTGGGAGAGCGAGCTGCTCGATCTCTTCATGATCGAAAAGGCTGCTTACGAGATCAATTACGAGGCCGGCAACCGGCCCGCCTGGCTGGCCGTCCCGCTTGCGGGGATGGCTGCTCTCGTCGAACGGGTGCGTGCGCACCGGACTTCGAGGCCTGAGGCGAAACCGACGGGAAAACAGGATGATTGAAGCATCGGTCGATCGCGTCCCGCCCCTCGACGGCGCGACCGCGACGGCGCTTGAAACCGGGCGTCTCAAGGATCCGTTCGCGATCCTGGGCCCCCATCAAGGCGCCCGAGGCCGCTTTCTACGGGTCTTCGCCCCGGGTGCGCAAGGCGTCGCCGCCGAGGGGGACGAGGTCACTGTCCAGCTGCGCGCGCTAGAGCCGGCTGGCCTGTTCGCCGGCGATATCGAGGAAGGTCCCTACCGCCTCAGGATCACATGGCCGGGTGGCGAGCAGGTCACGGAGGATCCCTACGGCTTTGGTCCCATCCTCGGCGACGTCGATCTGCATCTCATCGGGGAAGGCCGCCATTTTGAATTGACGCGCGCGCTCGGCGCCAATCTCGACGAGCGCGACGGCGTGCCCGGCGTTCGCTTCGCCGTCTGGGCGCCCAACGCGAACCGCGTTTCGGTGGTCGGGAACTTCAACGCCTGGGACGGCCGCCGGCACATGATGCGGCGGCGCGGCGAGAGCGGAGTTTGGGAACTCTTCGTGCCCCGGCTCACCCATGGCGAGCTTTATAAATACGAGATCGTCGACCCGGCCGGACAGTTGCTGCCGCAGAAGGCGGACCCGGTCGCTCGCGCGGCCGAATTGCCGCCCGGCACGGCGTCGATCGTCCCACGCGACGCCTCGCATGTCTGGAACGACGGCGACTGGATGGCAAGGCGCGGCGAGCGACAGAGCGCGTCGTCGCCCATTTCGATCTACGAGCTTCATGCCGGCTCGTGGGTCCGCGCCGCAGATGGCGAAAGCCTCGACTGGCGAGGCCTGGCGGATCGGCTGGTGCCCTATGCCAAAGCGCTCGGCTTCACGCATGTGGAACTCCTTCCCGTCGCCGAACATCCCTTCGCAGGCTCCTGGGGCTACCAGCCGCTGGGACAGTTCGCACCGACGCGACGCTTCGGCGAACCCGAGGATTTCGCGATCTTCGTCGATGCCTGCCACGCCGAAGGGATCGGCGTGATCGTCGACTGGGTCCCCGCGCATTTCCCCTCGGACGCGCACGGCCTCGCGCGCTTCGACGGTACCGCGCTTTACGAGCACGAGGATCCGCGCGAGGGTTTCCACAAGGACTGGAACACGCTGATCTATAATTTCGGCCGTCGCGAGGTCGCAAATTTCCTGATCGCGAGTGCCGTGTACTGGCTCGAACATTTCCATGTCGATGGTCTGCGCGTCGATGCGGTCGCTTCCATGCTATACCGCGACTATAGCCGCCAGCCCGGGGAGTGGATCCCGAACAGATACGGTGGCCGGGAGAACCTCGAGGCGGTCGATTTCCTGCGCCATCTCAACGCGGTGATTGCGGAGCGCCAACCGGGAGTGATCGTGATCGCCGAAGAATCGACCGCCTGGCCGGGTGTGACGCGCCCGATCTCCGAAGGCGGTCTCGGCTTCGCGTTCAAGTGGAACATGGGCTGGATGCACGATACGCTCCACTACCTCGAGCGCGACCCGATCCATCGGCGTCATCACCATCACGAGATGACCTTCGGTCTCGTCTATGCCTTTTCCGAGCGTTTCATGCTGCCCCTCTCCCATGACGAGGTCGTCCACGGGAAGGGCTCGCTGCTGGGCAAGATGCCCGGCGACGACTGGCAGAAATTCGCCGGGCTGCGCGCCTATCTCGCCTTCATGTGGACGCATCCCGGCAAGAAGCTTCTGTTCATGGGCGGTGAAATCGCGCAGCGCCGGGAATGGAACCACGACGGCGAAATCGATTGGGACCTTCTGAACGATCCGCGCCACCGCGGCGTTCAGAACCTGATCCGCGACCTCAACCGAATCTATCGGGAGCGTCAGGCACTGCACGCGACGGACGCGGAGCCGGCTGGCTTCCGATGGGTGATCGGGGATGATTCTGAGAACAGCGTCTACGCATTCATTCGCAGCGCGCCAGACAGCCCGTCGGTCCTTGTCGCGGTCAACATGACGCCCTCGCCCCGCCGGCATTATCGCATCGGGGTACCACATGGCGGACATTGGCGGGAGCTGCTCAACAGCGACGCCGGCGAATACGGCGGTTCCGGCCTCGGCAACGGCGGCGGCGTTCACGCGCAGGACGTCCCATCAGGCGGCGAGGCGACGTCGGTGGAACTCATCCTGCCGCCGCTGTCCGTGCTGATCCTGATTCACGACTAGAGCGGTTCGCGCAAAGTGGACGGCTCGCGGAAGAACCCTATGAATCAACTGGCCTCAAGCAATTCTGCTACTTGCGGAGATGCGCCGGGGCCGGTCATGACAGCCCCGCCAGCATGACCCCGGTCCAGGGCGCCAGCCCGATGGCGCCCTGATGATGTTTCTTTTCCTCCGGCCAGATCGGATGCTCGCCCTGCGCGCCGTCGTGTTCGAAGGTCTCGCTCCCGAAATTGGCGATGAAGCGCAGACTGCCGCCGGCGAAACGCCAATTCACCTCCAGCACATCCGGTGCCGGCCTCGACCATCGCGCGCCTTCGAAAGCACTTTTCGTCACCGGCACAACCTTTTCGCTGCGGATGCGCAGAAGTTGCTGGGTTTCCGCCAGCAGGTCGCTGTGGGGCGGGCTGGTGGCCTCGCTCCAATCGAGCGATGAAGTCGAAAAGGTCCCGAATGCCGTCGGGTCAGGAATGCGCTCCTGCGCCGCCTCGTCCTTGAAATGGCCGAAGCTTCCGAATTCGCGCCTGCGCCCCTCTCGGACGGCCTTGGAAAGCTCCGCATCCGGAAAATCCACGAAGTACTGAAAGGGAGCGCTCGCGCCCCACTCCTCGCCCATGAAGAGGAGCGGGATCTGTGGGCTGAGCAGCAGACCGGCACGGGCCAACGCCAGCCTGTTCGGCTCTGCGAGATGCCCCAATCGCTCTCCGAAAGCCCGGTTTCCGATCTGGTCGTGGTTCTGGAGAAACGCGACAAAGGCCGATGGCGGAAGATGGGCGGACGGCTCGCCGCGAGGCTTGCCTTCATGGGCCGAGAGTTCGCCCTGATAGGCGAAGCCTTCCGCGAGGCAACGCCCCAAATGGGCAATCGGATCGGCATAATCGGCGTAGTAGCCGTCGCCTTCTTCTGTCAGCAGGCGATGCCATGCGTGATGGAGGTCGTCCGCCCACTGCGCCGTATGCAGGCTTGGCGCGCCGCTGTTCCGTTCGAGCCAGCGAGCCGCATTCTCGGCGTTCTCCAGGACAAGATGGATCTGGCGCCCGCCTGAGGCGGATCTGATCCTCTCCGCCAGCTCGGCGATGAAATGCCGGCTGCTGTCGTCCGCGATGGCATGCACCGCATCGAAGCGTAAGCCGTCGAAATGGAATTCCTCCAGCCAGTAGAGCGCGTTGTGGATGAAGAAGTCGCGCACGGTCTCTGCGCCGACCCCGTCATAGTTGATCCCTGCTCCCCAAAGCGTCTGGTGCCTGTCCGTGAAAAACGTGCCGGAATAGGCTGGCAGGTAATTTCCCGACGGCCCGAAATGATTGTAGACGACGTCGAGGATCATCATCAGGCCCAAACCATGAGCCCGGTCCACCAGCGCCTTGAGATCGTCCGGCGTTCCGTAGGCGTGATCCGGTGCGTAATGCAGCACCCCGTCGTAACCCCAATTGCGCTGGCCTGGAAAATCGGCGAGCGGCATCAACTCGATCGCGGTGAAGCCCACGTCGCGCAGACGTTCGAGTTTGTCAGCGAACGCGGCGAAGGTTCCTTCGGGCGTCGCGGTACCGATGTGAGCCTCGTAGATCACCGCCTCCTCCCAGGCGCGTCCCTTCCACTCCCCGTCCGACCAGCTGTAGATATTCGGATCGACGACCAGGCTTGGTCCCTCGACGTCTTCGGGTTGGAAACGGGAGGCCGGGTCAGGAACCAGGAGATCGTCTCGCACCCGAAATCGATACAGCTGGCCTGCCCCTGCATCCCTTAGGACGTAGCGATGCCATCCTCCTTCGGCTTCCATGTCGAACTCGCCCTGCGGAGTCCAAAGGCGAACCTGGGAGACCGAAGGCGCCCAGAAACGAAACTCGACCCCGTCTGCAAGAATGCGGCTGCCAAACGGCATTTCGTGAGAGCATTGCATGTGATGTTCCTGATCGTAGACAACAGCAAAACGATCTCGGGGGCGGAAGTGTTTCCGCCGTTCGCAACA
This sequence comes from Hyphomicrobiales bacterium, assembly GCA_004144595.1. GTDB lineage: Bacteria > Pseudomonadota > Alphaproteobacteria > Rhizobiales > Beijerinckiaceae > Allobosea. The sequence goes on from SEEM01000009.1 coordinate 33,263, forward strand.
ATGCCGCTGCCGGACACTTCGGAACCCAGGTGGGGCGAGGCGGGTAGCCGATCGCTGGGGTCAGTCGCTACCGATCAACCGATGTGATTTCATCATGAGCCGAAGAGCCACCGCTTTCGTCGTTGCCTGGGCAGACAACGTCGTACAGGCAACCGAACTCGCAACCACAGAAATGGGCGCATCGGACCTGGCACGGAGGTGCATTGTGGCTGCACTTCACGACGGCATCGCGCCGGAAGAGATCGAGGTGGAATTCCCCAACCTCACCGACTTCTTCGCGAGCGCGCTACAGGCCGCAGCCGACAGGCAGGGAAAAGACCGCGCGTTCGACGATCCCTGATCCATGTTCTTGGATGCACGAACCCCATTGCGACCACAAGGCGGCCTATCGATCGGCTGGTAAAGGCTGTCGCTGGCCGCCATGCGCCCGATCACGGCGTTAGTGCGTCGTTCGGGCGCCGCACACCGGGCCGACGGGGCTGGATCAGCCCGCGTTAACACGCGACCGCACGCCCGCCTCAGCCTGCGGTGGAGCGATCCTCGATCTGGGAGACGTGATTGAGCGCGATGACCCATCGGCCGTCGCGCTTGCGCATCAGGCGCGTGTTGACGCCGGTCTGATTGCCGGCGGCGCGGACCAGCCTGTAGTCGCTGATCAGTTGGGCGGCATCCGGCGCCAGCATCTCGACTCGGATATTCGTGAAGGCGAGTTCGCCCTGCGAGCCGGGCGCACCGCCGTAGTCCGCGATGTAATGGTCGAGCGTCGCCTGCCAATCCTTCTGGATGCGCCCGCGCGAAACGAAGATCACGTCGGGGTTGGCGAATCCTGCCATGTAGCCATGGAAGTCGCCGCGGTTCCAGGCCGCCTGCATGGTGGCGATCACCGTGCGGATGGCATCCGCATCCGTTACATCGGACATGACGAAGCTGCCTTTCAGGAGGTCGTTACGGAGATGGTTTCGTCTTCGTGCCGCTGCCGCCGGGTCAGCACTTCCTGGGCGGCCGAGACGAGGTGGCGACGTAGCGCGTTTTCCGCGGCCTTGGCGTCCTGATCCAGGATCGCATCGACGATCAGCTGGTGCTCGCGACAGGACTGCTTGATCCGACCCTTGTCCTTGAGCTGGAACTTGCGGAACGGCGCCAGCTTCAGCCGCAGGGTCTGGGCTGCAGCGATCAGGTCGCTGTTGTGGCTGCCCTGGAAAAGGTGATTGTGGAACCGGGTGTTGAGGTCGTTGTAACCGTCATTGTCGCCCTCTTCGGCGAGCACGTTCATCTGGCGGTGCAGGCTTTCGAGCTCGCCGCGTTCGCCCATCGTCATCCGATGCGAGGCCAGCCGGCCGCATGTCGCTTCTAGCTCGGCCATCGCCTCGAACATCTCGTCGATGCGCTCGGCGGAAATCTGGGTGACGACGACGCCCTTGAAGGGCTCGCGTTCGGCCCACCCCCGCCCGCACAGGATATGCAATGCTTCGCGGACGGGTGTGCGCGAGACGCCGAACTGCAAGGCGATCGATGCCTCGTCGAGCCTTGCGCCGGCTGGAAACGCGCCGTTGATGACAGCCTCTTCCAACTGTTCAGCGATGAAATCGCTGCGACTTTTTCGCGTGGCGGCGGATATCTCCGACATCGATCGCTCCCCTGCTCACACGTCGACCCTTCCGGAACCCACCGTCCCGATTGCATGCGAAGACTACACAATCCTATTGCATTGTGGACAAATAATATACAAAAAGGCTGGGCCGCATCTGCCATGCGGCATGCCTTCCCGAGGCCTGCCTACTCTCGCGCGACATCCAGCCTTTCGGCACCCTTCTCAGGCGGCTGCAAACGGCTGGAATTGAGGAACTGCCATGACCTTCACGACGCGACCGGAACTGCGGGGCACATTCGGGGCAGTGTCCTCGACGCACTGGCTGGCTTCGACCGTCGGCATGTCCATCCTGGAGAAGGGGCACACGGCCTTCGACGCCGCGGTCGCCACAGGCTTCGTCCTGCAGATCGTCGAGCCGCATCTCAACGGCCCGGCCGGCGAGGTGCCGATCATCGTCACCCCGGCCGGCGCCGACAAGCCGATCGTGATCTCCGGCCAGGGACCTTCCCCCTCGAAGGCGACCGTCGCCTATTTCAAGGGCCTCGGCCTCGACATCATCCCCGGAACCGGCCTGCTGGCCGCCTGCATTCCCGGAGCCTTCGGCGCCTGGCTGACCTTGCTGCGCGACTACGGCACCGCCGAGCTCGAGGACGTGCTGGCACCGGCGATCTATTATGCCCGCACGGGTCACCCGCTGGTGCCGCGCATCGCCCGCACGATCGGCGAAATGCGGGAGCTCTTCGAAACTCACTGGCCCAGTTCGGCAGAGCTCTACCTGCCGGGCGGTGTCGCGCCCCAGTCCGGCAAGCTGTTCCGCAACCCGCAGATCGCGGCGCTCTACCAGCAGATCGTCGACCACGCGAAATCCGGCAAGAACCGGGAGGCGCGCATCGATGCGGCTCTCGATTTCTGGTATCGCGGGCCGGTCGCCGAGCGGATCGAGGAATTCTGCGCGACGGAGGAGGTCTGGGACGTCTCGGGCCGCCATCACAAGGGCCTGATCACCGCGCAGGACATGGCCGATTATCAGCCGCTGATCGAGAAGCCGGTCTCCGTGACCTATGGCGACTACGAGGTCTTCAAATGCGGGCCGTGGTCGCAGGGGCCCGTCCTGCTGCAGATGCTGCAGATCCTCAAGGGCACCGATATCGCCGATCTCGATCCGATGAGCGCCGATTTCGTGCATCTCGTCGTCGAGACCGCCAAGCTCGCGATGGCCGACCGCGATTCCTGGTATGGCGACAGCTCCGACGTGCCGATCAAGGCGCTGCTATCCTCCGGCTATGCCGATATCCGGCGCACGCTGATCACGGGGACTGCGTCCATGGAAGTCCTTCCCGGCACGCCCGACGGCCGCAATCCCAACCTGCCGCCGCTGCGCAAGGTCGGCACGATCGCGCAGCCCGGCCTCGGTGGCGGCGAGCCGACCGTCGCGCGCGAAGCCAAGCTGCCGAATGACCGGCAGGGCGAGCCGGCACTGACGCGTGAAGGCGCACAGCGCGGCGACACCGTGCAGGTGAGCGCCGTCGACCGCTGGGGCAACATGGTCTCCGCGACTCCGTCAGGCGGCTGGTTCCAGTCGAGTCCGGTCATTCCGGGCCTCGGCTTCAGCCTGACGACCCGCGCGCAGATGTTCTGGCTCGAAGAGGGGCTGAACTCCACCCTGGCGCCGTCGAAGCGGCCGCGCACGACGCTGACGCCGTCGACCGTCTATCGCGACGGCCAGCCCTACATGGCTTTCGGCACGCCGGGCGGCGACCAGCAAGATCAGTGGCAGCTCGTCATGCTGCTGCGCCATCTCCACAAAGGCATGAACCTCCAGGAAGCGATCGACGCCCCGTCTTTCCACACGGACCACCTCGCCTCATCATTCTGGCCGCGCGAGATCAGCTATGGCGCCGTCACGCTCGAGTCCCGCTTCCCGGAGGCGGTTCGCGAGGACCTTGCGTCGCGAGGCCACAAGATCACGGTCGGCGATGCCTGGTCGGAAGGGCGCCTCTCGGCGGTCGCGCGCGAAATGGACGGCGACGTCCAGTTGATCAAGGCTGGCGCCAATCCGCGCGGCGTCCAGGGTTATGCGGTCGCCCGCTGATCGCGCGGGCGAAAACCAGGACATAAAGAGGGGACTATCGATGAAACCAGCTTTTCTCGCTCTTGCCGCCGCGTTGGCGCTCGGCAACCTTGCCGTGACGGCGGCTCCCGCTACCGCTCAATCCGTCCTCAGGATCGGCCTGCAGGACGATCCGGATACGCTGGACCCGGTCTCCAACTGGAGCTTCGTCGGCCGTCACGTCCTGCAATCGCTCTGCGACAAGATCGTCGATATCGACGACACAGGCAAAATCATTCCGATGCTGGCGGAAAGCTGGGAATGGAGCCCGGACAGCACCGTGCTGACACTGAAGCTGCGCAAGGGCGCCGTCTTCCACGACGGGACGCCCGTCGACGCCGCGGCGATCAAGTACAATCTGGAGCGCGCTCTGACCTCCGGCATCTCGCGCCGCAAGGCCGAGATCAGTGCGATCAAAACCGTCGATGCGGTCGATGCGACGACCGTCAAGATCAATCTCAAGGAGCCGTCGGTTCCGCTGCTCGCCGCGCTCAGCGATCGCGCCGGCATGATCATCAGCCCGGCTGCCGGTGCCAAGCTCGGCGACAAGTTCACCGATGCGCCGGTCTGCTCCGGCCCCTACAAGTTCATGGAGCGCGTCGTTCAGGACCGCATCGTGCTCGAGAAATTCCCGCAGTATTACGATGCGGCGAAATATCATTTCGATCGCCTGATCTATCGCGGCATGCCGGATTCCAACGTCCGTCTGCTCAACCTGCGCTCCCGCCAGCTCGACCTGATCGAGCGCCTCTCGGCGACCGATGTCGAAGCGGTCAAGAAGGACAAGGCTCTGGCCGTCGACCCCGTGATCGGGCTCGGCTATTACGGCGTCACCTTCAGCATCGGCGGCGACGGCGCCAATCTCGACGCCGGCAAGAAGGCCGCGATCCGCGAAGCCTTCAGCCTCGCGATCGATCGCCAGGCGATCAGCAACGTCGTCTTCGACGGCCAGGCCTCGACCGGCAACCAGCCGTTCCCGCCGTCCAGCCCCTTCTACGACAAGAAATTCCCGGTTCCGGCCCGCGACCTGGAAGCTGCCAAGAAGAAGATGGCCGAGGCCGGCGTGAAGTCGGTCGACCTCGAACTGCTCGTTCCCACCGATGCCGAGCGCCAGCAGGTCGCCCAGCTCATCCAGGCGATGGTGCAGGAGATCGGCATCAAGGTCTCGATCAAGCCGACCGAGCTGATGACGCTTCTCGACATCGCCCGGCAGGGCAAGTTCCAGGCCCATCTCGTCGGCTGGAGCGGCCGCGTCGATCCCGACCTCAACGTCACGCCGATGCTCTCCTGCGGCGCCGCGACGAACGACGCCAAGTACTGTAACGAGCAGCTCGACTCGACCCTCGCGAAAGCCCGCTCGCTCGGGGATGTCGAGGCGCGCAAGGCCGAGTATGCCAAGGCGATCGCGATCCTGCAGAAGGATCTGCCGATCGTCTATCTCTACCACTCGCAGTGGATCTTCGCGCACAGCTCGGCGCTCACTGGGTTCAAGCCGGCGCCGGACGGCATCATCCGCCTGACCAATCTCAGCCGCAAGAACTGAGCCGGCACCGGGGCCGCGATGAGCACCTCATCCTCGATCCGTTCAGGCTCCGGGCGCATCCGCGCCCGGAGCTGCCACCGGCCGGCCCGCCTGACGCCCCAGCCACGAAACATCGATCCCATGCTCGACAAGCTGCGCCCCGCTCCCGAAGCCATGGCCGCTCCCCTCGGCCTGACCCTGACGGGAGGGTGAACCATGCCGACACTGATCGCCCGCCGCCTGGCGCAGCTCGTCCCGACAGTCCTGCTGCTGTCGATCATCATCTTTTCGCTGCAGCATCTCCTGCCGGGCGATCCGGCGCTGGTGCTCGCCGGCGAGAATCCGGACGAGGCGACGCTGGCCGCCATCCGCGCCCAATACCATCTCGATCAGCCGCTGATCGTCCAGTATCTCTACTGGCTGAAGGGCGTCGCCACGGGCGATCTCGGCGAATCCATGCGCCATAACCGCCCGGTTCTCGAGCTGATCCTGCTCAAGCTGCCGGTCACGCTGCAACTGGCGGTCATGGGCATCTGCATCGCGCTCGTGGTCGGCATCACGGCCGGCGTGATCTCGGCCCTGCGCCATAACAGCACGATCGATTACGCGACCAACATCGCGTCGCTCGCCGGCATTTCGGTGCCGAATTTCTGGCTCGGCATCATGCTGATCCTGTTCTTCTCGGTCCATCTCGGCTGGCTGCCGGCTTCCGGCTTCGTCAGCCCCTGGGAGGATCTGCAGATGAACCTCGCCACCACGATCATGCCCGCCTTCGTGCTCGGCACCGGGATCGCCGGCGTCATCATGCGCCATACCCGCGGCGCGATGCTGCAGGCGCTCGGGAGCGATTATGTCCGGACCGCGCGGGCCAAGGGCCTCAGCGAATGGACGGTCGTGATCAAGCACGCGATGCGCAATGCGCTGACGCCGATCATCACGCTGGGAGCGCTGGAATTCGGCGCGCTCCTGTCCGGCGCGGTGCTGACCGAGCAGATCTTCACGATTCCCGGCTTCGGCAAGCTGATCGTCGATGCTGTCTTCACCCGCGATTATCCGGTGGTGCAGGGCGTCGTTCTCGTGACCTCGCTCTTCTACATCATCCTCAATCTGCTGGCCGATATCGGATACATCCTCGTCAACCCCAGACTGAGAAGCTGAAGCCCGTGTCGACGATGACGAAAACCGGATCCTCGGCCAGCACGATGGCGAATATCTTCCGCGATCCGCTGTGGCAGCGACTGTCGAAGCGCAAGAGCGCTCTGGTCGGCCTCGCCGTGGTGCTGCTCATGGTTGGGCTAGCCGTCTTCGCGCCGCTGCTGGCGCCCTATGATCCGACCGCCCAGAGTTGGACGGCCGTCCGCAAGGCTCCCTCCGCCGCACACTGGTTCGGAACCGACGAAGCCGGCCGCGACATCCTGTCCCGCATCATCTGGGGTGCCCGGGCCTCCCTGCTGGCGGGCCTCACCTCGGTCGGCATCGCCATGGCGATCGGCGTTCCGCTCGGGCTCGCGGCAGGCTTTGTCGGCGGTTTCGTCGACGGCCTCATCAGCCGCTTCACGGATGCGATGCTCGCTTGCCCGTTCCTCATCCTCGCAATCGCGCTCGCCGCCTTCCTGGGGCCGAGCCTGACGAATGCGATGCTTGCGATCGGCATCACCGCCACGCCGTTCTTCATCCGCCTGACGCGCGGCCAGGTCCTCTCGATCAAGGGGGAGGATTACGTCGAGGCTGCACGGGCCATGGGCAATCCGCGCTGGCGCGTCGCGGCGCGCCATATCCTGCCGAACATCCTGCCGCAGCTGATGGTCCAGGCGACCCTGACGATCGCGACGGCGATCATCGCAGAAGCGAGCATGTCCTTCCTCGGCCTCGGCCTCCAGCCACCTGCCCCGTCCTGGGGTTCGATGCTGAACTCGGCGCAGCGCTTCCTCGGCAACGCGCCCTGGATGGCGCTCTGGCCCGGCATCGCCATTTTCGCGACGGTCCTGTCGTTCAACCTGCTGGGCGACGGCCTGAGGGACGCGCTGGATCCGCGGACGCGCTGATCGCCATGCACTGACGCTCGCTTCAGGCATCCTGAAGACCTGACGATCACCCATTTCGGGCTGCTCAGCAGGCCCCATCGCGATCCTGCGCATGGAGTCGAGCGCGATTTGCGGCCGCGAGGTGCGGGTCTGTCGCCCCTCCGCATCCCCGGCGGCGCGTTACCTGAGGCGCCCGGCCCAGGCGGAAACCGCCTCGGCCATGGTGCCGAGATGGTCGGCGGCCGAAAACCCGGAAACCCGCTTGCGGGGCTTCAGATCATGGTCGCCATCCTCCAGCCAGAGGATGTCGATCGCCGGTGAAAGCCGATAGGACGAGACCTCATCGCGGGTGCCGAACTCGTCCCGCGTTCCCTGCACGATCAGCGTCGGCGTCTTCAGATCGGCGAGATGGCCGGTTCGCAATTGCTCGGGCTTTCCGGGCGGATGGAAGGGATAGCCGAGGCAAAGCAGCCCGCTGATCCGCCCGCTTTCGAGCAGCCTGTCCGCCACCATGCTGGCGACGCGGCCACCCATCGACTTGCCGCCGATGACGAGCCTGCCCGTGGCGCCGAGCGCTTCGACGGCGGCGAGATATTGCGGGTTCAGCTTTTCGGCGCGCGGCGGCGGGCGAGAGCTTCCGCTGCGCCGCGCCGCCATATAGTCGAACTCGAAGCGGGCGACGCGAAAGCCTGCTCCAGCCAGCGCTTGCGCAGCCGCCGTCATCGATGGCGAGTCCATCGGGGCGCCGGCTCCATGGGCCAGGAGGATGGTCAGATCGGCCGTGTCCGGGCCGTCGAAAAGAAACATCGCGCTGTCCCGTATCGACCTGTTCAGGTTCCGCAGAACGTCGCCAGAACGCGCTCATGCACGGCCGGCGGGCGCTCATAATCCTCGCGGCCCGGCTGCGCCTCAAAGGGCCTTGCAAGCACGCTCTGGAGCATTTCGAACGGGCCGAAATCGTCGCGTTCGACAGCGGCCTCGATCACGGCCTCGACCTGATGGTTTCGCGCGATGTAGAGCGGGTTGACCTGCAGCATCGCGTCCCGACGCGCCTCGGCCGAAGCCGCCTCGCTTCGCAGGCGCTCACGCCAGCGGGCTTCCCAGGCATCGAAGGCTGCCGGGTCCTTGAACAGGTTGCGACAGGCCTCCGCGCTGTCATGCCCGGCCGCCTCGCTCAGGCGCCGGAAGACCAGCGTGAAATCGGCCTCGCCGGCCTGCATCGCATCGAACAGCCCCTTGATGAGCACGACATCCTCCTCTTGCTCCGTGGCGAAGCCGAGCTTGCGGCGGAAGCCCGCGATCAGATGCGCCTGGAATTGCGGGTCGAACCGGTCGAGCGCGGCCTGCGCGATCGGCACGGCCTTGTCGATGTCTTCATCCAGCAGCGGCAGCAGCGTCTCGGCGAAGCGGGTCAGGTTCCAGCGGGCGATCGGCGGCTGGTTGGCATAGGCGTAGCGGCCATGCTCGTCGATCGAGCTGAACACGGTCGTCGGATGATAGGTGTCCATGAAGGCGCAGGGGCCGTAATCGATGGTTTCACCGGCGATCGACATGTTGTCCGTGTTCATCACACCGTGGATGAAGCCGACGGTCATCCATTGCGCGACGAGCGCCGCCTGCGCGGCGATCACGGCTTCCAGCAACGCGAGATGACGCCCCTCGCCGGTGGAGGCGGGGTAATGCCTGGCGATGACATGATCGGCAAGCAGGCGCAGGGCCTCAACGTCGCCCCGCGCCGCGAAATACTGGAAGGTGCCGATCCGGATATGACTGGAGGCGACGCGGGTCAGGACGGCGCCCGGCAGCAGGGTTTCGCGCCGGACGGGTTCGCCGGTCAGGACCGCGGCAAGCGCCCGCGTCGTCGGGATGCCAAGCGCCGCCATCGCCTCGCTGACGATGTATTCGCGCAGCACCGGCCCGAGCGCGGCACGGCCATCGCCCCGGCGCGAGAACGGGGTCGGCCCCGCGCCCTTGAGCTGGAGATCGTGGCGCCTGCCGTCGCTGTCGACGATCTCGCCGAGCAGGATGGCGCGGCCGTCGCCGAGCTGGGGGCTGAAACCGCCGAACTGATGGCCGGCATAGGCGGTCGCGATCGAGGCGGCCCCGGCCGGCACACCATTGCCGGACAGCATCACCACGCCTTCAGGGCCCCTGAGCCAATCGGGATCGAGACCGAGCTGGGTTGCGAGCGGCGCGTTCAACCGGATCAGCCGCGGCGCGGCGACCGGCGTCGGGGCGACCGCCGCATAGAAGCGCTCCGGCAGACGCGCATAGGAATTGTCGAAGGCGATCTGGTTCATCGCTGGAAGATAGGCCGCGAATGCGGCCACGCAACACGTGAAGCTTGGCTGCCCCCATGCGATCTGAGCGCATGGGCTCGTCGCTATCGGCCGAGCAGCCCGTCCCGCCCTCCGTCAGTGCGCCTGCTTGGCCCAGTCCGCTGGAGGAAAGCTCGGACTGCCATAGGGGTAGTAATCTGTCAGAGTCAGGTTCTGATAAGCCAGTGCGTCGAGATGGACCGTGCCCATGAAGGGTTCGGGCGGCTCGACCAGAAGGATCGTCGGCGTGAAGCCACTGTCGTCGAAGCCCCGGCGGAAATGGACCCGCGACTTGATCGCGATGACGTCGAACTCATCCGGCGCGAGACCGAGCTGCCAGAGCTCCGAAGGCTCGATGATCTGGACGAGATAGGGGCTGAGCACCAGCAGGTTGCCTTTGCCGAATTCGACGCAAATCCAGTCCTTGCCATTGCCGCGCGCGGTCGTCGCCGGCCCAACAGAGCGCAGCGTGCCGGAGATGTGGATGGGGGCTCCTGCCGATTCATCGAAAAGGCCGCCGATCTCGGCATCGAAGGCATCGCCCGGCTTGGCGCCGGACTCGATCACGGCGCGGACCACATCGGGCGAGGCGATCGTGGCGACCAGCGTGCGTTCGAGCTTCTGGGCGACGATCTCCTGGAGCAGCCAGGTCGCATAGCCCGAGCGGTCGCTGTAATCGGCGAGGAGGACGGGTCCCTTGCCCTCGGCCACCGCGGCGCGGGCCTGAGCCACCGCATCCTTCGTCTTGTAGATCTTGACGGTGTCGAGCAGCGCCTCGCGACGGCGCCAGGTCCATTCCGCCATGTCGCGGATGACGCGCTCGGCCAGTTCCGGGTCGTCATTGGTCAGCACCTGCAGCGACATGCCGGCATCGGGAACGTCGGACCAGGGAAAGCCGAAGAACACATTGACGAAGACATCCGGCTCGCGCGCTTCCCAGATCAGCGCACGCTGGATCAGATCGGCCCAGGGCGAGGCGCCGGTCCACATCACAACGGTCGGCGCGATGATCGGAATGCGCAGGGTGCGATGCACCGGCTTGAAGCTGCCGCGGATCGCCCGGACCAGCATGCGCGCCGCGCGCTCGCCCTGCAGATGCATGTCGTAATGCGGGAAATACTTCACGCAGAACGCCATGTCGGCATGGGCCAGGAACTCCTCGTCCTCGTTGCCATGCGGATCGAAGGTCGCGGTGATGAAAGCCTTCTTGCCTACCGCCTCGCGAACGCGCCGGGCGATATCGGCCTCCGGTCGCGGGACGCCGCGCACAGCCATGGCGCCGTGAAGCGCGAGATAGACACCGTCGAGATCGGGCTGCGCCTTCATCTCCGCGATGATGGTGCCCATGAAATGCTCATAGGCATCCTCGGTCACCCAGCCCGAGCCGGTGCCGGTGCGCGGAAAAAGCGGCGAGGTGATGCCGATCAGCTCGACATCCTCGAACTCGCGGGCAACTTGGACGAAGCCGCCCATATAGCCCTTGGGATCGGTGGCGAGCAGCGCTTCGCCGGAGGCGGGGGAGCCGGGGTAGATGAAGTCCTCCCGCGTCGTGTCGTTGGGGAGGAAGGTGACCGTCTCGTGGGAGAACTGAAGAACGGCGATCCGAAGCTTGGAATGTGTCACAGCGGCCTTACGTCGTAGAATTGCGCGAACCCGATACGCATGCCGGTGATCCCGCGATAGGCCGTCTTTTCGTAGTAGGCGCCGAGCGGGATATAGGGCACGTCGATGAAGAACTGCTTCTGGATCTCGGCACAGATCGCCTTCTGCGCCGCCAGATCCTTGGCCGCGAACCAGTCGAGCCGCAGCTCTTCGAGGCGCGGCGATTTCGGCCAGCCGAACCAGGCCTGATCGCCATTGCCGCGGATGCCGAGCTGACTCGCCGGATCGAAATTATTGGTGCCGTTCAGGTAGGTGAAGAAGATGTTCCAGCCACCCTTGTCGACGGGCTGCCGGCTGGCGCGGCGCTGGACGACCGTGCCCCAATCGGTCGAGACCAGCTCGACATTCATGCCGGATTTCTGCAAGGCATCGGCCGCCACGGCAGCCAGCGCATGGGTCGAGGGGTAGTCGGTCGGGTCGAGCAGCACGATGCGCTCGCCCTTGTAGCCGGCGGCCTCCAGGGCGCGCTTGACGGCGGCGAAATCGCGCTTGCCGACCAGCACCTCCGTCCCCGCCGTCGTCGCCAGCGGTGTATCCGGGCTGAAGACGCCGACATGGTCCTTCCAGAGCGAGCGCTCGTCGCCGGCGACCGCCGTCATGCACTCGACCTGATCGATGGCGCCGAGCAGGGCGCGCCTGATCGCGGGATTGTCGAAGGGCGGATGCAGCGCGTTGAAGCGCAGGCAACCGATGCCGCCGGCCGGATCGAGCCCGTCCAGCATGAGGCCCGGCTTGCCCTTGAGCGTGCCCTGGAGATCGGGCGTCGGGTTCTGCCACCAGTCGATCTCGCCGTTGCCGAGTGCGTTCGCGGCCGTCTGCGGATCGGGGATGATGTGCCACTCGACCCGGTCGAAATGAACGTGCTTCGGGCCGGCCGTGAAGGTGGCCGAACCATCCGGGCGCGGAACATAGCCGGTGAAGCGCTCATAGACGGTGCGGGCCCCCGGGATTCGCTCATCGGCCCTGAAGCGGAACGGCCCGCTGCCGATCATCTCCGTGACCTGCTTGTTGGGGTCGGTGACGGCGAAACGTTCCGGCATGATGCAGGGCATCGACGTCCCGGTCTTGCCGAGCGCGGCCGGCAGGAGCGGGAACGGCCGCTTGAGCCGGAACTTCACGACGCGGTCGGATTCGGCCGACAGTTCGTCGGTGGCATCCATCAAGGCGCGACCGAAGGCGTCGCGCGCCGAGAAGCGGCGGATGCTCGGCACGACATCCTGCGCCCTGACCGGCTCGCCATCGTGAAAGCGCAGGCCCTCGCGCAGCGTCAGCCGCCAGGTCTTGCCGTCATCCTCGACCGTATGGCCGGCGACCATCTGGGGCTCGAAACCATAACTGGCGTTCTGGCCATAGAGCGTATCGAAGACGAGATAGCCGTGATTGCGCGTCACCGTCGCGGTCGTCCAGACCGGGTCGACGATCGCGACATCCGATTCCGGAATGAATTTCAGCACCTTTGCCGGCTGCGCGAGGCTGGGCTTTGCCAGCGTGGAGACGGCCGCACCGGCAGCGACACCCAGAAATGTCCGACGCTTCATGCTGGAAACCCTCTCTGGAGAAGGTGAGAAACCGCACGGATAGCGCCCTGCGATCCACGATCCGTTGATCCTATGATGGCGGAAATCCCGGGGGCAAGCGCTTTGGCATTGACGTCAACGCAGGACGGCCCCTCGTTCGGGCAACCTGCGTCCATTCGGCGCGCGAACTCAGCGCATGGCTGCGCTGATCCATCCGTGCGTTGAGATCGCCCGGAGGCGACCCATATCTCGGGTGCGGTCGACGGCGCCTCCGCTTTCTCCTCCCGCGGAGCTTGCCGTTCCGTTCCCCTCGAGACCTTTTGGCCGCGTGCCAATGGTTTCCCCTTGGCCGGCTCCTTTTCGGGACGCCGGCCTTTTTTTGCCTTGATGCCCTTCGTGCCCTGCAGGACAAAGCCATTGACGACGGGCTGCCGGCCCGCTGTGGCTTCTCTTGCCCGTTTTGGCTCCTGCCCCCTTTCGGCTCTTGCCCCGTTTCTGCTTCGCGTGTGAATTTGACGACCAGACCGCCTTCATCGAGCGCCCATTCCCGCGGCGTCCTGCTCGTATTCGCCGCGACCGTGGCCTGGAGCGCCAGCGGCATCTATGCCCGCCTGCTGACCACGGATGCCTGGACAGCGATCGCCTGGCGCTCGCTTTTTGCCGCCATCTTCCTGATCGTGCCGATGGTCCTGTTCGGCGGCGCGGGAACGCGTCGGCAGTGGAAGAAGACCTTCGCCCCCGCGGGCCTTGCCCTGATCGCCTGCCAGACGATCAGCCAGGCCGCCTTCATCGGCGCCTACTACACGACCAGCGTGGCGAATGTGGCAGTCATCTACGCGACCGCGCCGTTCATCGCGGCGACCCTGGGCTGGCTCCTGCTGAAGGAGCCGATCGCATGGCGCGTCATGGTCGCAGGGCTCGTCTGCCTGATCGGCGTCGGGATCATCATCTCGGCGTCGATGGGTACGGGGCGGATCATCGGAGACCTGCTCGCGCTGCTGATGACGGTGACATTCGCGGTGGTCATCGTCGTTCCGCGGCTGGACCCGGAACTGCCGGCCATGCCGCCGATCTTCGTCAGCGCGGTACTCACCGTCGCGATCTTCGCGCCGTTCGGTTCCAGCGGCTCGCTCGATGGCCATAACCTCCTGGTGCTGGCAGCCTTCGGCGCGACGAATTTCTCGATCGCGCTCGTGCTGTTCATCATGGGCGCGCGGCATCTGCCGCCAGCTGAATCGGCCCTGATCGGCACCACCGAGGTCGTCATGACCCCCGTCTGGGTTTGGCTGCTGTTCGCCGAGCGGCCAGCGGTCGCCACCGTCATCGGGGGCTCAGTGATCCTTGCTGCGGTACTCTGGTACACGATCTCCGAACTGAGGCGCGGCAAGGAGCGAGGCTGAGCATCAGGACCGCCGCCGGGCGATATTGACAGGCCTCGTATCCGGGATACCACAAGCTCGACAATGCCGAGCGCGCCGCGCCGGCTCGGCATCCATAGCCGACCGCTGCACGCCGCAAGGCTCAGTGCGACGGACAGCAGACGACGATCGAGGCCCGACGTGAAGACCTACAGCAATTTCATCGCCAACGAATGGCGCGATGCCGTGGACGGCGAACATATCGACGTTCGCAACCCCTCGACCGGACAGGTCCTGGCGAAGCTGGCACGCGGCAGGCGGGAGGATGTCGACCTGGCGGTCGCTGCCGCCCGGCAGGCGCTTTCCGGCGAATGGGGCCGCCTGACCGCAACCGAGCGCGGACGCATCCTCACCCGGATCGGCACCGGCGTGCTCAGGAATATCGAGCTTCTGACCGAGATCGAGGCCCGCGATGTCGGCAAGCCGCTGACGCAGGCGCGGGCCGATGTCGTCGCGCTGGCGCGCTATCTCGAATTCTACGGGGCGTCGGCCGACAAGGTGCATGGCGACACCATCCCCTATCAGAACGGTTTCACCGTCCTGACGATCTACGAGCCGCATGGCGTCACCGGGCACATCATCCCGTGGAACTACCCGATGCAGATCCTCGGCCGCAGCCTCGGCGCGGCGCTGGCCATGGGAAACGCCGCAGTCGTCAAGCCGGCGGAGGAAGCCTGCCTCACAATCCTCGAATTCGCGCGGATCGCGCAGGAGGAGGGCCTGCCGGCCGGCGCGCTGAACATCGTGACCGGCTTTGGCGCCGAGGCCGGTGCGGCACTCTCCGCGCATACCGACATCAACCACATCTCCTTCACCGGCTCGGCCCGGACCGGCGAGATGGTGCAGGCCGCCGCGGCCCGCAACGCCGTGCCGGTGACGCTGGAACTCGGCGGCAAATCGGCGCAAGTGGTCTTCGCCGATGCCGATCTCGACCGCGCCGTGCCCTTCCTCGTCAATGCCGGCATCCAGAATGCCGGCCAGACCTGCTCGGCCTCCTCCCGCATCCTCGTCGAGCGTTCGGTCTACGAGGACGTGATCGCGCGGATGAGCGAGAGGTACCGGGCTCTCAAGGTGGGCCCGGCCGAATCCGATCTGTCCGTCGGCCCGGTTGTCTCGCAGCGCCAGAAGGCCATCATCGAGGATTTCCTCGACGTCGCCCGCAAGGACGGCCTGAAGGTCGCAGCGCAGGGGACGATCGTTCCGGGCGCTCCCACCGAGGGCGCCTATGTCGCCCCGACCCTGCTGCGCGACGTGCCGCCCGATCACCGGCTGGCGCAGGAGGAGATCTTCGGCCCCGTGCAGGTGATCATGCCCTTCGACACCGAGGAGGAGGCGCTGGCGCTCGCCAACGGCACGCCTTTCGGCCTGGTCTGCGGCATCTGGACGAGCGATGGCGGCCGGCAGTTGCGCATGGCGCGCGCCGCGCAGGCCGGTCAGGTCTTCATCAACAACTACGGGGCCGGCGGCGGCGTGGAACTGCCCTTCGGCGGCGTCAAGAAATCGGGCCATGGCCGCGAGAAGGGTTTCGAGGCCCTCTATGGCTTCGCCAGCATGAAGACCATTTCGATCTTCCACGGCTAGGGTCGTTCCGCGCGACTTTACCCTGCTGGAAGACTGGACCTGACGAGAGCGACACCATGACCGAACTTGCCGACCTGACCGCCGTCGCCCTCGTCGAAGCCTACCGCGCCCGGAGGCTTTCGCCCGTCGAGGTGACCGATGCCGTGATCGCGCGCATCGATGCCTGGGAACCGCAGCTCAACGCGCTCTGGGCCTATGATCCCGAAGCTGCGCGCGAGAGCGCGCGGCAATCCGAGGCGCGCTGGATGAAGGGCGAACCGATCGGCGCGATCGACGGCGTACCGGTCACGATCAAGGAGAACATCGCGACGAAGGGGACGCCGGTTCCCTTGGGCACCGCGGCCGTGACGCTCGTGCCCGCAGCGGCCGATGCGCCGCCGGCAGCGCGCACGCGGGAGGCCGGCGGCGTCATCCTCGCCAAGACGACCATGCCGGATTACGGGATGCTCTCCTCCGGCCTGTCGAGCTTCCACAAGCTGGCGCGCAATCCCTGGGACCTCTCGACCAATCCGGGCGGCTCCAGCGCCGGCGCCGGTGCGGCAGCGGCCGCCGGCTACGGCCCGCTGCATATCGGCACCGATATCGGCGGCTCGGTCCGCCTGCCTGCCGGCTGGTGCGGCCTCGTCGGCCTGAAGCCCTCGGCCGGGCGCCTGCCGATCGACCCGCCCTTCATCGGGCGCGCCGCCGGGCCGATGACGCGCACCGTCACCGACACCGCCCTCTACATGTCGGTGCTGACCAAGCCTGATCGTCGCGACACGATGGCCCTGCCCTATCAGGATATCGACTGGCTCGACCTCGCAGGCTCTGCGAAGGGCCTGAAGATCGGGCTGTGGCTGGATGCGGGCTTCGGGCAGGAGGTCGGTGCCGAGACGCTCGCAGCCGTGCAGGGTGCCGCCGCGCTTCTGGCCGATGCCGGCGCGACCATCGTGCCGATCAAGCCCTTCCTGACCCGCACCATGATCGACGGGCTCGATCGCTTCTGGCGGGCACGCGGCTATGAGGATGTCTCGCGCCTTCCGGCGGAGCAGCAGGCCAAGATCCTACCCTACATCTTCAACTGGATCGTGACCGCCAAGCACTTCTCGGGCGGCGATGTCTATTCCGGCTTCGCCCAGATCGACGCCATGCGCAACGCGCTGCACGGCGCGCTCGAGAACGTCGATTTCATGATCTCACCGACCGCGCCGGAACCGTCCTATCCGGCCGAATGGGCCTCGCCGCTCAACGATCCGCAGCGGCCCTTCGAGCATATCGCCTTCACGGTTTCGGCCAATATGGGCGGCCAGCCGGCCGTGTCGATCAATTGCGGCTATTCCAGCCGTGGGCTGCCGATCGGCCTGCAGATCATCGGCCAGTCCTTCGACGATCTCGGCGTGCTTCGCCTCGCGCGCGCCTTCGAGGAGATGCGCGCGCCGTCGCGGCCCTGGCCCAAGCTCTCGGGCTGAGATGCGGAACGCTCAGGCTGCGAGGGCAGCCTGAGCCGGCTCGTAGGATTGCTGCAGGCTCTCCGCGACCTGGGCATTGGTGATCCGGCCGCGGTGGGTGTTCAGCCCGGCCGCAAGATGCGGGTCGCTGCGGATCGCATCCAGACCACCCGCAGCCAGCGCCAGGCCGAAGGGAAGCGTGGCATTGTTTAGCGCATAGCTCGACGTCAGCGGCACGGCGCCCGGCATGTTGGCGACGCAGTAATGGATCACGCCGTCGACCTCGAAGGTCGGGTCGGCATGCGTCGTTGCATGGGAGGTCTCGAAACAGCCGCCCTGGTCGATCGCGACATCGACCAGCACCGCTCCGCGCTTCATCCGGGAGAGCTGCGCGCGCGAGACGAGGCGCGGCGCCGCCGCGCCGGGGATGAGAACGGCGCCGATCACGACATCCGCGGCGAGGATTTCCTCTTCGATCGCATGAAGGGTCGAGAAGCGCGTCCGCACCCTGCCGGCGAAATGTTCGTCGAGCTGTCGCAAGCGCGGCAGCGCGCGGTCGAGGATCACGACATCGGCGCCGAGGCCAGCCGCCATCCGCGCCGCATGGGTGCCGACGACACCGCCACCGATGATGGCGATACGCGCCGGCGGCACGCCGGGCACGCCGCCGATCAGCACGCCGCGCCCGCCGGCATGACGCTGCAGGCAGCGCCCGGCCGCCTCGATCGCAAGCCGCCCGGCGACCTCGCTCATCGGGGCCAGCAGGGGCAACCCGCCGGCCCTGTCGGTCACGGTTTCATAGGCGACCGCCGTAACTCCGGACTTCAGCAGCCCGGCCGTCTGCTCCGGATCGGGCGCAAGATGAAGATAGGTGAACAGGATCTGCCCCTGGCGGAGCTGCACCCATTCGGAGGGTTGCGGCTCCTTGACCTTCACGACGAGTTCGGCCCTGGCGAAGACCTCCGAGGCGCTTGCGACGATCTGCGCGCCCGCGGCCTCATAGGCACTATCGGGAGCGGAAATGCCGGCACCGGCGCCGGCCTCGACCAGGATCTCATGGCCTGCCGCCGCGTATTCGCGGACGGCCTCCGGGGTCAGCCCGACCCGATATTCTTGAACCTTGATCTCCTTGGGCACACCGACGCGCATCACTTCCTCCCTGTCATCGTTGGAATACTGCGATCCTGCGCCGGAGCCGGCACTGTCAGGCCTTCTTGTGAATGGCCTTCCAGATCGCCTGCGGCGTCGCCGGCATGTCGATATGGCGCACGCCATGCGGCGAAAGGGCATCGACGATCGCGTTCATCACGGAAGGCAACGAGCCGGCGCAACCGGCCTCGCCGCAACCCTTGGCCCCGACCGGATTGGTTCGTGTCGGCACACCCTCGCTGATGAAGCTGAAGAATGGCACATCCGCGGCACGTGGCATGGCATAGTCCATGTAGGAGCCGGTCCTGAGCTGGCCATCCTCGTCATAGGAGGTCATCTCGCAGATCGCCTGGCCGATACCCTGCACGACGCCGCCATGGAGCTGGCCCTCGACGATCATCGGGTTCACCAGCACCCCGAAATCATTGACCATGACATAGCCCACGATCTCGACATGGCCGGTATCGGGATCGATCTCGACCTCGGCGATATGGCAGCCATTGGGATAGGCCGAGGGCGCCGCCTTGAAGACGTGATCGACATCGAGCGTCGTGGGAAGGTCCTCCGGCAGGGAGGCGCCCGCTTGCAGCTTCCGGGCGAGTTCCATGATGTCGATCGAGCGGTCGGTTCCGGCGATGCCGAAGCGGCCATCGACGAACTCGATATCTGCGACGGCCGCCTCCAGCAAATGTGCGCTCAGCAGCTTGCCCTTCTCGATGACGCGCTCGCTCGCCTCGATGATCGCCGAGCCACTCGCCATGATCGATTTCGAACCGCCGGTGCCGCCGCCCGCGATGAGGCGGTCGCTGTCGCCCTGCACGAGCCGGATCTTGTCGAAAGGCACGCCGAGATGGCTGGTCAGGACCTGGGCGAAAGGCGTCCAGTGACCCTGCCCGTAATCGAGCGTGCCGGTGACGATGGTCACCGTTCCGTCCGGCTCGAAATGGATGCCGCCCATCTCGCTGGTCGGAGGTGCCGTGACTTCGAGATAGCAGCCGATGCCGCGGCCGCGCAGCTTGCCGGCCTTCCGGCTGGCGCGCTCGCGCGCCCGGTAGCCCTTCCAGTCGGCAGCCTCCAGCGCGCGGGCGAAAAGCGCGGGGAAATCGCCGCTGTCATAGACCGTCCCGATCGGGGTCTTCCACGGCAGTTGCGCGGGCCCAATCAGGTTGCGACGGCGAATGACGGCGCGGTCGATCCCCATCTCGCGGGCAGCGGTGTCGATCAGCCGCTCCATGAAATAATTGCCCTCGGGGCGGCCCGCGCCGCGATACGCCGCGATCGGCACGGTGTTGGTGACGGCGCAGCGCGTCCGCACCTCGACAAGCCGCGTGCGGTACATGCCGACGCTGTTCTTGCCGATGTTCAGCGTCGCCATCAGCGGGCCGGGCTGGGTGAGATAGCCGCCCATATTGCCGAAGCCGGTGAAGCGCGTCGCGAGGAAGCGCCCGCCCGCATCGAGCGCAAGCTCCGCCTCGAACACCATGTCGCGGCCGTGATGGTCGGAGACGAAGCTCTCCGAGCGCTGGTCGGCCCATTTCACCGGCTTCTTCAAGAGCCGCGCCGCGTGGAGCAGCACGACATATTCGGGGAACACCGCCGATTTCATGCCGAAGGAGCCCCCGACATGACCGGTGATCAGGTGCATCTTCTCCTGCGGAACGCCCATCGCGGCCGCCAGGTTGTTGCGCATCCCGAAGGCGCCCTGGCTCGGTGCGTGGAGCGTGTAGCGCCTGGTCTTGCGGTCGTAGGCGGCGATCGCGGCACGCGGCTCGATCGGGTTCACAATGACGCGGTTGTTGACGATCCGCATCTTGGTGACATGGGCCGCATCGGCAAAGGCGGCCGCGACCTTGTCGGCATCGCCGAAATGGTAATCGAGGATGAGGTTGCCTGGCACGTCGTCGAAGAGTTCGGGCGCATCGGGCGCCAGTGCCGCCTCGGCGGTGGTGACGGCGGGCAGGACGTCGATATCGAGTGCCACCGCCTCGGCGGCATCGCGTGCCTGCTGCATTGTCCGGGCGACGACCATCGCGACGGGGTCTCCGACGAAGCGCACCTTGTCCGCCGTCAGCGCGTGGCGGACCGGCTTCCTCATCGCCGATCCGTCGCGGTTCGGCAGGTCCACCGCACATTTCAACGTACCATAGCCCTGGCCGTCGAGGTCATCGGCGGTGTAGACCGCGACGACGCCCCTCATGGACCTGGCGACTGCGGCGTCGATGCCGCGGATGACGCCATGCGCATAGGGACTGCGGACGAAGGCTGCGTAAAGCTGGCCGTCCAGCGCGAGATCGTCGGTATAGCGCCCCTCGCCCCGCACGAGGATCGCATCCTCCTTGCGGGGGAGCGACTGGCCGATCCCGGCCGCGCGTCCTGCCAGGCGATCAGGCTCGGAAATATGCATGTTCATCGCAAGGTACCACAGTCGCATGACGGCCGCAGCGGTGACCCTGAGCGGATCAGCAAGGAACGCTTCGGCCTCGCACCGGCACCACCTGTCTTTCGAAGGCGGCACCGGGCGCGGTTATCATAGGCATCCTCGCGCCGCTTGGCGCCTGTGCTCGCGACATGGCTCCATTGACGGTGAGGTAGCCCGGCTCCCCTCACGGTGACGGACAGGCCCACCTTGGCGCGAACCCGTTCCACCGGCGCGATCATGACGGATGCCGGCGCCCTGAGAATGCCCGATCGCAACTTCATCCGGCGTAACCGACGCGACGCTGGGGTGGTCCCCAGGGCTGTGAATACCGCACCGATCCGCGGCGATCGCCATATCGCATGCGAGCCGACCGGATATCTCCGGGATGAGCGCCGGCGCGATGCAGCGCGCGCCGCTATTCAGCATGGCAACACGTCCCGTCTTTACACAACACTCACAATTTAAACGTATAAGTTGCATTCGAGAAGGCCGATGCTTCCTCGTTCGACGCTTCTCCTGCTGCTCCCGGCGCGGACGCGCCGGCCACGCCGAGGACAATGACGATGCCCGATCCCCGCGTTCCAGCATCGCAACCGCCCCGCCATCCGGCGCCGAAGGCGACCGCCTGATGCTGCAGCTCCCACAGCAGCCTTTCGCCGATGCGCGCCCTGCCCATAAGGGGGTGGTCAGGCCGCTCAAGGCGTCGGACGTGCCGGCAGTCGCCCGCCTGTTCCTGAAGATCTTCAGGCGCGCCGACAAACCGGCGGGCGCGGATCTCCAGAACTACCTGCGGATGCTGCTGCTGGCATCGCCATCCTACAGCGAAACCGCAGGAACGCAGGTCTATGAGCAGCAGGACGGGCGAATCCGGAGCGCCCTGCTCGCGGTGCCGATGCGCTTCGTGGCCAACGGAATCATCGTGCCGGGGCGGCTGCTGGGCGTCTTCATGACCGATGCCGAAAAGGAGGCAGCGGGCGCCGCGCAACTCATCCTGGCCCTGCGCCCACGGCGCGCCGACCTGGCCTTCTGCGACAGCGCTTCGCCGACGAGCAGCCATCATATGCTCGCCATCGGAAGCAGGCCGATCGCCTTGCAGAATCTCGAATGGTCCCGCAGCTTCCGGCCGATCGGCGCCTTCGCCGGGCGCTTCGACACGCGTTTCCTGCGCGGCAGGGCGCCCGGCCTGCCTATTCTCGCGCACCCGCTCGACAGCCTGCTGCGTCGCCTGCTGCCGCCGGGGGAGATCAGCAACCATGATGGCCTGCGCGTCGCCGAGATACCCGTCCCGACTTTCCTGGTCCACGCGCCGCGACTAATCGCCCACTACGCGGTGCGACCGCTCTGGGCAGAGGAGGAGCTCTTCTGGCTGGTGTCGCTCGCCGCCCGGAATACCCGGCTCGGCACCTTCACCATCCGCTCGGTGCTCGACCGCAGCAGCGCGATCATCGGCTGCTTTGTCTATTACGCGGCCCCGGGCCGGACCGCCCATGTCCTCAACATCCTCGCGCTTCCCGGCAGGGAACCCGCCGTGCTTGACGCGATGTTCCACCATCTCGACGAGACCGGCCATCTCGAAGCGCGCGGCCGGGCGCAGGCCGCCTTGATGGCCGGCCTCGCGCGGCAACGCTGGCTCGTCTTCCGGCACCGGGCCTTCACCCTCGCGCTGACGCGGATCCCCGAGATCAACGACGCGATCGCGCGCGGCGACATCTATCTCGGCGGTCTCGCCGGCGAGGACTGGAGCCGGCTCCTCACCGATTTTCATTAAGGCGGATGCGATGGCGGTCTCGGTCATTCTCAAGACCCTCAACGAGGAGGCGCGGATCGGCGCCGCCATAGAAAGCGTTCTCGCGGCGCTTGCGGGGATCGGCGGCGAGGTCATCGTGGCCGATGGCGGCTCGCGCGACCGCACGCTCGCCATTGCTGCGGACTATCCCGTTCGCATCGTCCAGCTCGATCCGGCGACGGCACCGAGCTGCGGCATCGGCCCGCAGCTCGGCTTCCAGTACAGCCGCGAGCCCTTCATCTGCCTGATGGATGGCGACATGCTGCTCGACCCCGGTTTCCTGCCCGAGGCTCTCGCCTTCCTTGACGCCCATCCTCGCATCGCCGGCGTCACCGGTCATGTCGAGGAGATGAACCAGACGAGCCTCGAATATGTCCGGCGCGGTCGCCGCCCCTCGCCTGAGAGCCGTACGGGGCCGATCGACCGCATGAATGGCGGCGGCCTCTACCGGCGGGCGGCGATCGAACAGGCCGGCTACCTCTCGGACCGCAACCTGCACGGCTATGAGGAATTCGACCTCGGCGTAAGGCTGCGCGTGCATGGCTGGAGCCTCTATCGCCTCGACCGCCGCTTCGTCCGGCATTTCGGGCACGCGCTCAACGCCTATGCACTGCTCGTGCGGCGCTGGAAATCGGGCTACCTGCGCGGAATCGGGGAATTGCTGCGCGGCGCCCTCGGCCAGCCGCAATGGCGGCAGCTCGTCCAGGAGTTGCCCGAGCTGAAGCTCTGGGCCGGCGTCTATGCCTGGCTGGCGGTCATGATCGCGCTGCCCTTCGCGATGCCGAGCCCGTTTGTCGGGCTTGCGATCGCCATTGCCCTGACAGCCGGCGTCGTCGGAGGAATGAGCCTGCGGCAGCGCAGCCTGCGGCTCGGGCTCTATGCGGTCGTCGCTTGGCTGTTCCATGCAGCCGCCCTGCCGCTCGGCTTCCTTCAGGAGCGCAAGGCTCCCGACGCCTGGATCGAGAGCCGGATCGTCGCGGACGGTTCATAGCGCCCGCCCGGCTGCCGCCTGCAGGCGGCTGCGCTGTGCGAGCCGAAGCAGCACGAGCCATGCTGCCACGACGATAGCCCCCTCTACGAGATAGAGCGCAACGAAGGTTCCGAGCGGCGCGGCGAGCCAGGTCGCGACGGCGATGAGAACGCTGCCGAGCAGATTGGCGCCGTTCAGTATCCAGGCGCGCGCATCCTGCCGGCCTGAGGCTCCCAGCAGGTCGGCCGCCGCCGCCCAGGCGCCGACGAGGACGATGGTGCCCGACAGGCAGCGCACGAAGAACGGGAGTTCCTCAAACTGCCGCCCGAACAGGATCGGAAGCTCGGGTGCGAGCAGGAACAGGCCAAGGCAGGTCGACACGCCAAGCGCCAGAGCCGCGGCCAGGGCTCGGTTCGCCAAGGGCAAGGCGAGATGCAGGCCGTCGCGGCTCTCCCGTGCGAGACGCGGATAGAGAAGACGGTTGAAGGCATCGATCGCGAGATAGCTCGAGTCCATAATCCGCCGGGCGACGCCATAGCTGCCGACCGTCGCGAGCGGAGCGAACAGGCCGATCACCAGAAGGTCGACATTCGCGCGGACGGCGCGCATCACGAATTGCGAGCTGAACAGGAGACCGGGCTTCAGCTCCGCGCGCAGGACCGCGAAGCGGGGGCGGCCGAGCGGGCGAAGCCAGGCGGCACCGGCCAGGGCATAGACAAGGTTTCCGGCGCATTGCCAGAGCGCCCATTCGGCCAGGGTCGAGACCCCCGATATCAGACAGGCGAATCCCGCGGTCGCTATCCGCGCCAGGGCAAAACCGACGACGGCACGGTTGGCAGCGTGAAAGCGACCGAGACCGAGAAAGGCGGTCTCGACGAGCAGGATCACCCTGACGACGACCACATTGCCGAAGAGCAGCAACGCCAATGTGGTCAGGTCGACCGAAGGACCTGAACTCAACCGGAGCCAGCCCGTCAGGACGGCGGTGCCGCCGATGACGAGCACCCCTCCCGTGAGGCCGATCAGGCACAGATTATGGCCCAGCAGGCCTGCATAGCTTGCCGGTTCGCGCGAGACCCGCCGCAGCAGGCAGTCTGAGGCGCCGAGGCCGCAGAGCTGAACCGCGATGGTGGTGACGGCCGATATCTGCACGAACAGGCCGAACTCGGTCGGCCCGAGCGCGCGCGCCAGAATCGCGAAAGTCACGAGTTGCGACAGCGCGGCCGAGGCCAGGGCACCGCTCGACAGCAGATAGCTGACAAGGGCCGGGCGGGCGGCCCGCAATCTCCAGCTCGCAAGCAACCTCGACATCCCTAACGCTACCTCAGTTAAGGTTAATGTTTAATTGAAAACACTACCTTAGGTTGTATTTTTCTATCTTAAAAGGATTACTTCAATCTGAAGATGTGATCTCGAGAATAGTGCGAGTCCGGAGGAGCTATGCTCACGATTGCCGCCGCCAGCCCCGCCCGCCGCCACCGCGTGCTGCCCGAGCCGCTCCCGGCAAGGCCGGAAATCAGCGCGCCCTCCAACTGACGCAGACCGACATGTACGTCACGACCGACACCAGCCCGATGCCGGGCGGGAACGATCTGCCTTATCGACAAGCGGTCGAAAAGGCGCGCCCGCCGGCCGATGCGATCAGCCCGACGCGGGTTCTGGGCTGGCTCCTGCGTGGCTGGCCCTGGCTGGCGGTCGCGGCCTTCGCCGGCGGCGCCGCAGCGGTCGGGGCGGGTCAACTTGTGACGCCTCGCTTCACCGCCACGACGGAGCTGACGATCGCGCCGTCCAACCTGCTGATCGCCCCGAACGACCTCTACGCGACCAATATCCAGAGCGACAGCCAGATCCTGGATGTCGAGAGCAAGATGCGGATGATCGCCTCGGGTAATGTCCTGCGGCGGGTCGTTGACGCGCTCGATCTCGGGAACGACCCCGAATTCGCGCCCAGCCCATGGCTGCCTGACTTCCTTTGGGCATCCGACCAGCCCCATCGGGCGACCGAGCTCGCCCGCATCCTCGCCAGACGCGTCACGGTGACCCGGCAGGAACGCTCCTATGTCGTATCCGTGTCGGCATGGGCCGGTGAGGCGTCCCTCTCGGCCCGGCTCGCCAACGCCATCGCCGAAACCTTCCGGGCCGAGATCGTGCGAGCCGATGCCGAGCGGGTCGGGCGTGCGGCGCAGGGACTGAGCGCCCGGCTCGGCGAGATCAAGGCTGCGGCGTCTGTCGCAGAAGACCAGGTCGAGGAGTTCCGTCGTGCGCACGGCCTGCAACAAGGCCTCTCGAAGCAGCCGCTCAGCTCGGAAGCGCTGGAACGGATGAGCGCCAAGCTGACCGACGCCAAGGCACGCCTGGCCGAGGCGGAAGCCCGCTACGGCGAGGTGTCGCGCTCCGTCTCGACGCAGGGCGTGCAAGGCGGCGGCGTGCAATCGCAGACGCTCGCCGGATTGCTCGCCGACGAGGCGGGCCTGCGCCGACAGGTCGCGGTGCTCACCAAGACGCTCGGGCCCCGACACCCGTCCCTGGCGAATGTGCTCGCTGAAGCCGACGCGTTGACCATGGCGATCAGATCCGAGACCGAGCGCCTGCGGCGCGCCGCACGCATCGAGGTCGATCAGGCGAGGCGCGCGCTCGACACGCTGAACGGCGAGACGAAAGCTCTGCGCGGCAGCGTTTCCGTCGACGACCAGGCCCTGGTCAAGCTGCGCGAACTCGAGCGCGAGGCCGCCGCCCGCAGCGCGCTCTACCAGACCTTCCTGACGCGGGCCGGCGAGACCGCCCAGCGCCAGCAGATCGACGCGACCGATGTGCGCGTGATTACCCCGGCCACCGCGCCCTCGCGGCCGATCTGGCCACTCCGTCCGATCATCGCGGCCGCAGCCGGCATGGCGCTGGGGCTGCTGCTCGCGGCGGGCGGGCTGACGGGGCTCGGATATCTCCGCGCGATCCGCAGGAGCGCCACGCCATGATGGACCAGATGCAACCACGCCCGGTGGCCGGTATCGCGGCCCCCCTGCTCTTCACGGCGACGCTGCTGTTCTATCTGGTCACGCTGACGCCGTTCATCGACCTCTCGGCCGTCGCCACGGGCGATGCCGCGACTGTCAAGTCGAACATCCTCAACCAGCTCGTCTATCTCGGGCTGACGGCGGCGCTGTGGCTCGCCGCCTTCCGGTCGAGCGCGCGCCATCTCGTCGCCCGTCCACGCGGCATCCTGATCGTGATGCTGCTCTGGTTCGCGGTCGTCTCCGCCCTCTCAGTGCAGCCCGATCTCGCGCTCAAACGCGTCTTGCTTGCGATGCTGACGCTTGTGAACGGCAGCATCCTGCTCCTGCTGCCGCGCTCCGAGCGCCAGTTCGCCGGCATGCTCACGCTGTGCTGCCTCGGTGCGCTGGCGCTGGCCTATCTCGGCGTCGCACTGATGCCGCATCTGGCGATCCATCAGGCCAGCGAAATCCGCGAGCCGATGAGCGCCGGGCTCTGGCGCGGGCATTTCGCCCATAAGAACGTCGCGGCGGCGGCGATGGTGGTGATCAGCTTCGTCGGCCTCTACCTGTTCGGCACGGGCCGGCGCGTCGTCGGCTGCGTGATGATCCTGCTGGCGGCCGCGTTCCTCGCCCGGACCGGCGGAAAATCCGCGATCGCCGCCCTGCCCGGCATCCTCGCCATCGCCTGGGCCTTCGAGCGCTGGCGCGCCATGCGGGTCCCGATGGTCGTGCTGGGGATCGCGGCGATCAACATCCTGACGATCGGCTGCGCGATGTCCCCGACCATCCGCGGCCTGATCGCCCAGCTCGGCATCGACCCGACCTTCACCAACCGCGTCGACATCTGGAAGATCGGCGCGACCACCGTCCTGGACAAGCCGTTGACCGGCCACGGCTTCCAACTGTTCTGGCAGACCGACGCGATGGTCCACAAGGGTGGCGCTGCGGCCGGCTGGGCCTACGCTGCCTTCAACGGCCACAATGCCTATCTCGACATGGCGATCACCACCGGCATCCCCGGCCTGGCCCTGACGCTCGTCCTCATCGTCTGGCTGCCGCTGCGCGCCATCGCCCGCGCCGAAGCGACCACCAACGACCCTGCCCTGACCCGCCTGTTCGTCCGGATCTGGCTCTACGGAATTCTCGCGGCCTGCGTCGAGAGCCTGTTCTTCCAGTCCGGCAGCCTAATCTGGTTCATGCTCGTCGTCGCGATCTTCGGCCTGCATCTCCAGGCCAGCGCGCACGAGATCCGCGAGCCGGCGAACCATCTCCGCGGCATGGAGCCGGCCCATGCCTGATCCATCCGCCTCGGAGCACAACGCCCGTCTGCCGGCTCTGATCGACCGCTATGCCGCGCGCCTGGAAAACCGGCTGATCCGCGCCGTTCCGCGGGAGCTCATGCATATTCCGACGCGGGAGCCGATCGTCTCCTTCACCTTCGACGACGTGCCGGATTCCGCCCTCGATGCCGGCGCAGCGATCCTCGAAGGAAACGGCGCCCGCGGCACCTTCTACATCTCGGGCGGCCTGGAAGGGCAGGTCGAACCCGACCGCAGGGTGATCGAGCGGGCAGGCTGCCGGGAGCTCGCGGCACGCGGCCACGAGATCGGCTGCCACAGCTTCGCCCATCACGACCTGCGCCATGTCGGCACGCAAGCTCTGATCGAGGACCTCGCCCGCAACGCCGCTTATCTCGACGCCGTCGACCCCCGCGTGGCGCCGCGCAATTTCGCCTATCCCTACAATAGCGGCTCTTTCGGGAAGCGGGCCCTGCTCGCCCGCACCTTCCGCACTTGCCGCGCCGGTGGCGAGGGGATCAATCGCGGCCCGGTCGACCCGACCTTCCTGCGCGCGGTCGAGATCCGGCAGCCGCAGCACCATGTGCTGGGGCTCGCCCGCTGGATCGACGCGCTGATCGCCGATCCCGGCTGGCTGATCTTCTTCACCCATGACGTCGCGCCGCGGCCGACACCCCATGGCTGCACGCCAGCCGGCTTCCACCTGCTCGTCGCCTATGCCGTGACGCGCGGCTGCCGTGTGCTGACCGTCGATGCCGCGCTCGACACGATGGGTTTGAGGCAGATGGGTCTTGGGGAGCAGCGGCGATGACGCAGCCCCGGCGGCTCCTGGCCATCAACAACTATTTCTACCGGCGCGGCGGTGCCGAGAGCGTCTTCCTGGATCATATCGACCTGTTCAGCGCAGCCGGCTGGGACGTGGTGCCCTTCGCGATGCGGCACCCTGCCAACCTGCCGAGCCCCTGGTCCGAGCATTTCGTCTCCGAAATCGAATATGGCGGCGCCGGCGGGCCGTTCACCAAGGCGAGGCAGGCCGCCAAGGTGATCTTCTCGCTGGAGGCGCGCCGCAAGATCCGCGACCTGATCGGCCGGGCACGCCCGAACGTCGCGCATGCCCATAATGTCTATCACCACATCTCGCCGTCGATCTTCGGCGCCCTCAAGGCCGAGGGCGTGCCGCTGGTGATGACGGCCCACGACCTGAAGATCGCCTGCCCTGCCTACAAGATGCTGAGCGGGGGCAGCGTCTGCGAGCGCTGCCGGGGCGGGCGCATCCACAATGTCCTGCTGCATCGCTGCGTCAAGGATTCGGCCGCGGTGAGCGGGCTCGTGCTGATGGAGACGCTGGTCCATCGCAGCCTCGGCCTCTATCGCGACACGCTCGACCGCCTGATCGCGCCGAGCCGCTTCTACCGCGACAAGCTGGTGGCATGGGGCTGGGACGCGGAGCGCATCGCCTATATCCCCAATTTCATCGACACGCGCGGGTTCACGCCTGCGGCCGGCGAAGGCGATTATTTCGTCTATGCCGGGCGGCTGGCGCCGGAGAAGGGACTGGCCACGCTCCTGCGCGCCACCGCGCTGGCGCGCCAGAAGCTCGTCCTCGCCGGCAGCGGCCCCGAAGAGCCGCGCCTGCGCCGGCTCGCCGCGGATTTCGGCGCCGATGTCAGCTTTGCCGGCCATCTCGGCAAGCCGGAACTGCAACGGCTGATCGGCGAAGCGCTGGCGCTCGTCCTGCCTTCCGAGTGGTACGAGAACGCCCCCGTCAGCATTCTCGAGGCCTATGCGCTCGGACGTCCGGTCATCGGCGCTCGCATCGGCGGCATTCCCGAACTGGTCTCCGACGGCGAAACCGGCCTGCTGGTCGAGCCCGGCAATGCTGCCGGCCTGGCCGAGGCGCTGGTCGCGCTCGCTGCACGGCCTCGCGCCGCACGCGCCGCAATGGGAGCGGCCGGCCGCGACTGGGCCACCCGCGAATTCTCGCCCGCCCGCTACCGCGAACGCACCCTCAATCTGTACGAGGCGATCTGCTGATGTATACGCTCATCCCGCCAATAGGCGCCCATCGACCGGACAGAAAAATCATCTTCGTCGGGCTGCGCGGCATCCCCGAGATCCAGGGCGGGATCGAGACCCATGTCGCCGCGATCTCGACACGCCTGGCGGAGCGTGGCTGGCGCGTCGAGGTGCTCGGCCGCTCGCCCTATCTCAGGTCTCGCAAGCCCTATCGCTGGAAGGGCGTCACCGTCACGCCGGTCTGGTCGC
The DNA here is from genome assembly GCA_004144595.1 of Hyphomicrobiales bacterium. Lineage (GTDB taxonomy): Bacteria > Pseudomonadota > Alphaproteobacteria > Rhizobiales > Beijerinckiaceae > Allobosea. The sequence continues at coordinate 63,310 of SEEM01000009.1, forward strand.
CTCGCTCGCGCAGCTTCGAGACGCTGCTGCATACGGCCCTGAGCCTGTTCGTCGCGGCCAGGCAAAACCCGGACCTGGTGCATATCCATGCGATCGGACCGGCGCTGCTGACCCCGCTCGCACGCCTGCTCGGCCTGCATGTCGTGGTAACGCATCACGGCTTCGACTACGAGCGCCAGAAATGGGGTGTCGTCGCGAAATCGATCCTGCGAACCGGCGAAGCGATGGGAATGCTGTTCTCGCACGCGAGTATCGGGGTCTCCAAGACGATCGTCGACAGCGTCAGCCGCAAGTTCGGCGTCGGTGCGACCTTCATCCCCAACGGAGTCGATAGCCCGCCCACGCAGCTCGGCACCGCCTATCTCGATCGGATCGAGGTCAAGCCGCGGCGCTATATCCTGTCCGTCGGGAGGATCGTCGAGGAGAAGCGTCATCTCGATCTGATCAGTGCTTTCGCGCGCCTCGCCGATCCCGGCCTCAAGCTCGTCATCGCCGGCGCGGCCGATCATGCCGGCTCCTATCAGCGTGCGGTCGAAACTGCGGCGGCAGCGACGCCCGGCGTGGTGATGGCGGGCTTCCAGCGCGGCGAAGCATTGTTCCAGCTCTATCGGCATGCCGGCCTGTTCGTCCTCCCCTCGAGCCACGAGGGCATGCCGATGGTGCTGCTCGAGGCGCTCAGCTACGGCGTGCCCTGCCTGGCGAGCGACATCGATGCCCATCTCGCTCTCGACCTCGGGCAGCAGAGCTACTTCCCGCTCGGCGACGTCGATCTCCTCGCGAAAGCGATCCGTTCGAAGCTCGCGGCGCCCGATCCGGCCGCGAGCGCCGTCCGCGCGACCCAGGTCCTCGCTTCCTTCGGGTGGGGCACGATCGTCGACCGCACCATGGATGTCTACGAGAGCGCCCTTCTTGGCTGGCGGCCCGCCGGCGCGCGCCGACGCCCCGGCGGTCTCGGGCACCGTGTCGAACTCGGAGGATGACGATGATGCCGACCTTGAGAAATCTGGAAATGACCATTCTCGGCCTCGGCTTCCTCGGCCTCGCCTGGGGCAAGAACAGGCTCAACGGCTACACCACGCCAAATGGCGTGGCCCAATCCGATCCGGACGGGCAGATCGCCTATCTCCTCGACATCTTCGCCTCATTGGGCCGTTTCATGCCGCCGGACGTGGATCTGCGCGGGCGCGATGTTCTGGAACTGAGCCCCGGCGCCTCGCGCGGCAACGGCGTGCTCTTCCTGGCGCTCGGCGCCCGGTCCTATCACGCCATCGACGTGTTCGACCTCGCCGGCGGCGAAGATCCCGGCTTCTACGAGCGTCTGCTCAATCGCTTTCCGGAAGGCAGCCCGCTCGACCGGGCGCGGGCGCTCACGCTCGCCCAAAGCCCCGGAGCCCGCGAATTCGGCTATGCGGTCGGGCGGGACTTCGACATCCCGCGCCTTGCCGAAGGACGTCGGTTCGACCTGATCGTCAGTTGCGCCGCGTTCGAGCACTACGACCACCCTGCCACAGCCATCGCGGCAATGACGCGGGTCGCGCGGCCCGGCTGCGAAGCCGTCCATATCATCGACCTGCAGACGCATTCGCGCTGGATCCGCGAGCAGGATCCCAACAACATCTACCGCTATCCAGCGCCGCTCTACCGGCTCTTCGCCTTTCCCGGGCAGCCGAACCGGCAGCGCCCCGCCGAATACGTCGACAGCTTCGCAAGCGCGGGCTGGAGCGATGTCCGCTTCGTGCCGTCGCGAACGATCGCCCCCCCGCTTCGGGAGACCTCGCTGCGCAACCTGGCCGCACCTTTCGCCGGCCAGGCCGACATGGACATCCTCGATGGCGCCCTGACAGCACGCTATCCAGGCAAGCCCGGCATCTGGGACGCGTCGTCATGACGAGCCGTCGTTCCGTTCTCGCCGGCCTTGCAACGCTCGCCTCGCTCGACATCGGGCGAGCTGCGAAGGGAGCCGGCGCGGACATCCCGCTCTTTCGTCGCGGCATCGGCGTCTCGCACGCCCTGGGCTGGGCAGAGGTCGCAGCCGACGGCTCCTATGGCGATGCGCCCTTCGCGGCCTCGCGCTTTCGCTTCGATGCGGCGCAGCGTCAATCGATCCGCGCCGCCGGCTTCGATTTCGTGCGGCTTGCCGTCGATGTCGGTCCCTTTCTCGCTTTTCATGGTCCGGCCCGCGACAGGCTCGACGCGCTTCTCCTCGCGACGGTGCGCGACATGCTCGATGCCGATCTCGGCGTGATCGTCGATTTGCATCCGAGCGCTATGAACCCGGCCTATCGGCCAGCTGCTTTGACCGCGGGCGTGGATACGCCGAACTTCCGGGCCGTGCTCGCCCTGCAGGAGCGGCTCGCCGGTCTGCTGGAGCGCCTTGTCGAAAACAGGGCCGGCAACGCAGCCCCGCGACTGGCCTTCGAACTGATGAACGAACCGGAGGTGCCGCAACCGATCTGGCAGCCCATGCTCGAAGCCTGCTACCGGGCGGCCCGCAAGGGCTCGGCACGCCTGCCGCTCGTGCTCGGCGGCGGGTCGATGAACGCGGCGGCAGCACTGACCACCATCGATATGCGCCCCTTCGCGCGTGATCCGCGCCTGATCTTCACCTATCACGATTACACGCCGTGGCAGTTCACGCATCAGGGCGTGCGCGGAAGTCCGGCCCATGCGCTCGATGCGATCCCTTATCCGGCGCCACCTTCGGCTGAGGCGATCACGGCCGCAACCCAGAGGCGCATCGCGAGCCTTGGTCTCGATGGTCCTGCCCTGGAGCAGGCCGATCAGGCCAAGCGATCGCTGGCGCGCTATGCAGGCGTTGATCGGGCAAGCCTCGAACGGAGCTTTCAGCAGGTCGACGCCTGGCGGATCGCACGACGCCTGCCTGCCCATGCTGTCCTGCTCGGCGAGTTCGGTGTCCATCGCACGCCTTATATGGATACGTCCGAGGGGGCTGCCGCCCGCGAGCGCTGGCTGTGCGACATGCACGAGCTTGCCGAGGCTCGGGGCTTCGCCTGGGCCGCATGGACCTATGCGGGCACGGGCGGGTTCGCGCTCGCCGAAGGCGAGGTCGGGCCAGGCTTCGACGTCGCGACGCTTCGCGCGCTGGGGCTCCGATGAAGCCTGCATGACCCAGCGCTATGCCCATCTCGATGTGTTGCGGGCCGGCGCCGCGCTCGGCGTGATGGTGGAGCACCTGTTCGGCGACCTGCTCCGGCAGGTTCCTTTCGCCACGGGCCCGACGAGCCTCGTCGCGCGATCCGTCGTCGAGAACCTGAGCCTCGGCCGGTTCGGCGTGGCGCTGTTCTTCCTGATCAGCGGCTTCGTCGTGCCATTCAGCATTCGGGGCGAGCGGCCGCTCAGGCATTTCGCGATCTCCCGGCTGTTCCGGCTCTATCCCGCGCTATGGCTGGCTCTGGCCGTTCTCACGCTGGCGGCCTGGCTCTGCGGGGAGGCGCCGCCGGCCGCGACCGTGCTGGCCAACATGACAATGGCGCCGACGCTTTTCGGCCGACCCTGGCTCTCGCCGATCTACTGGACCCTGTTCGTCGAGCTCGTCTTCTATGTCCTCGTCGCGCTGCTGTTCGCGACGGGGGGCTTACGCGACATCGTGGTGCTTCTCGGCCTGAGCCTCGGCCTTGTCGCCGCGACCGTCCTGCCCGTGCAGTTGCGCGTGCAGGGCATCGCCTCCCTGCCGGTCCAGTATCTTGGCATGCACCTGTCGTTCCTGTTTCTCGGGCTGCTGCTGCGGCTCGGGCTGGTCGAGCGCAGGGCGGGCGCCTGCCTTGCAGCATGGCTTCTCGGTGTCGCGCAACTTGCGGCCGTAATCTCGGTCTCGCCGTTCTCGCTGGCGCGCGGCGACCATTTCGTCATGGAGGGGCTCGCGCCCGTCCTCGCCGCCTATCTGCTCGCCTTGGCGGTCTTCATGGCAGCGGTCCGATACGAACGACCGCGCTCCGCCCTGCTCGCCCGGATCGGGCTAATCAGCTATGCGATGTATCTGTTCCACGGGCCGGTCAACGCCGCCGTCTATCGCGTCCTGCCCCTGACCGGGCAGCTCGGCGACCTCTTGACGATGCTGATCTGCATCGGCGTGACGCTGGCGCTGTCCTGGCTGGTCTATCGCATGGTGGAGCGCCCGATGATCCGGTTTGGGCGCAAGATCGGGTCGTAGCGCTCGAGTCCGCATCGAGACAACGGCGCCAGAGCGTGAAATCTGCTGCGCGCTTCAGCGCGGCCCTTGGCGCCGCAATCGCTGCGAGGCCACCTATTCCGCGCGCTTGCCGAAAGCCAGAGCGTGATCGAGCCTCGCGGCCGCAAGCAGCGTCGCGCGGCGCGAGCGGGAGGCACGGCGGCCGCACTTCGCCTGTGCCAACAGGCGCAGCATGGTCGCGACGAGCGAGGAGAGCCCCCGCACCCGCCAGAGATCGAAGCGGCCGGCGAGGCGCGCGAGCCCCGATACATGCTCGCGCATGAGGTCATCGTCCAGGCTGATCACCGCCTCGCAGGAACCGCGGTCACCTTGCCGGGCAGCACGGCCGTAAAGCTGGCGGTCGACCCGCGAACTCTCGTGGAATTCGGTGAGGATGACATGCAGGCCGCCCAGCGCCTCGACCGCGCGCTCGAGCTTGATGTCGGTTCCGCGCCCGGCCATGTTGGTGGCCACCGTGACACGGCCCCGTTCGCCCGCTTCAGCGACGATGGCGGCCTCCTCGGCATCCTGGCGGGCATTGAGGACGCGATGGGGGATGCCCGCCGCGTCAAGCTCGGCCGAGAGCCGCTCGGATGCCGCCACGGATTTGGTGCCAACGAGGATCGGCCGACCCTGCCCCGACAGTTTTGCCACGGACCGCGCCACGGCCCGCCATTTTTCCGTCTGGGACGGCGCGAGATGCACGCCGCGATGAATCCGACGGGGCGGACGATGCGTCGGCACGCGCAACATCGGCACGCCGTAGACCGAGCGGATCTCGCGCGCCACCTCTGCGCCTGTGCCAGTTGCGCCGGCGAGCCGGAGATAGCGGCGGAAGAACTCCTGATAGGTGATCTGCGCCGTGACGACACGACGCCCGGAGACTTCGCAGCCCTCCTTGATCTCGATGAGCTGGTGCAGGCCCTGCTGCCATTGCCTGTCCGGCAGGACGCGGCCGGTCGAGGCATCGACGATCTGCACCTTGCCGTCGAGCACGATGTAATCGTGGTCGCGCCGGTAGAGATGCAGGGCGGAAAGCGCCTGAACCGCCAATTCCTCGCGGGCCCGCTTGGCGCGCCAGTAGCCGCTGAAATCGCGGACCTCCTCAGCGAGCCTCGCCTCGCCGGCCGGCGTCAGGGTGACGCGCCGCAACTGGCGCTCGACCAGGAAATGCCGGCCCTGCTCCAGCCCTCGCGCCAACCGCAAGGCCGCCTCCTCGTTGGTGGCGTCCACCTCGCCGGGCGTGCCGCCGGAGATGATCAGCGGCGTCTGCGCCTCGTCGATCAGAACGCTGTCGATCTCGTCGACCAGCGCAAAATGCAGACCACGCTGGACGGGCTGCTCCACCGCCCCGGTCGTCAGCGCAAGACGCAATCGCGCCGGGCTGCGCCGGCCGCCCAGGGCCAGCCTGTCACGCAGATAGTCGAAGACGATGGTCTGGCTGGTGGCATAGACGATGTCGCAGGCATAGGCGGCGCGGCGCTCGGCCGTGGAGAGATCATGCTTGGTGAAGCCGACCGAGAGACCGAGCCGCGCATAGATCGGCTGAAGCTCCTCCGCATCGCGATGCGCCAGATAGTCGTTCACCGTCATGACGTGAACTGGAATCCCGGCCAGCGCCGCGCCGGCCGCGGCCAGCATGGTGGTGATCGTCTTTCCCTCGCCAGTCGCCATCTCGACGACGCGACCGTCGAGCATGGCATCGGCCGCGAGAAGCTGGACCGGGTGATGGGCAATCCCGCGCTCGCGCCGCGTCGCCTCCCGCACCAAGGCGAAGCTGCGGGCGCGTAGCCGTGCCGAGAGACCTTCCGTTACGGCTTCGCGGGATATCTGGCCGGCCGCCTCGCGCAGCGCGTCGTCGTCGAGCGCGCGTACGCCGTCATCGAGCTTGGCCACCGCCCGACTGATCGGCGCCCGGGCAACGAGGAGAGGCTCGCTGGTCGCCCGGCGAAAGGCATCGATGCAGCCGAGCGCGGCGCGGTCGAACGCGGTGTCCTTTTCCCGGACGCGCTCGGAAAGCGGATGCAGCCGATGGCCGCGATCGAGCCAGAGGATCGATCGCGTCACCGGGCGCAGGGTCGACGCAAGCGAGACGATCGTCATGGCGCCTCAGGCATGGAACAGGGCGAGGAAGGTCTGTCGTACGCGGCGCCAGGCCTGCAGGCCGAGCGGCTCCCAGTCATGCTCGAAGCGGATATAGGCGCGCGTGCCGAACCGCGCTTGCCGCGGTGGCTCCGCCATCTCGACATCGAACTGAAAGATGCGCTGCAAGGTCCGCAACCGGCCGCCCTCACGCGGTTCGGTGGCGAAGGGGCCGCCGCCATCCAGAGACAGAACCGGGCTGGGCAGCTCATCCTGCGCCGCAGGAATCTCGCGCACGATGCCGGCCGGGATCACCCTGCCCAACTCGCTCGCCAGCCGCACGCTGACCCCGACCAGACGGTAGCGGACGAGGTCGATGTCATCCTGGGTTACCACCACGCGCAAAAAGGCGGTCGTCTCCGGCAGGACATGGCCCAGCGTCTCGCCTTCCTTGACATAGCGGCCAGGCAAATCGCCAAATCTGGCAACCTCAAAACGCCCTGCAGCTTCGGCCGAGACCGTGCGGAAGCCAGCGCGCTCCTCATAGCGCGCCAGCGTGGCGCGCTCGTCCTCGACTTCCCGCAATTGCAGCACGAGCTTGGACTGGTCGCCGAAGCGCTCGGCCTCCGCTCGCAGCATCGCCTCGCGCAGCTTGGCCTTCTGCAGGCGGATACGGCCGTCCAGATCAGCGTCGGCCAGTTGGAAGAGCGGTTGGCGGCGCGAGACGCTATTGTCGAGCCCGGCGAGCGCCGCCCCGACGAAGCCGGGGGCCCGCGCCCGAAGCTGCGCATGATCCGGAAGCCAGACCACGCCCTGCGCGCTCGTGCGGTGCGGAATCGGAACGAGGAACAACGCCGCGCAGAGCGCACCGCCGCCAAGCCCGAGAGTCGCATACACCCGCATGGCACGGTCCGTCAGACGCGGGTTGGTGGCGATCCGGCTCGCGATCGTCCAGAGCGGCTTGCCGACGGATTGCGTCAGCGACCAGACCGCCAGCAACACGCCGGCGACATAGTATTCGCTGGCGATGAAGAGCGCGATCGAGAAAGCGAGCACCAGGCGGTAGACATAGGATGCCGGCGCATAGAGGGCGAACCAGACCTTTTCGCGCCGCGTCGCGATATCTGCCCGGAGACGCCGCAGCCCGAAGACGACGCGCTCGCCCAGTTCGCCCCACCATCGATTGGCACGCTGGCCGAGATTAGGGACCTCCATCAGGTCGGTGAAGACGTAATAGCCGTCGAAGCGCAGCAGCGGATTGCCGTTGACCAGCAAGGTCGAGGCGCCGCAGATCAGCATCACGTTATAGGCGAGCGCCCGCAGCGTCCCAGGCTCGATCACGAGCCAGAGGAAGAGGGCAAGCCCCGCCAGCCAGAGTTCGACCGCGATGCCGGCAGCGGCGACCGCGGCCCGGCGCCATTTGCTGCCGAACGCGGCCGAGCCGGAGGCATCGACATAGGGCACCGGATAAAAGACCAGCAGCATCACGCCGGTCTCATGGACCGCAGCGCCGAACCGCTTGGCGACGAGGCCGTGGCCAAGCTCGTGCAGCGCTTTCACCACGGGATAGATGCAGGCGATCAATGCCAGGTTCTGGAGCGAGAGCAGCTGGTCCGAGGTCGTCCGGGTCAGTTCGCGCCAGTGCAGGACCGCGAGCACGGCGGCGGGAAGGACAACGACGAGCCAGAGCAGAAGCGCGAAGATGCCGCTGCGCGGCGGGAGCCTCCGCGCCATCGCAGCCAGCATCCGGTCGGGATCGAAAAGCGGGATCGAGATCGAGAGCGGGTTGCGGCCGCGTTTGGCCTGCTCGCGCCGCCTCTGGGTATCGTAGCGCTCGACGAGCTCCTCGATCAACGGGGCCTCGTCGCCGGCCAGGAGGTCGGCAGCATGGAGCTGCGTCAGGATCTGGATGGTCTGTTCCTGCGAGGGCGCGAGATCCTCCAGCTCTCCGGCGACTTCGCTCCAGACTTCATCGAGCGTCCTGCGCCCATCGAGTCGGTCGAGCAGGGTCATCGCGGTCGGCGTCAGCCGGTGCACCCGGCGCGACGCGCCATCCTGCAGGACGTACCAGATACGGCCGCGATAGCGATGAATATGCACGGCGACATGCGGCTTGAGAGCGAGCCTGCGCCCGGCGACCCGGTACCAGCTGGGGCTGAGAAAGGCCTCGGCCATGGCTCAGGGCATCCAGTTCCAGAAGAACAGCCGCAACCTGTCCAGCAGGCCGCGGCTCCAGATCCAGGCGAGCCGGCGCTCGTCGATGGCGATCTTGGCGACGCCCTCCATGCCCGGTCGCAACTGGGCCTCCGAGCCCCCGGCCAGGCGGGCCTCGACGCGGAACTGATTGACGCCGTCCTTGGGTCCGGAAACGGAGGCGACACGCTCGATCGTCAGCGGCAGCAACGTCTCGGCGGCGCCGGTCAGCGTCAGCGTTCCAGCCTGGCCCGGACGAACATGAGCGATGTCGTGATCCAGAACCTGCAGGACCACCCGGTAGGAGGTCAGCGGCGCGATCTCGAACAACACCTTCCCCGTCTCGACAGGTGTGCCGAGGAGCTGGCTGAGATCGCCGGTGACGACGAGGCCGCCCAGCGGCGCGAGAATCTGCGTGCGGGTGAGCTTCTCCTCGACCAGCGAGAGCTCGGCCTGGGCCTGGGCGAGCTGCGCGTCGATGACACCGATATTGACGCGGTCCGCCTTGGCCATGGCATCGCGCTGGCGCTGCTCGAGCTTCTGCAGCTCGGACCGCCATTTCAGACGCTCGAAGCGCAGGTCGCGATCCTCGAGCCGCGCGAGCAGGGCTCCTGCTTCAACCACGTCGCCGGCGCGGACCGGAGCCTCGCGGACGAAGCCGTCGAAGGGCGAGACCGCCGCCCGCAGGATGGCGCCCTCGAGGCTGGCCTTGGCCGTGACACGGAACGACCCTGTCGCGAAGGTCAGAAAGATGCCGGCCAGCACCGCCGTGAGCACGCCGGCCTTGAGCAGCATGTGGCGTGGCCCGATAAGGTGATGAAGCGTGCGGACGAAGCCTTGGCGCAGACGCCCCGAGAGCCAGCGGTGCTCCGCTTGCCTGGAGGCCATCAGCGGCGCGACCAGATCGAGTGCGAGCCCGATACGCCCGATCTCGGCCTCGTCGAAAGGAGGGGCCTCTGCCGGTCGCTCCAGCGTCGCGAGCCCGATCGTCCGGCCTTGAGCGACGATCGGCAGCGTGGCGGCGCTGGCGCTGCCCCAGCCGTCGCAGAGGCGCCGATGCGCTACGGCCACGCCCCGCCTGGTGCCCTCACCGGGCGGCCAGGCCACGATGCGCCCCTGATGCTGAGCTTCCGCCATGGCGGTACCAACCGCGTCGACGAGGCCGGCCTGCCGGTCGAATGTCGCAGTTTGCGACATCGCCTGAATCTTGTGTCCACCGCGCGGACGCACGATTGCGAGCGTCACACGATGAGCAGCGAACCGGGCCGACAACTCGTTGGCAAGGCTCATTGCCAACGCATCGAAGCGCTCGACCTCGGCCGTCGCGGCCATGAGGTCGAGCGCGCCGTTGACCTCGACGACGCGCGCCTCCGCCTGGGCGAGGCGCGTATCGGCTGCGCCACGGCCGATCCAGGCCGCAGCCCAGTGCAATTCACGCAGGCTGCGCCGCAGCGCCTCGGTGCTGGACGGGGCGACCTCCACCACGACGACGGCAGAGAGTCCGGACGGCCCAGCGATCGGGTAGGCGATCTCGACCTGCCGCGACGTACCCGCGCCCTCCCCGCTGCCGGCCTGGACCACGCCCTCCCCGCTGCGGATCGCCTTCTCGGCGACCGCACCGAGATGCGTCGCATCGCGGAGCGTATCCGGCCAGATCGCGGCCGGCGCATAGCTGCCGTCCTCGCGTGCGACGAGCAGAAGCGCGACGCAGATATTCGGAATGCGGCGGCCGAGCAGCGCGAGCCAGGCGGCATGGAAGGCCTGCGGCGTGTCGGCCGCCGCGAAGACACGCCAGACATCATCCTCGGACAGGAGCGGTCGTTCGCCTGCCTGCCCCTGGCCGCCCGTTATCATCGCTTGACCGCGGTATCCGCATCGAGTTCCGAGCGCGCTTCCGCCGACTCGAACCGCAGCCGGCAGCGCAGGCCGGCCGAAACCGTGCGGTCGGGGTTGGGCATGCTGAGCCTGACGCCGAAGGTGCCGCTGGCGGCATCGATCACGCTGTCCACCACGGTCACCGTCGCGGTGTAACTCCCGCCGACCGGCGCCTCGATCTCGATCGCGGCGCGGCTGCCGACACGGACACGACCGATCAGCTCGATCGGCGCATAGGTCTCGACATAGAGCGGATCGATCCGCGCGATCGTCATGATCGGCGCCTGCTCGTAGCGGTACTCGCCGCTGGAGAGCAGCCGTTCCGTGACGACGCCGTCGATCGGCGAACGGACCTCACGCTGCCGCAGCTGCGCCTCGGACCGGCGCAATTCCAGTCCCGCCTGCTCGAGCGAGCGCTCGGCGTCCTTCAGGCGCGCCTGTGCTCCGCTCATATCCGTCCGGGCTTCGTCATAGACGGCTTCGGTCACGGCCTTGCTGGCGATGAGCGGCCGCAGCCGCTCGACCTTGCGGCTGGTAAATTCAAGCTGGTTGCGCGCGGTCAGTACGGCGGCGTCGTTCTGCGATTTCGCCAGCATCAGCGCGACCTGCGCCGCCTCGAGCTCGGAATCGAGCCGGGCGACGAGCTGCCCCGCCCGGACCAGGTCGCCGCGATCGACCATCACCTCTGCCATCAGCCCGGTCACGGCGGCACCGACCTTGACCCGCGCGCTGGCGTCGACAAGGCAGGCCAGCCCGTCGGGCTGCGCAATGGCGCCCGCGCCGTACAGGCTGCAGGCGACCCCGAGAACCAATGCAGCAACCCGCACGCTCAACTCACCTCTTCCTCTGCGGAACCATAACCTTAACCGAAGGTAAATGGCATCGCGAAGCCCTGAGATGATTAATGCCGATGTCCCTCACTCCGCGGCCTCATCGGGAACGCTGCGGCGCATGGACGGAAACGCTTGCGTATCCTGCTCGCCGTCCCCGGCCATCTCGTCGACGAAACGGGTTTCCCAACGCTCGCTGCGATCGCGACGGCGGAGAGGCCGGGCCGCAGCCGGCACCATGAGCGCCGCAAGGGTCGCGGCGACCGTGTTGCCCGAAGCCGGCGCCCCTGCCGCCTGCGCCCGGTGCTCGACCTCGAAGCGGGCGACCAGATCGACGGCTGCATCGACGACCGCAGGGGCGGCTTCGACGCGTTGCGGCTGCGCCTCGACCAAGGCGACGCGAACGGGACGCTCGGTGCCGTCCTGATCGATCATCGCGGCGCCGAAAGGCTTATTTACGCCCAAATAGATCAGGAACTCATCGAACTCGATCGGATGCTGGGGATTGAAGACCATCAGACAGACGCGCAGGCGGGAGCTGCCGAGCGCATCGGCATTCCCCTGACCAGGCTGCGACGTGCCATCGCGCACCATATCGGCCGCACCCGGCGCCAGCCGGCGGGTATCCGTCGTGGCCAACTCGGAGGCCCCGGTGCCCGAGGTTTCGCCCGCCCCGCGTGCGGCCCGGCCGCTCGCGCCTGCGGTGGCAACGCCACCGGATGCGCTCGCCGCGCCCCCCGGACCCGAGCTTTCGGAAGAACCACTGCCCTGGCCGGTTCCGCCTCCACCAGACAGACCCCCGCCAGACAGGCCTCCGCCCGACAGCCCTCCGCCGGCATTGCCTCCGCCAATCGAGCCGCTGCCGGAGCTGCCGCCCCCCGAGCCGCCACCGGCAGTACCGCCAGTGTTGTCGCCGGAGCTTCCACCACCGGGGTTGCCGCCGGAGCTTCCACCACCGGTGTTGCCGCCCGTGCTTCCACCGCCGGTGTTACCGCCGGTTTCCCCACCTGTATTGCCGCCACCGGTATTGCCGCCGCCCGTGTTTCCGCCTCCGGTGTTACCTCCGCCGGTGTTACCCCCGGTCGAAGCGGTGCCGAAGGCGACCGAACTCAGCCGCGCGGAACTGCCCAGGCTGCCGAACCCTACCAGGTCGAAGGCCAAGGTCAGAAGGCTTCCAGCGGGGCGCCCCGCGAGATCGATCTCGACGACGACCGGCCCGCCCGCATTGAACATCGCGGGATTGGCGAGACCGACCAGGCTGACGGCGCCGGCGCGGGTCACGCTGCCGTTCGACTGGATGTTGAGCAGCGCATCGGTCCGGCTCTGGCCGGTCGTGCCGATAGCCGCACCGGTCTGGGCGTCGAACAGCGCCATCTCGAAGGCATCCTGCGGCCCGAAGCCGTTGCTGCCGAAGGCGAGGTCGTCGATGCTGATCCGCAACGTCGTCGCGCCCTCCGGCACGACGAGCGTCGTCGTGCTGCGGCTGAGGAAGCGGCTGTCTTCGGCCAACGTCACCACGCCGCCGGCCTCGCCGGCATTGCCGATGAAGGTCCAGCCGCTGGGGGCCGCCCCCGTTCCGCTGCCGCTGCCGGAGCCGTCATCGGGCGCGTGGACATCGTGCGTCACGGGGAAGCCGTCTGCCCGCTGCTGAAAGTGATAGTAGTCCAGCAATTGCTGCGCAAAATCGCGCATGCTGGCGGCCGCCGCCTGGCGGGCGGGATCGGCGCCGTCAGCGTCGAGCGCCATCCAGAGCGCATATTTCTGGCTGTCGAGCAGCTTGGTGCTGCCGGGCGTCTTCATGACGCTGTCCGGTGCTCCCTCGAACTGCTTGGTCACGCCTTCGGAGATGGTCTGCGCATCGAGCAGGCCCAGCGAATGGCCAAGCTCATGGGCAATCAGCCAGCCGATGGTCTTGCCAAGCTCCTGGCGCGCCTCGTGCCCGGTCGCTGCCGAGCCAGCGGCGTCGCGCAGGATGCCGAGAAGATCGATGCGGACATTCGCGGGAAGCCCGGTCTGCGGCTGGACCGGGGAACCCGAATAGGTGTTGAGCACCTCGTCGATGCGATAGCGGATCGCGGCATTGGTCAGATTGGTCAGGACGACCTTGTCCTTCTCGGGATCGATGACCCGGCCGCTCCACGGGTCCTGCATCGCGACCAGCAACTTGGAGAACGTCTGGATATCGAAATCCAGGCTCGAAACACCACGCTGCCCCGAACTGAACGGACCGGGAGCGGCCTGCGTGACGTTTGCAATTGCGACCGACAGGTCGCCGTTGCCCTCCGAGATGGTCAGCACCTTCGCGTCGATGAACGGGCGGAACACCGAGTTGACCGTGGCGAGGATGGCAGCCTCGACCTGGATCCATTCGCCCTCGGTCATATGCAGACCGCCGAAGAGAGGTTCCTCGCCGGTGAAGATCGTCCTGACATGGTCGTATGCGCCGCTCAGCACGCCCGCAGGATCAGGGAAGATCGTCGGATCGAGCTGCTGCCCGGCCTGCGCCCTGGCGACACCGGAGAGAAGCTGATTGAGCTTGATCCGGAAGCTGTCGAGATTGAGCCCGATGCTTTGGGCGGGGGTGCCGACGCTGCGCACCTGCACGCTGCCGATGACCGCGCCGTCGACCTTGATCTCCAGCTTGCCGGTCGCCGTCGCGGCGGCCGGCAGCTTGGCCTCGGTCACGAGGTTCTTGAAGATGTCCATCGCCGGCACCGGCTTTGGCGCGAAGGTGACGACGTTTTCCGCGCTCGTCATCGTGCCCGTCTTGGCCTTGAGCTCGACGGTCAGGCGGTCATCCTTGGCGTTGTCGGCGAATTCGAACTTGGCGTCCGTATCGTTGCCGATGGCGAGGTTGCGCTTGGTGTTCTCGACCGTGTCGGCCATCCGCAGATAGCCGTCATAGGCAGAATCGTCGCCGGCATCGACGAGGTAATAAAGCTTCACCTCCTGTGCGAGCGGCTTTCCGGAGCTGAGTTCCTCGATCGTGACCTTGGCCCCGAGCAGCGAGGACTCCGCCGTCATCAGCTGCAGGAAACTCGGCTTAACCAGCGCCTTGAACGTCACCGTCTTCGAGGCGCCCGCCGCGATCGTGAAGGTGGTCCGCGCCTGCTGCCCGTCATTGGCGGTGACGACTTTGCCGTCGACCTCCATCACGACGAAGGAGTTGGGATCGACCGTCATCCGGAACGTCATCTGGGCGGACGACGGATTGCTGATGGTGATCGTGTGCTGGTTATGGCCCTGCGTGAAGGTCTTGTCGGCATTGGTCAGCAGGGCGCCCGCCGGCATGCCCTGCATCGCCGCAGCGCCGGGATCGACCCGATCGTCGAGGAAGATGATCTGATCGTTGCGGTCGGCGCCGCTGGAGTCGACGATCTTGAAGGCCGGCGAGCCGATATTGTCGAGCCTGGCGACCGCGACATCATTGGGATTGGACGACGTGACTTCGAAGGCCAGCCGCCCGGCGGTGCCGCGCAGGCCTGCCGGTATCTCGACCGTCCTGCGTTCCGTCTTGATCGCCGATGCGGAGGTGTAGCTGTCGTATACCTCGTATGTCCGCCCGACGATGGCGAAGGTGTCGAGCGTGTGGGTCGTGCCGTTGGCGCCGAGCCAAAGGAGCTTCAGCGTGCCGTTGGCAAAGCCGGGAGAGCCGACATCGTAGGAGATCGTCTCCATGGCCTTGGGCAGCACCTGGACGTTATGCACGAGCCGGCCGGCCGATGATTCAAGGTCGTAGGACAGATTGAGCGCGTTCTCCTGGATCCAGGAGATCACCGAGGCAAGCAGGCCGACACCGGCGGAAATAAAGTCCCCCCGATCCATCTCGCCGATTTGCTTCTTGATCTTGTCGAGCGCGACGCGCGGGTCGAGCACCTTGCGCGGATCGAGTTCCTTGAGTGCGTCCGACCCCTTCTCCTTCAGCAGGTTGCGGATGCTGCCGCCGTCGTCGAACGAAGCGATCAGGTCCTTGAAGAC
The DNA here is from genome assembly GCA_004144595.1 of Hyphomicrobiales bacterium. GTDB lineage: Bacteria > Pseudomonadota > Alphaproteobacteria > Rhizobiales > Beijerinckiaceae > Allobosea. The sequence goes on from SEEM01000009.1 coordinate 78,457, forward strand.
CTTGATGAGCGCTTCCAGGCCCTGGCGGAAGTTGCTGGGCGAGTCCGGGCTGGCGGGGTCGCCGGACGCGGCCTTGGTGAAGAGCAGCTTCAACCCCTTGGCGAAATCGACCACGAGATCGCGACCGGACGCGGCGACGGCGCCTGCCGCGTCGCTTCCGGCTTCGTCGCTGATCAGCTTCCGGAAGAAGTCGAGAGCCTCCTTATAGGCTGCCTGGTTCTGCGGATCGGTGGAGGCACCGGGCTTGCCGAGCAGGCCGTCGACCAGGACGTTGCGCAGGTCGCCGGATGCGGCGGCGACGATGCCGCCGAGAAAGTCGAGCGCCTTTGTCAGCGTCGGTCCGGCCGAGCCGCCCGGCGTCGGGACACCGTTCTGGTCGAGGATTTGTCCGACCGTGTTGTCGAAATAGCCGGGCACGGCGGTAAACAGCTTCTGGAAGAAGGCGAGATCCAGCGAACCGCTGGTGTTCCAGCCCTGGAACAGTCCGCCGCTGCCGCCTGCCAGCGACCAGCCCGGCAATTCGGTATAGGTATTGGCGCCGAGAACGCCGAGCGGGAAGCGACCGTAGATTGTCTTCGTGCTCGCCTCGAAATCGCCGTTGAAGACGTTTGCGATCGACTCGCCCTCGCCGGCATAGCGCTTGGTGGCTTCCGTGGTCGGCCGGAAATTCTTGCCGCCGCCGAGCACCGAATAGAAGAAGCCCTCGCCGATGCCCTCCCACGACGTGTTGAGGTCGGTGCGCGGATCGATATCGGCCTCGTAGGCCTTGGTGTAGCCTTCGAGCGAGCGATACCACGGGCCGGCCAGCGCCGAGCCCGGCGTGACGCTCTTGGCACCGGCATAATAGCGGCTGACATGGGTGGGCTCCGGCGCGAAGAGGCGCAGCAGCCCAGAACTCGCGTTGTACTTGATCGCCAGGTTGGTACCCGCAACGATCGCATCGAGCATCGAGTCGACACGGTCTTTATCGGCATTGCGGTTGACCAGCGAACGCCAGATCGTATCGACCGGGAAGAACGGCAGGTCGAGCACCGAGGTCGCAAGATCCTGCGGGAAGCTGCTCATGCCCAGCACGGTGGTGCCGGCATACCAGCTCAGCACGCGCGCCTGCAGGCTGTTGAAGCCGTAGAGGCCGGCGATCCGATCGTCCTCGACGAAGCCCGGCCGCCCCGACAGATTGATGTCGATATCGGCACGGCCGTCATCGACGATCTTGTCGCCGTCCTTGTACTTGCCCGGCGAGCTGAGCTTCTTCAGCTGATCCTCGGTCGGCGTGAAGGCGCGGCCCTCCGACGAGAAGCCGAAATTGAACAGCACCGTTCCGCCGGGCAATAGCCCGGTGATCGGATCGAGCCTGATCTCGGTATCGAAGATCTTGGCGAGCGGCTTGGTGACGATGTCCTGATAATAATTGTCCTGGAAGGTCGTCCCCTGCCAGACCTTGACCCGCGGGTCCTTGAGATCCCCGTAGGTGATCGTCTCGTATCCCAGAGCGGTGACGGCCCAGCCGGCGACCTCCGCGACCTTGTCGATGATCCTGCCGGCTGCGGCGATCGGCGGCACGGGGATGAACGACATCACCTTGCCGGCGAAGCCGACGAGCGAGACGAAATCCCCCACCGGATAGTTGAGCGAGGCCTGCGCCACGTCAGCGGGATCGAGCGTGGTGACATGGAGGTCGGAGGGCTTGGTGCCACCGCCATTGAGAATACGCTGGACCGCCTCGCTGTTCACGACCGCGCCGCGGCCCAGACCGATGAAATGCATCGGTGAGGACAAAATCCCGCTCTGCTGCCCGTCGAGGGCGGTGAGCGCGCCATAAAGCGCATCGCCCGCCGCCTCGGCGAAGCCGGTATCGGCGACGCCGGACGCATCCTTCCAGTCGAAGATCAGGAAGACCGGCCGGCCGCGCTCGAAGGAGGCGCCCCCGCCGGGCGTGATGTTGTGCCAGCTTCCGGCGGTGCCGGCCTCATTCGGTTTGAACAGGTAGACCGTGCCGTTCTGAGCCTCGGCCATCGCGGCGGCAAGTTCGACCATGCGCGGGAAATCGTAGCTCTCAAGCCGGCCGGGCAGCGTATCGGCGCCATGGGTCAGCACCGTCACGGACGGGAAGCCGGCCTGCGGACCGACCGTGCCCTCCATCTCGTCCGCAAGCGAGGCCATCCGGAAGGCCGCCGATTTCTCGATGACCCCGACACCGTCGACATTGGCCTGGACGCCCCAGTAGTAGGTCTGGCCACGGGTGAGCTGACGCGAATTCGGCAGGGCGAACTCGACGATCGTGCCGGGCGGCTGCGCCGCGAAGGACTTGGTGAAGATGCGGTTGCGATTGGCGTCCGGCCCGCTGCCGGCGGTGTCCGGATGCTCGGCAAAGCCCTGCCCGAGCAGGTAGGCGATGAACGCGTCGTCCTGCGGCGTGTCACCGGGGAAGAGGCCGGCCCCCGCGGGCTGGACCGAAACGAACAGCGTCGTCTGCGCCGCCTTGCCGACGACCTGCCAGCGGAAGAGCGGCGTGGTGTCCTTGACGAGTTCGCCCGGCGCCGGCCCGAGCAGGCGAAGCAGGCCCTGCTGCGAAGCCATACCACGCGGCGAGCCGCCGGTACCGAGCGGATCGTTGCCCGGATCAGAATCCGTCGGAGCCAGAACAGGGTCGCGCCCGAAGATCGGGAAGTCGATTGCGTAATCCGAGCGGACGTTGATCGCTTCGTTGATGCCGTTGCGGATGCGCGCACCCGACTGGAACAGGATCTGACTGCCGCGGATGTCGTCGACGCCGTAACGGATCAACGGCGTCAACAGGCCGCTAAAATTCTCCGGTCGCAGCGAAATCTCGACCTGGTCGATCAGCGCCTGGACCGAGTAGCCGAAGACGGCGCTCGTCCCGGTGACCGAGGCATAAAGGAACTCGCCATTGGCAGACATGCCGAGGCCCTGGCCGAAGCCGAGCTCGATCATGCGCGTCGCAGCGACCGTCTGTGCGCCGAGGCCGAAGGGATCCTTGATGATGCCGATATTGGAGCCGGCCGGATTGCTCGGATTGACCAGCGGATCATGGTCCGGGACATCCCAGAACAGTTTGTTGAAGCCCTGGACGAAGGCATATTGCAGGTCTTCCGAGAAGACGATGTCCTGCCCGTTATTGACGTCGAAGCTATCAGTGTTGGTCTGATAGCCCTGGTCGCTGCCGGCGATCTTCAGGTCGATGGCGTTGTGGAACGTCCATTGCGAGCCGCTGCGCTTCCACAGCAGGACGGACTGGGCATCGCTCGAGCGATCAACCGCGACGATATAGGCATGCCCGTCCGGCCCCATCATCGACTTCACCGCGGTCGGCTCGCGCATCATGGCCGACGGGCTGTTCAGCGTCTGGATCTTCAGCGTGATCGGCCGGCCGGAGCCGGTCTCCTGCTGCTGACGCATCGCCGCGATATCGGGGATATCGATGACGAAGAGCTTGCCGGTGTTCTTGGCGTTGGCGACCGAGGAGCCGCCGGGACCCGGCGCTGCCGCGATCAGCTGGCGCCCGTCCGGCGTCAGGCTCAAGCCACGCAGTCCGGCCTCCGCCGGCACGGTCCAGGTCAGGATGTGCTGATAGACGGTCGGCGAACTCGGATTGATGTCGATGACGAAAATCGAGCCCGAATTCCAGTCGCTGACGAAGGCATAGCGGCCGGACGCATCGACGACGATGCCGAAGGGCGCCGCACTCGAGCCGGTATTCTGCAGCTTGATGTGCTGGAGACCCGGCTTCGTGGCGTCGGTATCGAGCGAGCGCAGCAGCATCGTGTCGACGACGGCGATCTTGCCCGAGGACCGCATGGTGACGAAGGCGCGCGCGCCGTCGCCGGTCAGAGCGACTGTCGAAGGCATCCCGGAGCCCGGCAGGAGCGCGCCATTGGCATCGGTTTCATCGAGCATGATGCGCGCGACGAGCTGCGGCACCGTCTCGGCGTCCTCGTCATCCGGGTCCTCGCGTTCGGGCCGGATCACGGCGAGCTGGTCGCGGCCCAGGTGGCTGCCGTCGACGGCGCCACGGGAGACGGCGACGAAGGTCGCATCCGACTGGGCGTCGAGCACCACGCGCTCACCGGCGCGGAAGGTCAGGTCATAGACCTTGCCGGGGGCGCCGGCGCTCTTCGCTGCCTTGGTCGTCGTTCCGCTCTCGTCCATGAGCGTCGGCTTGAACACGCCGAGGCGGAAGCCCACGCTGCCGAGAGCCACCGAAGGCGGCACGCGGACATAAAGCGTCATGTCCTCGCCCTGCCCGAGATTGACCACCGAGGGGCGCACCACCCAGGCGTTTCCGACGCGGATGAACTCGTCGCGCTTGAGCTCACCCTTGTCGTCGATCAGCGCATCGGTGACGGATGCGGTTCCCGGATCTCCGAAGACGACGCGATAGATCGAATTCAGGTCGTCGGCATGGGCGAGGCCGCTCAGGAATTCACGCTGGGCGTCCAGCTTGAGGTAGACCTCGGTATTGGGCAGGCCGGTGCTGCTCCACTCGGCGGCCGGCAATGTCTTCAGCTCGACGCCGGCCTGGTTGATCACCGGCGTGCTCGCCGGCGCCGTGATCGGGTTGATCAGGGTAACGTTGGCGTTCACGCCGCCGGGCTTGACGTCGAGCATGATCGAGCCGTCGGTCAGCCCGCCCTGCGCATCGATAGACTGGACCTGGACCTCGCGCCCACCGGCGGGAAGCAGGAAATTGAACGTACCGAGCACGGATTCGATCGCACCCAGGAAGACGTTCCCATACGGAATCCAGGCCGCGGCGACATGCGCCGCCTGGACGCCGAGCCGGACCGCGCCGCTCCAGACACCCGTCAAGCCACCGAATATGCCCTCGATGATGTAGGTGCCGAAGTCGAGGATACCGGGCTGCGGCGGCGACTGCGTGCGGGCGAAGCCGTCCTGGCCGACGATGCCGCTTTCGACTTCGATCCAGCCGGTCTTCTGACCCTCGGCCGTCATCATCGTCGTTTCGCGGTAGAAGCGGATGACTGTTCCGGGTGCGAGATCGGTCTTGATCGCGAGCTGGGCGCCTTCGGTGATGCGGCCTTCCGAGCCGGTGATCTTGAAGGCGCCGCCAAACTGGAAGCCCCATTCGGCAGGCGGGACCGGCGTCGCGACATCCGCTTGCGCGAGTCCCTCGATGCCGATCGTCGCGTCGACGGACAGGCCGCCCGGCGGGATCGAAAGCACATGGCCCTCAACGCTGCGGATCGCCGCGCCCTCGGTGGCATCGACGATCACGGGACCGGTCTGCACCGCCATGACCTTGACGGGGATGCGCGCCTCCATGCCGCGATAGATTGCGGTGACGACCGCCTCGCCGCGGCCGTGGCCGGTGATCAGCCCATCGGCGGAGACAGTGACGATGGATGGGTCGCTGGTGACATAGATCGTGCCGTGAGCGGCAGCGGCGACATCGCTTTCGGGATCGCCCTGGACGGTGAAGAGCTTGATCTGGCGGATGCCACCGGCCTCAGCCAGGGTCACCGAGTCCGGATAAATGTCGAGGCCGAGCGCCAGCGTCAGCTGGTCCTCGAGCAGCGAGGGCGAACCGACCCAGAAGCCGGTCGCCGCCTTGATCTCGCCGCGAGAGGCGATGACCGCGCCATTGCCGCGAGCAACGCCCGTGACCCGGCCGGCTGCGTCGACGGTCGCGCTCGCCGGATTGGTCGAGATAAGCGTGAGGTAGGAAGCGGGAAGAACGACCCCCTTCTGGTCGGCAAAGTCGCCGCGGAAGGCGAGTTCGCTGCGGCCGCCAAGCGTCAGCGAGAGCTGGCGCGTGCCGATGTCGATCGCGACGAGCGGCGCCGTCGAGACGTCGAGCGTGACCGTCGCCTCATTGGAAACCGAGAAGCCGTCGCTGACTACGAAGCGGAAGCTCGCAGGCCCGCCATAGCCCGCCTCCGGCGTGAAGATCACCGAGCGACCGTTGGGCGCAAGCCTGGCCGTGCCATGGGTGGCATCGAGCAGGCGCAGGAAGACCGGATCGCCCTCGGGATCGCCGAACAGCGCGTCGAGCGGAATTTCGGTCGGCAGATCGACATGGGTCTTGCCCGTACCGTTGACCGCGACCGGGGGCTTGTTCGCCGCATAGCCCAGCGCCCGATAGAGGAATTGCCGGTCGGAGATGCCGATCGTCCCGTCCCGGTCGAGATCGGCCGCGAGGCGATACGCCGGGTTGCCGGCGGCGAGGCCGAACAGCGCCTCGAAGGCGCCGGTGTCGGCACCGTCGACCGCGCCGTTGCCGTCGAGATCGCCGAGGGCCTCGACCTTCAGCGTATAGGCGCCGGCCCCCGCACCGGAGACATGCAGGCGCAGCAGCGCGGGATCGTCGACGCGGACGATCACATAGGCCGTGCCGCCATCGACGCGGGTGAGCATCGTGGTGGCGCCCGGCAGGGCCGGAGCAGCCGGGATAAAGCCGGAGCCGGGCTGCGCCGTCACGGTCACGGCAAGATAGGCGCCCTGCCCCATCGCGCCCGATACTTCGGTCTCGCGCACCGTCAGGGCATAGACATCGGTGCGACCCGCTGCGGCCGTGCCTGTAATGCTGCGGCCGAGATAGGAGAGCGCGCCGCCGAGATCGGCGGTGATCGGCGTTAGAACAGGGGTGGTGCCGTAGTCGATTGCCGCGCCGCTGCCACCGGTCGAAACCGTCAGGCGGTTCTGCGCGTCATAACCGAAGCCGACGCTGGTCGATTGCTGGACATTCCGGACCGAAGTCAGCCGGCCTTGCGCGTCGTAGAGATACTGGAACACCGTTCCGTCAGGCGCGACCGCCGCGCCGATCCGTCCGCCGACATCCGCGATGAACTGGATCATCGAGCCATCGGAGGCGACGATGCCGCTATCCGAGACAAGCAGGCTGGCGCCGTCGGCATAGGTGATCTTGCGGATGCCGGAGACGGCATTGAGGTCGTAGCGCGTGCCATCGGGCCCGGTCAGGCTCAGCGGCGCGCCGGTATCCGCGAGCGGATTGAACGGTGCCGCGGTCACGAGGTCGTAATAGCGTCCGCCGGCGCGGGTCAGCGCCTGCTCGCGGGTCTGGCCCGAGACGGAGAGCGTCCAGCCGGAGCCATCCACCGCCGTGAAGGCCGGCGTGTAGTAGACGGCACCGGACACTTCCTTGCGTATCGGCGTGAAGCGGAAGGCTGCCCGCTCGCCGTTCGGCAAGGTCAGCATGATCTGCGTGCCGTCCCTGAAGGGCGGCACCGAGACGCCGTCTGCACTCGGCTCCAGATCGGTCGCGAGGTCGACATCACGCAGGCCCAGCGTCCAGCCCTTGCCGAAGGCGCCGCTTCGGTCCGCCAGCAGCGAGTTGTAGACGCGGGTCAGCGAGACCTCGTGCCCCGCCATCGTCACGGTGAAATCGGCCTCGCTGCGGATCAGCGCCGCCGGCTTGACGCCGCTGGCGATGGTCAGGCGCGTCGAGGTCGTGGCGCCGCGGCCGGCCATGTCGAGGGCCGTCAGCTTGAGGGTGTAGAAGCCGTCGATAAACAGCGACGGATCGAGCGTCGCAAGCGCGCCGTCGAGCGGCCCTTCCCCGCTGGCGAGGAGGCGTGGCGCGGAAAGTCCCGGCCCGCTGATCTCCAGCTTCCAGCTGTCGAGGTTGGTATCGGCGATCGTGCCGCCGATCGCGAGCGGCGCTGCGACGGTGGCGCCGAGCAGGGTCGCCGCAAGCGAGACCACGGGCGCGAGCGTGTCCTGGGGATCGCGAACCTTGATCGTGCCGGTCATGGTGCCGCGGTTGCCGTCGGCATCGATCGCCTCGGCAACGAGCGAGAGCTTGCCCGGCGTCGTCACGGTGACGCGGGCGCGGCCCCGCTCGTCGAGCGCGACAGGCACGCCGTCGACTGTGAGACTGAGCGTCTCGATCGGCGCGCCGCCGGTGGCGACGACATGGACCAGGACCTGCTGGCCGGGAACGACCGGGAAGGACGGCGTCTGCTCGATCACCACGCTCGGGATGATCGCTTCCGATCGTACGCGCAGAACGAAAGGCGCCTTGCTGACGAGCTCGCCATCGCTGGTCACGACCTTGACGACGTAGTCCCCGGCCTGGGCCGGACCGGGCAGCCAGCTGAACCGGCCGGTGGCGGCATCGAAGCTCGCCCCTTCCGGCAGGCCTTCGAGCACGGTGGTGAGCGCATCGCCATCAGGGTCGGCGATTGCGATGGTGAATTCGACCGGCTTGCCGATCACGGTCGAATGGTTGGAAACCGCGATGGTCGGGGCGCGATCGACATTGTCGACGCGGATCTGGAAGGTGCGTGTCGTGGACGCGCCGGCCGGATCGCGCGCCGAGAAGGTCAGCGTGTGCAGGCCGGCCTGGGCGTAGTTCGGCGTCCAGGTCAAAACCCCGGTCGTCGGATGGATGAGCGCACCGGCCGGCAGCGGGCCGACGGCCTCGAAGATCACCGGATCGGCATCGGGATCGGCGGCGAGGAGCTGAAGCTGGAAGCCCTGTCCCTCCTGCGCGACCTGCCGCGCGATCGCGGCAACGATCGGCGCCTCGTTGACGTTTGCCACCGTGATCGAGACAGCGCGCGTCGCGCTCTTCGAGCCGTCGCTGGCGGTGACGACGATGCCGGCATAGCTGCCGGCGTCGAAGCGGCCGGGCGTCCAGGTCAGACGGCCGGTTTCGGCATCGAAGCGCGCGCCGGCCGGCAGGCCGGAGACGGCATAGCTCAGCGGATCGCCGTCGGGGTCGGTCGCCGCGACGACGATGTCGAGCAGCTGGCCTTCGCTGACGGTGAGCGCGAGCGGCTCCTGCGAATAGACCGGCGCGGCGTTGCCGGCACGCACGACGATGCGGAAGGTCCGGCTCGCCGATTGCGCCGCGTCGAGCCCGCCATTGCCGTCGTCCGTCACGATCACGGTGACATCGCGGCCGCCGAGATCGGTGGATGACGGTGTCCAGCTGAACACGGCCTCGCCATAGCGCGCGGACGGGGTCAGGGTCGCGCCGGACGGCAGCGTTGCGGAGGAGAAGCCGAGCGCGTCCTGATCGAGATCACTGGCCTTGACGATGAAGGTCAGTGTCTGACCGGGCTCGACGATCTTGTCGCCGATGAACGGGAGGCGTGGCGGGGCCGTCGCGGATGCGACGGTCAGCACGAACTGCTTTTCGTCCATGCCGACCGCGGAACGTCCGGCATCGCCGTTGTCGAAGGCACGGACGGTGACGAGATAATTGCCGCGCTCCTCCGGCAGGGCGAGCACGCGGATCAGCCCGGTCCCGTCGCCATTGTCGACGAAGGTCGCGAAGCCGCCCGTGGCGAGCAGGTCGAACGGCGTCGGATCGAGATCGAGCAGGTCCGCCGAGGCCGCCCGCTGCGCGAGGGCCTGGATGACCAGCGGATTGCCGTCGGCGTCGCTGACGAGAACGGGGATCTCGAGCACTGCACCGGCCTGGACCGTGACGTTGCCGAACTCGCCGATAACCGGATTGCGATTGAGATTGTTGACCCGGAGGCGGACCGATTGCGTCGTCGACTTCAGGATGCCGGTGCCGTTGCCGTCGTCGGTCGCGGTGAAGGTCACGACATAGTCGCCCGACTGGGTGAAGCCCGGACGCCAGGAGAACAAGGTGGTCTCGGGGTCGAAGCTCGCCCCGGCCGGCAGACCGTCGACCGTATAGCTGACAGTATTCGGCGGGGAATCGTCGGTGACGACGAGCCGGCCATCGGCAGCGCGCGTCGGGAAGACGTAATGCGGGTTGTCGGGGTCGAAGGCGAAGGCGCGGAAGCCGATAGACTGGCCCTCGGCGATTTCGAATGCGGTCAGCGCATCGCCGAAATCGGGCGCACCATTGGCGTTGAGCACGTTGAAAGCCGCGACGACGCGCGCGCTGTTGACGCCATCGGAGACGATGAACGGCACCTGATAGCTGCCGACAGCCGTGTAGGAGGGGGTCCATTCGAAGACGCCCGTGTTTGGGTCGAGCGTCGCTCCGGGCGGCAGCAGCGTGGAATGATAGCTCAGTGTCTCGCCGTCGGCATCGAAGCCTTCCAGCTGGATGCGGACGGTTTCGCCCTCGCGCAGGGTCCGCGATGCGACCGGCTTAAGGACCGGCGGCGCGTCGGCCTGCTGAACGACCAGCGTAAAGCTGCGGTTGATCGTCGCCTTGCCGTCGGTGACGGTCACCGTGATGTTCTCGTAGATGCCGGATTGCGTGTAGTCCGGCACCCAGTAGAGCGTGCGGCTGCCGTGGTCGAAGACCGCGCCGGGCGGCATCCGGTCGACCGTGACCAGCACGAGATCGTCGTCGAGATCGTCGGTAACGAGTTGCAGCCTGAGCGGCGTGCCCTCGCTCATCACCAGGACGGGCGGAATGTCCTGGAGCGTCGGCGCGTGATTGCCGCCGGCGACCTCCACGACATAGGCGACATCGGCATAGCCGCCGCGCCGATCATAGATGCGCAGGCCCACCGTCGCCTCGGCCGGATCGGTCGCAGTGGGCATCCAGGTGATCGCCCCGGTGAGCTGGTCGACGCTCATGCCCTTCGGCGCGTCGAGCAGGACATAGCCGAGGAAGATACCGTCCGGGTCCCGCGCGAGCGGGTTGTAGCGGTAGGTCTCGCCGACGGTGGCGAAGCTCTTCGGCTGCTCGGTGAAGACCGGCGGCGTGTTGGCGAAGGGCAGCGCGAAGACGCCATGGCCGAGCGCGACACGCTGCGACTGCGGCACGGTGACGGTCAGGGTCGTGACGGTCGTGGTCTCGCCGGGCTTGAGCACGCCATCCGCGCCCATGGCGGCGGAGAGGTCGAGCAGCCAGAGCCCATCCGCGTTGAGGCCGGCCCCGGCGGGAGAACCGCCGAAATAGGCCTCCGGATTCAGGACGAGCGTCAGCGGTGCGCCGAGATCGGCATCGCCGCTGTTGGTCACGGTGATGTCGTAGGAGACCGCGCCCGTCGTCCGGTCGAAGCGGGTATTGGAGAAGCCGATGACGAGCACCGAGCTCATGTCGAGCAACGTCGAGAAGCCGGTCTGGAAGACCTGTGCGATCTCCAGGCCCTGCTCGCTCTGCAGGCTGCTGGCGGTGCGCACGACATAGTCGCCGGCGTCGAGCGGGTCGAAATGCAGAGTCGCCGTGCGATTGCGCGCGTCGTACGTGACGCTGGTGATCTGGATCTCTACGCCATCGGACCGATAGATCGCGTAGTTCAGCGGGTTGAGGACCGAACTCTCGTTGGAGGCGTTCGCCGTCAGCATGTCCTGGTCGAAGGTGAGCGTGACGCTCTGGACCGGGTGCGTGACGATCGACTGGTTGGCGGGGCCGGAGGCGATGACAAGCGGCGGCAGGCGCGGCGCCAGCATGTCGACCTGATGTTCGCCCGCGATCAGGACGCGTCCGTCGGCGAGAACCGTCATGTTCTCGGCATGGGCGCCACCGACGGCGATCTTCATCACCGCGCGGGTGGCGAGGTCGATCGCGATCAGGGGCGCGGTCGGATGGTCGACATCCGTGATCGCGCTGACGAAGAGCAGCCCTGCGAAGGGCGTCCCGGCCTTGCCGAAGGCGAGGCCGTCGAGCGGCACATCGAGCGAAACGAGCTTCTGGGCGCGGCCGCGCTGATCGAAGATCAGGACGTCGCCGCGCTCCGGCCAGCTCGTGCCGTAGAGCTTGCCATCGGGGCCGATTGCAAGGTCGTCGACGCGCACGTCGCTGAAATGGGTGAATTGCTGGGTGATCGGATCGAAGATCTCGATACCGTTGCCGGAGGAGACATAGATGCGGTCCTGGGCGTCGATCGCCAAAGCCTGGGTGATGCTGTCGCCGAAGCGAGCGAGCACCGCACCGGTCACACCGTCGAGCAGCAGCAACGGACCGCCACCCGTGGCCGCCCAGAGCTGCCCCTTGCTGTCGAAGCCGAGATCGAAGACCGGCTCGTCGAGCCGGGCGAAGGGCTCGCCGACCGCGCCGCCCAACGTGTCGACGCGATAGAGCCAGCCGCGGTTCGGCCCGCCGCTGACGATGATCTTGCCGTCCGGCCCTTGAGCCAGCGCCAATGCGCCGACGCCGGCCTGGCTTTCGGCGACGCCGGTGGCAAAGCGCTGGATCGAGAACGGCGCGACGACTGCGGTGAAGGACGGCGGGCGCGCGATCGAGAGCGACCCCGGGATGCCGGCCTGCGCCTCGACGAACAGCGCGTTCGGTGCTGCCGGCGCCGGGGCCGGGGCAGGCGGAATGTCCTGCGTGGTGTCGCCGACATTCGTCAGACCGCCGAGATTTGTCGTGGTGCCGTCGCTCGGCGCGGCAACGCCCGCTGGCGGACGCTCGATGTTACCGGCATTGTCTGCGGCAAGCGCGAGGAAGCGATAGGTCTTGCCGGCCGCGCCGGAGAAGACGGCACTCGTCTCGGTGGTCTGGCGCTGCCAGATGCGGTAGTCGCCGCCATCTTCCGAGACATAGACGGTGACGTGGCGGATGCCGGACCCCAGGCTCTCGTCGAGCGCGTTCCAGCGCACCTCGTAATTGTCGGAGCCCGCAATCTTCTGAGCCGTCAACGTGGTGCGCGGCGCTTCCGCATCGAGCGTCTGGACCAGCTCCTCGGTATCGGAGGGAGCCATCGTGTCGAAGATGACCCGGGCCTTGGCCTTGATCTGCGTGCCCGAGGCAGTATCGGCCACCGGCCGCACACTGTAGGAGACGCTGCCGACGCCGGCGCCGGAGGCATTGTTCGGCGGCAGCAAGCCCTTCAGCGCATCCTGCATGACCTCGCCGGTCTCGGGATCGATCGCCTGCAGCACCCAGGACGCGGTCGCGCTCTCGATGTCGATGCCCGCGGATACGCGCAGGATGAAGCCCTTGCCGTTGCGGAAGTCGAAATCGCCCTGGAAAACCGCGTAGCCGTCCGGGACATTGATCGAGATGTCGCCGATTTGGAGGGAGCCGAGACGGAAGCTGCGCGGGTCGAGCGCCGGATCGAGCTTGGCGACGATGCGGACCTCACTCGCCGGCCGCGAGGCCGTCGAGGGGTTCTCGAAGCGGACCTGGTAGGGCAAGGCCGTATTGGCCGGCAGATACTCGCTCTCGCCATAGCCTTGCGGGCCGATCATCGCCGCAGTCTTGCCGCGGGCGGCGACCTCTTGCAGGAAGCGGCCGAGATCGAGCGGGGAGAGATCGCCGGTCGTCGCGTCCGAGCCGAAATCAGGCAGCGCGCCAGTAGCGCCGTCCCCGAGCCAGGGCGAAAAGACGTTGTAAGCCTGGAAATAGGTCCGGTGCGTCAAGCCGAGATCGTAATCGGCCTGCGTCGGCAGCTTCGGAACCGGGATGTCGTAATCGCCCAGTTCGTCGGTGTAGCGGTAGTCGGTACGCGAGAGCGGCGCCAGCAGGTCGGCCTTGTGTCCGTACCATTCGCGGACCTTGCCGAAGAAGGAGACGAGATCGCCGCTGGAGCGGATCTGGTCTCCGGCCGGACCGAGCAGCAACCCCTGCGCCAGCACGCTGACGAAGCTCGCGACCTTGATCGAGGCCCGAATCGGCGGCGCTTCATCCGCAGACCGCAACAGCCCGGCATCCTCAAGCGCCCCGAGATAGGAATCGACCCAGGCCGACTCGTCTCCCGCCAGCACCATCAGGGCTACCGGCGCATTCTTGTCCGCCAGGATCGCCGTACGCAGCGCCTTGGCCTCACGCGTCTGCGCAGCGACGAACTCGGCCCGCGTCATCGGGGTCGCCGCCGCGACGACGTTGAACTGGAAGGGAATGTAGACCGGCATCCCCTTCTCGAGCACTTCCTTCTTCGGATCGGCGAAGATCTTGTAGAGTTCCTGACTGATAGTCCTGAGCCCCTCGATGCCCGAGTCGAGCGTGCCAGCCGCTTCCAGAGCCGGGTTGGACGCATAGAGATAGGCGCGCACGAGCTCGAAATTGCGGTCGATCAGCGCCTTCAGCATCGGATAGGTCTGGGCGTTGAAGGCCATCGAGACATAGCCGCCTGCGCCGACATCGAAGGCATAGCCCGGCGCCAGAACCTGACCGCTCTGGTTGATCGCAGGGTTGAGGCTCGCCCACGGCACGTCGCCGGCAAGGCCACCATCCGGCGCGCCGGTCAGGTTCGTCGCGAAGGAGAGATAGTCGAGCCCATAGATGATGCCGTTCTGGCCCATCTTCGGGATGCCATAGGTGAAGTGGACGTAGGGCGTGTCGATATTGGTCAGGCTCTTCAGCGAGACCGCATAGGTTCCGGCATCGCCGGCCGGCACGACGCGCGGGCCGCCCAGGCCGACGGTGACGTCGGTCTCCAGCGCCTGTTCGACGAGGAAGCGATAGGGCGCGATGACCTCGGCGCCATCGGGATTGATGACCATGAGGTCATAGAGGCCGTGCGGCGCCTGGCGCAGATCGAAGATCGCCTGGATACGCGTGGAATCGAGGACCTCATAGCGAACGGGCTCGTATTCGGCGATGCCGGGCCGCGAAATCTTGACGATGGCGTCGGGATGGAAGCGCGCGCCCTCGATGTTGACCGTGACATAGCGGCTGTCGCCACCCTGATCCGGGGTTACGCCGGTGATCGAGAAGGGCAGGACCGTGGCGACGATCTGAACCGGCGTATTGCTCTCGGGCTCCGATGCGCCGCGCACGAGCAGGTAATAGGTGCCGGGCTTGGTCGAGCGCACCAGCGCCCGCTGGTTGGCCTGCAGCGGTGCATCATAGGCAGCATCGAAGCGGAATCCGGTGGGTACATCGTCCCAGCGCAGGTAGATCTCATTCTGGGCCGTGCCGGCAGCGGTCAGGAGCGAGACTTGGAGCGTCTCGCCCTCTGGCACGGTGATGCGATAGAGCCGCGACTGGCCGGTGCTGAGGGTGGTGTTGAGCGGCACGCCCAGCCGAAGCTCGGGCACGGTGACGAAGATCGCGTTCTCCGAGGCCGTCTTGTTGTTGCTCTCGAACTCGGCCTCATAGACCTGGTTACGCACATCGCTGCGCACGATCAGCCGGTAGTTGCCCTCGGCTACCCCCGGCAAATTAGCCGTGACCGTACCCGTATAGACAGCGCCCGCCGCCAGGCCGCCGGCATGTTCGAAGCGGCCGATCAATTGGTCAGTGATGTCCCAGACGCCGTCCTTGGACAGATAGACGGCATCGGACCATGCACCCTGGGCCGGATTCGTCGCGGTGTTGCGCACGGAATAGGTGACCGTGATCGGCGAGCCGACCTCGCCGCCGCCGGCAGCGTTGACGGTGGTCACGACCAGATCGGCGGGAGGCGGCAACTCGATCAGGATCGGCTGAGCGCTGGCGCGGCTGTTGTCGAGTTCGCGCCCGTTCTCGAAGACCGCGCCACGGTCGCCGACCGATCGCGCGGGATCGGTGACGACGAAGACGTAAAAATCTCCTGTCAGGTTCTGCGGCAGGCGGAAGGTGCGCGAGACGTCGTAGCTAGCGCCGGCGGC
>SEEM01000147.1 GCA_004144595.1 Hyphomicrobiales bacterium
CATGAGGTTGCTCCATCGCTGACTGCGGCAACGATGGTACCGGCCTCGTTGCGCTGCCCATAGCTTCTAAGCCGCTCTCGCGGCAGGGCGCTGCGGCGCGGTCGTCGCTGAGATTTCGCATGTGATGCGCTGCATCCGAGGATTTGAGGGTCGTTTCCCCTGAGCCGCTCGAATTCCCGCAAGCCAAGGCGGCCACGGACGACGCGCAGGTCGCCTTGGGGGAGATGGCCCGAGAGAAGCTCCCGGACGGCAAGCGCGCCGATTTGGCGTCAGTGTCGAGGACGAGATCGGCAAGGAGGTTTACCGGGTCGACTTGAACTTCATTGCCAAGACCGAGGACGACCTCGATCGCGAGAGCGAGGGAGCGGATGCCGACTAGGTCGCCGTGAACCTCGGGACCGGTCCCCGCGACTGACTGATTAACCGGCCGCTAAGATAACTCGGACAATTCTTCCTATCCGGCGGCAACAACGGGCGTCGACTGCAGTTGGCTAAGTGTCACAGCAGAAAGTCTCGCAATGACAAGACTCGTTCTGATCGTCGAAGATGAGCCAATCATCCGGATGAACGCGGTCGCGATCGTCGAGGACGCGGGCTTCGACGTCGTCGAGGCATCGAACGCCGACGACGCCATGGCTCTCATGGAACGCCGCCCGGACATCGCCGCCGTCTTTTCCGACATCGAGATGCCCGGATCCATGGATGGCCTGGCGCTCATGCATCAGGTCCGGATCGGGTGGCCGCCGGTCGTCCTGATCCTGGCGTCGGGCCGCATCACGCCGCCGGCCTGCGACATGCCGGACGATACGACGTTCCTGCACAAGCCCTACTCGGAGACGGCGCTACTCGACGCGCTTCACGCGATCCACTAGCGCCGCTCTGACCGCCGCGACGATCCTGTCGGCGGGCGCCGGTTTCTCCAGCCAGATACCGGTTCTGAAGATAGGGTCGAGCGTCTCGTCGTTTCCGAGTCGCTGAGAAGACCACGAACGGGATGCCCTTCTCGGCCAGCCGCCGCGCCACCGGCTCGCACGAACCGTCAAAAAGATGCATGTCGAGGAGCGCGACCTCGGCGTCGTTGGCGTCCAGCCACCTCAAGGCATCCGCGCACGACCCAAGCGTCCCGGCCACGGACAAGCCCGCGTCGGTCAGGATGTTCTCTACGTCGATGGCGATGATGGCCTCGTCCTCCAGGACGACCACCCTGGCACCTTGCGGCGCTTCCATTTTTTCGTCCCCAGCCGAGACGCTGGATAATGCCCGCGATCGGAGATGCGCCAGTCGCACGGGCTGTACCCCGCCCAAAGGCATCGCCGGCATTTGAATGAAATCCACCGCCTTTCGTACATCGGGCGATGGCATCCCTCATATGGGAGTGGACCATGCTCATCATCAGAAACCGCACTGACGGTTTGCCGCCATCCATCGAGATCGAGATCATCGGCCGCCTCTATGGTGGGCTGGCGCAGATCCTGTGCATCGCCGCCTGCGTGATTGTCGGCGCGACGATCATGGCCACCCGCACAGGCGACCCCATATTGTGGGCGATCGTAGCAGCGTCCGTCGTGACGAGCACCTTGCGGGTCATCGGCGTCTTGGCCTTTCAGCGACGCCCGACCGAGAAACTTACGCTTGCGCAGGCGCGGCGCTGGGAGACCTGGTACGCGGCGGTCGCGTTGACCTTCACGATGGTAATAGCCGCGCTGACGATCCGCATTTTCCATGCCGAGTACGCCGATGGCTATATTCTGACGGTCGGGTTGGCGATGGGCATCAGCTCCGGCGCTTGTTCGCGGGCGGTGAGGTTCTGGATCTGCTGCGCGATCTGCACGCTCGCAGTCGGCGTCCTGATCGCGGCACTCGCCTTCACCGGCGATGGCCTGCTCCAGTCGATGGCGTTCCTGCTAACCCTCTATCTCCTCAGCATCTACGAAGCTGCGGCCCGGAACGTCAGCCAGTTGGAGGCCGTCCTGATCGGCCAGCGCGAGCTCGATTTCGCCGCACGGAAGGATGCCCTGACCGGCATTGCCAACCGTCGCGCTTTCGACGAGGCCATGACGACGGCGGCAGCCTCCGGGAAGGCATTCTCGCTCCTTCTGCTCGACCTGGACGGTTTCAAGGCCGTCAACGACCGTCTCGGCCACGCGGCCGGCGACGACCTCCTTCGCCAAGTCGCCGATCGGTTGGCGACACTCACGCGCGATGGCGACCTCATCGCCAGGGTGGGCGGCGACGAATTCGCCATTTTCGCTCCCGGGGCCGACGAGGGACAGGCAAGGACTCTGGCCGAGCGGGTGGTAGCGCGGGTCGGGCAGCCCTACATCCTCCTGGGATCTCCGGCTGACGCAGGCACTTCAGTCGGCATCAAGACCGTGCCGGCCGGCGACAGGCACTTCGACCCCGAAACCCTGCGCCGCGCCGCTGACGAGGCACTCTACGCCGCCAAGCGAGCCGGCAAGGGCCGCGCGATGTTCGCTCAGCTCCGGAGCGTCGCCTAGAGGGTGCTTATGAAACGTGGAGGCTAAAGGCGGTCAATGTCGCACAGCAAGACCTCCCACCTTGCGGAGTAGACCAAGACGGACGAACTGCTGAAGATGATCAGGTCGTCGATCAACTCGGCGGGAACTCTGTTGGAACTAGGTGCTACGTCACCCCTTGGCCCTTGGCCGGAACCGCGTCGGCTTCAGCAGAGAGTGACCGGCGTCACGAAGACGTCGTCACGGCTGAAAATCTAGGCCTCGTGACCGAGGATGACTGCAATGACGGGGCGACGCTCACTTGCGGCTATTGAGCTGCGGTCGCAGCCGAAAGGTGACTCAATACTTTGACACATGCTCGGGCTTGCCCTTGCGTTTGGTCGAGGCCAAATCATCGAGTTCGCGTTCGTTCATCGATTTCTCCATCGATTTGGAAGCACCCTTGAGTTCTCTTCTCGATGTCGCCACGCTTGGCGGCGAAGGCGGTGCCTGCCCCCTTTTGCTGAGCTGCTGATTTCGCTGGCATGTCCGTCTCCTAGCTAGTGCCTTTCCAAAGCGGCACCTCCTAACCAGTTGCGGAGGCGTTCCCGCGGGATCGGCTCGGACAGGCCTTGCCCTTTCGCCGGTATCGGCTTCATGTCGCCGCCTCCTTCCCGAATTCGGGGTGGCTGCGCCGAGCGCGCGAGTGACGGGGCGACAGCGATGATGCGTCCCCTTGGCAGCGTTGGCCGTATTGCGCTATGTAAAGTTCCCGTTTCGTTCGCGAGAGCCCGGCATGACTCGTCGCTCCGGCAGTGCCGATCTGCCTTTGCACCACGGACGTGTGCCGGCCTGGCTCGCCCAGCGCATGACCACTCTCGGCGCCGTCATCTGCGAAGCGATTATCCATCACTATGGCCGTGACGAGTTGCTGCGGCGTCTGGCGCATCCGTTCTGGTTCCAGTCCTTCGGCGCGGTGATGGGCATGGACTGGCACTCTTCGGGCATCACCACGAGCGTTATCGGCGCACTGAAGCGCGGGCTGACGCCGCTCGCGGGCGAGCTCGGCTTGCATGTCTGCGGTGGGCGAGGCAGGCACTCCCGGCAGACGCCCACCGAGCTGGAGCGGATCGGTGCCCAAGTTGGCTTCGATGGACACGCCTTGGCCAAAGCAAGCCGCCTCGTCGCCAAGGTCGACAGCGCCGCCGTGCAGGACGGTTTCGACCTTTATCTGCACGGCTTCTTCGTCACCGATGATGGCCAATGGGTCGTGGTGCAGCAAGGCATGAACGGCGATGGCGGCCTCGCCCGCCGCTATCATTGGCAGTCGGAAGGCCTCGCAAGCTTCGTCGAGGCGCCCCACGCGGCCATCGACGGCAAAAAGCAGGGCGAGATCATCAACCTGACTGATGCGCGCGCGGCCTCTTCACGACGGGGCCAGATCGCAATGCTGCGCGAGATCGGGCCCGACGCCATTGTCAGGGAGTTCGCTGCGCTGGAACGCGACCGCATCCCGCCTTCCCTTTCGCCAGCGCAACTCGCTCTGCCGCATCTGGTGATGCCGGCCCATCACGATGTCCGGCCCAAGGATGTGATCGCGCGGCGGCTACATGGCGCGCTCGCAGCCGCGGCCGACAGCGCGCCCGCCGATTTCTCCGAACTGTTGCTCGTTCCAGGGGTCGGCGCCCGCACGGTCCGCTCGCTCGCGATGGTAGCCGAGGTGGTACACGGCGCGCCTTGCCGCTTCACGGATCCGGCCCGCTTCTCGCTCGCCCATGGCGGCAAGGATGGCCAGCCCTTCGCCGTGCCGACCAAGATTTACGACCAGACCATCAGCGTCCTGCGATCCGCAGTCGACCGCGCGAAGCTCGGGCAGGATGACCGGCTCGCCGCAATCGCTCGCCTCGATCAGGAGAGCCGGCGTCTCGAGCGCGGCGCGACGGGCCCGAGTCTGGACGAGTATGTCGCCGAGGAACGCCGTCGCTCGCCGGAGTATGGCGGGCGCAGCGTCTTCGGCTGGGAGCAGCCAGCTCTCGAAGAGAATACGAGAAGGCAGCTGGACCGCCGGTGAGGATGTCGACGTCGTCGAGGCTCAGGCCGAACCGGGCGCTCGATCTTTCAGCGCTGCCAGATCCTCGGCCGTGACGGGCTTCCTCGCGATCGTGATCGCCTCGACGCGCCCCCCGCGCAGATCAGCCGCGATCGCAAGCATCGCCTCGCTCCAGGACGGATACATCTTTCCTCGCGCCCCTTCGCCACCTGTAATCATAGACCAACGTCACACCGCTGCGGTTCAATCGTCGGACGGCGGTAACGGTATGTGCCATTCCGGGCTTCTTTTTGGCATCCGCAGTGATTGGACATGCGCCAAGCGCATTGGCTTTTCCCGGCTATGGCGTGGACGTACATGACAGCAGTAAAATCAGACTCCCTTTGTGGCTATCAGTAGAGGGGTGAGCACATTTCTATGTCTCCACATGGTCTTGAAGCTTCCACACTAAAAGTGCCTGTCACTGCCGAAACCGCTATTGTTACTGCAATTATCCGAACCTTTCGATTATCTGGTACAGAAATAATTTTGTAAAGCTGCCTTACTAAAAAAATGACAAGCAGCAGCAAGAGCAACAGAAACAAAAACAAGCCTCCTAGTCCGTCCACCAATCCATGGCAGACATTAATCCTACTGTCTAAATACACAATAAAACAACAGGCAACTATAATAGGAATTGTTCCTAATAG
>SEEM01000415.1 GCA_004144595.1 Hyphomicrobiales bacterium
GTGACGCCACTCGCCCGCGACGGGCTCGATGCGGCCTCGGCCGAGCGGCGCCTGAAGGAGTTCTTCGGGGTGGCGACGCTCGATGCCTTCGGCGCCTTTACCCGGGCCGAGATCGCAGCGGCCGGTGCGGCGCTCGCCTATGTCGAGCGCACGCAGTTCGGCGCCCGTCCGCCGCTTTCGGCACCGGTACGCGACGCCGGCTCGGCGACGATGCTGATCGACGCAGCGACCCGCGCCAATCTCGAATTGACCCGCACCCTCGGTGGCGATCGCCAGGGCAGCCTGCTCGCCACGATCGACCGCACGGTGACGCCGGGCGGCGCGCGCCTCCTGGCCGAACGCCTCGCCGGCCCCCTGACCGATCCGGCCGCCATCGCGGCGCGCCATGATGCTGTCGAGCTGCTCGTTGCGGATGCCGGCCTGCGCGAGGACCTGCGAACCGCCCTGGAGAAGGTGCCGGACGTTGCCCGCGCGCTGGCGCGGCTCTCGCTCGATCGCGGCGGGCCGCGCGATCTCGCCGCGCTCGGCGCCGGGCTCGACGCCGCCCGTGCGATCGCGGCCTTGCTGGTCCGGCACGGCGAATTGCCGGTCGAGCTTGCCCGCGCCATGCGGGCACTCGGTGAGAGCGATCCCGATCTGCCGGTTCGTCTCGACGCGACGCTGGCCGACGAACTGCCGCTCAACCGCCGCGACGGGCGCTTCGTCCGCGAAGGGTTCGATCCAGCCCTCGATGAGCTGCGCCTGCTCCAGATCGACTCGCGCAAGGTTATCGCCCAGTTGCAGGCGCGCTATGCGACGGAGACCAACTGCCGGACGCTGCGCATCAAGCACAATTCCATGCTCGGCTATTTCGTCGAGGTGCCCCAGGTGGCCGGCGAGGAGTTCCTGCGCGATCCCTGGCGTGCGACCTTCGTACACCGCCAGACCATGTCGGACGCGATGCGCTTCTCCTCGGTCGAGCTCGGCGAACTCGAAGCCAAGATTGCTTCAGCGGCCGACCGGGCGCTGAAGCTCGAACTCGGGATCTTCGGCGCGCTCTGCGAGGCGGTCCTCGCCCAG
>SEEM01000416.1 GCA_004144595.1 Hyphomicrobiales bacterium
TACTGCCGGCCGAGCTCGCGCAGCCGCTGCCCGACATCGAGGTCGACGGCTATCCGCTGCGCGAGCTCGGCCGGCAGTACAGCCCGCGCCTGCAGGCCGACATGACCGCGCTGTTCCGGCAATGGAGCCGCGACGGCGCCGCCTTCCGCGCCGGCCATGCCGGGCTCGACCTCGCCTATGGCCCC
This sequence comes from Hyphomicrobiales bacterium, assembly GCA_004144595.1. Classification (GTDB taxonomy): domain Bacteria; phylum Pseudomonadota; class Alphaproteobacteria; order Rhizobiales; family Beijerinckiaceae; genus Allobosea. The sequence continues at coordinate 186 of SEEM01000416.1, forward strand.
GGCCGCTTCGAGACGCTCGATCTCTATCGCCCGGTCGGCGTCCGGAACGCTCCGATCTTCGTCTTCATCCATGGCGGCTACTGGCAGGCTTCTGACAAAGTCCAGCATGCGCAGTTCTCGCAGGGGCTGCTCGACGCCGGTTTCGCGGTCGCCCAGCCGAATTACGGGCTGGCTCCGGATACGCCGCTGGAGGCGAGCATTGCCCAGACCGTCGCCGCGCTGAACTTCCTCGTGCGCGAGGCCGAGGCGCTCGGCCTCGATCCGGCGCAGCTGCACATCAGCGGCCATTCCGCCGGCGGCCATCTCGCGGCGATGGCGCTGTGCGACCCGGCAGCGCCGCCCGTGGCCTCGGCCCTGTTGCTCTCCGGGCTCTATGATCTGAAGCCGCTCGGCCATCTGCCGATCGGGCGCCTGCTCGGCCTCGACGACGCCGTGCGCGCGGCGCGGCTCAGCCCGCTCGGCCAGCCACGCCCTGCTAGCACGCGCCTCGCCTTTGCGGTCGGCGAGGGGGAGAGCGAGGCGTTCAAGCGGCAATCGGCGACGCTGGCCGCGGCCTGGCAGGCATCGGAGCCGCTGATCTGCGCCGGGCATCACTTCAGCATGCTCGAGGGCTTGAATGGCGGCGCGTTGCTTGAGCTCGCCTTGCGGACGGCCGGACGATGATCCGCCGGCGCAAGCCGCTCCGGATCGCGCTGGTCGGCTGGGGCGCGATCAACCGGCATGTCGTCCGGCTGCTGTCGCGATCGGCGGTCGCCGAGGCCGTCTCGCTCGTCGCCATCGGCGTGCGCTCGCCCGAGCGCGCGCAGGATGTTCCGCCGGGCGCGAGCCTTGTGACCGACCCTGAGCAGCTTGCCGGGCTCGATCTCGACATC
>SEEM01000417.1 GCA_004144595.1 Hyphomicrobiales bacterium
TTCGTTCTACCAAGTCTCCTTCCGGGCACGCCATCCTGCTGCTGCGATCGTGACCGAGTGCCTCCGCCCCAAATTCGGCGCTTGTTCGCAATGTGGTCCAGCAGCTGTCATGACCCGTTTGGCGGCAGTCCTCTTCAGGCCGTAGGCCAAGCCAGACTGCAAGGGCCGGCTGACACGCGACGTTCGCATATCCCGCGAACGTCAGGTTCCACACAATGCCCAAGCTTCTGCCTTGGCGCTTTCGCCCGGATGCGGAGAGGGCGGTTCTGGAGCCTACCGCATCTCACTCCGGCATCGTTACAGGCAAAGGTTGGCCCGGCGGCGTGTAGGAATGACTGAAGCCGCTCAAGCCGCATCGGGCATGCGGGCCAGCAGCTTGTCGAGCGTGATCGGATAGTCCCGCACGCGCACGCCGGTGGCGTTGTAGATGGCGTTGGCCACGGCAGCGCCCACCCCGCAGATGCCGAGTTCGCCCACGCCCTTCGCCTTCATCGGCGAGGACAACGGGTCGGTCTCGTCGAGGAACACCACCTCCTGATGCGGGATGTCGGCATGTACCGGCACCTCGTAACTGGCGAGGTCATGGTTAACGAAGAAACCACGGCGCTTGTCGACCGCCAGCTCCTCCATCAGCGCCGCGCCCACTCCCATGGTCATCGCGCCGATGACCTGACTGCGCGCCGTCTTCGGGTTGAGGATGCGCCCGGCCGCGCAGACCGCCAGCATGCGCCTGACCCGCGTCTCGGCCGTGGCCACATCGACGCCCACCTCCACAAAATGCGCGCCGAAGGTGGATTGCTGATGCGTCTCGTCGAGGTCGCCATATTCGATGGTGTCCTCGGCCGTCAGCGGCCCGGCCGCGGCCGCGCTCGCCAGCGAGAGATTGCGATTGCCCGCCGTCACCTCGCCGCCCGCGAAGATCGCCTCGGTCGAGTTGATGCCGAGCTTCTGCGCCACGGCCTCGCGCAGCTTCACGCAGGCGGCGTAGACGCCGGCGGTCGAGCTGTTGCCGCCCCATTGCCCACCGGAGCCGGCCGAGACGGGGAAAGCCGAATC
>SEEM01000418.1 GCA_004144595.1 Hyphomicrobiales bacterium
ATCGGCTCCTTGTCTTCCTGCATGTCCTTCATGAAGGTCATGGGCAGGCCCTTGACCATCACCAGCATGGCGGTGAGCGAGCCGACGACGCGGCCGGTCTTGCCGCGCACCAGTTCGGCCGCGTCCGGGTTGCGCTTCTGCGGCATGATCGAGGAGCCGGTGGTGAAGGCATCTGACAGCGCGATGAAGCGGAAGCCATCGCTGCACCAGAGCGTGATCTCCTCGTTGAGGCGCGAGAGATGCACCGCCAGCATCGAACAGCAGAACAGCAATTCGCAGATATGGTCGCGCGCGCCGACCGAATCCATCGAGTTCTCGGTCGGCCTCGCGAAGCCCAGTTCCGCCGCCGTGAACTGCCGGTCGATCGGAAAGGCGGTGCCGGCGAGCGCGGCGGCGCCGAGCGGGGAAACATTCGTGCGCTGGCGGGCGCCTGCGAGCCGCTCGCGGTCGCGGCCGAACATCTCGACATAGGCCATCAGGTGGTGGCCGAAAGTCACGGGCTGGGCAACCTGCAGATGGGTGAAGCCCGGCATGATCGTATCGGCATGCTCGCTGGCGCGCTCGATCAGCGCCTGTTGCATGTCGCGGATCGCGCCATCGAGCGCATCGATGGCGTCGCGCATCCAGAGGCGGACATCGGTGACGGCCTGGTCGTTGCGGCTGCGGGCGGTGTGCAGGCGCCCGGCCGGCTCGCCGATGATCTCCTTGAGGCGGGCTTCCACGTTCATGTGGATGTCCTCGAGATCGATGCTGAATTGAAGTTCGCCGCGGTCGATCTCGCCGCGGATCTGGTCGAGCCCGGCCTGGATGCGCTCGTTGTCGGCGCCGGCGATGATGCCCTGGCGGGCGAGCATCGCGGCATGGGTCTTGGACGCCGCGATGTCCTGCCGGTAGAGCCGGTAGTCGAAGCCGATCGAAGGGTTGATCCTGCGCATCACATCGGCCGGCGCGGCGGTGAAACGGCCGCCCCACATCTTGTTGGCGCCGGGGTTCGGGTCGGACATGATGGGCTCTCCAGCAGCGGCTGCGACGTGGTCGCCAAGGGATAGCAATCG
>SEEM01000419.1 GCA_004144595.1 Hyphomicrobiales bacterium
CGCGGATACATCTATCTGCGCTCGGAATATCCGCATGCCCATCGCACGCTCCAGCGCGCCATCCTGAAGGCCGAGGCGGCCGGGCTGATCGGCGCGTCGGTGATGGGCTCGCAGCACGCGTTTCATCTGGAAGTGCGGCTCGGCGCCGGCGCCTATATCTGCGGCGAGGAGACCTCGCTGCTGGAGAGCCTCGAAGGCAAGCGCGCCATCGTCCGCGCCAAGCCGCCGTTGCCGGCGCTGCAGGGCCTGTTCGGCAAGCCGACGATCGTCAACAACGTGCTCTCCTTCGCCGCCGTGCCGTGGATTCTCGACCATGGCGCGCAGGCCTATGCCGATTACGGCATGGGCCGCTCGCGCGGCACGCTGCCGATCCAGCTCGGCGGCAATGTCAGGCGCGGCGGGCTGATCGAACTCGCCTTCGGCATCAGCTTGCGCGAGATCATCGAGGACATGGGCGGCGGCACATTGTCCGGCCGGCCGATCCGGGCCGTGCAGGTCGGCGGGCCGCTCGGCGCCTATCTGACGGCCGGACAGCTCGACGTGCAGATGGATTACGAGGCGCTGGCGGCGATGCGCGCGATGCTCGGCCATGGCGGCATCGTCGTGTTCGACGACAGCGTCGACATGGCGAACCAGGCGCGCTTCGCCTTCGAATTCTGCGCCAAGGAAAGCTGCGGCAAGTGCACGCCCTGCCGCATCGGCGCGACGCGCGGCGTCGAGACGATGGACCGCATCATCGCCGGCGCAGATGTTCCAAAGAACATTGCCGTGCTGCGCGATCTCTCGAAGCTGATGACCGATGCTTCGCTCTGCGCCATGGGCGGCCTGACCCCGATGCCGGTGCTGAGTGCGCTGAACCATTTCCCCGAGGATTTCGACCGTACTCCCAGCCCACGGCAAGACATTGCCCTGGCAGCCGAATGAGGAGGCCACGATGAGCCTGATCAAGGAAATCGACTACGGCACGCCGATCCGGCTTTCCGAGAAGACGGTGACGCTGTTGATCGACGGCCAGAGCGTCACGGTGCCGGCCGGCACTTCGGTGATGGCGGC
>SEEM01000010.1 GCA_004144595.1 Hyphomicrobiales bacterium
GTCCGCTCCAACCTCGCGAACCGCTCCAGCCGGAACGGCTTCGGGTCGATCATCGGCGTGCGGCCGCTGACGAGGTCGGCGATCAGGCGCCCGGCGCCGGGGCCGATGCCGAAGCCATGGCCGGAGAAACCGGTGGCGAGGAAGAAGCCGGGCAGGCGCGGCACTTCGCCGATGACGGGCACGGCATCCGGCGTCGCATCGATCAGCCCGCCCCAGCTTTCCTTGATCCTGAGATTGGCGAAGGCCGGGAAGGCTGCGATCAGGTTGCGTTGTGCCTCCTGCAGGATGGCCTCGGATGGCTTGGGGTCGAGGATGCGGTTGCGCTCGAACGGCGTTTCCTGATCGAGCGACCAGCTCTTCTGGATGCGGGCCTCCTCCAGGAAGCGCTTGCCGAGCGTGAGCCGCAATTCATGGCGTTGCTTCGCCAGCGACGGCAGGAAATCGAAGAGCAGCCGGAAGCTGTCCGGCACGATCTCAGCCACGCTCGCGCCGCGATGGGCAATCGTGTAGCCGCCATCCTGCCGCTTGCGGAAGGCAAAATCTGAGCCGCCCACGGCATGGGTCGGCGGCCCGTCGAGCGGCTCGGTCCGGAACACCGAGCCCAGCACCTTGAGCGCCGGCAGGTCGATCCCGAGATTGCCGAGGAACAGCCGCGACCAGGCGCCGCCCGCCAGGACGATGCGCTGACAGGCGATCCGGCCGCGCTCGGTGACGACGGCGCTGACGCGCCCGCCCGCCGTCTCGATGCCGCGCACCGCGCAGCGCGTCAGCACGGTGCCGCCATGGCGGCGCAGCGCCCGCGCCATGGCCGGAACGGCCTTCTGCGGCTCGGCCCGGGCATCGCTCGGCGTGAACATCGCACCCGCATAGGCGCGCTTGCCTCCGGGCAGGACGGCGTCGATCTCGCGCGTGCTCAGGAGGCGCGTGTCGAGCTGGTATGTCCTGGCGTGCTCGAGCCAGGCCTCCTGCTCAGCATGTCTCGCGGGCGTGTCGGCGACATAGACGATGCCGGAACGGGTGAAGCCGGTATCGCCGCCGACGAGCCGGTCCATGTCCTCCCAGAGCCGCATGCTTTCCAGTCCGAGCGGGATCTCGCCGGGATCGCGCCCCATGACGCGGACCCAGCCCCAGTTGCGTCCAGACTGTTCGTGGCCGACCTCGCCCTTCTCGCAGACGGTGACCGAGATGCCTTCGCGCGCCAGAAAGAGCGCGGTGGTGATGCCGATGATGCCGCCGCCGATGACCACGACGTCGCTGGAAGCGGGCAGGGACGGGTCCGGCTCGATGGTCTCGATGGTGATGCCCATCACGAAGGCTCCGGCGGCAGGGGGGCGAGGCGGAAAAGGCGGTTGGTCGAACGCTCCGCTTAGGAGCGGGCAGGGGGCGCTGAGCTGCGGAAGACGACGTGATGAGGGTGGTTGACCGAGCGCATGTACTCGGCCGGCCGGCCCTCGCCGTCGCGCGCCACGATTCGCAGCACCAGGGTCGGCGAGCCCGGCGCCAGCGCGAGCAGTTGCGCTTCACGCTCCGTCGCGGTGCCGACGCTGATCTCGCGATCGCGGATGCTGATTTCGATGCCGTAGCGTTGCCGCAGCAATTCGTACAACGGCTGGCCGGAGGTGAGGTCCTCGGCCGACAGGCCGGGTACGCCGTGGGCCGGCAGGTAACTGGTCTCGATGCAGAAGGCCTCGTCGTTCACGCTGCGCAGGCGCCGCGCCATGATCAGCGTGCTGCCGGTCGGAACGTCGAGACGCTGGGCGATGCTCTCGCTCGCGCCTTCCTCGCCGAAATGCAGGAGCTTGCTGCCGGGCTCGCCGCCGGCATTGCGGATGATGCGGGTGATGCCCAGCGACGCCGGGGCATCGATCGGCCGCGAGACCTGGACCAGCGGGATGCGGGTGCCGCTGGTGCCGTTGCGCTCCAGCACGTTGCGCTCGACCAGCCGGTCGATCGCCTTGCGCACGGTCATGCGGTTGATCCCGAGCGTGTCGGCCAGCGTCCGCTCGGAGGCGATGCGGTCGCCGGGGCCGTAATCCGGCCCGGCGATGAGGTCGAGGAGATAGTCCTGCACCTCGACATAGATCGGTTTTACCCGCTTCAGCGGCTTCGGCATGCCCAGCGTCTCTGGCTTCGCGTCTCGATCGGTCGCGGCGCCTCGGGCCCGGACGCCGCACCCCCCGTCTTACGGCCAAACCGCTCCGGGGCGCTATTGTCCGAAAGGCCTTGGAGCCGGCGTTGGATCAGGCTTGACAGCTATTGGTATATGGAATTGGTGTATACCAAACTTGCCGCCCTGTCGACTGTCCGCCCGGGAGCGCGCCATGTCCATCGCCTTCGATCGCGGCGCCATCCTGTCAGGGCTGGAGACGACGCGCGCGGCGCTGCCGAGGGCCTATGCGCCGGGGCAGGAATTGGCCCCCCATATCGACCGCGTCGATCTCGTCGCCTGCGGCTCGGCGAACCGGGCGATGCTCGGCATCCAGTACTGGCTGGAGCGCTATTTCCCGGCCGAGTTCATGGCGCTCGATCCGCCACGATTGACCGAGCGGACTTTGGTCCTTCTCGCCTCGAAATCCGGCACGACGCCGGAGACCGTCGCCGCCGCACATTTCCTGAAGCGTAGGCCCTGCCGGGTCGTCGCCTTCAGCCAGTATGGCGAGAAGCCGCTGGCGCAGGCTGTGCCGCGGCATCTCCTCATCCGCGACACCAGCGAGTCCTTCGCCGCCATGTCCATGCTGATGCAGGCGCTGATCGGCGGCCTGATGGCGGGCAAGGAAGGCTGGCTGCTCGGCGAGAAGCTCCTTGCCTCGCTCGACGCGCTCCCGGTGGCGATGTGCGATGCGGCCGAGCAGAACGAGGCCCGCGCCGCGGCCGACGCCGTAACCTATGCGGCGATGACCGCATCGACGATGTCGCCTCGGTGCGACGGCGCTGGCCGCCGGCCGCTTTCACGAACAGGCTGCGCGTCCTGCATCCGTGGTGGATACGCTCGGCGCCGGTGACGGTTTCATCGCCGCCTGTCTGCTGGCCATACTGGATGGGGTCGGCATCGCGGCTACCCTGGCGGCGGGGGCCGAGCATGCGGGACGGGTCTGCGGCTATCAGGGCGGCTTCGGCCACGGCGTGACGTGGGCGCAGACCGAGGCGACTGAGCTGTAAGGGAGGAAGACAAACATGGCGTGGCGGATCGGGATCGATTCCGGGGGTACATTCACCGATGTCTGCCTGTTCGACGACGCGACCGGCATGGTCGCGGTGTGGAAGGTGCCGTCGACGCCAGACGACCCCTCCCGTGCCATCGCGCGCGGCACGCAGGAAGGCGTCGAGCGCGTCGGCGCCAGCCCCGGTGACATCGCCTATTTCGGCCATGGCACCACGGTCGGCACCAACGCCCTGATCCAGCATCGCGGCGTGAAGACGGGGCTGATCACCACCGAGGGCTTCCGCGACCTGATCGAGATCGGCCGGCAGAAACGGCCGGATCTCTACGATCTCCAGGCCGACAAGGCGCCGCCGCTCGTCACCCGCGACCTGCGCTTCGGCGTCCCCGAGCGTGTGCGGCATGACGGAACGGTCGAGACGCCGCTCGACGAGGACGCCGTGCGGGAGGCGGCGCGGGCGCTGAAGGCTGAGGGCGTCAAGGCTGTCGCGATCGGCTTCCTCTACGGCTTCGTCCGGCCGGCGCATGAGGAAGTGGCCAAGCGCATCGTCACCGAGGAGTTCCCAGAGGCCTTCATCTGCGCCTCGCACGAGGTCGCGCCCGAGTTCCGCGAGTACGAGCGCATCTCGACCGCGGTGGTCAACGCCTATCTCGGCCCGGTGATGCATAGCTATATCCGCCGGCTCGCCGACCGGCTGAAGGAGCTGGGTCTCAAGGCAGTGCCGCATCTGACGCAGTCCAATGGCGGCGTCATCGGCTTCGATATGGCGGCGCGCCTGCCGGTACGCACGGTCCTGTCCGGTCCCTCGACCGGCGTGGTCGCGGCGCAGGCGATCGGCGCCATGATCGGCATCCCGAACCTGATCACCTTCGACATGGGCGGCACCTCCTCGGACGTCGCCCTGCTCAGTAATGGCGAGGCCAGACTGGCTTCCGAGGCCAACGTCCACGGCTATCCGATCAAGGCGCCGATGCTCGACATCCATACGGTCGGCGCCGGCGGCGGCTCGCTCGCGACGATCGATTCCGGTGGCTTGCTCAAGGTTGGGCCGCGCTCGGCCGGTGCCGATCCCGGCCCCGTCTGCTACGGGCGCGGCGCGACAGAACCCGCCGTCACCGACGCCAATGTCATGCTCCAGACCCTGAACCCGACGCATCTGCTCGGCGGCCGCATGCCGATCGACCAGAGCCTGTCGAAACAGGCGATCGGCCGGCTCGCCGACGAACTCGGCCTCGACCTGATGGCGACGGCGCAGGGCATCATCTCCGTCGTCACCGCCAACATGGCCAAGGCGATCCGGGTGATCAGCGTCCAGCGCGGCCATGATCCGCGCGACTATGCGCTGGTCGCCTTCGGCGGCGCAGGGCCGTTGCATGCCGCGCGGCTCGCCCGCGAACTCGACATGAAGCGCATCGTCGTGCCCCGCAATCCGGGCATCGGCTGCGCGCTCGGCCTGCTGCTGACCGATCTGCGCGCGAATTTCGCGACGACACGGCTGGCGACGCTCTCCGAGGCGCTGGTCCCCGACATGGCGGAGATCTTCGCCGCCTTGCAGGAACAGGCGGATCACTGGTTCGCGGAGGAGGGCGTCGCTTCCGCCGATCGCCGGCTGAAGCGCACCGCAGACCTGCGCTATCACGGCCAGAACTACGAGCTCGGTATCGACGTGCCGGACGGGCCGATCACGCCCGCGACCGTGGCCGCGCTGGCCGAAGGCTTCGCCGCCGCCCACAAGCGCCTCTACGGATTCGTCGCGGAGGGGGAGGCGGTCCAGCTCGTGACCTACCGTGCCGAGGCGGTCGGCCTCGTGCCGAAGGCGGCGTTCCGGCCGGAGCCCGATGCCGGGCCGGATGCCTCCCAGGCGATCATCGGCAGCCGCGAGGTCTGGTTCCCCGAGGCTGGCGGCTTCGTCGCCTGCCCGATCTACGATCGCGACAAGCTGACGTCCGGCAATCGCTTCGCCGGCCCGGCCATCGTCGAGCAGATGGATTCGACCACCGTGCTGCTGCCGGGCATGACCGCGACGGTCGAGCCCTATCTCAACCTGATCCTGGAGATGCCGAGATGACCGCGACCGCATCCGTCAGAGTCGACCCGATCACCGTCGAGGTCATCGGCTCCTCCTTTGCCTCCATCGCCGAGGAGATGGGCGAGGCGCTGGTCAAGGCGAGCTACTCGACCAACATCAAGGAACGCCGCGACTGCTCGACGGCGCTCTTCGACGTCGAGGGGCAGACGCTCTGCCAGGCCGAGCATATCCCGATGCATCTCGGCTCCTTCATCGGCATCATCCCGCATATCCTGAAGCGCCACTCCGTCGCGGAGATGAAGCCGGGCGACGTCTTCATCGGCAACGACGCGTATGAGGGCGGCGGCACGCATCTGCCCGATATCGTGCTGGCAGAGCCGGTCTTCCACGAGGGCGTGATGATCGCCTGGGCGGTCAACACGGCGCACCATTCCGATTTCGCCGATCGCGGCCATGCCCATATCTACCAGGAGGGCCTGCGTATCCCGCCGATCCGCCTCTATGACGGCGGCGTCCTGATGAAGGACGTGCAGGAGCTGATCCTGCTCAACTGCCAGGTCCCGCGCGAGCGCCTGTCCGACCTGCGCGCCCAGATGGCGGCGAACCGCCTCGGCGTCGAGCGGCTGCGCGCGCTTTGCGACAAATACGGCCGCGACACCGTGCTCGCCGCCGGCAAGGCCTTGCAGGATTATGCCGAGCGCAAGATGCGCGCCGGCATCGCCTCGATCCCCAACGGGATCTATCGCTTCTCCGATTCCTTCGACAATCCCGAGATCGACGAGGCCCTGACCTTCTCGGTCGCGATCACCGTCGCGGGCGAGGAGATGACGCTGGCATTCGACTCGCCGCCGCAAATGCGTGCCGGCTTCAACATGGTCTACACCGCGCTGCTCTCGACCGTGTATTACGCGGTCAAGACCGTGGCCGACCCGACCATTCCGCCCAATGCGGGCTTGGCGCGGCCGCTGACCGTCATCGCAACGGAAGGCACGGTGCTGAACTGCGTGCACCCCGCTGCCGTCAACGGCCGTATCGCCGCCTGCCAGCGCGTCGTCGACCTGATCCACGGCGCGCTGGCGCAAGCGGTGCCGGATCGCGTCATCGCCGCCTGCTCCGGCGCGGTCGCGTCGGCCACCTTCGCCGGCGAGCAGCCCGGCACCGGCGAGCTCTGGGTCTATCTGGAGACGATCGGCGGCGGTTCCGGCGCCCGCACCAACAAGGACGGGCTCCACGGCGTCCATGTCCACATGACCAATACCTCGAACCTGCCGGTCGAGGCGCTGGAGCTGGAATACCCGCTGACCCTGCTGCGCTACGAACTCGTCGACGGCTCCGGAGGCGACGGCCGCCAGCGCGGCGGCATGGGGCTCCGCCGCGTCTACCGGGCCGAGGCGCCCTGCCGGCTCAACATCGACAATTCGCGCCTGACCTCGCGGCCCTGGGGCCTGGCCGGCGGCGGCGAGGGGCAGGGAGGCTCCTTCGCCTTCAGCGAGGGCGTCATGCCCTTCTTCAAGGGCGACGGCGCGCTGGAAAAGGGCCAGATCGTCGAGATCATCACGCCCGGAGGCGGTGGCTACGGCCCCGCTTCGGAGCGCAGCGCCGAGGCGCGTGCTCGCGACAAGGCCGAGCAGCGGGGTGAGATAGCGCTGCCGTCATGCTCGCCCTTGTGGCGAGCATCCACGTCTTGAAAAAGACTATCCGCCAGCGAAGACGTGGATAGTCGGGACAAGCCCGACCATGAGGGAAGCGGGGTAGTCTTGGTTTCCGGGCTCTTCGCTGACATGGAGCCCCGCGATGACGGCGTGCTCCAGCGTAAAATCAGTGGCCTCAGCGACCTACGCCGCCAACCACAACAGCGATCGCGGCGATAGCCTGAGCGTCGCCCCATTGCCGACCTCGAACAAGCCGCTGCCGGACTGGAACGGCACGTCGACCGCCACTTCCGTCGTGCCGATGCGGACGCCGTAACGCACGCTCGCGCCCAGGAATTCGCGATTGGCGACGATGCAGGGTAGGGCGAGCAGCCCGTCTTCGGCAGGGCCCGCATCACCGAGACTGGCATGCTGCGGCCGGAAGACCAACTTGGCACCCTCCGGCACGATCGCGTCGGTTGGAACCGGCACCCGCGTCCCGCCCTCGACCTCGAAGAGTCGGGCCCCGCCGCTACCGGTCAGCTTTCCACTCAGGATATTGGCAGTGCCGAGGAAGCCGGCGACGAAGAGGTTCGCCGGCCGTTCGTAGAGCTCCATCGGCGTCCCGACCTGCTGGACGATGCCGTCGTTCATCACCGCGATGCGGTCGCAGATCGTGTTCGCCTCCTCCTGGTCGTGGGTGACGAAGATCGTCGTCAGGCCGAGCCGCTGCTGAAGGTCGCGCAATTCGCGGCGCACCTGCACGCGCATCTTGGCGTCGAGATTGGAGAGCGGCTCGTCGAGCAGCAGCACCTTGGGCTCGACCGCGACGGTGCGGGCCACCGCGACGCGCTGCTGCTGGCCGCCCGAGAGTTGCGAGGGCCGGCGCTCGGCGAGATGGCTAAGGCCGACGAGCCCCAGCGCCGCCTCGACGCGGCGCTCGACCTCGGCGCGCTTCACGCCGCGCTCCTCCAGCCCGAAGGCGACGTTGCGGCGTACCGTCATATGCGGCCAGAGCGCATAGGACTGGAAGACCATGCCGACATCGCGTTTCCAGGGCGGCAGGTCGGTGATCGGCTTGCCGCCGATCCGGACCTCGCCGGTATCGGCATGGTTGAAGCCGGCGATCAGGCGCAAGAGCGTGGTCTTGCCGCAGCCGGACGGGCCGAGGAAGGCGAAGAACTCGCCCGGTTCGATCGCCAGGCTGACGTCCTTGAGCACATGGTTGGTGCCGTAGGACAGGTTGACGCCTTCGATATCGACGGCGACGGCGGGTGTGGTCAGGGAGACGGTCGCGTTCATGATCAGTGGCCCATTCCCTTGGCCTTCTGGCTGCGTTCGATGATGAGATGGGAGAGGAAGGTGCAGGCCGCGACGAGGATCACCGCGACCACGCCGAGCGCCGCACCGGGGCCGCGCCCCGCCGCCGACTGCATGAAGACATAGAGACCGTAGGCCAGGGGCGCGTCCGAGTTGGACTGCACCAGCATCAATGTCGCCGAGAGTTCGACGGCGGCTGTCGAGAACGAAGTGACGAAGCCGGCGAGGATGCCGCCCGCCATCAGGGGCACGACGATGCGCCGGACCGTGCGCGCCTTGGTGGCTCCGAGATTCTCGGCCGCTTCCTCGAGAGAGACCGAGATCTGCTGGAGCGCCGCATAGCAGGCGCGCAAGGCATAGGGCAGGCGCCGGATCGCCAGCGCCATCACGATGGTGATCCAGAGCGCCGCGAGCGGCGTCCCATCCGGCAGGGTGATCCCGTAGAACGTCCTGAGATAGCCGATGCCCAGCACGACGCCTGGGATGGCGAGCGCGGCGGTCGCCATCCAGTCGAGCCATTCGCGGCCGATCAGTCTGGTGCGCAGCACGAGATAGGCGATGGCGACGCCGAGTACGACGTCGATGCCGCCGGCGATCGAGGCATAGATCAGCGTGTTCTTGATGTAGACCGAGCTCTCGCCGAAGACGCGCCCGTAATGCGCGACGGTGTAGGCGTCGGGCAGGGGCGAGAACGACCAGATCGTCGCGAAGGAGAGCAGCAGCAGGCCCAGATGCGGCGCCAGCACCAGCGCCAGGATCAGGATGACGATGCCGTAGCCGAACAAGGCCTCCATCGGCGTCATCACCCGCTTGGCGAGGCCGCCGCCGCCGCGCTGCGTCGTGGCGTAGTCACGCCCCTTCAGCGCCCTGGCCGAAAGCCACATCGCCAGCACCGAGGCGACGATCAGCACCACCGAGATGACGTAGCCCATCGGGTCGGCGATGCCGATCGAGGTCACCCGCAGATAGGCCTGCGGCGCCAGCATGTCCTTGACGTTGAGCAGGAGCGGGGTCGCCAGATCGTCGAAGACCTTGACGAAGACCAGCGAGGCGCCGGCGAGATAGCCCGGCATGGCGAGCGGGAAGACGATGCGCCGGAACAGCCGGAAGCCCGAGGAACCGAGGTTCTGCGCGGCCTCTTCCATGGCGCGGTCGACATTGCGCAAAGCCGCCGACAGGTTGATCAGGATGAACGGGAAATAATGGACCGACTGGACGAAGATGACGCCGTTCAGCCCTTCCATGAAGTCGATCTTGAAGCCGAACCAGTCGTCGAGCAGCAGGTTGACCGAGCCGTTGCGGCCGAAGAAGAGCTGCATTGCCACCGCGCCGACGAAGGGCGGCATGATCAGCGGCAGGAAGCCGAGCGTCTGCACGATGGCCGCGCCGCGGAACACGAAACGCGTCGTCAGATAGGCCAGCGGCAGGGCGAAGACTGAGGCCCAGACCACCGACATCGCAGAAACATAGAACGAGTTCCACAACGAACGCATGAACAGCTCGGTGCGGACGAAATCGTAGAAATTGACCAGCGTGAAGGTCGATGTGCCCTTTTCGGTGAAGGCGACATAGATCACCGTCGCCACCGGCAGCACCAGGAACATCACGAGGAAGGCGGCGATCGCCAGCGCCAGCGCGATCTGTCCGGGCGTGCCGGCGATGCGACGGGGGCGGCGCGGGGCCGTTGTGGTCGGAATGGCTGTCATGAGATGCGGCCGGGCTGTCATCCCGTGCGCGCTGCGGCATGGAAATGCCGCTGCGCAGACACGGGACCGTTTTCAGGAAAAGGCGCCTGCTGGTCACGCGGTCCCGTGTCTGCGCCGCAGCGTTTCACGCTGCAGCGCGCACGGGATGACACGCTCTCGACGCGTTACTTCGCCGCCTTGAGCGCCTCTTCGGCCTTCGCCTTGGCCTTGGCGTAGTTGGCGCGGGCGAAGCTCGCCCATTGCGCCTCGACCTCGGCCTGGCGGGCGCCCTTCTCCTTGCCGCCGGTGAAGGCGCCGCGCAATTCGGGGCTCGCGGCCTGCGGTTCTGTCACCGGCATGGCCGCGATCAGGACGCGGGCTTCCTCGGCCAGCGCCTTGGCCTTGTCGTTCGGCTTCTTGGCGAGCGCCGCATCGACCTCGTGCAGCACCTTGGTGACACCCTTCAGCGCGTCGAGCTGGAAGGAGATCAACTGATCGAACAGCGTGTCGACCACCGCCGTGCGCTGCTCCGACTTGTCGACGTCGAAGCCGATCATCTTCTGGAAGCGCGGATCGGTGAAGGGGTTCGGATAGTCGGCGCCGGCCTTGGCATAGACGGCCGGGTTGACCGGCAGGCGGCGGATGCCGGGCTCGAGCAGCACCTCCTGGCCGGTCGGCGAGAGCAGGAACTCGATGAAGGCCTCGGCCGCGGCCTTGTTCGGCGGATTGGCGACGATGCCGACATTGGCCGGGACCACCGTCGTCACGCTCGGATAGACGAACTTGACCGGGAAGCCGGAGGCCTGGGCCGAGAAGGCGAAGAAGTCGATGACGATGCCGACGCCGACCTGTCCGGAATTGACCTGCTCCGGCACGCCAAAGGAGCGCTCGTTGATCGAACGGAAATTGCCGGCCATTTCCTTGATGGTGCGCCAGCCCTTGTCCCAGCCCTCACCCTGCAGGACCGTCTCGATGGTGAGGTGCGTGGTGCCGGAGCGCGACGGCGCCGCGATCGAGACATGGTCGTAGAAGATCGGCTTGGCGAGGTCCTGCCACTCCTTCGGCTCAGGCAGCTTGTTGGCCTTGGCATAGCGGTCGTTCCACATGATGCCGTAGCCGGAGGCCGCAAAGCCGAAATAGAAGCCCGCCGGATCGTTGATCGGATAGGAGCCGATCTTCTCGGGGATGCCGGTCGCCTTGGGCTTGTAGGCGGTGAGCAGCTTCTTGCCCTTCAGCACCTCGAAGGCGTCGGGCGCCGAGGCCCAGAACAGGTCGACCTGGTTGTTGGCCTTGGTCTCCTCGACGTACTTCACGCCGGCATTGGTATTGCGGTTCTGCACTTCGAGCGTGACGCCCGGAACCGCCTTCTCGAAGGCCTTCTTGATGGGATCGGTCACGTCCTTGGAAAACGAGGTCACCACCGTGACCTTGCCGGCCGGCGCCTGCGCCAGCGCGATGGCCGTAAACGAGGCGCTCAGCGACAGGCCGAGAGTGGCCGCGAGCGCGGTCCGACGATTCAACATGGTTTCCTCCGAAGCGTTTTTTCTGTTCGACGTCGAGGTCGATGCTCTTCGCTCAGCAACGGCGATGCCAAATGCCGGTGGCTTTGATTTCCTTGCGGAATTCGGGAGAAGGGGGGCGTCAGTTGCCCGATTTCGGGGGCATGGCGGTAACCCGACATCCCTCCGATGGGTCATCGCGGTAACATCACTGCTCAGTCCGCGAGTGCCGCCGCGCCGCTCAAGCCATAGCGGCGCATTTTGAGGTAAAGCGTCTTGCGTGTGATGCCGAGCGCCCCAGCCGTGACGCCGATCCGCCCGTTATGGCGCTTCAGCGCGGCGCCGATCGCTTCGGCCTCGGCGATCGCGACCAGTTCCTCCAGCGTGCGTTCCACGTTGTGGGAGGCTGATGCGCCGGCATCCGCATCCTCGAAATCCTCGTCCATTCCGAGCAGGCTGCGTTCGGCGGCGTTGCGCAGTTCGCGCACGTTTCCCGGCCAGTCCTGCCGCGTCAGCCGCTGGAGCAGATCGCGTCCGAGCGGCGGCGCCGAGCGGCCGACGCGCGCGGCGGCCAGCGCGAGGAAGTGCCGGAACAGCAGCGGGATATCCTCGCGCCGGTCGCGCAGGGGCGGCAGGCGCAGCGTCACGACATTGAGCCGGTAGACCAGATCTTCGCGGAAGCCGCCGGCCTTGGCGAGCGCCGCGAGGTCGGTCTTGGTTGCTGCGATGATGCGTATATCGACCGCGATCTCCTTGTTGGAGCCGAGGCGCTCGATCCGTCGCTCCTGCAGGGCGCGCAACAGGCGCACCTGTGCCGCCATCGGCATCGACTCGATCTCGTCAAGGAAGAGCGTGCCGCCGCTGGCATGCTCGATCTTGCCGATCCGCCGCTCGCGCGCCCCGGTGAAGGCGCCGGCCTCGTGGCCGAACAATTCGCTCTCGATCATCGTCTCCGGGATCGCCCCGCAATTCACCGCGACGAAGCGCCCGGTGCGGCGATTGCCGAGATCGTGCAGCGCGCGGGCCGCAACCTCCTTGCCGGTGCCGGTTTCTCCGAAGAGCAGCACGTCTGTATCGGCATCGGCGAGCAGAGCCAGCCGGCTGCGCAGCCGCGCGACGGCCGGCGAGTGCCCGACGACGCGGGCCGCCCACGGGTCTTCGGGATGCGCTCCGGCCTTGAGCGAGCGGTTCTCGATGATCAGTCGGCGGTATTCGCTGGCGCGCCGGATCGTCTCGATCAGGCGGACGGGGTCGGCCGGCTTTTCCACGAAATCCCAGGCGCCCTCGCGGATCGCCTTCACTGCCATGGGAACATCGGCATGGCCGGTGATCAGCACGACGGGAATCTCGGCATCGATCGCGGTCACGGCCGCGAGCAGACCGAAGCCGTCCCGGCCGGGCATGCGGACGTCGCTGACCAGCACGACGGAGGCGTCGCGCCCGAGTTCGGCGAGGGCCGCATCGGCGGAGCGCTTGGCCACCACCGCAAAGCCTTCGAGCTCCAGTGTCAGCCGCCAGGCCTCGAGCACTTCGGCATCGTCATCGACGAGGACGACCTTGGGAGCGCTCATGCGTCGATTTCCAGCGGGGCCATGACGTGGGCTGTCGTCCCTTCGAGCGTGATCAGGAAGCGTGTGCCGGCAGGGCCGGTCTCGGCAACGGCGAGCGTGCCGCCGAGGTCCTTGATGATGTTGTAGGACAGCGAGAGGCCGAGGCCGAGCCCCGAGCCGACCGGCTTTGTCGTGAAGAACGGGTCGAAGATGCGTTCCAAATGCGCGCGTTCGATGCCGGGTCCGCTGTCCCCGACCCAGATTTCGACCTTGTGGCCCTTCCGTCGCGCGCCGATCGCGATCGTCGCGTCATTGCTACCCGCGACGGCGTCGAGCGCGTTGGCGACGAGATTGACGAGGACCTGCTCCAGCCGGATGTCCTCGGCATGGACATGGAGGCGCATGGCCGGCAGGTCGCGCGTGAGCGTCACACGTTCGGCCGCGAAGCGCGGCTCGAACAGCGAGAGCGCGGTTTCAATGGTGTCGCTGACCGAGACGGGGCTGAGCACCACGCCGGGCTTGCGGGCGAAGCGCCTGAGATGCGCGATGAGGTCGGCAGCGCGCGTCGTCAAGGCCTGGATGCGGTCGATCGCCTTCCGTGCTTCCTCGGGACGGCCCAGCTCCAGAAGCAGCGCGCCGTTGTGGGCATGCGAGCGGATCGCCGCGAGCGGCTGGTTCAGCTCGTGGCTGAGCCCCGCCGCCATCTGCCCGAGCGCGGCGAGCTTGGCCGCCTGAATCAGGTCGTCGCGCGTCTGGCGGAACACGGCGAGCGCGCGTGTGAGGTCGCCGAGCTCGTCATTGCCGGCCTTCGGCAGCAGCGCCGAGGACTGGCCGCTTGCGATGCTGGTCGCGGCTTCGGTCAGGATACGCAGGCGCGCCACGAGATGGCGCCGCACATAGAACCAGCCGATCAATAGCGCGCCGAGCAGCGAGGCGGCCGCGATGGCCAGCAGCAGGTTGCGGCCGAGACGGATCGCATCTGCCGAGCGCTCGGCGGCCTCCTTCGCCACGGCTTCCGTGCGCTGCACCTCCTGCGACACCAGCGTTCCAAGTTCCGTGACGAGGCGGCGGCTTTCCGAGATCAGGCGCTGCGCATCGGCGAGCGCCGCAAGCTCGGATCGCTTGAGGCCGGGCAGGCCGGTCGTGGTGTCGGCGAGCCCGATCAGGCGCTGCGTGATCTGCCGGACGGTGATCGTGTCGGGCCAGCCGGCGAGCGCCTTGGCCTCGACCTCGAGCTGGTCGACCGCCTCGCCGATGACATGGCCGGTCTGCTCCATGTCCTCGCGGGTCTGCACCGTGCCAAGCCGCCCGAACAAGCCGACGATCAGGTTGGCCTGTGCATTGAGAGTCATCAGCGCTTCGCTTTTGCGTGTCTCCTCGCGGATCGTGTTTGGCTTGGCCGCCGCCACTTCGCCGCCGCTCTGGCCAAGCGCTGTGTCGATATTGAAACGGGCATCGTCGGTCAGTGGCTCGATCTCGTCGATCAGATCGGCCTGGAGCCAGCGCAGCTCCTCGCTGACGCCGCGGATGCGTTCTGCCAGCGTGAAACGGCGCCCCGCGACATCGTCGATGGCGCCGAGATTGCGTCGGATTTCGGCCGCCACTGCGGTCAGCGCGGGCGCATCGAAGCCGCTGCCCGCCCGCTCGGACAGTACCTTGTCGAGTTCGCTCAAGCGCTCGCCGACGACGCGCCGGCCGCGCTCGTAACCGTCGCGCCGCTCGGCATTGGCGAGTTCCGGCATGCCGGCGATGACGCGCGCGCTGGCTTCCGCGAGCCTCGCGGCCGAGGCGAGGCCCGGCAGATGCTCGCGGGCGATGGCGGCAAGCTCCTTGCTCAACCGCTCATAGGAGATCACGCCGACGATACCGGCGCCGACGGCGAAGAGGCCGACACCGAGGAAGGCTGCGATCAACCGGCCTCCGATGCCGAAGCGGCGCCTTGGCAAGGGGGGCGTCACGGCCGCGCCCCGGTCGGGCTTTCGTCGCGCCAGCCCAGCGCCGCCAGTCGGTCGGCCGCCTGCTGCAGGCTGTCGCTCGCCTCCGTGCTGCGGGCCGCGATCGCGTTCCTGATGCCGGCCTCGATCCGTGTCTGTTCCTCGGGCACGGGCAGGCCGCGCGGGACGCGGGCGAGGTTGCGGAAGCGCCAGGGCTCGCCGAGTTCCATCGCAGAGACAGGCGGCTGCGACAGTGCCGCCCGGGTCTGCGTCAGCAGCTTGGCGGCCTGTTCGTCGGGACGCGTCAACAGCGCCGCTTCCATCACCTGCAGATTGCGCCACAGTCGTGCATGCTCGGCGCGGCGGAAGGTGATCCACTCGTCGAAGATCAGGTTGACCAGCTCGTAGCGCCCGGCCGAAAGCCCTGCGTCGAAGCCGGTCCGGTTGAAGATGCCTTCGGTCTCGGAGAGATGCGGCGGCGTCTCGTCCGGCCCATAAGCCGAAGGCGAGACGGCGAGGCGCCCGATCCGCGGCTCGCGCAGCATCTTCTGCCCTGCCAGTGACAGCACGAAATCGATGACGAGCTCGGCCTCCTTCGGATTGGGCGAGGTCGCGAGCCTGGCGATGCTGGCAGGCGCGAACAGGGTCTCGCCCGGCAGCACGAAGCGGTTGCCCTCGCCCTCGGCCGTCCCGGCCTCGGTCAGGAAATCGATGGAGATGCCGATGCCGAAGCGGCCGCGGGCGACGCCCGCGGTAACACCGAAGCTGCGCGCCGTGATCGTCGCGAGATTGCCGCCGATCGCGGACCACAAGGCCCAGCCGCGCTCCCAGCCGAGCGATTGCAGGAGAGCCTCGACCATCAGATGCGTGGTGCCGGAGCGCCCCGGCGAGGTCAGCCCGATATGACCGGCATAGACGGGCGCGGCCAGATCGGCCCAGTTGCGCGGCACCGGCAGGCCCCGCGCCGTCAGATAGGCTGCGTTGTACACCAACCCGTAGCCCGACACCGCGAAGCCGAGATAGCGGTTTTCGGGATCGTTGACCGGATAGCCGGCGATGGTCTCCGGCGCGCCGGTCTTGCGCGGCTGTAAGGGGGCCAGCAGGTTCGCGCGCTTCAGCAACTCGAAGGCGTCTGGTGCGGAAGCCCAGAACAGGTCGGCTTCCGGCCGCTTCTGCGTGCGGATGTCGACAACCGCCGCCGTGGTCTTGCGCTGCACGACCTCGACGGCGATGTCGGGGTGCCGGTTGCGGAAGGCGCTGCGGAAGGGCTCGAAGAAGGACGGCGGGAACGAGGTGATGATCTGGACGCGCCGCCCTTCGGCCATGCCCGCGGCCGGCCAGCCGAGAGCTAGCAGGGCGAGGAGGACAAGCCTGATCATGGCGGCGTAACGACCCATGAAGCCGTCATAGAGCCGGCTTTGCTTCCCGGCTAGGCAGGTCGGCTCCTCATGGCGAACGGCGTGAGGCACCGCCGTCGCCGATTGGCCCCCTTTGTCGCCAACCGCCAAGTACAGCCCCTACAGGGACTGAAGCCGGAGAGGGTGCCCCCGCCGGCTCCCGATCGTCAGTTCAGGCTGGCGCGCTTCATGAAGGCGCCGCCCTTCATGATGACCGGCATGTGCCGGCCCTGGCGGGTGAGCAGCGAGAGGTCCTTCAGCGGATCGCCATCGACGACGATCAGGTCGGCATGGGCGCCGGCCGCGACGGTGCCGATCAGGCCTTCCATCTTCAGGAGCTTCGCCGCGACATGGGTTGCCGAGGCGATAACCTCATGTGCCGGCAGGGCGCGGCCGCGGATCACGAACTCTTCCGACTGATACTTGTGCATCTCGCCAAGCAGGTCGCTGCCATAGGCCATTGTGAGGCCGGCCTTCTTCATGATCGCGAGCGATTCCATGCCGGCCGAGCGCACGACATCGACCTTGGCGACGGAGTCCGGCGGGAAGCCGAGCTTCGGCCCGTCCGAGACCAGCTTGTCGTAGGTTACCAGCGTCGGGACCGCGACCGCACCCTTCGAAGCCGCGAGCTTCGCCGTCTCGGCCTGGATCAGGTTGCAATGCTCCAGCGAATGCACGCCGGCCTCGACGCAGCGGCGGATGGCGTCGTCGGTATAGACATGGGCCGAGACATAGGTGCCGGCCATCCGGGCTTCCTCGACCACGGCCTCCAGCTCGCTCACAGAGAAGCCGAGGAAATGGATCGGGTCGGTCGGCGAGGCGCAGCCGCCATTGGCCATGATCTTGATAAAGTCGGCCCCGCCCTTCAGCTCCTCGCGCGCGGCACGGCGGACCTGGTCGACGCCGTCGCAGATGCGGCCGAGCGCGCCGAGGCGATGGCGCTCGATCACGCTCGGGCGGTCGTCATAACGGCCGCGGAAATCGGCATGGCCACCGGTCTGGCTCAGCGCTTTGCCGGAGATCACAAGGCGCGGCGTTGGGAAATCGCCTTCCTCGGTCGCCTGCTTCAGGCCGAAATCGGCGCCGCCGACGTCGCGCACCGTGGTGAATCCGCGCATCAACATCGCCCGCATGATCCCAAGCGAGCGGGCCATGACCAGCGAATCCGGCAGACGGGAATTCGCGCCGAGATCGGCGACGCCGGCGACGACATGGACATGGGCGTCGATCAGGCCGGGCATCAGCGTCCTGCCCTTGAGATCGACGACCTTGGCCTTCGCCGAGGTCACGGATTTCCCGACCTCGCGGATGGTGCCGCCCTCGACGAGGACGCTGACGGGCGCGCTTGCTTCCGGCGCCGAGCCGTCGACGATGCGGGCATTGGTGAAGAGGGTGGAAGCCACGGGCATGTTCCTTCGGACAATCGAAAGGGAGAGATCAGGCGGCCTTGTTGGCGGCGCGTGCGGCGAGGAAGGCGGGCACCAGCAGCGGCGCGAGGCGCTCGACCGGCGCGACATGCTCCTCGCGGTAGTGGTGCTCGGGCGCGAGCAGGTTGATCGTGCCGACGACCTTGCCGTCGTAGATCGCCGGGATGTTGATGACGGAGCCCAGCCCCATGCTCTCGATCAGCTCATGGTCGAAGAAGGCCCAGCGGATGCCGGCCTTGTCCTTGCCGAGATAGGGCTGGCGGCCGTCCAGCACATGCTTGCCCCAGGGCGTCGGGCCCATCGTCTTGCGACCGGAGACCGGATACTCGTCCGGCCGGTTGGAATAGATCCGCGCGACCTCCTGCCCATCGACATAGAGCAACGTGAACAGCTCATGGCCGACGAGGCGGCGAGTGATGTTCTCGAAGGCCTTGAACACGGTGTCGGGCTGGCCGGGCTCCCTAAAGAGGGCGGAGAGGGTGGCGAGATCGTCGGACATGGGCAGGCCTTCGGTTCAAGCGGCGGTCGGAGGAACCGGCGCCTTCGGGATGCGCTCGGGCAGGATGCCTTGCGGCTTGAGATGCAGGACGAGGATGAGGGCGATGCCGATCAGCATTTCGCGTAGCGCAGCAAGCTGGACCGGCTGCAGGCCCGGCACCCATTCGGTGACGAAGCGTGTCGCCTCCAGGAAGATCACGACGAGATAGGCACCGAGCACGGCACCGCTCGGCCGCCCGACGCCGCCGGCGGTGACGGCGAGGAAGATGTAGATCGTGATCAGCGGCTGGAAATGGTCCGGCGAGACATAGGATTGGAAATGCGCGTAGAGCGCGCCCGCCAGCGCCGCGATCGCGGCTGAGAGCGCGAAGGCCTGGAGCTTGAAGCGCAGCACCGGCTTGCCGGCGAAGGACGCGAGCTGCTGGTCCTCACGGATCGCCTTCAGCGCCCGGCCGTAGGGCGAGACGTCGAGCCGGCGCAGCAATGCCCAGACGATGACCAGCACCAGCGTGGCGAGGCCGAGATAGAAATAGGCGAAGTTCTGCGTGCCCATCTCTGCCTTGAGCGGCGCCTTGATGCCGGAGATGCCGTCCGAGCCATTGGTCAGCCAGCGCTCGTTGAGGGCGACGAGCCGGATCACCTCGGCGAAGCCGAGCGTGACGATGGCGAGATAGTCGTCGCGTAGCCTGAGCGTCGCGAAGGTGACGACGAGGCCGACGGCAGCACCGACAAGAAGCGCCGCGCCCCAGCCGATCAGGACCGGCGCGCCGGCGCCCGTCGTCAAGGCCGAGGCATAGGCGCCGACCGCGAAGAAGCCGGCGAGGCCGAGATTGACGAGGCCGGCGCTGCCCCAGATCAGGTTCAGGCTCAGCGCGAGCAGGCCGTAGATGGCGCAGAGTGTCAGGGTGAAGATCAGATAGGACAGCATCAGGCGGCCCTTTCCCCGAGCAGGCCGCGCGGGCGGAAGGTGAGCATCAGCAGGATCGCGACGAAGCCGACGCCGGTCCGATAGGTCGCAGGCACCACGAGCAGCGCCAGCTCCTCGGCGATGCCGAGCATCAGCGCGCCGGCGACCGCTCCGGGGATCGAGCCGAGCCCGCCGAGCACGGCGGCGGCGAAGACCGAGAGCAGCACGCGATAGCCGGTGAGCGGGTCGATCGAGGTATCCAATCCGATCAGCACGCCGCCGACGCCGGTCAGCCCCGCGCCGAGGAACAGCGTGACGATGGCGATCTTGGCGGGATCGATGCCCTTGAGCCGGGCGAGATCGGGATTGTCGGCGACGGCGCGCATCGCCTTGCCGAAGCGGGTATAGCGCAGGAACAGGAACATCGCCGCCATGATCAAGACGGCGAGCAGCAGGCTCTGGAGCTGCTGCGGGCCGATGCGCAGGTCGCCGAAGCGCATGTCGCGCGCGATCGGCAGGTCGTAGCCGCGCATCTCGTTGCCGAAGATGAAGCGGACGATGTTCTCCAGCACGAGATTGAGCGCGATCGAAGCGATGGCCACGATCAGCGCGCCGTTGTTGCGAAGGCGCTTCAGCGAGGTCTCCTCGGCGACGACGCCGACGAACCCCGTCACCGCGAAGGCGACGAGGAGCGCTGCCGGTATCGGCAAACCCATCGCGACATTCGCCCACCAGGCCGCGAAGGCGCCGATGGTGGCATAGGCCGCGATCGCGAAGTTCGGATAGCGCAGCACCGCGAAGATGGCGGAGAAGCCGATGGCCGGGACGGCGATCAGCGTCCCGGTCATCACCCCGTTGATGAGCGCCTGCAACAACTGGCTCACGCGATCTTCACCAGCGTCAGCTTGCCTGATTGCACCTGCTCGTAGCGGAACTGGCAATCGGCGATGTCGCCGGTCTCGGTGAAGTCGCAGGGACCGCTGGCGCCGTCATAGTCGACCGGCTGCTTGGCGGCGATGGCCTTGAGCCCGTCGATGGCGTTGTCGACCTTGGCGCCGCCCGGCGCCTGGCTGATCTTGCGCACCGCGTCCTTGATCGCGGTGCCCGAGCTATCGCCGGCGATGGCGATCGCCATCAGGATCAGGTTGATCTGGTCGTAGACCTGGGTGGTGTACGGATCGGGCGAGGCGACGCCGATCATCTTGACCAGCCGCGCATAGGCCTTGGAGCCTTCGGCCGGCGAGGGCGCGATGGTGAAGGTCTTGTCGACCACCTCGGCCGGCACGCTCTCGACCAGCTTCTGGTTGACCGCGTAGCCGAAGGCGACCTTCAGCCCGCCATAGCCGGCGCGATAGGCGTCCTTCAGCATGACGGCGGTGTCGGGCGTGTAGCCGCCGAAGATGATCGCATCGGGCTTGAAGCGCAGCACCTCGTCGATCTCGCTGCGATAGGCCGGCTTCTTGTCGTCATAGATCAGCGAGCCGGTCTCGCCGCCGGCCTTCTTCACGGCCTCGGTGATGTTGTCGAACTGGCTCTTGGCGAAGGGCGTCTGCGGCGAGAGGAAGAAGACGCGCTTGGCTTTCTCGGCGACGCAGAACTCGCCGAACTTGCGGCCCTGGAGCGTCGTGTTCGGCTGGGTGCGGATCAGGTAGCCCTGATGCGGCAGCTGCGTGATCGAATCGGCGCCCGAGACGGTGGCGAGGAAGGTCTTCGACTCCCAGCACAGCGGTGCGACGGCGGTCGTGACCGAAGAAGCCCAGGTCCCGAGGATGGCCGAGACTTTGTCCACATCGATCAGCTTGCGGGCGGCGCGCACGCCGGCTTCCGGATTGGTCTGGTCGTCTTCCGAGATCAGCTCGACCTTGCGGCCGAGCACGCCGCCGGCGGCATTGACCTCGTCGACGACGGCCTTCACCGCCTTGACCATGACCGGGCCATAAGGGCCGCCGGCGCCGGTGAGCGGCGTCAGCGTGCCGATGCGGATCGGCGCGCCCTGGGCGAGCGCACGGCTGGGCAGGGCGGAGAGGCCGGCCAACGCGGCGGCGCCTGCCAGAAGGGTGCGGCGGTCGGTCGTGAACTCGGTCATGCTGTTCCCCTGTCGTCTTGTTGGCTTGCTGTCGTATCGTCGTCCTAGCCGCCGAGAAAGAGGCGGCGGATTTCGGGATCGGTGGCGAGCGCGGGACCCGCGCCTTCGCGGCTGTTGCGGCCGGAGACCAGCACATAGCCGCGCGTCGAGATCTGCAGCGCTTCGAGCGCATGCTGCTCGACCATCAGGATCGGCAGGCCGCCCTTGTTGAGCGCGACGATCGCATCGAACAACTCGTCGGCGGCCTTGGGCGAGAGCCCGGCCGTCGGCTCGTCCAGCAGGAGCAGGGCAGGAGCGTTCATCAGCCCCATCGCCATGGCCAGGATCTGGCGCTGGCCGCCCGAGAGCGTGCGCGCCAGCGCCTTGCGCTTCTCCGCCAGCATCGGGTAGCGCGCATACATCTCCTCTGCGCGCGCCCCGACCTTGGCGGGCTCCTGGAAGCCGCTGATCTCCAGGTTTTCGGCGACCGTCATCGCGCCGAAGACATTGCGCTCCTGCGGCACGAAGCCGATGCCGGCCCTGGCGCGGCCGAGCGCGTTCTCGCGGGTGACGTCGCCGCCCTTGAGCCGGATCGTGCCTTCGCGCGCCTGGACGAGGCCGGCGATGGTCTTGAGCAGCGTCGACTTGCCGGCGCCGTTAGGGCCTATGATCGAGACGATCTCGCCCGGCGCGATCCTGAGCGATGTGCCCTTCAGGATCTGCTCGGCCGCGCCATAGCCGGCGACGACGCCGTCGATGGCGAGCAATTCGCCCTGTGCCGCGCTCAATGACGCCTCCCGAGATAGGCTTCCTGTACGTGGGTATCGGCTGCGACCTCGTCGAACGACCCTTGCGTCAGCGTCTTGCCCTCGGCCATGACGATGACGGGCGCACACAGCTTCCTGATCAGCCCCATGTCGTGCTCGATCAGGCAGATGGTCAGCCCGTCGCGGTTGAGTGCGACGAGATGCGCGGCGATCTCTTCTGTGAGGCTCGGATTGACGCCGGCCATCGGCTCGTCGAGCAGCAGCAGCTTCGGCTCGGCCATCAGCGCGCGGCCGATCTCGACCAGCTTCTTCTGGCCGCCGGAAAGGGCGGTGACGGGATTGTCGAGCACATGGTCGAGCTTCAGGCGGCGGGCGATGCCGAAGGCGCGTTCGGACAATTCCGCCTCGCGTCGCTTGGCTCCGCCCGTGCCGATCAACCCGGCCAGCAGGCCCTCGCCCGGCTGGTCGGCGCCATAGAGCATCAGGTGCTGGAAGACGCTGAGCTTGGGAAAGCCGCGCGCCAGCTGGAACGAACGCACCAGCCCCGCCGCGACGAGCTTCTCCGGCGGCATCCCCGCCGTCTCGGTCGCGCCGAGCCGGACCGACCCGGCCTGCGGCCGGTAAAGCCCGGAGACCGCGTTGAACAAGGTCGACTTGCCGGCGCCGTTCGGGCCGATCAACCCCGTGAAGGAGCCTTGGGGCACCGCGAAATCGACGCCGCGCAGCACCTGCACGCCGTAGAAGCCGAGCTTCAGCCCCTGGATGGTCAATGCTGCCGTCATGCCATCGCCGTCTTGCGCCGGCCGGCGAGGGCGGCCGCCGGTTTCATCGGAAAATGCTGCCTGATCTGCTGCTTCCAGAAGCCGAGAAGCCCATCGTAATAGGAGGGATCGTTCGACCGCAGCACGGTCTGGCTGATCATGCCGCGGACCAGGCACATCGTGGCGTTCATGACTGTCCGGGTGTGGTCCGGATCTGCGCCGGCGCGGGCGGCGAGCGCCGTCCAGATCGCATCGAGGCCCGCATGGAAAGCCTTGACCGTCGGGACGAGCTCGGCGCGGAAAGCCGGGTTGTGGCGGGCTTCCGGCAGGTATTCCATCGTCACGTAGAACAGCCGGTCGTCCATCATCCGCCAGATGTAGTCGACGATCTCGTCGCTGGAGCCGCCTCGCTCCATGAAATCTTCTGCGAAGCGGTGAAGGTCGCGGGTCGTCTTGCCCAGCATGTCGGCGACGGAAGCGCTGATGATCGCCTCGCGGCCGGTGAAGTGGTGGGTCAGCGCGCCCCTGGAGACGCCGGCTAGCCGGGCGATTTCGGGGGTCGTGGTACGAGCCAGCCCCTGGTCATGCAGCAGGTCGATCGTCGCGTTCATCAGCCGCGCGGATGTCTCTGCGCTGCGTTCCTTCTGCGATCGCCGCTTGCCGGTGCTGCTCATGCCGATCCCGTTTTCCTGACGATAGCGAAACGGTGCGGCTTCATTTACAAACAGTCAAGCCTGTTTTTGAACAGCGCGGCCTCGCTCTCACTACCGGACGAAGGGCAGTCCACACCCGTCATGGTCGGGCTTGTCCCGACCATCCACGTCTTCGCTTCGTCGATCACATGCAGTGTTCAAGACGTGGACGCTCGCCACAAGGGCGAGCATGACGAGCCGGCACGGCGCCGCGGCCGCGGCGGCGGCGAATCTACCAGGGCCGCCGCGGCCCGGTGTCGATATGGATCAGGCCGTTCCAGTAGACATGGTTGCCGCCGACCTCGGGCAGGGCACGCACCCATTCCAGCACGAGTCGCGGCCTGACGCCGGGGACGCGGAAATCCATCGCCTGGCAGCCCTTGTGATAGGAGCCGCGCCGGGCGCGCCAGGGCGGCCGCCAGGTCGAGGTCACCTTAACCGCCCCGTACTTGTCGGCGATCTTGCCGAGGATCAGCTTCAACTCCTGCGGCAGGCAGGCGGTCGAGGTGCCGGGATCGGTCGAGATGCCCGGCCGTTCCGCTTTCTCGTTCGGGTCGAAATCCGGCTCGGCGCCGGCTTTCTGGCCCGGCGTCAGCTTCGGCCACTCGACGCCCTCGTCGTCATCGGGCTCGCCGGGATTGGGCGGCGTGGCGGCTGCCGGCGGGGTTTCCGGCGCCGGCGTTGCGGGTGGCGTCTCCTGGGAGGAGGCCGGCACTGGCGTATCGGGCGCGGAAGCGCGCGGCGTCGGCGGCGGCACGATGATCGGAGGCAGCTTCGGTGTGCCCGCGAGGTCCAGGTCGAACGGCCGCTGCGGCGGCAATGGCGCGCGCACAGGCTCGCCCTCCTGCGCGCTGGCTGCGGCTGTCGAGAGCATCAGGGCGAGCGCCGACATGGCCAGCGCGCGCTGGAGGCAGGCCGGGCTCATCGCGTGGCCGGGCGCCCGCAAAAGAACGGCTGACGGGCAGAGCGGGGATCACGAAACATCGAAGGCCTTTCGGGAAGAACGCTCGCACAGCCGGCAACGATTCGGCACAGTGAACGGATTGCTGCCGCTGCCGCATGCCGAAAGCAGGCGGTTTTGTCGATTTTTCGCCGCTGCATGGCAGGGCTGTGGCGAGACGTGGCCGGATTTTGCCCTAATCTGCGCTGGGTTCAACCCGGATACGGCGATTGTGCGGCGCGGCGGAGTCTTGCTTCATTCTAATCGAGGGTCTAAGCGACTGGGACAGCGAGCCGCGCCACGGCCGCCTGAAATGAGTTCGACCATGCAAGCAGCCACGGTGCCTTCCATTCTGAGCGACTACCTGCCTCTGGTGCTGTTCATCGGCGTCTCGGCGGTCATCGGCCTGGCCCTGCTCATCGCGCCCTTCGCGATCGCCTATTCCAAGCCGGACGCGGAAAAGCTCTCGGCCTATGAATGCGGTTTCAACGCCTTCGACGATGCCCGCATGAAGTTCGACGTCAGGTTCTATCTGGTCGCGATTCTCTTCATCATCTTCGATCTCGAGGTCGCGTTCCTGTTCCCCTGGGCCGTCGCCTTTGGTGGCCTTGGCTGGTATGGTTTCTGGTCGATGATGATCTTTCTCGGCGTGCTCACCGTGGGCTTCATCTACGAGTGGCGCAAGGGCGCGCTGGAGTGGGACTGACTGTCGGGTTGCGAGGCGGCGCTCCGCATTCGATCCGGCAGGCAAAGGTTCACAAGGATTAGGTTATGGCAATCACAGCGATCGATCGTGGTGATCCGCTCGTTGCGCAGGCGCCGAGGGGTTTGCTCGGTCCGGACGGCAAGCCGTTGGGGACGCGTGATCCGTTCTTCGTCGAGATCAACAACGAACTGGCCGACAAGGGCTTCCTCGTCACCGCGACCGACGATCTGATCAACTGGGCCCGCACCGGCTCGCTGATGTGGATGACCTTCGGTCTCGCCTGCTGCGCCGTCGAGATGATGCAGCTCTCGATGCCCCGCTACGATGTCGAGCGCTTCGGCTTCGCGCCGCGCGCCTCACCGCGCCAGTCGGACGTGATGATCGTTGCGGGCACGCTGACCAACAAGATGGCTCCCGCTCTGCGCAAGGTCTACGACCAGATGCCGGAGCCGCGCTACGTCATCTCGATGGGCTCCTGCGCCAACGGCGGCGGCTACTACCATTACAGCTATTCGGTGGTGCGCGGTTGCGACCGCATCGTCCCGATCGACATCTATGTCCCGGGCTGCCCGCCGACGGCAGAGGCGCTGCTCTACGGCGTCCTGCTGCTGCAGAAGAAGATCCGCCGCACCGGCACGATCGAGCGCTGAGCGCTCTTTCGGTCGATGCTGCAGGCGATGAAGGTGAGACGATGAGCGAAGCGCTCGTACAACTCGGCGAAGAGATCAAGGCCGCGCTTCCCGGCGCGGTGACGGAGGCTGTCGTCGCCTTCGACGAGCTGACTGTCCATGCCGAGGCGGCTTCGATCGTCGCGGTCCTGCGCACGCTCTACAGCGATCCGCGCTTCCGCTTCGTGAACTTCACCGACCTCGCCGGCGCCGACTATCCCGGCCGCGAGAAGCGCTTCGACGTCGTCTATCATCTGCTGGCGCCGCACCATAACCGCCGCATCCGCGTCAAGGTCCAGACCGACGAAGCGACGCCCGTTCCCTCCGTCATCGAGGTCTTTCCGGCGGCGAACTGGTTCGAGCGCGAGGCCTACGATTTCTACGGCATCCTCTTCTCCGGCCATCCGGACCTGCGCCGCATCCTCACCGACTACGGCTTCGAGGGCTATCCGCTGCGCAAGGACTTCCCGCTGACCGGCTTCGTCGAGGTTCGCTACGACGACGAGCAGAAGCGCGTCGTCTACGAGCCGGTGAAGCTCAACCAGGAATTCCGCAACTTCGATTTCCTCTCGCCCTGGGAAGGCACCGATTACGTGCTGCCGGGCGACGAGAAGGCGAAGGGGGCGTGATGGCGGCTGGCCACCAAACCCTGTCCGGCGGCTGTCTCTGCGGCGCCGTGCGTTTCACCGCGAAGCCCGAGAAGGCCGAGATGGACGTCTGCCATTGCGGCATGTGCCGGAAATGGAGCGGCGGCGTCTTCATGGCGGTGCCGTGCTCTGGCGTGTCGGTCGCGGACGAGCAGGCGCTCGGCGTCTATCCGTCGTCCGACTGGGGCGAGCGGGTGTTCTGCAAGACCTGCGGGACGAGCCTGTTCTGGCGCCTGCGCGAGGGCGGTGACGGCCATGTCGCGGTGGCCTTCCAGGCCTTCGACGACCAATCGTCCTTCGACTTCGTCGCGGAGATCTTCATCGATGAAAAGCCGGCGCTCTATGCGTTTGCCGGCGACCGGCCACGGCTGACCGGGGACGAGTTCCTGGCCCGCGTCGCGGCAAAGCAGGGCGGCACGGCATGACCGAGCACAATATCCGCAATTTCTCGATCAATTTCGGCCCGCAGCATCCGGCGGCGCACGGCGTGCTGCGCCTCGTGCTTGAGCTCGACGGCGAGATCGTCGAGCGCGTCGATCCCCATATCGGCCTGCTGCATCGCGGCACCGAGAAGCTGATCGAGGCCAAGACCTATCTCCAGGCCGTGCCCTATTTCGACCGGCTCGACTATGTCGCGCCGATGAACCAGGAACACGCCTATGCGCTCGCGGTCGAGCGCCTCGTCGGCGTGACAGTGCCGCGCCGGGGCCAGCTCATCCGCGTGCTCTATTCCGAGATCGGCCGCATCCTCTCGCATCTGCTGAACGTGACCACGCAGGCGATGGACGTCGGCGCCCTCACGCCCCCGCTCTGGGGCTTCGAGGAGCGCGAGAAGCTGATGATCTTCTACGAACGGGCCTCGGGCTCGCGCATGCACGCGGCCTATGTCCGGCCCGGCGGCGTGCACCAGGATATTCCGGTCTCGCTGATCCACGACATCGCCGAATGGTGCGACCCGTTCCTCAAGGTCTGCGACGACCTCGAAGGCCTGCTCAGCGACAACCGCATCTTCAAGCAGCGCAACGTCGATATTGGCGTGGTCGATCTCGAGACCTGCTGGAAATGGGGCTTCTCGGGCGTGATGGTGCGCGGCTCCGGCGCGCCCTGGGACCTGCGCAAGTCGCAGCCCTACGAGTGCTACGAGGAGATGGAGTTCGACATTCCCGTCGGCAAGAACGGCGACTGCTTCGACCGCTACCACATCCGCATGGAAGAGATGCGCCAGTCGGTGCGCATCATGAGGCAGTGCTGCGACAAGCTGCTGGCGCCCGATGGCGGCGGCCCGGTTTCCTCGCTCGACGGCAAGATGGTGCCGCCCAAGCGCGGCGAGATGAAGCGCTCGATGGAAGCGCTGATCCACCATTTCAAGCTCTATACCGAGGGCTACAAGGTGCCGGCCGGCGAGGTTTATGCCGCCGTCGAGGCGCCGAAGGGCGAATTCGGCGTCTATCTGGTCTCCGACGGCACCAACAAGCCCTATCGCTGCAAGATCAAGGCCCCGGGCTTCGCCCATCTCCAGGCCATGGATTTCATGTGCCGCAAGCACATGCTCGCCGACGTCTCCGCGATCCTCGGCTCCCTCGATATCGTCTTTGGTGAGGTGGACCGCTAATGTCCGTCCGTCGTCTCGCGCCCGATCCCGTCCAGCCAGCCTCCTTTGCCTTCACTGCGGCGAACGAGAACTGGATCGACCAGCAGATCGCCAAGTATCCCGAAGGCCGCCAGGCTTCCGCCGTCATCCCGCTGCTGTGGAAGGCGCAGGAGCAGGAGGGCTGGGTCTCGCGCGCCGTGATCGAGACCGTCGCCCGCCGCCTCGGCATGGCGCCGATGCGGGTCCTGGAGGTCGCGACCTTCTACACCATGTTCAAACTGCAGCCGGTCGGCGAGTTCTTCGTCCAGCTCTGCGGCACGACGCCCTGCGCGCTGCGCGGCGCCGAAGCCCTGAAGAAGGTCTGCGAGGACGTCATCGGCCCGCAATCGACCGTGACCGCCGACGGCAAGCTGTCCTGGCTCGAAGTCGAGTGCCTCGGCGCCTGCTGCAACGCCCCGATGGCGCAGATCAATGTCGATTATTACGAGGACCTGACGCCGGCGAACTTCCGCCAGCTCCTCGACGATCTCCGCAACGGCCGCGCCACCAAGCCAGGCCCGCAGAACGGCCGCACCGGCTCCGAGCCTGAGGGTGGCCCGCAGACGCTGACCGACAAGGCCCTCTATGACGGCTCGATGATCGGCGCCGGCGACTGGCAGAAGCGCGTCGCCGAGCAGCGCAAGGCCGCAGCCGAAGCAGCCGCCGCCAAGGCAGCCGCCGAGGCGGAAGCCAAGAAGGCCGAGGCGACACCGGCGGCTGTTGCCGCGAAGCCTGCAAGCGAGACGGCCGCTGCCGGCCGCCCGCAGCCCTCGTCGCCGGCTCAGCCTTCCAGTGCCGCCAATGACACGCCGGCCGCGAACGGCAAGGTCCAGAGCAGGGACGTTGCCGAGGCCGCCAAGCCGGCGGCAGCGGATAAGCTACCCGCGACTGACGAGAACAAGCCCGAATTGCTGACCGCGGCGCGCGGCGGCCAGGGCGATGATCTCGGTTTGATCTGGGGCATCGGGCCGAAATTGGCGAAGATGCTCAATGAGATGGGGGTCTGGCATTTCGATCAGATCGCCAAATGGACACCGGCGGAGCTCGCCTGGGTCGATGCGCGGCTGACCGGCTTCAAGGGCCGGGCGCTGCGTGACGACTGGGTCGCTCAATCGAAGAAGCTCGCGACGGGCTGGCGCCCGGAGTCGAAGCTTGGCGACAAGCCGGCAGAGTGAGGCACTAGGACATGCTCGCAGATCGCGATCGCATCTTTACCAATCTCTACGGCCTGCACGATCTGTCGCTGAAAGGTGCGATCCAGCGCGGCCATTGGGATGGCACCAAGTTCATCCTGGAGCAGGGCCGGGACTGGATCATCGACGAGATGAAGAAGTCCGGCCTGCGCGGCCGCGGCGGCGCCGGCTTCCCGACGGGCCTCAAATGGTCGTTCATGCCCAAGCAGAGCGACGGGCGCCCGCACTACCTCGTCGTCAATGCCGACGAGTCGGAGCCGGGCACCTGCAAGGATCGCGAGATCATGCGCAACGACCCGCATACGCTGGTCGAAGGCTGCCTGATCGCCTCCTTCGCCATGGGCGCGCATGCGGCCTATATCTACATCCGCGGTGAATATGTCCGGGAGCGTGAGGCGCTGCAGCGCGCCGTCGACGAGGCCTATGAGGCCAAGCTCATCGGCAAGGACAACGTCCACGGCTATCCCTTTGATCTCTATGTGCATCACGGCGCCGGCGCCTATATCTGCGGCGAGGAGACGGCGCTGCTGGAGAGCCTCGAGGGCAAGAAGGGCATGCCGCGCCTGAAGCCGCCATTCCCGGCCAATATGGGCCTCTATGGCTGCCCGACCACGGTCAACAACGTCGAGTCTATCGCGGTCGCCCCGACCATCCTGCGCCGCGGCGCGAGCTGGTTCTCCTCGCTCGGCACGCCGAACAATGTCGGCACCAAGCTCTTCTGCGTCTCGGGCCATGTGAACAAGCCCTGCAACGTCGAAGAGGCGATGGGCATCCCCTTCCGCGAGCTGATCGACAAGCATTGCGGCGGCATCCGCGGCGGCTGGGACAATCTCAAGGCGGTCATCCCCGGCGGTTCCTCGGTGCGCATGGTGCCGGCCGAGCAGATCATCGACACGCCGATGGATTTCGACTCGCTCTCGAAGCTGCGCTCCGGCCTTGGCACCGCGGCGGTGATCGTGATGGACAAGTCGACCGACATCGTCCGCGCCATCGCCCGCATCAGCCATTTCTACAAGCATGAGAGCTGCGGCCAGTGCACGCCCTGCCGCGAGGGCACGGGCTGGATGTGGCGCGTCATGGAGCGCATGGCCGAGGGCCGCGCCCAGAAGCGCGAGATCGACATGCTGCTCGACGTCACCAAGCAGATCGAGGGCCACACCATCTGCGCGCTCGGCGACGCCGCCGCCTGGCCGATCCAGGGCCTGATCGCGCATTTCCGTCACGAGATCGAGCAGCGCATCGACGACTATGCCGCCAACCCGCACAGCGAGCCTGTGCGCCTGATGGCGGCGGAGTGAGACCATGACGAAACTCCTCATCGACGGCATCGAGGTCGACGTTCCCGCCGAGTACACCGTGCTCCAGGCCTGCGAGGCGGCGGGCGTCGAGGTGCCGCGCTTCTGCTTCCACGAGCGCCTCTCGATCGCCGGCAACTGCCGCATGTGCCTCGTCGAGGTGAAGGGTGGCCCGCCGAAGCCGCAGGCCTCCTGCGCCATCGGCGTGCGCGACCTGCGCCCGGGCCCGAACGGCGAGCCGCCGGTCGTCCTGACCAAGTCGCCGATGGTCAAGAAGGCGCGCGAAGGGGTGATGGAGTTCCTGCTCATCAACCACCCGCTCGACTGCCCGATCTGTGACCAGGGCGGCGAATGCGACCTGCAGGACCAGGCGATGGCCTATGGCGCGGATACCTCGCGCTATGCCGAGAACAAGCGCGCGGTCGAGGACAAGTATATCGGTCCGCTGGTCAAGACGCAGATGACGCGCTGCATCCAGTGCACGCGCTGCGTTCGCTTCACCACCGAGGTTGCCGGCGCCTCCGATCTCGGCGCCATTGGCCGCGGCGAGGACATGGAGATCACGACCTATCTCGAGCAGGCGATGTCGTCGGAGCTGCAAAGCAACGTCGTCGATCTCTGCCCGGTCGGCGCGCTGACCTCGAAACCCTACCAGAACAAGGCGCGGCCCTGGGAGCTCTCCAAGACCGAGAGCATCGACGTGATGGACGCCGTCGGCTCGGCCATCCGCGTCGACTCGCGCGGCAAGGAAGTGATGCGCATCCTGCCTCGCCTCAACGAGGCGGTGAACGAGGAGTGGATCTCCGACAAGACCCGACATGTCGCCGACGGCCTGCGCACGCAGCGGCTCGACCGGCCCTATATCCGCGAGAACGGCCGCCTGCGACCGGCGAGCTGGAACGAGGCCTTCGCCGCCATCGCCGCCAAGGTGAAGGCTGCCGCCCCCGACAGGATCGGTGCCATCGCCGGCGATCTCGCTGCGGTCGAGGAGATGTTCGCGCTGAAGGGCCTGATCGTTTCGCTGGGCTCCACCAATCTCGATGCCCGGCAAGACGGCACGAAGCTTCATCCGAAATTCGGCCGCGCCTCCTACGTCCTCAACGCCGGCATCGCCGGCATCGAGGACGCGACCTCGCTCCTGATCATCGGCTCGAACCCGCGTCGCGAGGCGCCGATCCTGAACGCCCGCATCCGCAAGCGCTGGCTGCGCGGTGATCTCAAGGTCTCGGTCATCGGCGAGAAGGCCGACCTGACCTACACCCACGATTATCTCGGCGCCGGCCCGGAGACGCTGGCCGATGTCGTGAAGTCGGCCCAGGCCGCCGGCGGCAAGCCGATGGTGCTGGTCGGGCAGGGCGCTCTCGCCCGCACTGACGGCGAGGCCGTGCTCTCGCTCGCCGCCAAGGCCGCGCAGGCGCTGGGCGCCGCCACCGAAGGCTGGAACGGCTTCGGCGTGATCCACACCGCCGCTTCCCGCGTCGGCGCGCTTGATCTCGGCTTCGTGCCGCAAGAAAACGCTGATGGATCGGGCGGCAAGGATGTCGCGGCTATGATCCAGCCGGGTGCGCTCGACGTGCTCTTCCTGCTCGGCGCCGACGAGATCGAGGTGCCGGAAGGCGCCTTCGTCGTCTATCAGGGCACGCATGGCGACAAGGGCGCTCACCGCGCCGATGTCATCCTGCCGGGCGCCGCCTATACCGAGAAATCCGGCACCTACGTGAACACGGAAGGCCGTGTCCAGATGGGCGACCGCGCCACATTCCCGCCGGGCGATGCCCGTGAGGATTGGGCGATCCTGCGTGCACTTTCCGCGACGCTGGGCAAGACGCTGCCCTTCGACTCGCTCGCCGGCCTGCGCAAGGCGCTCTACGAGGCGCATCCGCATTTCGCCGCGCTCGACGGCCTGCCGGCCAACGATGCGGCCGCGATCGGCTCTCTCGCCGGCCTTGGCGGCAAGACCGACAAGGCGGGCTTCGCCCCGGTCGTCGCCGATTTCTATCAGACCAACCCGATCGCGCGGGCCTCCGCCGTGATGGCGGAATGCTCGGCGCTGGCCTCCGGCCGGCACCAGCAGGCGGCGGAGTAAGCGGCCATGAACTGGGACCTCGTCCTCGATATCGCGATCATCCTCGGCAAGAGCCTGCTGCTGCTGGTCTGCCTGCTGGTCTTCATCGCCTATATCCTGCTGGCCGACCGCAAGGTCTGGGCGGCGGTTCAGCTCCGCCGCGGCCCGAACGTCGTCGGCCCCTGGGGCCTGTTCCAGAGCTTCGCGGACCTGATTAAGTTCGCGCTCAAGGAGCCGATCATTCCGTCCGGCGCCAACAAAGGCATCTTCCTGCTGGCGCCGTTCATCTCCTGCCTCTTGGCGCTCGGCGCCTGGGCGGTGATCCCGGTGGCGGAAGGCTGGGCGATCGCCGACATCAATGTCGGCGTGCTCTACATCCTCGCGATCTCCTCGCTCGGCGTCTACGGCATCATCATGGCCGGCTGGGCCTCGAACTCGAAATACCCGTTCATGAGCGCGCTGCGCTCGGCGGCGCAGATGGTCTCCTACGAGGTCTCCATCGGCTTCGTCATCATCACCGTGCTGCTCTGCGTCGGCTCGCTGAACCTCTCGGCCGTGGTCGAGGCTCAAGCGAACCGCGGCCTTGCCCATGCTCTCGGCGTGCCGTGGCTTTCGATCCTGAACTGGTACTTCATCCCGCTCTTCCCGATGTTCGTGGTCTTCTTCATCTCGGCGCTGGCCGAGACGAACCGGCCGCCCTTCGATCTGGCCGAGGCGGAATCCGAGCTCGTGGCGGGCTTCATGGTGGAGTATTCCTCGACGCCGTACCTGCTGTTCATGCTCGGCGAATACGTGGCGATCATGACCATGTGCTCGCTGACCACGATCCTCTTCCTCGGCGGCTGGGCGCCGCCGGTCGCGCTGCCGCCCTTCACCTGGCTGCCCGGCGTGTTCTGGTTCGCCCTCAAGGTCTGCCTCGTGTTCTTCATGTTCGCGCTGGTGAAGGCCTTCGTGCCGCGCTACCGCTACGACCAGTTGATGCGCCTGGGCTGGAAGGTCTTCCTGCCGCTCTCGCTCGCCTGCGTGGTGATCGTGGCGCTGGTGTTGCAGTTGACCGGCTGGGGTCCGGTCGCGGGATGAGTTGGGCCGGCCCGCTCGGTGCCCTGATCGGCTTCGGGCTCGGCCTGCTGGAATACCGGCTGATGTCGGCTGTGGTGATCGGAGCGCTCCGGCGCACGGATCGCTCGGTGACAGAGGCCGAGAAGGCGGATTACGAGCGCCGCATCCGCATCTTGCGGGCGGTTTTGGTTGTGATGACGATCGGCTTGATGCCGATCTTGGGTTTCGTGATCGGCCGGGCTTTGTTCGGCTGAGGATGTAAAGGACGAAGGCGATGTCACTCGCGCAAGCCGCAAGGGGCCTGCTGCTGAAGGAGTTCGTCGGGGCTATCGGCCTGTCGATGCGCTACTTCTTCAAGCCGAAGGCGACGCTGAACTACCCGTTCGAAAAGGGCCAGCTCTCGCCGCGCTTCCGTGGCGAGCATGCGTTGCGCCGCTATCCGAACGGCGAGGAGCGCTGCATCGCGTGCAAGCTCTGCGAGGCGATCTGCCCGGCGCAGGCCATCACCATCGAGGCCGGCCCGCGCCGCAACGACGGCACGCGCCGCACCACCCGTTACGACATCGACATGACCAAATGCATCTACTGCGGCTTCTGCCAGGAAGCCTGCCCGGTCGATGCGATCGTCGAGGGGCCGAATTTCGAGTTCGCGACCGAGACCCGCGAGGAGCTGTTCTACGACAAGGACAAGCTGCTCGCGAACGGCGCGCGCTGGGAACGCGAGATCGCGCGGAATATCGCGATGGACTCGCCCTATCGGTAGTTGAAGCGCCGTCATGCTCGGGCTTGACCCGAGCATCTCTTGCCGGAGATTCTCGGGTCAAGCCCGAGAATGTCGCCCTTAGAACGAGACCAGACCCGTCGCGCGGTTGTCCCGCCCGGCGGGCCTGATTATAGACGCTCCAAATTGCGCCGGGCTTTTTGAGTCCCGGAGCACGAACCAAACGAGGACCGCGCCGAAAAGGGGCGGGAAGGGCTGGCCGAGATGAATGCCGCAGCGGCTTTCTTCTATCTCTTCGCAGGGGTGACCGTGGCATCCGCCTTCATGGTGGTGACCTCGCGCAACCCCGTGCATTCGGTGCTTTACCTGATCCTGGCCTTCGTCAACGCGGCCGGGCTGTTCATGCTGCTGGGCGCCGAGTTCCTCGCGATGCTGCTGGTCGTCGTCTATGTCGGCGCCGTCGCGGTGCTCTTCCTCTTCGTGGTGATGATGCTCGACGTCGATTTCGCCGAGTTCCGCCAGGGCTTCCTGAACTATCTGCCGATCGGCGCGCTGATCGGCTTCATCTTCGCCGTCGAGCTGCTGCTTGTCGTCGGTGCCTGGGTCATCGATCCCCAGATCGTCAAGGCGCCGGTTGCGGCGATCCCTGTGGGCATCTCGAATACCGAGGCGCTCGGCCGCGTGCTCTACACGCAGTATATCTATTACTTCCAGGCGGCCGGCCTCGTGCTGCTCGTCGCCATGATCGGCGCGATCGTGCTGACCCTGCGCGACCGTCCCGGCATTAAGCGCCAGCACGTGCCGACGCAGAACGCCCGCACCAAGGACGCGGCGATGGCGGTCAAGCAGGTGCCGTCGCGCACTGGCGTCCCCGAGGAGATGGCGTGATGACGATCGGACTGGGCCACTACCTCGCCGTCAGCGCCATACTGTTCACGCTCGGCGTGCTCGGCATCTTCATCAACCGCAAGAACGTCATCGTCATCCTGATGTCGGTCGAGCTCATCCTGCTCTCGGTCAATATCAACTTCGTCGCCTTCTCGAGCTTCCTGAACGACATCGTCGGCCAGGTCTTTGCGCTGCTCGTGCTCACGGTGGCGGCGGCTGAGGCCGCGATCGGTCTCGCCATTCTCGTCGTCTACTTCCGAAATCGCGGCACGATCGCGGTGGAAGACATCAACATGATGAAAGGCTGAGCGCGCCCCAGCGCCTGGACCTCACTGCCATGTATCACGCGATCGTCTTCCTTCCCCTCATCGGCTTCCTGATCGCCGGCCTGTTCGGCCGGCTGATCGGCGCGCGCGGCTCCGAGATCGTCACGACCTCGCTGCTGATGGTCTCCGCCGCGCTGTCCTGGGTCGCGCTCACCCAAGTCGGCTTCGGCTCCGGCACGACCCGCGTGCAGGTCGCGAGCTGGATTTCCTCCGGCCAATTGCAGGTCGACTGGGCCTTTCGCATCGATACGCTGACGGCGGTCATGCTGGTCGTGGTCAACACGGTCTCCAGCCTCGTGCACCTTTACTCGATCGGCTACATGCACGAGGACGAGCACCGCTCGCGCTTCTTCGCCTATCTCTCGCTCTTCACCTTCGCCATGCTGATGCTGGTGACGGCCGACAATCTGCTGCAGATGTTCTTCGGCTGGGAAGGCGTGGGCCTGGCTTCCTATCTTCTGATCGGCTTCTGGTACCAGAAGCCCTCGGCCAATGCGGCGGCGATGAAGGCATTCATCGTCAACCGCGTCGGCGATTTCGGCTTCCTGCTCGGCATCTTCCTGATCTTCGTGCTCTTCGGCGCCGTCACCTTCGACGCGATATTCCCGCGCGCCGGCGAGATGGTGAGCCAGAGCTTCCGCTTCCTCGGCTATGACTGGAACGCGCTCACCCTGACCTGCCTGCTGCTCTTCATGGGCGCCATGGGCAAGTCGGCGCAGTTCCTGCTGCACACCTGGCTGCCGGACGCGATGGAAGGCCCGACCCCGGTCTCGGCTCTCATCCACGCCGCGACCATGGTCACGGCCGGCGTGTTCATGGTGGCGCGTCTCTCGCCGATCTTCGAATACGCTCCCGTCGCGCTCACCGTCGTCGTCGTGATCGGCGCCACTACCGCCTTCTTCGCGGCGACGGTCGGCCTCGTGCAGAACGACATCAAGCGCGTCATCGCCTATTCGACCTGCTCGCAGCTCGGCTACATGTTCGTCGCGCTCGGCGTCGGCAATTACGGCGCCGGCATCTTCCACCTCTTCACCCACGCCTTCTTTAAGGCGCTGCTGTTCTTGGGCGCGGGCTCGGTCATCCACGCGATGCATCACGAGCAGGACATGCGTCACATGGGCGGGCTCAGGAAGCACATCCCGTTGACCGCTGCCGCCATGACGATCGGCACGCTGGCGCTGACCGGCTTCCCGGGCTTCGCCGGCTATTTCTCGAAGGATGCGGTCATCGAGAGCGCCTATGCCTCGGTGGCGCATGGCGGCTTCGCCTCCTCATACGCCTTCGTACTGCTGGTCGTCGCTGCCTGCATGACTTCGTTCTATTCCTGGCGCCTGTACTTCATGACCTTCGAGGGCAAGCCGCGCTGGGGTCATGGACACGCCGCACATGGTCACGGCCATGACGATCATGCGCATGCCGCTGATGGACATGACGATCACGGCCATGGCCATGACCACACGCCGCATGAGAGCCCCTTGGTGATGCTGATCCCGCTTGCGGTTCTGTCGCTCGGCGCGATCGCTGCCGGCTTCGCCTTCAAGGAAGCCTTCATCGGCCACGACTTCGAGCATTTCTGGAAGTCGGCCCTGTTCATGGGCAAGGAAAACCACATCCTGCACACCATGCATGAAGTGCCGAAATGGGTCGTCTGGTCGCCCTTCGTGGCGATGGTGATCGGCTTCGCGCTCGCTTGGTACATGTATGTCCGGCGGCCGGAGATCCCGGGCAAGCTGGCTGCCGCCAACCCGGCGCTCTACCGGTTCCTGCTCAACAAGTGGTATTTCGACGAGCTCTACGACTTCCTGTTCGTCCGGCCCGCGAAATGGCTCGGCCGCTTCCTCTGGAAGAAGGGCGATGGCTTCGTCATCGACGGCTTCGGCCCTGATGGTGTCTCGGCCCGCGTGGTGGACGTCACCAACCGGGTGGTCCGGCTGCAGACCGGTTATCTCTATCACTATGCCTTCGCCATGCTCATCGGCGTCGCTGGGCTCGTGACCTGGTATCTCGTGGCGCGCGGGTGAGATGATGTCCTTCTTCGGCTTCGGTATCCTCACCGGTCTTCTTGTTCTGCCGCTGGTCGGCGCGATCCTGATCCTCGTTCAGCGCGGCGATCAGTCCGCGGTCGATTCCAATGCGCGCTGGATCGCGCTGTTCACGACCGGCCTGACCTTCGTCCTCGCCTGTGTCGCGTGGGGTCGGTTCGACACCGCCAATCCCGGCTTCCAGCTTGTCGAGACCCACGCTTGGGTCTCCGACGCCATCAAGTTCAAGCTCGGCGTCGACGGCTTCTCCTTCCCCTTCATCGTGCTGACGGCCTTCCTGATGCCGTTCTGCATCCTGGCGTCCTGGACCTCGGTCGAGAAGCGGGTGCGCGAGTACATGATCGCCTTCCTGGTGCTGGAGGCGCTGATGATCGGCGTCTTCGCGGCGCTCGATCTCGTGCTGTTCTACCTGTTCTTCGAAGCCGGCCTGATCCCGATGTTCCTGATCATCGGCATCTGGGGCGGCAAGCGGCGCGTCTACGCCTCCTACAAGTTCTTCCTCTACACGCTGCTCGGCTCGGTGCTGATGCTGCTGGCCGTGATGGCGATGTACTGGAACGCCGGCACCACCGACATCCCGACGCTGCTGGCGCACAAGTTCCCGTCGCAGATGCAGCCCTGGCTGTGGCTCGCCTTCTTCGCCTCCTTCGCGGTGAAGATGCCGATGTGGCCGGTCCATACCTGGCTGCCCGACGCCCACGTCGAGGCGCCGACCGCCGGCTCCGTCGTTCTGGCCGCGATCCTGCTGAAGATGGGTGGCTACGGCTTCATCCGCTTCTCGATCCCGATGTTCCCGGAAGCCTCGGCGCTGTTCGCGCCGCTGGTCTTTGCCCTCTCCGTCGTCGCCATCGTCTACACCTCGCTGGTGGCGCTGATGCAGGAGGACATGAAGAAGCTGATCGCCTATTCCTCGGTTGCCCATATGGGCTTCGTGACGATGGGCCTTTTCACCCTGACGCCGCAGGGCATCCAGGGCGCGATGTTCCAGATGGTCAGCCACGGCCTGGTCTCGGGCGCGCTCTTCCTCTGCGTCGGCGTGATCTACGACCGCATGCACACCCGCGAGATCGCTGCCTATGGCGGCCTGGTCAACCGCATGCCGGCCTATGCCGTGGTCTTCATGATCTTCACCATGGCCAATGTCGGCCTGCCCGGCACGGCCGGCTTCGTCGGCGAGTTCCTGACACTGCTCGGCGCCTTCCGCGCCAACCCCTGGGTGGCTTTCATCGCGACCTCCGGCGTCATCCTCTCGGCGGCCTACGCGCTCTGGCTCTACCGCCGGGTCGTCTTCGGCGAGCTGGTGAAGCCTGAGCTGAAGGGCATCAAGGACCTGAATGCCCGCGAATATGCGACGCTGGTCCCGCTCGTCCTGCTGACGATCTGGTACGGCGTACAGCCGCACACGATCCTCGACGCCTTCGCGGCGCCGACCGAAGCGCTCATCAAGAACTATCAGGCAGCCCTCGCCGTCGCGAAGACGGCGCTGGCAGCCGCGCAGTAAGGTCTCGTCATGGCTCTGCCCGCTCTCGGCCCGGCCCTGCCGGAAATCATCCTCGCCCTCGGCGCCATCACGATGGTGCTGGTCGGCGCGATCCAGGGCGAGCGCGCGACGCGCCTGCTCGAAGGGCTGGCGCTCGCTCTGCTCGCGGTTGCGCTGGTGCTGGTCGCCTCGGGCAGCGGCAAGATGCTGACCTTCAACGATGGCTTCATCGTCGACGGCTTCGCCCGCTTCATGAAGGTGCTGACCCTGCTCGGTGCCGGCGCCGCGATCCTGCTCTCGGCCGATACGCTGCGGCGCCAGGGCACGATGCGCTTCGAGTTCCCGATCCTCGTCGTGCTGGCGACCATCGGCATGATGATGATGATCTCGGCCAACGATCTCATCAGCCTTTATGTCGGCCTCGAGTTGCAGTCGCTGGCGCTCTACGTCGTCGCCGCCTTCGATCGCGACAACGCGAAGTCGACGGAAGCCGGCCTGAAGTATTTCGTTCTCGGCGCGCTCTCCTCAGGCATGCTGCTCTATGGCGGTTCGCTGGTCTATGGCTTCACCGGCACCGTCACCTTCCCCGGCATCGCCGCGGCGACGGCCGGCGGCCATGTCGGCCTCGGCCTGATCTTCGGCATCGTCTTCATCGCGGCCGGCGTCGCATTCAAGATCTCGGCCGTGCCGTTCCACATGTGGACCCCGGACGTCTACGAGGGCGCGCCGACCCCGGTCGCCGCCTTCTTCGCCTCGGCGCCCAAGATGGCTGCGATGGCGATGGTCATCCGCGTCTTCATCGGCGCCTTCCCGGGCGCGATCCACGACTGGCGCCAGATCATTGTCTTCATCTCGATCGCCTCGATGGCGCTCGGCGCCTTCGCGGCGATCGGCCAGACCAACATCAAGCGCCTGCTCGCCTATTCCTCGATCGCCAACATGGGCTACGCGCTGGTCGGCCTCGCCGCCGGCACGGCCGAGGGCGTGCAGGGCGTGATGACTTATATGGCGATCTATCTCGCCACGACGCTCGCGGCCTTCGCCTGCGTGCTGATGATGCGCCGCGACGGCAAGCTGGTCGAGGATATCTCGGAACTCGCCGGCCTGTCCCGCACCAATGGCTGGATGGCGTTCGCGATGGCGATGATGATGTTCTCGCTCGCCGGCATCCCGCCGCTCGCCGGATTCTGGGCCAAGTGGTACGTCTTCCTGGCCGCGATCAACGCCAAGCTCTACGTGCTCGCCGTGATCGGCGTGCTGACCAGCGTCGTCGGCGCCTATTACTACCTGCGCCTCGTCAAGGTGATGTATTTCGAAGAGCCGAAGCCAGCCTTCGAGAAGGCCGATCTCGGCGTGCGGACCGTGCTGCTGATCTCGGCGCTCTTCGTGCTGGCGCTCTCGCTGGTTCCGGCGCCGCTGTTCGATTCGGCGGCCGCTGCGGCCAAGTCGCTGTTTTGACGCTTCCCCGTCATGGTCGGGCTTGTCCCGACCATCCGCGTTCTCGCTGGTCAAAGGTGGGGTTCAAGACGTGGATGCTCGCCACAAGGGCGAGCATGACGGCGTGGACCGACAGCCATGCTCGGTGAAGCGGCCCGCGCCGCGGGCTATCGTCTGATCGTCCGCGACGAGGTCGGCTCCACCATGGAGGAGGCGCGCCGCGCGCTGGACCAGGGCGAGCCCGGCAAACTCTGGATCGTCGCCCGCAGCCAGAATGCCGGCCGCGGCCGCCATGGTCGGCAATGGGGCTCTCCGCCCGGCAATCTCTACGCCAGCCTGCTGCTGACCGATCCGTGCGCGCCTGCATTGGCGCCGCAGCTCGGCTTCGTCGTGGGTCTCGCCCTGCATGACGCTGCCGCGAATCTGCTCGGTCCGGCAGCATCCGGCCTCCGGCTGAAATGGCCGAACGACC
The DNA here is from genome assembly GCA_004144595.1 of Hyphomicrobiales bacterium. Lineage (GTDB taxonomy): Bacteria > Pseudomonadota > Alphaproteobacteria > Rhizobiales > Beijerinckiaceae > Allobosea. The sequence goes on from SEEM01000010.1 coordinate 40,893, forward strand.
TCCTGCTGGACCGCGCCAAGACCTCCGGCCTGCTGCTGGAGGGCGAGAGCCGGGCAGGGCGCTTCAGCGTGTTCGTCGGCTGCGGCGTCAACATCGCGTCCTGTCCGACGGATACGCCTTACCAGGCGACCTTCCTCAAGGCCGCGGCTCCCCAGGCCAGTGTCGAAGCGGTTTTGACCGGCCTCAGCGACGCTTTCGCCCGACGCTTCGCCATCTGGTCGCAACCGGGAGGCTTCGGCCCGATCCGCGCCGCCTGGCTGGAGCGCGCCGCCTTCCTCGGCGAGACCATCACCATCCGCCTGCCCGAGGGGCCTCTCGCAGGCATCTTCGTCGGTCTCGACCCGAGCGGGCGCCTCGAACTCGAGACCGAGACCAGCCGCCGCGTGATCGATGCCGGGGACCTCTTCTTCGGCCCGCCGGGCTGACCGCCCCATCTCTCCGGCCTCCGTCGATCTGGAGGCCGCCTTGCCGGCGTGCTAGGGCTCATTGCCATCACGCGGCATAGATCAAGCCATTGCCACAATCAGGATTGCCAGTGACCCGTTCCAGCGACCAGCTCGTCTTCGTTCCCCTCGGCGGCCTCGGCGAGATCGGCATGAACGCCGCTCTCTACGGCTTCGGGCCCGAGGGCCGACGAAAGTGGATTTTGGTCGATTGCGGCCTGTCCTTCGCCGGGCCGGAGGCGCCGGGCGTCGATATCGTCCTGCCCGACCTGCGCTACATCATCGAGGAGCGGGCGAACCTGCTGGGTATCGTCATCACCCATGCCCATGAGGACCATATCGGCGCGCTTGCAGCGCTCTGGCCCTCACTGCGCGCGCCGGTCTACTGCACGCGCTTCGCCGCAGGCCTGCTCGCGACGCGCCGCCTCTCCGAGCCGGGCGCGCCCAATGTCGAGATCAACGTCGTGCCGCAGGGCGGCGCGATCACGCTCGGACCCTTCGACATCGAATTCGTACCGGTGGCCCATTCGATCCCGGAATCGAACGCGCTGGCGATCCGCACGCCGGCCGGCCTCGTCGTCCATACCGGCGACTGGAAGATCGACCCGACTCCGCGCGTCGGCCTGCCGACCGACGAGAAGCGTCTGCGAGAGCTCGGCGAGGAGGGCGTGCTGGCCCTGGTCTGCGATTCCACCAACGTCATGCGTGACGGCACCAGCCCGAGCGAGGCCGATGTCGCCGCCAAGATGAAGGAACTGGTCGCGTCCGCGCCGGGTCGCGTCGCCGTCACCACCTTCGCCTCCAATGTCGCGCGCCTGCGCTCCGTCGCGGAAGCGGCGATGGCCAACGACCGCGAGGTCGTCGTCGTCGGCCGCGCCATGGACCGCGTCATCACTGTCGCCCGCGAATGCGGCTATCTCGACGGGATCCCGGCCTTCCGCCCGGTCGATGCTTATGGCTATCTGCCGCGCGACAAGGTCGTGGCGCTGGTGACCGGCAGCCAGGGCGAGCCGCGCGCCGCGCTCTCGCGCATCGCCTCGGACGACCATCCCGAGATTGCACTCTCGCCCGGCGACCGTGTGATCTTTTCCTCGCGCACCATTCCCGGCAACGAGAAGTCGGTCGGCAACATCTTGAACGCGCTCGCTCGCGACAAGATCGAGATCATCACCGACCGCAATCATCTGGTCCATGTTTCCGGCCATCCCCGCCGCGAGGAGATGGCCCGGCTCTATGGCTGGCTGAAGCCGCAGATCGCGATCCCCGCCCATGGCGAGGACCTGCATCTGGCCGAGCACGAAACCTTCGCCCGCAGCCTCGGCGTCAAGCATGTGCTCCGCGCCGGCAATGGCGACGTGGTCGCGATCTCGGGCGAGGGCGCCCGCAAGGTCGACGAGGTCCGGCATGGCCGGCTCTATCAGGACGGTTCGCTGCTGGTGAACGCTCTCGAGAAAACGATCCAGGAGCGCCGCCGCCTGTCCTTCGCCGGCATCGTCTCGATCGCGGTGGCCATCGACGACAAGGGCGGCATTGCGGGCGAGCCGGAGATCGCCGTGCTCGGCCTGCCGCCGCGAACCCTCGGCGGCATCGATTTCGACGAATACGTCGCCGATACCGTCGGCGACCTCCTCGACAATATCCCCAAGGCCCGCCGTCGCGACCCCGAGGCCCTGCGCAATGCGCTGGAGCGCGGGGTGCGCAGCGCGGTGAACGAGGAGTGGGGCAAGAAGCCGCTGGTGCATGCGCTGGTGGTCGAGGTGTAGAAAGGCCGCATGGCCACGCCGGAGGGGATGAAGATGATCGGACGCCTGAACCACGTCGCCATTGCGGTGAAGGACCTCGAAGCCTCGACGGCGCTCTACCGCGATACGCTCGGCGCGCGCGTCTCGCAGCCGCAGCCCGAGCCGGACCACGGCGTCACCGTCGTCTTCGTCGAACTGCCCAACACCAAGATTGAGTTGCTTGAGCCGCTGGGCGCCGATTCGCCGATCGCGAAATTCCTCGAGCGCAACGCCGATGGCGGCATCCATCACATCTGCTACGAGGTCGACGACATCCTCGCGGCGCGCGACCGGCTGAAGGCGCAGGGTGCGCGCGTGCTCGGTTCCGGCGGGCCGCGCATCGGCGCCCATGGCAAGCCGGTGCTGTTCCTGCACCCCAAGGATTTCCTGGGCACGCTGGTCGAACTTGAGCAGGCCTGACGACGATGACCGACTTCGCTTCGACCGAGATCGCTTTCCTGGGCCAGCCCGAAGCCGGTTCGCCGCGTCCCTTCAGCGCCGCGACCGTCGCCGGCGGGCTCGTCTTCGTCTCCGGCCACTCGGCGCCGCATGACCCCGCGCGTGGCGTCCTTCGCGGCGCGACACCCGCCGAGGAGGTCCGCAATGCGCTCGGCCGAGTCGCCGAGATCCTGGCGGAAGCCGGAACCTCGCTCGACCGCGTCGTCCAGATGACGATGCTGATCACCGATCCGGCCGACTACGCCGCCTGCAACGCCGAGTATGTGAAGCATTTCCCCGGCGGCCTGCCGGCCCGCCATACTGCGCGCTTCGGCGTGCCGACCGAGGCGAAGGTCGCCTTTTCCTGCATCGCGCTCGCGGGGCGGGTGGCATGAACCTCGTCGGCGGCCTCGCCCTTTATTTCGTGATCTGGTGGATCACGCTCTTCGCGGTGCTGCCCTTCGGCATCCGCAGCCAGCAGGAGGCGGGCGACGTCGTCGCCGGCACCGAGCCGGGCGCGCCGGTGCTGCCAGGCCTGATGAAGAAAGCGGTCATCACGTCGCTGATCGCGGCGGTGATCTTCGCCGGCGTCTGGTATGTCTGGGTGACCTACGACATTTGACGCCACGCTCCGGATTTCTCCGGCACTGCAGCGTCATCCCGTCCTGAACCGAACGATTGTCATTCCGGGGCTTCGCATAGCGAAGAGCCCGGAAGCCACGACCGGGCGAGCCGCCGGCAACGCGGAATGGGATGTTCCACCCCGTCCTGGTTTCCGGGTTCGCGCCTGCGGCGCGCCCCGGAATGACAAAGGTGGCTCCGGCCGGAGCGGTCTGAAAATGTCGTCCAAACTTGGCGCGCCTGCTCGGGTGCCGCCAAAGAAAAAAGGCAAGGCCGATGCCTTGCCTTTGGTAGTCCGCTTTTACCGCTGCACCGGCACACGTCTCAAAGAGCGTGCGACTCATTTTGCAAGGCGGGCGTTTGTTCCTCCCAAGACCTGGTCCGCAGCGCTTCGACTGGCAAAGCGCTCCCAGCGCCGGAAGGATTAACCGATTGTGACGGCGCTGTCATCAGTTTAGGCAGCTCCAGCCTGGAATTTTTGCAAGATTAGTCTTTTTGCACTTGTGCAGTGCAGCAAGGGCAGCCGGCGGATCGACGCGATGCCTTGTTCCGGCCAAAGGATAGGGCTATCGACCGGCATCCGCCGGCCTCTCCGGCGGCCATGGAGATTTTCATGCTGCGCAGCTCGCTCGCCGCCCTTGCCGTCGTCGCCTCGCTCGGTTTCGCCCAGGCCCAGACGCCGAAGCCCGACCCGGAGAACACCGTCATCCTCGAGACCAAGGACGGCCCGGTAACCATTCGCCTGCGGCCGGATCTCGCGCCTAAGCATGTCACGCAGATCAAGACGCTGGTGAAGCGCGGCTTCTATGACGGCATCGTCTTCCACCGCGTCATCGACGGCTTCATGGCCCAGACCGGCGATCCGACCGGCACCGGCACCGGCAAGTCCGACCTGCCGAACCTGCCCGCCGAATTCACCCCGACGCCCTACAAGGTCGGCTCGCTCGGCATGGCCCGTTCGCAGTCGCCGGATTCGGCCAATTCCCAGTTCTTCATCTGCTACGAGGGCTGCGGCTCGCTGACCGGCCAGTACACGCTGTTCGGCGAAGTGGTTTCCGGAATGGACGCCGTGCGCAAGATCAAGAAGGGCTCCAGCTCCAATAACGGGCAGGTCAGCGGCCCCGACAAGATCGTCCGCATGCGCATGCAGGCCGACGCCAAGTAAGTCGGGATAGAGCACGCAACGCGAGCGGGGAGGTGCGGCGATGGTTCGGACGGCCCTGATCGGGATCGCCCTGGCGCTCGGCATCCATGGAGCGCTCGCGCAGGACACGCGCGATCTCGGCCTGCCGCCGCCCTCCGGCTCGCAGAATCCGGTTCTGCCCCCGCCTTCGGGCTCGCAGAACCCGATCCTGCCCCCGCAGAGCGGCCAGCGCTACAATCCGGGTGTCGGCGGCCCCTTCCGCGGCAATGACCTTCCCGGTCTCGACCAGCGGCCGATCGATGCGCCGCGCCCGCTGCGGAGCAGCGGCGAGATCGGCCTGATCGGTCAGATCACCCCTGACGATCCGACGAACGGCGCCGAGACGGTCGACCGGCTCGACGAGATCGCCCCTGCGCTCCGGCGTTGCTGGACCCCGCCACCATTGCCCGGCGAGCTGACGGGCGCGATGGTCTCGCTGCGGTTCAGCCTGCGCCGTGACGGCAGCCTTTTCGGCCAGCCGCGCGTCACCTGGGAGACCAGGCGCGGCGATGCCGAATTCCAGCGCCGCTTCGGCGACTCCGCCATCGCCGCGATCCGCTCCTGCACGCCGATGAGGTTGTCGGCGGGCCTCGGAGCGAGTATCGCGGGGCGACCCTTCACCATCCGCTTCCACGGCCGCGCGCGGCTCAATGAAAGGCAGACCTGATGTCCCTCGATCCCGAAAACACCATCGTCATGGAAACCACCAAGGGCAAGGTGGTCATCAAGCTGCGTCCCGATCTCGCACCCGGCCATGTCGAGCGCATCAAGCTGCTCGCCCGCGAGGGCTTCTATGACGGCATCGTCTTCCATCGCGTCATCGACGGCTTCATGGCCCAGGTCGGCTGCCCGCACGGCACCGGCACCGGCGGCTCGAGCCATCCGGACCTGAAGGCCGAATTCAATGCCGAGCCGCATGTTCGCGGCATCTGCTCGATGGCCCGCTCCCAGAACCCGAATTCGGCCAACAGCCAGTTCTTCATCGTGTTCGACGACGCCCGCTTCCTCGACAAGCAGTACACCGCCTGGGGCGAGGTCGTCGAAGGCATGGAGAATGTCGACCGGATCAAGCGCGGCGAGCCGGTGCGCGATCCCGACTCGATCGTCTCGATGAAGGTGATGGCCGACGCGGCCTGAGGACTTCGCTCAAGGCGAGCCCTCGTCCTGAGGAGCCGCGCTTGCGCGGCGTCTCGAAGAGCGGTTCCAGTGCGCGCTGGACCATTCTTCGAGACACGAGCGTCGCTCGTTCCTTCAGGATGAGGGCTCGCTGGTTTTTGAAGAGTTCCGTCGAGAATGAATGTCGATCTCTTTGATTTCGACCTGCCCGAGGATCGTATCGCGCTGCGGCCCGCAAGCCCCCGCGATGCGGCGCGACTGCTCGTCGTGCGCCCGGATGCGCCCGACCCGCTGGAGGATCGCGGTATCCGCGACCTCGTCCCGCTGCTTCTGCCCGGCGATGCGCTCGTCCTCAACGACACGCGCGTCATCCCGTCCCGCCTGCGCGGGCGGCGCTACCGCGGCGCGGATTCGGCGCGCGTCGAGATCATGCTGCACAAGCGCGAGAGCGAGGATCGCTGGCTCGCCTTCGCCCGGCCGGCCAAGAAGCTCGCTATCGGCGAGTCGGTGATCTTCGACTCGGACGCCGCCGGCAACGCCTGCGAGCTCGGCCGACTGCAGGCCGAGGTCATCGCCAAGGGCGAGGGGGGCGAGGTCGAGTTGCAGTTCAGCCTGACCGGCGCCTATCTCGACGACGCGATCGCGCGGCTGGGCGAACTGCCGCTGCCGCCCTATATCGCCGGCAAGCGCCCGACCGACAGCGCCGATACCACCGATTATCAGACCAATTTCGCCCGAACGGACGGCGCCGTCGCCGCGCCGACCGCGGGTCTGCATTTCACGCCGGAATTGCTGGCGGCGCTGGAGGCGCGCGGCGTCAGCCGGCATTTCGTCACGCTCCATGTCGGTGCCGGCACCTTTCTGCCGGTGAAGGCGGACGACACCGACGAGCATCGCATGCATGCCGAATGGGGCACGGTCTCGGCCGAGACCGCCGCCGCACTGAACGCCGTCAAGGCACAGGGGGGACGCATCCTCTGCGTCGGCACGACCTCGCTGCGCCTGATCGAAAGCGCGGCGGCCGAGGATGGCACGATCCGGTCCTTCTCCGGCGACACAGCGATCTTCATCACGCCCGGCTACCGCTTCCGCGCGGTCGACATGCTGATGACGAATTTCCACCTGCCGCGCTCGACGCTGTTCATGCTCGTCTCCGCCTTCTGCGGGCTCGACATGATGAAACGGGCCTATGCCCATGCGATCGCAGCGAATTACCGCTTTTATTCCTATGGCGACGGAAGCCTGCTGTTTCGTGCCGCCCCGGTGAAGGCCTGATATGCCGATCCGGCTCGCATTCCCGGCTTGAAAATGCTACCGGGCTCCCAACAGGGATTTTGACAGTCAAATGGCCGATATTTTTCGCGAGATCGATGAGGAAGTCCGCCGCGACAAGGCAGCGGAGCTTTGGAAGAAATATGGCTGGCTCATCACCGGCCTCGCCGTGCTGGCGGTCCTGGCCGTTGCCGGCTGGCAGTTCTGGCTGCATCGCGAGCAGCAGGCCTCGCAGGCCGTCGGCGCGCGTCTCGAAGCGGCGCTGAAATCCTCGCGCGACGGCGACGCCACCCAGGCCGAGACCATCCTGAAGGAACTCTCGGCTACGGCGCCCGCCGGCTATCGCTTGATCGCCCGCTTCCGCCTTGCCGCCGAGACCGCCAAGCGCGACCCGGCTGCTGGCGCGACCGCCTTCGATGCGCTTGCCGCCGACGCCTCGCTCGATCAGACCTCTCGCGACCTCGCCAAGCTGCGCGCCGGCATCCTGCGCGTCGATCTCGGTGGTTATCCCGAGGTCAGGGCTGCGTTGGAGCCGCTGGCCTCGGCGCAGGGCGTCTGGCGTCATACCGCCCGCGAATTCCTCGGCATCGCCGCGCTCAAGGCCGATCTCTTCGAGGATGCCGGGCGCTGGTTCGATGCCGCGATCACCGATCCGCAGGCGCCGCAGGCTCTGCGCCAGCGTGTCGAGCTCTATCTCGCTTTGGTCCGTGGCGGTCCCGTCACGGTGAAGAACTGAACCGGAGCCTTGCTCCAACGGCGCCGCCGCCTCGGTCTTTCGCTTCGGCGGGCCGGGACGACGGCGAAAATGTGTGAAATCTGATGACAGCCATCGTCGCCCTGATCGGGCGCCCCAATGTCGGCAAGTCGACGCTGTTCAACCGGCTGGTCGGCAAGAAGCTCGCGCTGGTCGATGATCGGCCGGGCGTGACGCGCGACCGCCGCGAGGGGGACGCCACCCTTGGCCATCTCCGCTTCAAGGTGATCGATACCGCCGGTCTCGAGGAAGCGGACAAGGATTCGCTCCTCGGCCGGATGCGCGCCCAGACCGAGACCGCGATCGCGCAGGCCGATGTCGTGCTCTTCATGATCGACGCTCGCCTCGGCATCACGCCGATGGACCAGCCCTTCGCCGATCTGGTGCGCCGTTCCGGCAAGCCGGTGATCCTGCTCGCCAACAAGGCCGAGGGAAAGAAGGGCAGCGAGGGTATCATCGAGTCCTACGGCCTCGGCCTCGGCGATCCCGTGCCGTTCTCGGCCGAGCATGGCGAGGGCACCTCGGATCTGCTCGAGGCGCTGGCGCCTTATGTGGACGTCGAGCCGGAAGAAGAAGAGGCCTTCGACGAAAGCTATGGCGACAAGCGCTGGGTCGACGTTCCCGCTGCCTTCATAGACGAGGACGAAGAGTACAACGATCCCAACAAGCCACTGCGCGTCACAATCATCGGCCGCCCCAATGCCGGTAAATCGACGCTGGTCAACCGGATGATCGGCGAGGATCGCCTGCTTGTGGGGCCCGAGGCGGGCATCACCCGCGACACCATCTCGGTCGATTATGAGTGGCGCGGCCGGCCCGTCAAACTTTTCGACACCGCTGGCATGCGCAAGCGCGCCCGCATCGACGAAAAGCTCGAAAAAATGTCGGTTCAGGACGCACTGCGCGCGATCCGCTTCGCCGAGGTCGTGGTCGTGCTGCTCGATGCGACGATTCCCTTCGAGAAGCAGGACCTGACGCTGGTCGACTTTACCGAGCGTGAAGGCCGCACCGTGGTGATAGGCCTCAACAAATGGGATCTGGTCGCCGATAAGCAGGGCCTGCTGGCCGAGCTCAAGGAGAAGGCGACGCATCTCCTGGCGCAGGTGCGCGGCGTGCCGATCATCCCGCTGTCGGGCTTGGCCGGCGAGGGCATCGACCGGCTCATGCAGGGTGTGTTCGCGGCTTACGACGTCTGGAACCGGCGCGTCTCGACGGCCAGGATCAATCGCTGGCTCGAAGGCGTGCTCTCGGCTCACCCGCCCCCGGCAGTGGCCGGCCGGCGTATCAAGATCCGCTACATGACGCAGGCCAAGGCCCGGCCTCCGACCTTCGCGCTTTTCGGAAACCAGCTCGACCATCTGCCGGTGTCCTACACCCGGTACCTGGTCAACAACCTGCGCGAGGCTTTCGAGCTTCCGGGCACGCCGATCCGCCTGCTCCGTCGCGGCGGCGAAAATCCCTACGACAAGGAGCGCAAGGGCTGATGAAGGTCGCGGTCGTCGGCGCCGGCATCGCCGGGCTTTCCACCGCCTGGTCCCTGAGCAGGCGTGGGCATGAGGTGACGCTGTTCGAACAGGCGTCGCAGATCCCCAACCCCTATGCGGCCTCGGGCGACCAGCACCGGATCATCCGCCGTGCCTATGGCGGTGCGGATGGCTATGCCCGCACCATCACCGAGGCCTTCGACGCCTGGGGCGAACTCTGGACCGATCTGGGCAAGCAGCATTACGCACCCTGCGGCGTGCTCGGCATCTCCCAGGCCGAGGGCGACGAGGGGGAGGAATACCGCGAGGGCCTCGACCGCATGGCCTCGCCCTATGAGCTTTACGACGCGGCCGAGACGGCCCGGCGCTATCCCTTCATCGACGCCGCGACGATCCGCTACGCCTATCTCAGCCCGGACGGCGGCGCGCTCTTTCCCGCCCGCATCGCCGCCGACATGGTCCGCTTGTTGCGCGAGCGCGGCGTGGCCCTGCGCCAGGGCGCGACGGTCACGGCGGTCGATCCCGAGAACGGCCGCATCGACCTGGCCCATGGCGAGGTGGCGAGCTTCGACCGCATCGTGGTCAGTTCCGGCGCCTGGGTGCTGAAGCTGCTGCCGGAGCTTGCCGAGGTCCTGACGACCTATCGCACGGCCGTCGCCTATCTCGACCCGCCTGGAGACCTGAAGGCCGCATGGGAGGTCGCTCCGGTCATCGTCGATGTCGGCGGCACGGTCGACGGCTATGTCCTGCCCCCGGTCGACGGGACCGGCCTCAAGGTCGGTGCCGGCGTGCACAAGCGCCCGCGCCAGCCCGACGAGGAGCGCGAGCCGCGGCCGGGCGAGGGCGAGCAGATCCGCGATTATTTCGCGCCGCCCTTCGCGCGCATCGCCGAATATCGCGTCGATCGCGTTTTGACCTGTGCCTACACCTTCACCGCCGACCGCAAGTTCCTGTCGCGGCAGATCGGCCGCGTGACAGTGGTCTCGGCCTGTTCCGGCCATGGCTACAAGTTCGGCGCGGCGGTCGGCCGGCGTGTCGCGGCTGCAGTCGAGAGTGGCGATGAGCTCGGCCTGCTGCGCTGGCTCAGGGCCGAGTGACGGGGGCGGGCCCGCCCGCCTTGCCTGCTGAAAGCTCTTCGGCCTTCGCCTCGTCGGCGACCGCCTCGGCCTCGCGGCCGGCGGCGCGTCTGGCTGCGGCGCGGAAGCGATAATTGTCGTCCGAATCCGGCGCGAGGCGGATCGCCTCATCGAAATCGGCGATCGCCCGATTCGTATCGCCGTTGTTGAAATGCGTCAGGCCACGGACCGACCAGGCCTTCTCGAAGCGCGGCGACAGCGCGATCGCCTGGCCGAGGTCACCCAGGGCCTTTGCTGGTTCGGCGAGCGAAGCATGTATCGACGCGCGCGTGACGAAGAACTCCGCCTGCGACGGATCGATCGCTATGGCGGTATCGAGATCGCTCAGGGCTCGCGGCAGATCCCGCATGTAGAGCAGTCGGGCCTTGCCCCGCTTCCAGAACGCGATAGCCATCTTGGGCGCCAGGGCGATGACACGGTCATAGTCGGAAAGCGCCCGCGTGTAGGCTGCGCCCGTTCCCGGCGCCAGGAGATCGGCCCGATCAAGAAGGGTGGCGACAAGTGCCTCGCCGGCAAGCTTGTGACGATCGATCAACGCGTCACAGGCGGAGAGAGCCCTGTCATGGCGCGCGATGATCTCGAACGGATCGCGCGGGGGCTCGTCATGTCCCGAGCGGCAGGTCTGCCGCAAGTCCGCGACGGAATCGGCAAGGGCCGGCCATGCGAACAGGACAGCGGCAAGGCCGAGAGCTGAAGGGATCAGCGACCAGCGGACGGAAGGCGAAAACACCCTGTCTCCTTCGTCTTGGTGAGGCAGCGTCTCAGGCCGGCAGTTGCGGCGCCAGCACCTTGCCTTGCGGGAAATCGAAGATCTTGCCGCTCTCGGTCCAGTCGGGCGAGGCCAGCGTGACCAGATGCGGTGCCAGCTCTTCCGGGGTCTTCAGCGTCTCCGGGTCTTCGCCCGGCATCGCCTCGGCCCGCATCTTGGTGCGCAAGGGGCCGGGATTGACCAGCATGAGCTTGACCGGGGTCGTCGCCGTCTCGGCCGCATAGGTGCGTCCCAGCGCCTCCACGGCGGCCTTGGAGACCGAATAGGGACCCCAATAGGCCGTGCACTTATGCGCGGCGCCTGAGGTCATCAGCAGGACGCGGCCGGCATCGGATGCGCGCAGCGCCGGATCGAGCGCCTTGAGCAGGCGCCAGTTGGCGGTGACGTTGATGTCGAAGACCCGGGCCCAGTCCTTCTCGGTGACATGGTCGAGCGGGCTGAGCGAGCCGAGCACGCCGGCATTGGCGAGCAGGATGTCGAGCTTGCCCCAGCGCTCGGTCACGGCATGGCCGAGCTTCTCCAGGCCGCCGGCATCGGCGAGGTCGAGCGGGACCAGGGTGGCGCTGCCGCCGCTCGCGATGATCTCGTCGTCGAGCTCCTCCAGCGCCCCGGCGGTGCGGGCGAGCGCGATGACATGCGCGCCGGCTTCGGCGAAGGCGAGAGCCACGGCACGGCCGATGCCGCGCGACGCGCCGGTGACGAGCGCGACGCGCCCCGCGAGAGGCTTGGTCATCAGAGGGCTCCGCTGGAGCATTTTCGAGCGAAGTGGATACCGGTTCGCGTGAAGAAAATGCGATAAAATAAAAGACTTGGAGCAATGCCGCGTTTCTAAGAAATGCGGCATTGCTCCAGATCAGCCGGCTTCGGCCAGCAGCGAGAGCTGCTGCTTGGCACTCTCGCCGACCATGTCGGTCAGCGAGGTCGGATAGTCGCCGGTGAAGCAATGGTCGGTGAACTGCGGCCGCGCCGGGTCGCGGCGTTCATGGCCCATCGCGCGATAGAGCCCGTCGACCGAGATGAAGGCCAGTGAGTCCGCGCCGACGAACTGACGCATCTCTTCCAGCGAATGGGTCGCCGCAAGCAGCTTCTCCCGGTCGGGCGTGTCGATGCCGTAGTAGTCAGGATGGGTGATCGGCGGCGAGGAGATGCGGAAATGCACCTCCTTGGCGCCGGCCTCGCGCATCATCTTCACGATCTTGAACGAGGTCGTGCCGCGCACGATCGAATCGTCGACCAGGATGATGCGCTTGCCCTCGACCACCGAGCGGTTGGCCGAATGCTTCAGCTTGACGCCGAGTTCGCGGACCTTCTGCGTCGGCTCGATGAAGGTGCGGCCGACATAGTGGTTGCGGATGATGCCGAGCTCGAACGGGATGCCGCTGGCCTGGGCATAGCCCAGCGCCGCCGGCACGCCGGAATCCGGCACTGGCACGACGACGTCGGCCTCGGTCGGCGCTTCCCCCGCCAGCACCGCGCCCATCGCCTTGCGGCGCTCATAGATGCTGCGGCCCTTCACGATGGAATCGGGGCGGGCGAAGTAGATGTATTCGAAGATGCAGGGTCGCTCTGCCACCGGCGGGAAGGGCTTGTGGCTCTCGATTCCGCCCTCCGAGATGATCACGACCTCGCCGTTCTCGACTTCGCGGACGAACTTGGCGCCGATGATGTCGAGCGCGCAGGTTTCGGAGGTCAGGATCGGGCAGCCATCGAGCTCGCCGAGCACGAGCGGGCGGATGCCGAGCGGATCGCGCGCGCCGATCAGCTTCTTGTTGGTGATGCCGACGAAGGCATAGGCGCCCTCGATCTGACGAATAGCCTCGATGAAGCGCTCGACGAATTGCTGCTTGCGGCTGCGCGCCACGAGATGCAGCAGCACCTCGGTGTCGGAGGTCGACTGATAGATCGCGCCGTCGCGGACCAGGTTGCGGCGCAGCGTCAGCCCGTTGGTCAGGTTGCCGTTATGCGCGACGGCGAAGCCGCCGCCATGCAATTCGGCGAAGAGCGGCTGGACGTTGCGCAGGATGGTCTCGCCCGTCGTCGAATAGCGGACATGGCCGATGGCCTGCTTGCCCTTGAGCTTGTCGATGACGCTCGCTTCCGAGAAGGCGTCGCCGACGAGGCCCAGCCGGCGCTCCGAATGGAAGCGCTTGCCGTCGAACGAGACGATGCCCGCCGCCTCCTGGCCACGATGCTGCAGAGCATGGAGGCCGAGCGCGGTCAGCGCCGCGGCATCGGCATGGCCGTAGATGCCGAAGACGCCGCATTCCTCCCGCAGCCGGTCGGCATTGGGATCGAAGGCGGTATCACGCTCGGTATGCGAGATCATGTCTGGCTCCAGGCGGGGGGCTTGAGCTGATGTTCTACGCGCTAGTTAGGGACGGGCAGGGGCAGGCGCAACCGGTGCAGGCGCCGTGGGGCTGCGCGGCTCCTCTGCCGGGGCCTCGGTCGCCTCGTCCGCCTTCCGCTTCTTCAGCATTTTATCGACGATGAGATTCAAGTCCTGCGGCAGCATCGCCTGCAGCGAGCGGCCGGTCTCTTCGAGGATCGGCGTGGCCTTCGCGTCCTTGGCCCAGGCCGGCAGCTTCTCGTTGCCGACCAGCGCCGTGAAGAACAGGTAACCGACCACGGCGAGCAGCAGGCCGCGCGCCGCGCCGAAGACGAAACCGAGTGTGCGGTCCAGTGCGCCGATGCGCGAATCCAGCACGAAATCCGAAATCCGGGCCGTGATCAGCGAGACCACGATCAGCGTGCCCAGGAACAGCGCGGCGATCGAGGCGACCAGGGCGATGGTGCCCTGCGCCGAGCTTGCCGGGATGTACTGCTGGACGAAGGGCACGAGCTGGGGATGGAACACCCAGGCCACGGCCGCGGCGGCCACCCAGGAGGCGATGGCGAGCACTTCGCGCGTGAAGCCGCGCACGGCCGCGAGCAAAGCCGAGATCAGAACCACGCCGAGGACGACGAGATCGAGAATGGTGACAGGCATTGGGAGGGCCGCTTTGCTGTGGTCAGGTGCCGACCGGCCGGAGGCAGGGCGGCCGTTTCGGCTCTGCTATACGCGTTCCCGCCCTCTGCGTCACCCTGCCAGCGCGGTCATTTCACATCTCTGCGAGGTGCACGCGCCGCGATATCCGCAACGAGTTCCGTGACATGGCCGAATCGCCGCAGGTTCAAGCCGTTGCCGTCACCGTGATCGGCGCCACCGCTCGGCATCAGCGCGACTTCGAAACCGAGCTTGGCCGCTTCCCGCAGCCGCGCCGCCGCGACCGCGACCGGCCGAATCGCGCCGGAGAGGGCGATCTCGCCGAAATAGACCGCTTCCTGCGGCAATGTCGCCCCGCTGAGCGAGGAGACCAGCGCGGCGGCGACCGCGACATCGGCGGCCGGCTCGTTGACGCGCAGGCCACCGGCCACGTTGAGATAGACGTCGTGCTGGCCGAGCCTTAACCCGCCATGCGTTTCGAGCACCGCCAGCACCATCGCGAGCCGGCTGTTCTCCCAGCCGACGACGGCCCGCCGCGGCGTGCCGAGCGCGGTCGGAGCCACCAGCGCCTGGATCTCGACCAGCACCGGCCGGGTGCCCTCCATGCCGGCGAAGACGGCCGCGCCCGGCGCCGGCTGGTCGCGGCCCGCGAGGAACAGCGCCGAGGGGTTGGTGACCTCCGACAGGCCCTTGCCGGTCATTTCGAACACGCCGATCTCGTCGGTCGCGCCGAAGCGGTTCTTCTGGCCGCGCAGGATGCGGAACGAGTGCGCGCCTTCGCCCTCGAAGGACAGCACGGCATCGACCATGTGCTCGACGACGCGCGGCCCGGCGATCTGCCCGTCCTTGGTGACATGGCCGACCAGGATCATGCAGGCGCCGCTGGTCTTGGCATAGCGGATCAGTGCCTGTGCCGAGCCGCGCACCTGCGTCACCGTGCCCGGCGCGCTCTCGACCTCGCCCGACCACATCGTCTGGATCGAATCGATCACGACGAGGGCAGGGCGCTCGCCCTGACCCAGGGTCGCGATGATGTCCTCGACATTGGTCTCGGCCGCGAGGTCGACCGGCGCATCGGCGAGCCCCATGCGATCGGCCCGAAGCCGCACCTGCCCTGTCGATTCCTCGCCCGAGACATAGACGACGCGCCGTCCGGCCAGCGCCAGTGCGGCACAGGCCTGCATCAGCAGCGTCGACTTGCCGATGCCGGGATCGCCGCCGATCAGCAGCACCGAACCCGGCACGAAGCCGCCGCCCGTGACGCGGTCGAGCTCGCCGATGCCGGAGACGATGCGCGGCGCGTCCTGCGTCTCGCCCTTCAGCGACTCCAGGGCGAAGACGCGGCCGCGGGCCCGGCCACCGGAGGAAGGCCTGCCGCCGCCGGGAACGGGCGCGGCCTGCGCCTCCTCGACCAGCGAGGACCAGGTCCCGCAGGCGTCGCACTTGCCCTGCCAGCGGTGGTAGACCGCGCCGCAGGCCTGGCAGTGATAGGTCGGGCCGCGCTTCGCCATCAGCCGCCGATATAATGCCGGTGATAGCGACGGCCGAGGCTGGTCAGGATCTCGTAGCCGATCGTCTTGGCCCCGCCGCCGACGGTCTCGAGGTCGAGCGGGCCGCCGATCAGGGTCACGCTCGCGCCACGTTTGGCCGCCTCGGCCGGCGCCGCGGTGACGTCGATGATGATCAGGTCCATCGAGACCGAGCCGACGAAGGGGCAGGAGACGCCGTCGATCAGGACCGAGCCGCCGGTGGATGTGTCGGTCCAGCTACCGTTGCGCGGATAGCCGTCGGCATAACCCAGGCAGATCGTGGCGAGCTTGCGCTTGCCCTTGGCCGTCCAGCGGCCGTTATAGCCGACCTGCGTGCCGTCCTCGACCTCGCGGGTCTGGATGATTGTCGCCTCCAGCCCGATGACCGGCTTCATCGGGTTCGGCTGCCCGGGCGTCGGATTGCCGCCATAGAGCGCATAGCCCGGCCGGGTAAGCTGGTAGGACGGGCAGTCCTTGAGGAAATGACCCGACGAGTTCTTGAGCGAGGCCGGCACATCCGGCAGGGCCGCGGCGATCTCGGCGAAGGCGGCGATCTGGCGGGCATTGGCCGGGTCGGTCTCGACCTCGGACGAGGCGAAATGGCTCATCACCAGCCCGATTCCCGCCGCCGCGATCACGCCCGAGCGCTCGCGGGCGAGGTTGAGGCCCTCGCCGGGCCAGAGTCCGAGCCGGTTCATCGCCGTGTCGACATGCAGTGCCGCCGGCCGGACCTGCGCGCCGCTCTGCCGGAACGAGGCCCATTCCAGCAACTCCTCATGCGAGCCCAGCACCGGCGACAGGCCATACGCAGCGAAGGTCTCGGCGGCGCCGGGCAGGAGCCCGTTCAGCACATAGATCGTCGCATCCGGGGCGGCCTTGCGGGCGCGGATAGCCTCCGAGACATGGGCGACGAAGAAGCTCTTGCAGCCGGCCCTGGCGAGCGCCGTCACCGCGGGCTCGATGCCGATGCCATAGGCGTCAGCCTTGACCACGGCGCCGGCCTCGGTGTCGGCGCGCTTGCCGAGCAGGCGCCAGTTCGAGACCAGCGCGTCGAGATCGATGGTGAGCGTCGCGCCGAAGGCGGCGGAATCAGGCAGGTCGGCAGGCATCATTCACGGTCCGGCAGGCGCATCTCGTCGGCGCGATCGGAGAAGCGTGTCACATCCGCGTCGAACTGCAAGGCCACCGCGCCGGTCGGGCCATGGCGCTGCTTGCCGATGATCAACTCGGCGACGCCATGCATCGCCTCCATCTCGATCTGCCACTTGTTGTGCTCTTCGGTGCCGGGGCGCGGCTCCTTGCCCTTGAGGTAATATTCCTCGCGGTAGACGAACATCACCACGTCGGCGTCCTGCTCGATCGAGCCGGATTCGCGCAGGTCCGAGAGCTGCGGGCGCTTATCGTCGCGATTCTCGACCTGGCGCGAGAGCTGGGAGAGCGCGACGATCGGAACGTTGAGCTCCTTGGCCAGCGCCTTCAGGCTGGTCGTGATCTCGGTCAGTTCCTGCACGCGGTTCTGGTTGTTCTTGGACGAGCCGGACAGGAGCTGGAGATAGTCGATGAACAGGACGTCGAGCCCCTTCTGGCGCTTCAGACGGCGCGCACGCGCCATCAATTGCGCGATCGAAATGCCGCCGGTCTGGTCGATATAGAGCGGCAGCTTCTCGATCTGTGCGGCGACATCGGTCAGGCGCGCGAAATCGCCCTCGGTAATGCGGCCCTGCCTGATCTTGTAGGAGGAGATGCTCGACTGCTCGGCGACGATACGGGTGGCAAGCTGGTCGGCCGACATTTCGAGCGAGAAGAAGCCGACGATACCGCCATCGACGCTCTTGATCGTGCCGTCCTCCTGCCGCTCGCCGCGCCAGGCTTTCGCGATGTTGAAGGCGATGTTGGTGGCCAGCGAGGTCTTGCCCATGGCGGGGCGCCCGGCGAGCACGAGCAGGTCCGAGCGCTGCAGGCCGCCCATGCGCTGGTCGACGTCGCGCAGGCCGGTCGAGATACCGGAGAGGCCGCCGGCGCGCTGATAGGCGCTGGCCGCCATGTCGATGGCGAGGCGCAGCGCGCCGTCGAACTTCTGGAAGCCGCCTTCGTAGCGGCCCTTCTCGGCGAGCTCGTAGAGCTTGCGCTCGGCATCCTCGATCTGCTCGCGCGGCGGCATCTCGACCGGCGCGTCATAAGCGACGTTGACGAGGTCCTCGCCGACGCCGATGAGCTGGCGGCGGATTGCGAGGTCGTAGACCGTCCGGCCGTAATCGGCCGCGTTGATGACGGTCGTCGCCTCGGCGGCGAGGCGGGCGAGATACTGGCTCGGCGTGATGTCGCCGAGATCGAGGTCGTTGACGAAGGTCTTGAGCGTGATCGGCGTCGCGATCTTGCCGGCGCGGATCATGCTCGATGCCAGCTCGTAGATGCGCTGGTGGATCGGCTCGAAGAAATGGTCCGGCAGCAGGAAGTCGGAGACGCGGTAGAAGGCGTCGTTATTGACCAGGATGGCGCCCAGCAGCGCCTGCTCAGCCTCGATATTGTGAGGCTGGACGCGGAATTCGGCCTCGCGGTTGTCGAGGCGGGCGACGAGGGCGGTAACGGGGGCCATGGCTGCCTTGGTAAGTAAGCGCTTACTTACGTGTTCAAGCCGGCACGCAACCGCGGGCAGCGGAACGCATGGCGGCAACTGAGTCGGAATGAAGCTAGTTTAGCACTCCGACAGCTTCTGCCAGCATGTTGACGGCCAATCCACGCAGTTCACAGGACAAACGAAAAAGGCGCCGTGTTGCCACGGCGCCCTTGACTCGATTCGGGAGCCGGTCGGGCTCAGCGATCGTCGTCGCCGCCGGCCTCGGCCAGCGCCGCGCCGACCTCGAGGCCAAGGTCGTCGAGATCGAACTTCTCCTGGGCGGTGACGTTCTCGCCGGCGGCCTGGCGATGGGCTTCTTCAGCCGAACGGGCGATGTTGACGGTGACGGTGACCGCGACTTCCGGATGCAGCACGACCGGGACGGTGTGCAGGCCGAGCGCCTTGATCGGGGTGTTCAGCGTCACCTGGCCGCGCGAGACGTTGAAGCCTTCCTTGGTCAGCGCCTCGGCGATGTCACGGGTCGAGACCGAACCGTAGAGCACGCCGGATTCGCCGGACTGGCGCAGGATGATGACGCTCTGGCCGTTGAGGCGCACGGCGACCGCATCGGCCTCGGACTTCAGCTCGAGGTTGCGGGTCTCGAGCTCGAGCTTCTGGCTCTCGAAGCGCTTCTTGTTGTCCTCGGTGGCGCGCAGCGCCTTGCCGCGGGCGAGCAGGTAGTTGCGGCCGAAGCCGTCGCGCACCTTCACGATGTCGCCCATCTGGCCGAGCTTGGCGACGCGTTCGAGCAGGATCACTTCCATGGGTCTTCTCCTTGTTCTTGTCTTCAGACGTTGGTTTCAGGAATGGGTAGGCGGAGGCGGCAGCGCGGCCCGCTTGCGCAGGCCGAGCAGCGTGTCGATGACGCCCGCGATCGCGAGCAGCGGCGTCAGCACGGCCTGCATCACGACGAGGGCGACATAGATCGAGATCAGCATCGGCATCCGCCACGCCCGGCCGCGCGAGATGTCGTGCAGGGTGGCGAGCCCGCTGAACATGAAGGCGGCGAGCAGCGCGCCGACGAAGGCCATCGCGGCGACGCCGACGAAGCCGCCGATGGTCGCGACGAAACCGGCGGCGATCAGAAGGAGCAGCGCCTGGCGCGGCAGCGTGGTCGACGGGATGAAGGGCCACGGACGCGGCAAACGGTCCGACATCTTCACGGTGCGAGCGGCGAGCCAGAGATTGGCGGTGATGGTGGTGACGAAGGAAGCGCCGATGCCGAGCGGCACGGCCGGCGCCAGGCTTTCCGCCAGGTCCTTGACCTGGACGTCGCCGGGCAGCGCGATCAGCTTGCTGCGCACCATCTCGTTCAGCAGGTTCTCGATCATCCGCGCGATCACCGAGCGGTAGGTCTCGTAGTCCGTGGTCATCACCAGCGCACTGCCGACGGTTGCAAGCGCAGCGGTGGCGGCGATCCAGAGCAGGAGATTGCCGAGGGGATACCATTCGACCCGGCCCTCGGTATCGCCGCGGGCGAGAAGCGCGAGATAGCCGATCCACCAGGCCGGCAGGCCGATGATCAGGGCAAAGGCGATGCCGCCCGTGGGCGCAAGCGCAACCGCGACGGCGAGGGCACCGGCAGCCGTGGCGAACAGCCCGGAACGGTGGTTCCAGCCCAGCGATGCGATGAAGATCGGAAGGGGAGCGGCCGAATACAGCAGGGCGGCCAGCGGCGATCCGGTGATCACCACTGAGAAGAGCAGGGCCGAAACGAGGCCCGCGCCGATGCCGACAATCGGAATCATGAATCCGTCCTGCTGTCCCGCTGCTCGCAAGCCTTCCGGGCTCGGCAGGGTGAGAGGCGCTTGGGCCTCAACGAACCCGGTGGAGTTTCACCGCCGGGCGACTGGTTGATCTTGAAAGCGAGAACCGGAGGCGCGCGAGGCGCCTCCGGGAATTATCTGTCTCCGGAACCGAATGAACGGATCAGCGGATGACGTAGGGCAGCAGGCCGAGGAAGCGGGCGCGCTTGATCGCCTGGGCGAGCTCGCGCTGCTTCTTGGCGGAAACCGCCGTGATGCGGGACGGGACGATCTTGCCGCGCTCGGAGATGTAGCGCGAGAGCAGACGCACGTCCTTGTAGTCGATCTTCGGGGCGCCTTCGCCCGAGAAGGGGCAGGACTTGCGGCGGCGGAAGAAGGGGCGACGGGCGCCAGCGGATGCAGTCGACATTCTCAGGCCTCCGCTTCGACGGTTTCGGTCGCTTCGTCTTCACGACGCGGACGATCACGGCGCGGGCCGCGGTCGAAACGGTCGCCGCCACGCTCGGGACGGTCGTCGCGGTCACGCTTCTGCAGCATGGCCGACTGACCTTCCTCGAGCTCCTCGACCTTGACGGTCATGAAGCGCAGGATGTCTTCGTTGATGCGCATCTGGCGCTCCATCTCCAGCACGGCGGCGGAGGGAGCCTCGATGTTCAGCAGCGTGTAGTGCGCCTTGCGGTTCTTCTTGATGCGGTAGCCGAGGGACTTGACGCCCCAGTACTCGACCTTGCGGATGGCGCCGCCATTCGCTTCGATCACGCCCTTGAACTGCTCGACGAGGGCTTCGACCTGCTGCGCGCTGACATCCTGCCGCGCGAGCAGCACATGCTCGTACAATGCCATATGTGGCCTTCCTTGTTTCACCCTGCTTCGCCCGGCGCGGAGCCCTCCGAGCCCTGGATAAGGCCCGACAGGATTTCATCGAAGGCGGAGACACGGGATGACGGTTCGGGAAACGAGCCTGCGCTGATCCTTGCGGACAAGCGCCATCCGTTCAGCCTCCGGCCGAACAAGCAGGAAGCGGTGGTTACAGTGTCCGATACGCTATGGCAACCTGAATCTGCCACTGAATACCGTGCCGGAAGCGGAAAATCCGGGCGTCGCGCTTGACTTGGCGGCAGAAGCGATGTGACAGCCGCGTCATATAAGACAAATGGCCGATATTGAAGACCGGGACCTTCACAGCATGACCACAGCGTTCATCTTTCCTGGCCAGGGCTCTCAGGCGGTCGGCATGGGCAAGAGCCTGGCCGACACCTTTCCCGTCGCGAGGGCGGTCTTCGACGAGGTCGATGCGGCGCTGTCGCAGAGGCTCTCCGCCGTGATGTGGGAAGGCCCTTCCGAGGAACTGACCCTGACGGCCAATGCCCAGCCGGCCCTGATGGCGGTCAGCCTCGCGGTCGTCCGCGTTCTCGAAACCGAGGCCGGGCTCGACCTGAAGCGCGATGCTGCCTTCGTCGCCGGCCATTCGCTCGGCGAATATTCGGCGCTGGCTGCCGCCGGCACCTTCTCGGTCGGCGATACCGCCCGTTTGCTGCGCATTCGCGGTGACGCCATGCAGAAGGCCGTGCCGGCGGGGCAGGGTGCGATGGCGGCCCTGCTCGGCGCCGAGCTCGATCTCGCCCGGGAGATCGCGCTGGCTGCGGCCCAGGGCGAGGTCTGCGAAGCCGCCAACGACAATGGCGGTGGCCAGGTGGTGCTGTCCGGCGCCAAGGCTGCGATCGACCGCGCCATCGTGCTGGCCGGCGAGCGCGGCGTGAAGCGCGCCATGCTGCTGCCGGTCTCAGCGCCTTTCCATTGCGCCCTGATGCAGCCGGCGGCCGACGCGATGCGAGAGGCTCTGGCGAATGTGACGATGCAGGCGCCGGTCGTGCCGGTCGTCGCCAATGTCGGCGCCGCTCCGCTGAGCGAACCGGACGCGATCCGGGCTTCGCTCGTCGCCCAGGTCACCGGCACGGTGCGCTGGCGCGAATGCGTGCAGGCGATGGCTGCCGCCGGCGTGACCGATTTCGTCGAGGCCGGCAGCGGCAAGGTGCTGGCCGGGCTCGTCAAGCGTATCGTCGCGGGCGTGGTGCCGGTCTCGATCGGCACGGCAGACGATGTCGCGGCCTGGAAGGCGCGCTAAAGAATAAGTGCAGAACCCAGGATGGGCTGCAGCGGCAGGATGCCGAGCAAGGGGAGCGAACATGTTTGATCTGACCGGCCGCAAGGCCCTGGTCACCGGCGCGACCGGCGGCCTCGGCGGAGCCATCGCCCGGACGCTGCATGCGCAGGGCGCCAGCGTCGCGATTTCCGGAACGCGCGCGGAGGCCCTGGAGGCCCTGGCGGCCGAACTCGGCGAGCGCGTCGTGATCGCGCCCTGCAACCTGTCCGACAAGGATTCGGTCGAGGCTCTGGTGCCGGCAGCCGAGGAGAAGCTCGGCGGGCTCGACATCCTCGTCAACAATGCCGGCATCACCCGCGACAACCTGTTCATGCGCCTCAAGGACGAGGACTGGGACAGCGTGCTCGCGGTCAACCTGACGGCGGCCTTCCGCCTGTCGCGGGCCGCCGTGAAGTCGATGATGCGCCGCCGCTACGGCCGAATCGTCGCGATCGGCTCCGTCGTCGGCACCACCGGCAATCCCGGCCAGGGCAATTATGCCGCCGCCAAGGCCGGCCTGATCGGCATGTCGAAGGCGCTTGCCGCCGAGGTCGCCAGCCGCAACATCACCGTCAACGTGGTCGCGCCGGGCTTCATCGAGTCGCCGATGACGCAGGCGCTCAACGACAAGCAGCGCGAGGGCATCCTGTCCGGCGTGCCGATGGGGCGGCTGGGTCAGGGCGCCGATGTGGCCTCGGCAGTTGCATTTCTCGCCAGCACGGAGGCCGGCTACGTGACCGGGCAGACCCTGCACGTCAACGGCGGAATGGCAATGATTTAGGGGCGTTAGCGCCCATTTCAGATCGGTTTTGATAAGCCTGCGAAGCTCTCGCCAGCCCGTAAAGGGTATGTTAACTAGCGCCGTCGCGCTGGCGCTGGGCGATCCGAGGGGACTTGACGAAACCTCGGTTGTTGCGTTTGTGCAGGCTTCGAGCTTTCCGGATCGCGGACATCGTCAGGTGGCGCGGCGGCTCGGAATGAGATCCCTCCAACGCGTCGCATCCCTGCGATGCGTTTCAGTTTCTAAGTCTAAGGAAAAACCTATGAGCGATGTTGCCGAGCGCGTGAAGAAGATCGTGGTCGAGCACCTCGGCGTCGAGGCCGACAAGGTCGTCGACGGCGCCAACTTCATCGAGGACCTGGGCGCGGACAGCCTCGACACCGTCGAGCTCGTGATGGCCTTCGAGGAAGAGTTCGGTGTCGAGATCCCGGACGATGCCGCCGAGACGATCGTGACCGTCGGCGACGCCGTCAAGTTCCTGTCGTCGAAGAGCGCCTGATCGGCCCTTAGGGTCGGTCCACGCAGAAAGAGCCATGGCTTCTCGTAGTTATCCGATGCGGCGCGTCGTCGTGACCGGACTCGGCATGGTGACGCCGCTTGCTTGCGGCGTCGAGCCGACCTGGTCGCGCCTTCTGGCCGGTGCCAGCGGTGCCGGCCCCATCACCAGCTTCGACGCCAGCGACCTGCCGGCGCGGATCGCCTGCAGCATCCCGCGGGGTGACGGCAGCGACGGGACCTTCAATCCCGACGACTGGATGGAGCCGAAGGAGCAGCGCAAGGTCGATGATTTCATCGTCTTTGCCATGGCGGCGGCCACGCAGGCGTTGAAGGACGCCGGCTGGAAGCCGGAAAGCTACGAGGACCAGACCCGCACCGGCGTCGCCATCGGCTCCGGCATCGGCGGTCTCGGCGGCATCTACGAGGCTTCGCTCCTGCTCAAGGAGCGCGGCCCGCGCCGCCTCTCGCCCTTCTTCATTCCCGGTCGCCTGAGCAACCTGGCGGCGGGCTATGTCTCGATCGAGCACGGGCTGAAAGGCCCGAACCATGCCGTCGTGACCGCCTGCTCGACCGGCGCGCATGCGGTCGGCGACGCCTCCCGCATGATCGCGCTGGGCGATGCCGAGGTCATGCTGGCCGGTGGCGCCGAATCGGCGGTCAATCGCATCGGCATCGCCGGCTTCTGTGCCTGCCGTGCGCTCTCGACCGGCTTCAACGATACGCCCGAGAAGGCTTCGCGTCCCTATGACAAGGACCGCGACGGCTTCGTGATGGGCGAGGGCGCCGGCGTCCTCGTGCTCGAGGAGCTCGATCACGCACTCGCCCGCGGCGCGCGCATCTATGCCGAAGTCGTCGGCTACGGCATGTCGGGCGATGCCTATCACATCACCTCGCCCTCCGAGGATGGCGACGGCGCCTATCGCTGCATGCAGGCCGCGCTCGCTCGCGCCGGCATCGCGGCTTCCGATCTCGACTACATCAATGCTCACGGCACCTCGACGCCGCTCGGCGACGAGATCGAACTGCGCGCCGTTGAGCGCCTGCTGGCCAATGCGGCGAAGCGTCCGTCCATGTCCTCGACCAAGTCGGCGACCGGCCATCTGCTCGGTGCTGCCGGCGCGATCGAGGCGATCTTCACCGCGCTTGCGATCCGCGATCAGGTGGCCCCGCCCACCATCAATCTCGACAATCCCTCCGTCGAGACCGAGATCGACCTTGTGCCGCATGTCGCCCGCAAGCGCGAGATCGACTACGCTCTGTCGAATTCCTTCGGCTTCGGCGGGACCAATGCCTCGCTGGTGATGCGGCGCTATCATCCCGACAGCTAAGCTGCTGCGAAACAGCGCGATTTTGCCATAATCTTGGGTAGAGTCCGCTCCCGGTGCGGCTGAATGCCTGATTCCGCGTTCACAGCCGCTCCGAAACCGGCTCTAATGCGGCGGCCTGGCTTCGGTGAGGCCGTTGCCTATCCGGGCAGGCATGGTCCAGGTTGCACCGTGCCGTGATCATCTCCTCCGTGCTGCGAGCGTCTTGACCGTGAATGATACGCCCCGCGTCGCCCCGAAAAGCCCCAGCGAGGCCCTCAAGCCCGTAGCGCCGCCTGCGCCGCCGCCGAAGGTCCGTCGCCGTCGCCGCAGCCCCTTCCTGTCGATGCTGAGCGGGCTGTTCACCGTCGCGCTCGTCGGCGCCGGCGTGGTCGGCGCCGGTATCGCGATCGTCTCGAACCAGAGCAAGGCGCCGGGGCCGTTGGCCAGCGACCGCGTCCTGATCATTCCCAAGGAAAGCGGCCTGACGGAGATCGCCGAGCTGCTGCAGCGCGAGGGCCTGATCGAGCACCCGTTGAGCTTCCGCGTTTCCGCGATCATGGGGGGGGACTGGCACAAGCTTCAGGCTGGGGAATACCTGTTCAAGGCGCGCGTCAGCCCGCAGGAAATTCTCGGCATCATCTCCAGCGGCAAGGTCGTCGAGCATTCGATAACCGTTCCCGAAGGTCTGACGAGCGAGCAGATCGTCGAGCGCTTGCGCAACAATGATCTCCTGACCGGCGAGATCGCGCAGGTGCCGAAGGAGGGCTCGATCCTTCCAGACACCTATCGCTTCCCGCGCGGCTTCTCGCGCAAGGCCATCATCGACCGCATGGCCCGCGACCAGAATGTCGTGTTGGAGCGGATCTGGGCCAGGAAGCCTGCCGACCTGCCGATCAAGACGCCGCAGGAACTCGTCATCCTCGCCTCGATCGTCGAGAAGGAGACCGGCCGCGCCGATGAACGCCCGCGCGTCGCCGGCGTGTTCATCAACCGGCTGAACCAGAAGATGCGTCTGCAGTCCGACCCGACGATCGTCTACGGTCTCGTCGGCGGCAAGGGAACGCTGGGCCGGCCGATCCAGCGCAATGAGATCACGCAGGCGACGCCTTACAATACCTATGTCATCAACGGCCTGCCGCCGGGGCCGATCGCCAATCCCGGCCGCGCCGCCATGGAGGCGGTGGTCAATCATTCGCGGACCAAGGACCTGTATTTCGTCGCCGACGGCAGCGGCGGCCACGCCTTCGCCGAGACCCTGGAGCAGCACAACCGCAATGTCGGGCGCTGGCGTCAGATCGAGACGACGCGCTCGCAGCAGCAGGGCGGCAAGCCGCCAGCCGACAGCGTCGACAAGGTCGAGCCCCCGGCCGGCCCCGACAACCGGACCGAGGCGCCCGCGACGATGCAGCCGGCTGCCGACAATGCCGGCTCGGCCGGCGTCCCGGTCGCCCAGCCGACCGGGGCCGTGGCGGGGACACGCGCCCGTGCCTTCGATGCTTCGGAGGGCACGACGCGCGATCCGCTGCTCAACAAGAGCTTCGATCTGAACTCGCCGAAGCAGGTGCCGCAGCTCAAGCCCTGAATCACAGGCCTGCAACGCTCGCAATCCCCATTTTCCGTCCGCACGCCGCTTGCTGTCATGGATGCGCGCCACTACGGTCCCGCCGATCTTGAAGGAAGGCGGCAGGGGCAATGGCCATCGAGAGCATGACGGGGTTCGCCCGTGAAGCAGGGACGGCCGGGGTCAATGGCTGGGCCTGGGAGATCCGCAGCGTCAACGGCCGCGGGCTCGATCTCCGTGTCCGTGTCCCGCCCGGCTTCGAGGTTCTCGCCGAGGCGGCCCGCAAGAAGCTGGGAGCGGCCTTTTCGCGCGGAACGCTGCACGTCAATCTCGCCGTCACCAGCGACGCCGGCCCGCCGCGCCCGCGCGTCAACGAGGCCGTCCTCGCCGCCTTGCTCGAGGCGGTGGAGCGGCTCCCGCCGGCTGCCGGCATCAACCCGCCCTCCTATGACGGTCTGCTCGGCATTCGCGGCGTCGTCGACTATGCCGACGAGGCGCAGGATGCACTGGGCGCAGTCGAGGCTCCGGCGCTTGCCGGTCTCGAGGCTGTCGCTGCGGCCCTGAAGGCGGCGCGGGCCGCCGAGGGCCGTGCCCTCGAAGCGATCGTCCTCGGCCATCTCGAAACCATTGCCCGCCTCGCCGACGAGGCGGAGCACCATCCCGCCCGCAGCAGCGATGCGATCCGCGCCCGGATCACGGCGCAGGTCGAAGCGTTGCTGGGACCCAATAACGGCTTCGATCCGCAGCGCCTCCATCAGGAGGCGGCGCTGATCGCGGTGCGCGCCGATATCCGCGAGGAGATCGACCGCCTGCAAGCCCATGTCGAGGCTCTGCGCGAGCTCCTGGCCAAGGGTGGGCCGATCGGCCGCAAGCTCGATTTCCTCTCGCAGGAATTCGGTCGCGAGGCCTCGACGCTCTGCGCCAAGGCGAATGACCCCGGCCTGTCGCGCATCGGCCTCGAACTGCGCACGGTCGTCGACCAGATGCGCGAGCAGGTTCAGAACGTGGAGTGAGCCGGATGGTCGCCGATACCCTTCATCCGGCCCGCCGCGGCCTCATGCTGATCCTGTCCTCGCCCTCCGGCGCGGGCAAGACGACGCTGACGCGCAACCTCAAGAGCGAGAACAATCTCGACCTTTCGATCTCGGTGACGACCCGCGCCAAGCGCCCGTCCGAGATCGAGGGCGTCCATTATCGCTTCATCGACCGCGCCGCCTTCGATGCCATGCGCCAGCACAATGACCTGCTCGAATGGGCCGAGGTCCACGGCAACGGCTACGGCACGCCGCGCAAGGACGTCGAGGCTTCGCTGGCGGCCGGGCGCGACGTGCTGTTCGACATCGACTGGCAGGGCACCCAGCAGATCGTCAAGAAGGCGCGGGCCGACGTCGTCACCATCTTCATCCTGCCGCCCTCGATGGCGGAGCTGCGCTCACGCCTGATCCGCCGCGCCGAGGATGCCGAGGAGGTCATCGTCAAGCGCCTCGCCAATGCCCGCGACGAGATCGCACGCTGGAGCCAGTACGACTACGTCATCGTCAATCACGATCTTCAAACCGCCTATGAGCAGATCAAGGCGATCCTGACGGCGGAGCGCCTGAAGCGCAGCCGCGCCATCGGCATGGCCGACTTCGTCGATCAGCTCCTGGCCGAACAGCTGCCCTGATCAGCGCTGGGCGGCCAGCGCATTCGCCAGCGCGACGAAGCCCGAGACCGGTATCTCCTCGGCGCGTGACGTCTCGTCCAGGCCGGCGGCTGCGATGATCGACAGCGGGTCCGGCAGCACGGCTTTCAGGCTCTGTCGCAGCATCTTGCGGCGCTGGCCGAAGGCGGCGAGCGTCACCCGTTCCAGCAAGCGCCGATCGCAGGGCTCCGGCTGCGGCCGGGGGATGAGCTGGACGACCGAAGAGGTGATCTTCGGTTGCGGCACGAAGGCGCTGGGTGGCACATCGAACAGGATCTTCGTCTCGCAGCGCCAGTTCGACAGCACCGCGAGCCGGCCGTAATCGGCCCGTTGCTCGGGAGAGGCGACGATGCGTTCGGCGACCTCGCGCTGGAACATCAGGGTCAGCGAATCCCACCAGGACGGCCAGGGATCGAGACTGAGCCAGCCGACCAGGAGCGGCGTGCCGATATTATAGGGCAGGTTGGCGACGATCCGTGCCCGGCGGCCGCCGAGATGAGGCGAGAGGTCGACTGTGAGTGCGTCACCGTCGATGACCTCCAGCCGGCCCGGATAATGCGCCGCGATCTCGGCCAGCGCCGGCAGGCAGCGCCGGTCGCGCTCGATCGCGATGACGCGCCCGGCGCCGTTCGCCAGCAGCGCCCGCGTTAGCCCGCCGGGGCCAGGGCCGATCTCGACCACCGTCTGGCCCTCGAGCGGCCCGGCCGAGCGCGCGATCCGGCTGGTCAGGTTGAGGTCGAACAGAAAATTCTGGCCGAGCGCCTTCTGCGCCATCAGCCCATGGCGTTCCACCACCTCCCGCAGCGGTGGCAGGTCGTCGATCTGGCTCATGAGGCAGTGTCCGTGAGGGCGCGCTCGGCCATCCGGGCGGCGAGCTTCAGCGCGGCGCAGAGGCTGTCAGGCCGCGCGATGCCCTGGCCTGCGATGTCGAAGGCCGTGCCATGGTCCGGCGAAGTCCGGATGAAGGGCAGGCCGAGCGTGACATTGACGCCCTCGTCGAAGGCGATCGTCTTGATCGGGATCAGCGCCTGGTCGTGATACATCGCCAGCGCCGCGTCGTAGCCGGCCCGCGCCCGGGCATGGAACATCGTGTCGGCGGGATAGGGACCGCGCGCGTCGATGCCTTCGGCCTGCAATTGCGCGATGGCGGGTGCGACGACGTCTGCGTCCTCATGGCCCATCGTGCCGCTCTCCCCGGCATGGGGGTTGAGCCCGCTGAGCGCCAGCCGGGGCGCGGCGATGCCGAAACGGCTGCGCAGTTCCGCCGCGACGATCCGGCCGGTCTCGACGATGAGCGTCGTGGTCAGAAGGTCGGGCACGCGCCGCAGCGGCTCGTGGATCGTGACCGGAACGACGGCGAGTTCCTCGCACCAGAGCATCATCACCGGGCGCGGCTCGGCGCCGCCCCGAGCCGCCAGATGCGCGAGGTATTCGGTATGGCCGGGATGCCTGAAGCCTGCGCTGTAAAGAACTGATTTGGCGATCGGATTCGTCACGACCGCAGCGGCCTCGCCGGCCCTGACCGCCGCAACCGCCCGGCCGATCGAATCGATCGTGCCGGCAGCCGTCGCCGGATCGGGCTTGCCGGGAATGGCAAGGCCTGCACCGGCAGCGAGCGGAATGACGGGCAGCGCTTCCTGAAAGGCGGCGCCGGCATCGCCCCAGTCGCAGAGGCGGATGGGCACGGCCCAGCCGAGCCGTTCGGCGAGATCGGCGAGATGGTCGCGATCGCCGATCACGGCGAAGGCGGGCAGAGCGCGTTCGCGCCGTTCCAGCCAGGCGCGCAGCGTCAGCTCCGGCCCGATCCCGGCCGGATCCCCTTGTGTCAATGCGAGCGGCTTTGCCGGCAAGACGAGCTCCGCGTCTTGAAGAGGAAGGCCGGCCCTTCGCTTCGGGCCGAGGTGGCGATTTAAGCGTTTCCAGGCGAAGCGGCACCGGTTCGCATCAAGGAAATGCGATGAACGGGAACGGAGGAAGGCGCCAGGCAGGCCCACGGCTCAAAGAGCCGGGGGAAAGCTCTAGTTCGAGCTGACGCCGTCGCTCGAACCCGAGCTGAGGTTCTGAGAGTAGCTGATCTCGCCAAGCGTGCGAAGCTCGAGGCGGAACATGACCGTGCGCGTGTCTTTGGTCGATCCAGCCTGGCGATCAGCATAGCTCTGCGAATAGCTGATGTCGAACACCGTGCACTCGTCGGTGTAGTTGAGCCCGAACGAGGTCGACGCCGTCTGGAACGGGCCGGTATTCGGATAGACCGGCACGGACGCGACCGTTGGCGCCGCGAGATAGGATGCGTAAGCCGTCCTGTAGATTTCGCGATCGTACTTGTACTTGTCGAGGTCGAACAGCACGCCGGCGCGCACGCGCCAGTTCTCGGCAACCTTGAGCGAGCCGTTCAGGGAAAGACCTTCGCGGCGGCGCGTGATGCCGAGATCGGGCTGCGGCTCATAGCGGCCATAGCCGACGGAGGCGGTAATGACGCTGTTGGCGTAGGTCGCGGCGGCGTCGATCCGCTGGGCCTCGAAAGTCGTCGCATTCAGGCGCGTCGCGCCGGTCAGGAAGAAGCCCTTGAACGGCGAAATCTGGGCGCGGGCGACATAGTCGGAGTTGCGGGTTTCGAGACCGGAGTTAAGGCCCGTATTGAGCAGGTCTCCGCTGGCGAACGAGTTGCGCCCGCCGAGCTGGAACGACTGGCCCAGCAGCAGGTTCGCGAAAGCTTCCTTGCCGAAGCGGCCGGTATAGAGCCCCCCGACATTCGCGCGGGTGCCGCCCTCGACACGGTCGAAGCCGGAGAACTTGCCGCTCCACTCGAACAGGTTGTTGGCGTCGAAGACGAGGCTCTGCGCATCCTCGTTGGCGACGCGCAGGCTGTTGGTCTCGTTCGGGCGCGCGACGATCTGTGCGACCGGCTCGATGATATGGGTGCCCCAGCCGGTCTTGGCGACGAACGGGTAGCGATACATCAGCCCGATCGCCGGCATGACCCGGCCGAAGACCTCGTCCGAGGTGTCGGCGATGGTCGCGACACGCGAATTGATCGGGCCGGTCGTGTCGGGATTGACCGAGAAGATATCGGCCCGCACCGAAGCGTAGGGTGTCCACATCTGCCCGAGCGGGTCGATGATGTTGCGACGCCAGGACACCTGGGCCGTCGCGCGGGAGACATTGCCGGCAAGGCCGCGCACGAGGCAGCGGTTCTTGTCGTAGACCGCACAGCCGTCATAGAGCGAATAGCTCGGTGTCGTGATCAGGTAGCTTTTCTGCTGCGGCAACTCCGCGAAGGCGGCGGTGTCGCGCGTCAGGCTGGTGACGTTGGCGGTGAACGAGAGCTCGCCGCCGAGGAAGGACGGCTTGTGGACGCGCTTGTCGTAGTCCAGCACCGGCAGCACCACGGGCTGCTGCTTCTGCCAGTCCTGATAGTTCAGCGGCTGGAAATAATAGCCTCGCAGATCGAACCAGGCGCTCTCGCTCTGGCCGTTCAGGTAGGCGGTCGAGGTCGCTTCCTGCAGGTAGGTGGTGGCGCTGAGGCTCTCGTTGCGGATGCGGTAGTTCTTGTAGAACCAGCGATCCGTCGACATCGAGGCGTTCCAGCCGACCGTCCAGCGCGGGTTGATGAAGAACTTGCCGCTCGTTTCTACCGAGCCGCGGAATTCCTTGTCGCCCGGTCCCAGCGGGCTCGGAAGATAGGCGCCCTTGTCCTGCTGGAAGATGCCCGCGGCCCGGATCGTGTAGGAGCCGTTCACCAGGCGGTGCCGCCATTCCGCCTCGCCGAGAAAACCCTGGCGGCTGAAATAGGTCGGCGTGAACGTCAGGTCGTAGTTCGGCGCCAGGTTGAGGAAATACGGCAGGCCGATGCCGTAGCCCAGCGCCGAGGTGTTGATGAATTTGGGCGACAGGAAGCCGGACTTGCGCTTCACCGTCGAATCCGGGCCCGACATATACGGGATATAGGCCATCGGAATGCCGGCGAACTCGACCCGCGCATCCTCGTAATAGATCGTCTGCTCGGACTTCTTGTGGATGATCCGCGCGGCGCGGACCTGCCAGAGCGGCGGCCGTTCCGGATTGTCCTTGCAGGGCTCGCAGGCGGTGTAGATGCCCTTCTCGAAGACGAAGGTCTCGCCGTCCGTCCGTTCGGCGCGCGGCGCCGAGAAGCGGGTCTTGTCCGGGTTCACGACACGCAGCGAGTCGATGAAGCCGTCGCGGAAATCGTCGGTCAGGTTGAACTTGTCGCCGGTGATGACCGTGCCGTTGGCTTCGGTGATCCGGGCATTGCCGAGGGCGATAACGCGCTTGTTGCCCTGGTCGTAGATGACGCGGTCTGCCTCGATCGTCCGGCCCTGATAGAGGATCTGGACGTCGCCGACGGCCGCGACCGTCTTCTTGTCGTTGTCGTATACGAGTTCGCGCGCATCGACGACCATACGGTCCTGCGGTTTCGCAGGGGCCGCAGCCGCCGGCTTGGGCTGCGCGCCGGCCGCCCGATTCTGGGCATGGGCCGGCCCGGCCAGCAGATAGGCCAGGCTGGAGGCGAGAGCCGTCGCCGCAGCAAAGTGCGCTAGCCGGTTCACTCCTGGACCCATCTCGTAAACTCGAAATTAACCATAGGCACAGTACGTTTCACCCATCTTCCTGATGGAGGAGGGCGAGTGCTCCCAGCATTGCCCCCAATGCTGCAGGCAACCACGCCGCGACGACCGGATTGACGATTCCCGACGATCCGAGTTCCTCCGACAGTTGTGTCGCCACATAGAGCACGAACCCCGCAGCGACGCCACCTATCACCAGTTTGGTCACACCACCAAATCTGAAAAATCTTAAAGAAACGGATGCTGCCACCAGCACCATCGCGATCAGCAGCAGCGGACGCGCCATGAGCGATTGATAACGCAGCTCATAGGGCGTCGTATCGAGCCCGGCGCGCTGTGTGCGGTCGATCACCGTCGGCATGGACCAGAAGCCCACCGCGTCGGGTGGGGTGAAGCTCTGGCGCATCTGTTCCGGCTCCAGCGTCGTCGCGAGCACGTAGTTCTTATAGCTCTGTGGCTCTTCCGTGGCGGAGGTGGAGCGTGCGTCGGCGAGCTCCCAATGGCCCGGTCGCAACAGCGCCTGCCTTGCGTCGATACGCTGCTTGAAGCTGCCGTCCGGGTTGAAGATGAAGAAGGCGACCTGGGACAGGCCGTCCTCGTCGGGCAGGGCGCCGGCGGCGCGGATGATGGCCTGCCCGTCGACGCTGCGCTGCCGCAGCCAGATCTCCTGGGACAGGCCGGATTTGCCGCCGGAGCGCACGAACAGGCGCGTCTCCAGGGCGGTGGCCTTGCGCTTCAGCTCTGCTGCGACCGGGTTGTAGATCATGATCGAGATGAGCCCGATGGCGCCTGCGACGGTCGCGGCGGGCTGCAGGAACTGCCAGGCCGAGACGCCGACGGAGCGGGCGACGACGAGCTCGAGCTTCCGGCTCAGCGTCAGAAGGGCGAACATCCCGCCGAACAGGGCGGCGAAGGGGAAGATCTGCTCGGCCACGGCCGGAGCCCGGAACAGGGCGAGTTGCACGATGCGCGGCGTCGTCGCGATCGGGGAATCGCCGGCGCGGCGCATCAGCTCGACGAAATCGAGCGTCCCGATCAGGAAGAAGAACGTACTGAAGACCCCGACGATGGCGCGTGCGAAACGCTTCGTCAGATAGCGGCCGAAGGTCGTGAACAGCAGCATCAGGCGCGCCGGAAACGGGCCGCGAGATTGACCAGCGGCGTTGTGAGGGGGGCAAGGAGGCGAGCCAGGGCGGGTTGGATCCGTCCGCCGTAGAAGATGAAGCCCGTCGCCAGGATGATGGCCGCGATCGGCAGGATATAGAGCAGCGCGGCGGCGAACGGCGAGCGCACGCTGGCGGTCCAGGCGGCGTAGGCGGCGATGCGGGTCGCGCCGACGATCATGATCGCCGACTGGATCGCCAGTGCCCGTCCCTGCCGGGTTGTGCGCGCCTCGCCTATGGCGGCAAAGGCGATCAGCATGAAGGCGAAGGGGTAGAGCGGGGACGAGAGCCGGTTATGCAGTTCTGCGCGAAAACGGCCTTCCTGGATCTTGTAATAGGCCTCGTCCGTGTTTTGGCGGAGAAGCTCCCAGGTCGAGCGTTCGCGCGGCTTGTAGATCACCTTGTCGCCGTCGCCCTCGCCGGGGCCGCCGCTGGCATCGCCTGACAGCGCCGACAGGTTCAGGGCGTAGCGCTCGAAGGAGATGATCGAAGTCGTGCTGGTGTTCTTGGCCTCGCGCTGGATGGTACCCTTCTCCAGCATCAGGAAGCTCTGGCCCTCTGCCTCGACCGTGCGGCCGCGCTCGGCGAGATAGATCGCGGGCTGCGACGGGTCGCGCCGGTCCTGCATGAAGATGCCGACCAGCGCATCGCCGGCCTTTTCGCGATAATGGAAGGTTACGCCGGAATCGAGCGAGACGAACTGGCCTTCCTTGACCACGTTGGCGACGAAATCGGCGCGGATCAGCGTGATCAGGTCGCGCAGCATGCGGAAGCTCGACGGCATCACCGATATCGTCATCCAGGCGACGACGAGCGAGGTCGCGATCGTCAGCACGATGAAGGGCCGGGTGATGCGCTGCGGCGCCACGCCGGCGGCGTTCATCACGATCAGCTCGGAATCGCCGTTGAGCCGGTTGAGCGTGTAGAGCGTCGACATGAACAGCGCGACCGGCGCGATGCCGGCGATCAGCGCCGGCAGCGACAGCAGCGTCACGGTCAGGAAGATCAGGACCGTCTGGCCCTTGCCGGTGATGAGATCGACCTCGCGCAGCGCCTGCGTGACCCAGATCACGCCGGTCAGTCCGAGCAGAAGCACGATCGCCGCCACCGCCGCGATCTTCAGGATATAGCGATCGAGGCGGTTGAGAAGCACGCGTCGGTTCCGGCAGATGGAGAGCGTCGCGCTCCCCGAGGTGGTTCGTCGGACACACCCTATGGTATAGGCGCGACCATGGCGCAAACGGGAATCGGTTGCCGCCTGCCTTCAACTGTTCTTCCAATGTCATTTTCGCAAGATTGTGAGCGGATCATGTCGCAGCGCCTGAAGCTCGAGATCAAAGCCCTGGATGCCGTCGAGGGGCAGGACCTCGTGATCCTCGTCTCCGACCAGTTGGCTCTTCCCGAAGCCATCGCGGAATGGGCCGGCGACGGCGCGCAGGCACTGCTGACGCGGGCCGCCGCCGCCGAGCGCTTCAAGGGCAAGGCGCTCGCCGGCCTGACGCTGCCGTCGCCGGAAGGCGCCGCCTATGAGCGCCTGATCGTCGTCGGCACCGGTCCAGAGGACGAGCGAGCCAAGCTCGATTTCGTCAAGCTCGGTGGCGTCATCGCGGGCCGGCTCGGTGCCGGCCGCAGTGCGGATGTCGTCCTGGCGCTCCCGGGAAGCGAGATCGAGGCGAGGCAATCCGCCGATATCGCGCTCGGCCTCAGGCTTCGGGCCTATGCCTTCGATCGCTACAAGACGAAGACCAAGGACAAGGACAACGCCGAGCCGCTCACCGTGACGCTGCGCACGGCCGACCCGTCGCGCCTCAAGAAGGCGCTCAAGACCGCCGACGCGATCGCCGCCGGCGTCCTGCAGGCGCGCGACCTGGTCAACGAGCCGCCGAACGTCCTTTATCCCGCCGAATTCGCCGACCGGGCCGCCAAGCTCGAAAAGCTCGGCGTCGAGATCGAGGTCCTCGACGAGAAGGCGATGAAGAAGATCGGCATGCGCGCGCTGCTCGGCGTCGGCCAGGGCTCGCGCCGCGAAAGCCAGGTCGTGGTCATGCGCTGGAACGGCGCGAAGAAGGACGAGAAGCCCGTCGCCTTCGTCGGCAAGGGCGTGACCTTCGATTCCGGCGGCATCTCGTTGAAGCCGGGTGCCGGCATGGAGGACATGAAGGGCGACATGGCGGGCGCGGCCTGCGTGGTCGGCCTGATGCAGGCGCTCGCGGGCCGTAAAGCAAGGGTCAACGCCATCGGCGTCATCGGTCTTGTCGAGAACATGCCCGACGGCAACGCCCAGCGCCCGGGCGACATCGTGACCTCGCTCTCCGGCCAGACCATCGAGATCATCAATACCGACGCCGAGGGCCGCCTCGTGCTGGCGGACGTGCTCTGGTACACGCAGGAGCGCTTCGCGCCGCGCTTCATGATCAACCTGGCGACGCTGACCGGCGCGATCATGGTGGCTCTCGGCCAGGAGAATGCCGGCCTGTTCAGCAACGACGACGAGCTCTCCACCCGCCTGACGGCGGCCGGCATCGCCACAGGCGAGACGGTCTGGCGCATGCCGCTCGGCAAGGGCTACGACAAGATGATCGATTCGAAATTCGCCGACATGAAGAACTCGGCCGGGCGCTATGGCGGTTCGATCACCGCGGCGCAGTTCCTGCAGCGCCATGTCAACGATACCCCCTGGGCGCATCTCGACATCGCGGGAACCGGAATGGCCGCCGGGAATTCGGAGATCAACCGATCCTGGGGGCCGGGCTGGGGCGTGCGCCTGCTCGACCGGCTTGTCTCCGACCATTACGAGGGTTGAGGCCGATAGTGAGTACGTCATTGCGAGCGAAGCGAAGCAATCCCGGGGACGTAGCGCTCTGCCGTCCTTTGGATTGCGTCGTCGCTACGCTCCTCGCAATGACGACGAGGGCATAGGCAACGATGCCTGAAATCCTGTTCTTCCATCTGCAGTCCCGCCCGCTGGAGCAGGTCCTGCCGACGATCCTCGACCGCGCCCTGTCGCGCGGCCAGAAGGTTGTCGTCCAGGTCGGCGGCCAGGAGCGCATGAGCGTGCTCGACGATCACCTCTGGACCTATTCGGACGAGAGCTTCCTGCCGCATGTCACGGCGCTGGAGGCCGATGCGCCGGGCAGCCCGGTGGTGCTGACGACGCAGGCGCACAATCCGAATGCCGCGCAGGTCCGGGTCTGCGCCGATGGTGTTCGCATTCCCGACGCAATGCAGGACTACGAGCGCGTCGTCCTGATATTCGATGGCGATGATCCCGAGGCGCTTTCGGCCGCCCGCGAGGATTGGAAGAAGGCCAAGGCCTCGGGCCATGCCGCCAGCTACTGGCAGCAGGACGACGCCGGCCGTTGGGAGAAGAAAGCGTGAGACTGCCTGTTCTGTTGCTCTGCACCGCAGCCCTTGCCGGGTGTTCGGTCGATATGGGCGGTTTCGCCTTCCAGTCCGAAACCAAGGGCGGTGTCACCACGACAAAGACCGCCTCGGCGAGCGCGGGCATCTCGACGCAGGAGCCGGTCCTGACGCCGGAAGGCGAATGCAGCGTCGGCGCCTCGCTCGATCCCTCGACCCGGCCGCTGCCGAAGGAGATCGCGCCCGGCATCACCGAATGCGAGCTGGTGAAGCTGAAGGGCGCCCGTCCGACCGACGTGCTGGTCGGCGAGAGCGGCAAGGGCCAGCGCGAGGTCCAGGTGCTCTATTCAGAGCCCGGCGGCCGCGAAATCTACATGTTTACCGACAACCGCCTGAGCCGAATCGTGAAGCCGGGGCAGGGATGAGCCCGAGGGCGGCGCCCCCAAGGCATCCGGCCGGAGCCAGCGGCACCTGCGAGAGGGTCGTTGTAGCGGACATCACGCCTTTCTCGGCAGGCACCTGTTTTATGGCGAGCCGTTATATTGCGGGATGCGGTTCTTGTTGCCGAAAATGAGCCCTTGCGGGTTTCGATTCAGATTGCGGAGCGCACGCTCGAAACCGGAAAGGGATCGGCTGCCGTCCGAGGTGAGTGTTTCGAGCTTTTGCAGCCCACCTCCCGTGAACTGGATGATCTTCGCCGTCGCTGCCGCCGAGCTCCGATCCAGATTGTCGGCGAGCGTGCGGAGGGATTTCGCAGCCTCCGCGACGTCTTCGAAGACGCTTCGCCCGTTCTCTCTCCCGGCACCGCTCAAGAAGGCTTGTGCCCCTTTCAGCACGCCATCGATCTGATCGGCGGCGCGGTTGAGTTTCTCGCTCGCCGAGGCCACGCTCCGCACCGTATTGCCGATCTCGGGAGTGGCCGCGCCCAGTGTCGCCGTCAGGCGATCGGCATCTTCGATGGCCGAAGCGACGCGGTCCTTGTCGAAAGATCGGAGGGTTTCCGTGAAACTCTCGCTGAAATTCTTCAGCTTGTCCGGAAGCGGAGTGATGAATTCGGCCGCCGCGCTGACGTTCTTCATCAGCTTCTCGACCTCGGGCGAATGGCTGTTCAGCGTAGCAGACAGGTTCTCGACATACTTGATCTTCTCGCTCACGGGGCCTGCGTTGGCCTGGATTGCAGCATCGATGCCGACGAAAGCCTCGTCGACGCTCTTCGCAATCGATTCGACCTTCTCGAAAATGCTTTCGGAGGATTCCGCGATGATCGTCGGAAAAGCCTGCCCCGGCCCGGCGATCAGCGGAGCAGCGGCTGGGCTGCCGCCGCGAAGCTGCACCGCGACGATGCCGGCGAGGCCCTGTCCTTCGAGGCGGGCGATCGTATCGACGCGCAAGGGCGCAGACCGGATGATCTTCAGGATGGCGTAAATCTGGCCGGGATCCGTCGGCTCGATCTCGATTTCCTTGACCTCACCGATGCGCAGGCCATTGAACAGCACGCTGGACCCGCGACCCAGACCCGAGACCTTGCCGTCGAAGACCACCTTGACGTCGATGGTGTCGGCTTGCCCCCGGCCGAACCAGAAGCCGAGCCCAAACAGCGCAGCGACCACTGCCAGCGTGGCCAGTCCGATCAGCGCATGAGCTGCTCGCGATTGCATGAATGGCGCTGTCTTTCCTGATCCCGGCGAACGGACCAGCCGTCTCCGGCCGGCCGTGTGAGTCGTTACCATAGTCTACCGTTGCCAGGTCCACGAGTGATCGCAGGACCCATCCGCTTGTTTTCGCCTGGCCTGCAACGCATCATCGCGGCATGACCAAATACCTCATCTCCTTTCCGAGCGAGGCCATGGTGCTCACGGATGAGCAGCTGAACGCCGCCTCCGTCGATTCTCATGCCGTGATCGAGGAGGCCAAAGCAGCCGGAATCTATGTCTTCGGCGGCGGGATCGATGAGCAGGTCGATCCCGTGCTCGTCTCCGCAGATAGGACGGTGTCCGCGCAGACCTATCCCGGAAGCCGCCTCAATGGCGGCTTCGCGATTCTGGAGCTGCCATCGCGCGAAGAAGCGCTCGAATGGGCGGCGAAGCTCGCGCGCGCCTGTCGCTGCGCGCAGGAGCTCCGCGAGTTCATGTATGATCCGGCCAGCTAGGCCGACCCCGGCCACCGGATATTGCCGCCCATGATCAGACTTGCCATCTTTGCGGCGTTGGCCGTGGTCGCGTTCGCCGCCGCCGATGACGCGTTGGCGGCGGGCTCGTGCCGCCCGACGCGGGACGGCAAGGACCGGATGGAGATGTCCGGCGGTTGCCCAAGCGGCTATGTCGTGCGGGGTGCCTGCTGCGAATCCGTCCGGCCGATTTCGCAGCCCACCGGCGCGTATACCTGCCCGGCCGGCACCATGCTGAGGCTTGGCGCCTGCGTGCCGCGTCCGTAGGCCGCCGGCCGCCGGCCGCGACAGCGCCGTATCTCGAACGCCTGAATGCCTCAGGCGCTCTCCAGCTCCTCGCCCAGCAGCAGCCATTCCTCCTCGGCCGTGGCCAGCGCTTCCGACAATTCCGCACGCTGGCGCGATATCTGAACCGCTTTGTCGGGGTCGCGCGCAAAGGCTCCGTTGGCGAGCGCCGCGTCGACCTTTTCGATCAGCCCCGTCAGCTTGGCGATGCGCGCCTCGGCGAGGTTGAGCTTCTGGCGCAGCGGCCCCTGCGCGGCCCGCTTCGTCGCGGCTTCCTTACGCTCGTCCGCCTTGGGCTTGGCGGCGGCATCCGGCGCCGGCTTGCCGCGCTTTTCGGCTTTGGCGGCGCCCAGCACATAGGTGCGGTAATCGTCCATGTCGCCGTCGAAATTCTTGACGGTGCCGCCGCCGACGAGCCAGAGCCGGTCGGCGCAGGCCTCGATCAGGAAGCGGTCGTGGCTGACGAGGATGACGGCCCCGGGATAGTCGTTGATCGCGTTGACCAGCGCAGTGCGGCTGTCGATGTCGAGATGGTTGGTCGGCTCGTCGAGGATCAGCAGATGCGGCCCGTGGAAGGTGGCGAGCCCCAGCATCAGCCGCGCCTTCTCGCCGCCCGAGAGCAGCTTCACCGGTGTATCCGCCTTGTTCGCGGGGAAGCCGATCTGCGCCGCCTTCGAGCGCACCTTGGCCTCGGGCGCGTCCGGCATCAGGTCGCGCAGATGCCCGACTGGCGTATCCTCGATGCGGAGTTCGTCGAGCTGGTGCTGGGCGAAATAGGCCGTCTCCAGCTTGCTCGACTTCTTCATCTCGCCGGACATGGCATCGAGTCGCCCGCCGATCAGCTTGCAGAAGGTCGACTTGCCGTTGCCGTTCGAGCCCAGCAGCGCGATGCGGTCGTCGGGCGCCAGCGATAGGTTGAGGCGGGACAAGACCTTGCGCTCGCCATAGCCGGCGCTCGCATCCTCCAGCACGATCATCGGCGGCGAGAGCGGCTTTTCCGGACCGGGGAAGGAGAAGGGCTGCACGTCGCGATCGACGATCGCGGCGATGGTCTGCATCTTCTCCAGCCGCTTGACGCGCGACTGCGCCTGCCGGGCCTTGGTCGCCTTGGCCTTGAAGCGGTCGACGAAGGACTGCAGATGCTTGCGCTCCGCGTCCTGCTTCTCCTTGGCGCGGGCGAGCTGCATCTGCTTTTCGGCGCGCTGCTTCTCGAAGGAGGAATAACCGCCGCGATAGAGCGTCAGCTTGCCCTGGTCGAGATGCATGATGTGGTCGACCGAGGTGTCCAGCAATTCGCGATCATGGCTGATGACGATCACGGTATGCGGATAGCGCTCCAGGTAGTCGTAGAGCCAGAGCGTGCCTTCGAGGTCGAGATAGTTGGTGGGTTCGTCGAGCAGCAACAGGTCGGGCTCGGAGAACAGCACGGCCGCGAGCGCGACGCGCATCCGCCAGCCGCCCGAGAAATCGGAGCAGGGACGCTGTTGCGCCTCCTCGTCGAAGCCGAGCCCATGCAGCACCATCGCGGCCCGCGCCGGGGCGGAATGCGCGCCGATATCGGCCAGCCGCGTTCCGATCTCGGCGATGCGGTGCGGGTCGGTCGCGGTCTCCGCTTCCGCCATCAAGGCCGAGCGTTCGGTATCGGCCGCGAGCACGACCTCGATCAGCGTTTCCGGGCCGCCCGGCGCCTCCTGCGCGACACCACCGATACGCCGGCCTCTCGGCAGGCTGATATTGCCGCTTTCGGTGCCGAGGTCGCCGGTGATGATCTTGAACAGCGTCGTCTTGCCGGTTCCGTTGCGGCCGACGAAGCCGACGCGCGCGCCATCGGGGATGGCGGCGCCGGTATGGTCGAGCAGCAGGCGTTCGCCGAGGCGGTAGGTGATGTCGTTGATCGTGAGCATGGCGCGCCCGTTTAGGCCGGCCGGGCACGAAAAGGCAATCGAAAGCCGGAACAACCGGCCGTTGTCACCGTTTGGTCAAAATCTTGCCTCGGGACGGCCCGCTAAGGGCATCACCCAAGGGAAACCGGATACGTCGCGATTCGCCGAGGCTATCTCCATGGATGACCGCCTGTCTTACGCCAGTTCCCGCCGTGCCTCCGCTACGGCGTCCCTGATGATCCTCGTCTCGATCATCATCGGCAGCGCCGCGGCGCTCGCCACGCTGGTACCGCTGACCTGAACAAAGCAACGGCCCTCATCCTGAGAAGCCGCGTCAGCGGAGTCTCGAAGGATGTTCCAGACACCCCCGGAGCGTTCTGAAGCCTGCGGCTGCTCCTCAGGACGAGGGCTGGGACCTGTCGACCCCAAACCTCTGACGCGGCTTGTCCTTTTCCGGTCCAGCCGCTAACCCTGGCCACATGGCGCGCACAGCTTTCTACACCGGTTCGTTCGATCCCGTGACCAACGGCCATGCCGACGTCATCGCGGCGGCGGCCGGCCTTTGCGACAGGCTCGTTCTGGCGATCGGGGTCCATCCGGGCAAGACGCCGTTGCTCTCGGTCGAGCAACGCGCGGACCTGCTGCGCGCCGTCG
Source organism: Hyphomicrobiales bacterium (assembly GCA_004144595.1). Lineage (GTDB taxonomy): Bacteria > Pseudomonadota > Alphaproteobacteria > Rhizobiales > Beijerinckiaceae > Allobosea. The sequence goes on from SEEM01000010.1 coordinate 82,857, forward strand.
CCGGGCCGTTGCTCGCGGCCAAGGGCGCCGCGCTCGATGTCGTGACCTTCGACGATCTTGCCGTTGATGCGGCGCGCCGGGCAGGGGCCTCGTTCATCATCCGCGGCCTGCGCGACGGCAGCGACCTCGATTACGAGATGCAGATGGCCGGGATGAACGGCACCATGGCGCCGGACGTGCAGACCGTGTTCCTGCCGGCCTCGCCCGGCGTGCGCTATATCACCGCGACGCTGGTGCGCCAGATCGCCGCGATGGGCGGCGACGTTTCGCCCTTCGTGCCTCCTGCGGTGCTGGCTGCGCTGAAGGCGCGCTTCGCCAAGGGCTGACTGCACGATCTCTGGCGAAAGGCACATAACTTCGCCACCTTCCGCCGCTTCCTGCTGATTTTGGTTTGCTTTTTGCCGAGAGCGATGGTGTCTCTCAGGCAGGCCGACTCGCTCTCCGATCACCCGGCGCGATTCCGCGCGCAGGGCCCTCCGACAGGTTTTCCGATGCGTCTTTCCCGCTATTTCCTGCCCCTTCTGCGCGATACGCCCAAGGACGCGGAGATCGTCTCGCACCGGCTGATGCTGCGCGCCGGCATGATCCGCCAGCAGTCGGCGGGCATCTATTCCTGGCTGCCGCTCGGCCTGCGCGTGCTGAACAAGATCAGCAATGTCGTGCGCGAAGAGCAGAATCGCTCGGGCGCCATCGAGATCCTGATGCCGACCATCCAGTCGGCCGATCTCTGGCGCGAGAGCGGGCGCTACGACGCCTATGGCAAGGAGATGCTGCGCATCAAGGACCGGCATGATCGCGACATGCTCTACGGCCCGACCAACGAGGAGATGGTCACGGAAATCGTCCGTGCCTACGTCAAGTCCTACAAGGATCTGCCGCTCAATCTCTACCACATCCAGTGGAAGTTCCGCGACGAGGTCCGCCCGCGCTTCGGCGTGATGCGTGGCCGCGAGTTCCTGATGAAGGACGCCTATTCCTTCGACCTCGACAAGGACGCGGCCCGCCACGCCTATAACCGCATGTTCGCGGCCTATCTGCGCACCTTCGCGCGGCTCGGCCTGAAGGCGATCCCGATGAAGGCCGATACCGGCCCGATCGGCGGCGATCTCTCCCACGAGTTCATCGTGCTCGCCTCGACCGGCGAGAGCGAGGTCTTCTGCCACAGCGACTACCTGAATTTCGAGACTCCGGCGGCCGACACCGATTTCGACGATATCGCCGGTCTGCAGGGCGTCTTCGACAAGTGGACGAGCCTCTATGCCGCGACCGAGGAAATGCACGACAAGGCCGCTTTCGAGGCGGTTCCGGACGACAAGCGCGTCTCGGCGCGCGGCATCGAGGTCGGCCATATCTTCTATTTCGGCACGAAGTACTCCGAGCCGATGGGCGCAGCCGTCGCCGGCCCCGACGGCCAGCCCGTGCTGCTGCATGGCGGCTCCTACGGCATCGGCCCGAGCCGCCTCGTCGCGGCGCTGATCGAGGCCGGCCATGACGATGCCGGCATCGTCTGGCCGGACGAAATCGCGCCCTTCGACATCGCGGTCATCAACCTCAAGGCCGGCGACGCGGCGACCGACGGCGCGGCCGAGCGGATCTACAAGGACCTGCTCGCCAAGGGCTACGACGCCGTCCTCGACGACACCGACGACCGGCCGGGCGCCAAGTTTGCCACGGCCGACCTGATCGGCGTGCCCTGGCAGATCATCGTCGGCCCGAAGGGGCTGGCCGAAGGCAAGGTCGAGATCAAGCGCCGTGCCGGTGGCGAGCGCGAACTCGTCTCGCTCGAGGCGGCGCTCGATCGCTTCAAGGGCAGGGCGGCGTGACGGCGGATACCGTCATGAACACGCACCTGATGGGAGCAGCCGCATGAGCGCCGTCACCGACAGCGCCGAGAGCCCGACCGGCGAGATTCCGACCGGGACCAAGGCCTTCGCCGGGTTCGAATGGCAACTCGCCGGGCGTTACCTGCGCACGCGCCGCCGCGAGGGCTTCGTTTCGGTCATCGCCGGCTTCTCCTTTCTCGGCATCATGCTCGGCGTCGCCACGCTGATCATCGTGATGTCGGTGATGAACGGCTTCCGGATCGAGCTGCTCAGCAAGATCGTCGGCGTGAACGGCCATATCTTCGCGACCCCGATCGACCGGCCGCTCGACGATTACGACAGCGTCGCGGCGAGGCTCGCCAAGATACCCGGCATCAAGCTCGCCATTCCGCTGGTCGAGGGCCAGGCGCTCGCCTCCTCGCAGACCGGCAATAACGGCGTGCTGGTGCGCGGTGTGCGCGAGAGCGACATCAAGGCGATCCCCTTCATCGGCGGCAACATCAAGTCCGGCACGCTCGACGGTTTCGACGGCGGCACGCCCGGCGTCGCCATCGGCCGCCGCCTCGCCAATGCGCTGGGCATCCAGGCCGGCGACATGATGACCCTGGTCTCGCCGCAGGGGGCATCGACGCCTTTCGGCACGGCGCCGCGCATCAAGGCCTACCCGGTCAAGGCGATATTCGAAATCGGCATGACCGAGTTCGACGGCACCTTCGTCTACATGCCGCTCGGCGAGGCTCAGGCCTATTTCAACCGCGACGGCGACGTGAACGTCATCGAGATCTTCGTCGACAACCCCGACCGGACCCAGTCCGTCCGCGACGCGATCGAGGCCGATGCGCCGCGCCCGCTCGTGCTCTCCGACTGGCGCCAGCGCAACCGCAGCTTCTTCAATGCCCTGGAAGTCGAGCGGAACGTGATGTTCATCATCCTGACGCTGATCGTGCTGGTCGCGGCGCTGAACATCGTCTCCGGCCTGATCATGCTGGTGAAGGACAAGACCGCCGACATCGCGATCATGCGCACCATGGGCTGCACGCGCGGGACGGTTCTGCGCATTTTCCTGATTACGGGGGCGGCGATCGGCGTGATCGGGACGCTCGCCGGGCTCGCGCTCGGCATCGCCTTCGCCAAGAACATCAAGTCGATCATGGCGGTGCTCAACTGGGTCACGGGCGCCAATCTGTGGGACCCCACGGTGCGCTTCCTCAGCGACATCCCCTCCGTCACGGATTGGCGCGAGGTGGTGAGCGTCGTTCTGATGGCGCTGACCCTGTCGCTGCTGGCGACGCTCTATCCGGCCTGGAAGGCTGCCCGGCTCGATCCGGTCGAAGCGCTGAGGATGGGCTAAGGCGATGGCACAGGAAATGCCCGCGCTCTTCCTCTCCCAGGTCGAGCGCTATTATCCGCAGAGCGACGCTCCGCTCGAAGTGCTGCGCAAGGCCGATTTCGCGCTCTGGCCCGGCGAGGTCGTCGCCCTGGTCGCGCCGAGCGGCACCGGCAAGTCGACGCTGCTGCATGTCGCCGGCCTGTTGGAGAAACCCGATGCAGGCGAAGTCTTCGTCGGCGGGCTCGCCACGACCAAGCTCGACGACAAGGGCCGAACGCGCCTGCGACGCACCGAGATCGGCTTCGTCTACCAGTTCCACCATCTCCTGCCTGAATTCACGGCGCTGGAGAACGTCGTGCTGCCGCAGCGCATTCGCGGCCTCGCACGCAGGACCGCGGAGGAGCGAGCGTCGGAGCTTCTGACCTTCCTCGGTCTTGGCCAGCGGCTCGACCATCTGCCGGGCGAACTGTCCGGCGGCGAGCAGCAGCGCGTCGCCATCGGCCGCGCCGTCGCCAACGGGCCGCGCCTGCTGCTGGCCGACGAGCCGACAGGCAATCTCGACCCGCAGACCGCGCAGCATGTCTTCGGCACGCTGATGGCGCTGGCGCGGGCCTCGGGACTGGCGGCGCTGATCGCGACGCATAACCTGGAGCTCGCTCGCCAGATGGACAGGCAGGTCACGATCCGCGACGGGCTGGTGGTCAAGCTGTAGGCGGCCAAGGCGACGGCTGGGTCGTTCTGACAGCAACGATGCAGCCGCGGTCACGCTCGCCTTGTGGCGAGCATCCACGTCTTGAATACGGCATTGCAGCGATGAAGACGTGGATGGTCGGGACAAGCCCGACCATGACGTTTGCGGCAATCCACGCGCGGCGGCACCAAGCGCCAGCGCCTGCATCAGAGCAGCGTTAGGGTCCTGTTAACCGCCTCGCCGAGATCGAGGCCCCGGTTTCCGTATCGACATTGACGAGAACAAAACAGGAACTAAACTGAACCTATCGAGAACACAGGAGGTTTCCATGACTGCAGCGCGCAAACTCGCCGCCGGCCTCGCCGAGATCGCCTCGCTCGGCGTCTTCCTCGGCATGATCTGGCTTTGGGCCGCCATCCTCTCCGGCCCTCATGTCTAGGGACGGCAGGAGCCATCCACAGAGCGGCTCGCAAGGCCTCGACGCCGGCCCCACCCTGGACGCATAAGAAGCGCTAAGGGTCGGGGTCGACGAGTCGCCCGGTTGAGGCGGCAGGAGCAGGACATGGGTCGGGAAGCTGGCGAGGCGCGCGTTCTCCAGGAGATCGGCTTCGTCCATCTGCATGTCCATTCGAGCTATTCGCTGCTCGAAGGCGCGATGACCATCGCGACGCTGGCCAAGATGGCCGCCGCCGACGGCCAGCCGGCCCTGGCGCTGACCGATACCGACAATCTCTTCGGCGGCCTCGAATTCTCCGAGAAGCTCGCCGGCTCCGGGCTTCAGCCGATCGTGGGCGTCCAGCTTTCCATCGACTTCGCCGATGAAGGCGAGGGCGGGCGCAAGCCGGCGCTACTGCAGCGCCTGCCGCATATCGTTCTGCTCGCCATGGACGAGGGCGGCTACGGCAACCTGATGAAGCTCGTCAGCGAAGCGGCTCTGGCAACCGGCGGCTCCGGCCAGCCGATCACCACGATCGAGCGTCTTGCGGCGTACAACAACGGCCTGATCGCGCTGACCGGCGGCCAGGGCGGGCCGGTCGACGTTGCCTTGCGCGGCGGCCAGCTCCCGCAGGCGGCCTCGCGCCTGTCGACCCTGGCCGATATCTATGGCGACCGGCTCTACGTCGAGATCCAGCGCCATGGCGCCGACGGCGAGGCCGCGCGCGAGGCGCATCTCCTGCGCCTGGCCTATGATTCCGACTTGCCGATCGTCGCGACCAACGAGCCCTTCTTCGCCAAGCCAGGAGATTTCGACGCACACGACGCGCTGCTGGCCGTGGCCGAGGGGCGCCTCGTCTCGGACGGGACGCGCCGCCGCGTCACGCCAGAGCATTACTTCGCCTCGCGCGCCGAGATGAAGAAGCGTTTCGCGGACCTGCCGGAAGCGCTGGCGAACACCGTCGAAATCGCGATGCGCTGCCACTGGCGCGTCACGACGCGCAAGCCGATCCTGCCGCGCTTCGGTGAGGAAGGCCGCGACGAGGCGGAGGAGCTTCAGGAGCAGGCGCGCGCCGGCCTTAGCCAGCGCCTCGCCAAGCATGGCCCGGCCGAAGGCTATACCGTCGAGACCTACGAGAAGCGGCTCGAATTCGAGCTCTCGATCATCACCCGGATGCAGTTTCCCGGCTACTTCCTGATCGTCGCGGACTTCATCAAATGGGCGAAGAATCAGGACATACCCGTAGGGCCGGGCCGTGGTTCGGGCGCGGGCTCGCTCGTCGCCTATGCCCTGACCATCACCGATGTCGATCCGCTGCGCTTCGGCCTGCTCTTCGAGCGTTTCCTCAATCCCGACCGCGTCTCGATGCCCGACTTCGACATCGACTTCTGCCAGAACCGGCGCGAAGAGGTGATCGACTACGTCAAGCGCCATTACGGGCAGGAGCGAGTCGCCCAGATCATTACCTTCGGCACGCTGCTCGCCCGCGGCGTGCTGCGCGACGTCGGCCGCGTGCTGGAAATGCCCTACGGCCAGGTCGACAAGCTGACCAAGCTCGTGCCGCAGAACCCGGCCAAGCCGATCTCGCTGAAGGACGCGATCGAGGGCGAGCCCAAGCTGCAGCAGGCGGCCGAGGAGGAGCCGATCGTCGCGCGGCTGCTCGAAATTGGCCAGAAGCTGGAAGGGCTTCACCGCCATGCTTCGACTCACGCCGCAGGCGTCGTGATCGGCGACAGGCCGCTCGAACAGCTCGTCGCGCTCTCGGTGGATTCGCGCACCGGCATGCGCGTCACCCAGTTCAACATGAAATGGGTCGAGCAGGCCGGGCTGGTGAAGTTCGACTTCCTCGGCCTTAAGACTCTGACCACGCTGACCACGGCGGTGAGGCTGATCAAACAGCGCGATATCGATATCGATCTCGCCGATCTGCCCTTCGACGACCCGACCACCTACGCCATGCTGGCGCGGGGCGAGACCGTCGGCGTGTTCCAGGTGGAATCGGTCGGCATGCGCAAGGCACTGGTCGAGATGAAGGCCGACCGGATCGAGGATCTGATCGCGCTGGTGGCGCTCTACCGGCCGGGCCCGATGGACAACATCCCGACCTATTGCCGCCGCAAGCTCGGACTGGAAGATCCGACCTATCTCCATCCCGGCATGGAGCCCTGGCTGCGCGAGACTCACGGCATCATCGTCTACCAGGAACAGGTGATGCAGGTGGCGCAGGCGCTCTCGGGCTATTCGCTCGGCGAGGCGGATCTGCTGCGCCGCGCCATGGGCAAGAAGATCAAGGCGGAGATGGACGCCCAGCGCGACCGCTTCGTAAAGGGCGCGATCGATGGCGGGATCAAGAAGGAGATCGCCTCCGAGATTTTCGACTTGCTCGCCAAGTTCGCCGATTACGGCTTCAACAAGAGCCACGCGGCGGCCTATGCCATCGTCGCCTTCCAGACTGCCTATCTGAAGGCGAACTATCCGGTCGAGTTCCTGGCGGCGTCGATGACGCTCGACATGGGCAATACCGACAAGCTCTCGGAATTCCGCCGCGATGCCGAGCGCCTTGGCATCAAGGTCGAGCGGCCGGCGATCAACCAGTCCGGTGTCGAATTCGACGTCGCCGATGGCAAGATCTTCTACGCGCTCGGCGCCATCAAGGGCGTCGGCACCGCGGCGGTGGAATCACTGGTGGCGGCGCGGCAGGCTGCCGGCCCGTTCCGCGACCTCGCCGATCTCGCCCGCCGCATCGATACCCGGCTCGTCAACCGCCGCACGCTGGAGGCGCTGATCGCCGCGGGCGCGCTCGACGAGCTGGAGGCGGATCGCGCCCGCGCGGTCGCTGCCCTCGACGGCATGCTCGCGCTGTCCAATCGTACTCGCGACGAGGCCGCGGCCGGGCAGTTCGACCTGTTGAGCGGCGGCGTCGTCCAGGAGGCCTTCCGCATCCCGCAGGTCGAACCCTGGGCGCCGGCGGAAAAGCTAAAGCGCGAGCACGAGGCGGTCGGCTTCTTCCTCTCCGGCCACCCGCTCGACGATTACGAGCACGTCCTGAAGCGCCTGCGCGTGCAGCGCTATGCCGATTTCGCCCAGACCGTGCGCGCCAACGGCACCGGCGTCGGCAAGGTCGCGGTCTCCGTGATCGACAAGTCGGAGCGACGTACCAAGTCCGGCTCCAAGATGGGCATCGTCAACCTGTCCGATCCGAGCGGTCAGTTCGAGGCTATTCTGTTCTCGGAGGGGTTGATGCGCCTCCGCGATCTGCTCGAGCCGGGCAGGGCGCTCGTGCTGCGCCTGTCGGCCGTGCTCGACGGCGAAGAGGTGCGGCCGCGCATCGAGGATGCGGAGGTGCTCGACGATCTCGCCGCGCGCCAGAAGCAGGATCTCGTCGTCTACCTGCGCGACGACAAGGCGGTCGCCTCGATCGCCGAGCGGATTCGCCCGCGCGAGGCCGTTCGCGCCGAGGGCAAGGTCTCGATCGTGATGATCATCGACGACGGCGCCCAGGAGGTCGAGATCGAGCTGCCCGGCAAGTTCCCGGTCAACCAGCAGATCGCCAACGCCGTGCGCGCCGCGCCCGGCGTGGTCGATGTCAGGCTGCAATAGGAGCAATCCCTATGGCCGACGACCAAACCGTCCTGCTCGTCGTCGACGTCCAGAACGATTTCTGTCCGGGCGGCAGTCTTGCGGTGCCGGATGGCGATGCGGTCGTGCCTCTCGTCAATGCGCTCGGGCGCCGCTTCCGCCATGTCGTGCTGACGCAGGATTGGCATCCGGCGGGCCATGCCTCCTTCGCCTCCAGCCATCCCGGCCGCAAGCCCTTCGAGACGATCGAGCTGGCCTATGGCCCGCAGGTGCTCTGGCCCGACCATTGCGTGCAGGGTACGCAAGGGGCCGCCTTTCATCCCGGTCTCGACCTGCCCCATGCCGAGGCGGTGGTCCGGAAGGGATATCGCGTGGGCATCGACAGCTATTCCGGCTTCGTGGAGGCCGATCGCCGAACCCGGACCGGGCTCGAAGGCTACCTGCGCGAGCGCGATATCACGAAGGTCGTCATCGCCGGCCTCGCCACCGATTTCTGCGTGAACTGGACGGCGCAGGATGCCGCCCGCGCCGGCTTCGAGACCATCGTCGTCGCGGATGCCTGCCGCGCTATCGATCTCGACGGCTCGCTCGACCGCGCCTGGGCCGAGATGGCGGCGGCCGGGATCGAGCGCGTGACCGCCGCGACCTTGACGGTCTGACGAAGAGGCACGACCTCAGGCCGCAGGCTTCATCTGGGCCTGGACGCGGTCGCGGCCGAGCCGTTTGGCGCGGTAGAGCGCCTCATCGGCCTCGACCAGAAGGTCGTCGAGCTCGCGCCCGCCAAGCTCGGCCTCGGCCACGCCGATGCTGAGTGTCGGCTGCAGCCTGGTCTCGGCGAGATCGGCGAGCTTGTCGCGAAAGGCGTGGCGGATGCGCTCCGCCACGCGGACCGCTTCGCGGACGCCGACATCGGGCAGGATGATCGCGAACTCGTCGCCCCCTTGCCGGGCAAGAATGTCGGTGCTGCGCACCTGGTCCCGCACCGCCTCCGCGAACAGGCGCAGGGTCCGGTCTCCGGCCGCATGGCCGAGCGTGTCGTTGAGATTCTTGAAGTGGTCGATATCGACGAGCAGGAGCGCGGCCCGCCTTTCGCCATGCGACTGCTGCCCCAGCCATTGTTCGAGGCCGGAGCGGTTCATCGCTCCGGTCAGCGGGTCGCGCCGGGCCAATGTCGCCAGCATCCGGTTGCTGCGCTCGGCCGCGAGCAGCAGCAGGGCCTGGCCTCTCAGGATGACGAACGCCACGCCGGTCGCCGCGAGCCAGCCGGTCGCTCCCGGATCCACCGGGAACAGCGTCGTGCCGACCTGGTCCAGCGCCGCGAGCGTGATGCGGCCGGCATAGATCACCACCGTCGGCGCAAACAGGGCAGCGAGCAGCCAGGCCGAGCGCAGCTTCTCCTGCCAGCCGAGCCGCACGGCTTCGCGGACGATGGCCGCGTCGCAGAGCGCCATGACCGTGGCCACGACCATGACGCGCGTCGCATAGCCTTCCGCTCCGGGCGAGAGCGCGAGCAGGGTCCAGGTGCCCAGCAGCACCACGCCGAATCCGAACCAGTCGAGGCCGCGGCCGGCGAAATTGCGGATGCCGAAGAGCAGCAGCAGGCAGCCCGCAAGCATGATGGTGTTGGCGAATTCGATCGAGACGATGTCGGGGACCGTGCCGCGGAAGGCCGCGCCGAGCAGGCCTGTCCCGATGCACAGGCTGCTGACGCCCCACCAGACCGGGCTGCGGGTGAAGCGGCCGGTCGCGAAGGTCATCAATTGCATCGCGCCGATGATGAAGCAGGTCAGCGCGCCAGTGACGAAGATCGTTCTCAGGTCGAGGGTCACGCCGATGCCGACCTCTCCCGCTCGCTTCGGCGAGACGGCCTGGCAGGGACTGCCTCAGCCCGCATCGAACGCGGAGCCGCCCGGCGCGGCCGGGCATACCCCTGCGTTCCGGGTTGTTCGGCCCGGCTGCACGCGCTAGGCAGGTGGCGGCGGGGGGGAGAGCATCTTGGCATGCTTGAGAACATGATAGCTTGAGGATATTCCCCATGAACTTTTATAAGTCGTTGATGGCCGTCTCTGCGGTCGCATTTTTGGGCTCGGTTGCCCCGTCTTTTGCTCAGACGCAGGCCGACCAGCTCAAGGTCGCCTATCAGGCCGCCCGCAATCAGCTCGGCATCCTCGGCTATTGTGCCGACAAGGGTTACACCGACGCCGCCGCTGCCGACGTCCAGAAGAAGCTGGTCGCGATGATTCCGGCCCCCTCGGATCTCAGCGGCGGCGATGCCGCCGAGGCGGCGGGTCGCAAGGGCACGATCTCGGCCATGGGGATGGAGCAGGATATCGAGACGATCGCCAAGGCACAGAACGGCACGCCTGCGGCCTTCTGCAAGCAGATCGGTGACCTCGTGAAGCAGATGGGCGCCAAGCTGCCGCAGTAAGGCGAGGCGGCCCGGGCAATTGTCCGGAGGCTCGTGCTTCGAAAAAAATCGCTCCGTCGTCCCGGACGGAGCAAAAATTCGGGATCCATCGTCAAGCGCAGCGCCTTTCGATGGGTCCCGGGGCAAACGCAGGATGACGGCGCGTTTTGTCCCGAGGGCAGCGGGCAATTTCCCGCAAAGCCGGCATTTCTCGGCCGTGTCGGCTTGCAATGCTGCGCCATCCCCTGTAAGGCGCAGCCCATCCCACATGGAGCGCATCGCCTCGGTTTCCCGAGGCGTTCCGGTGACGTGGCAGCTCATGCCTTGTTCATTCGCGCTCCAGAGGCTCAACCGGAAGG
>SEEM01000420.1 GCA_004144595.1 Hyphomicrobiales bacterium
CTACTTCGCGACCTATCCGAACAAGTACTTCACCGGCGACGGCTGCCGGCGTGATGCCGACGGCTATTACTGGATCACCGGCCGCGTCGACGACGTGATCAACGTATCCGGTCACCGCATGGGCACGGCCGAGGTCGAATCGGCACTGGTGGCGCACCCGTCCGTCTCCGAGGCAGCCGTCGTCGGCTACCCGCACGACATCAAGGGCCAGGGGATCTATGCCTATGTCACGTTGATGGCCGGCGAGGAGCCGAGCGACACGCTGCGCAAGGACCTCGTCGCCTATGTCCGCAAGGAGATCGGACCGATCGCCTCGCCGGACCTGATCCAGTTCGCGCCGGGCCTTCCCAAGACACGCTCCGGCAAGATCATGCGCCGCATCCTGCGCAAGATCGCCGAGGACGAGTTCGGCGCGCTCGGCGACACCTCGACGCTGGCCGATCCCGCCGTCGTCGACGACCTCGTCGCCAACCGCCAGAACAAGCGCAAGGCGGGCTGAGCCGCCCAACCGGCGGCCTGTCCGACTACGAACTGCAATGGCCTGCTCACCTCCGGGAGCGGGCCATTTTCGCCAGGGAGTGGCCCGTTCGGCGGGAACAGGAGCCGCTATCGCGGGTTCGCAAAGGGGCCGGCCTGCGCTAGACCATGCTCATGCCGCGTTCATCGCGTTCCCTGATAATGACGCAACGTTCGGCTGACCGAGATCGGAACCCGCGCCTGATGACGACGATCAAAATCGCATCGACTGCTGCCCTGGCCCGCGCGGCAGCCTTGCTGCCCCTGCTGGCCCTGACGGCCTGCGCCGGCTCGCAGCGCTTCACCGGGCCGGTGATGAACCAGCCCTCCTACAGCCAGCCCCTGCCCTCCGCTCCGCCGGTGAGCTCCGCTCCGATCACCTCGGAGCCTTTGCCACCACCCGGCGGTTATCCTGCCGCAACCACGCAGCCCGGCGGAGCGGAGGGCAGGGGCTGGCTGTAGGAGGGCTGGTTCATCACCGGCCCGGTGAAGCGCTGCGAGCCGGCGCAGGCCGTCAGGGCCAGCAGGGGCAGC
>SEEM01000148.1 GCA_004144595.1 Hyphomicrobiales bacterium
ATAGGGCGGGCGAGGAGGGGCGGGGATAAGTTTGCCGTCGAAAACTATCGCGTCATGGTCGCCCTTGTGGCGACCATCCAAGGCGAGATTCGGCTAAATTGATATTTCCCCGAAATTGCCTTGAAACGCTTGAGAGGCTAGCGACGGCTTTCAGGTGGTGAATAACTCAGGTGCTGTTGCGTTAGAGGTCGAACTTAAGTTTTTCTTGATAGACGCCTATGCGTTTCTTCGCTCGGTCGATTACATCGCTAAAGTGTAGAATCTCAAAATAGGTCTCGCCGAGCGGGAAGCGAGTGTTTGGGTCCAGCAACGGGCTTGATAGGAACCAGCCTTTACCCGTTGGGAATGGAGTCCAGTTTCCGGTAAGGCGAAGGGTATCAACCTGATCGCCGATAAGGTATCCATAGAATTTCTTGAGCTTTCCCTTCGATTTAGCCGCAAGCAACTGCGAATATTCGGATAGATCACCGATGTGGGCTTCGGTTGAGATTCCCGGCGCTTTGAATTCTACAATGATCACAGAGCCTTCCTTGCTGAAGATTGCAATATCGGGCCGCTTCCCGCCGTTCTCGGCGACTCTTTTTGCAAGAACAGCCTGCATCGCCTCATCAATATCACTCTCAAACACATTTTTGCCGTCGTCCCACTTGATGTTGGCCAAAGGCATATCTGACGCAATATAATCGTAATATTGATATTCTTCGCTCAGTAGCCAGATATCATGGTCAAAAACTTCGGTGCTGTCCTTTCGCATTGGAAAGAAGATGCTGTGAATGATTTGCTCGTCCTTGCGACGAGTGCCCTCAGTGACCGTCTGCATCGCGAGTTGCTTGCCGCATGCGAGATCGAGAATCTGTACGATGGCTGCCCGGCGCACAACTAGCTGCGAGAGTGTGGCCATGTCAAAATTCTTGAGGGACGATGTATATTTCCAGGATAGTTCATTGATTTTGCTACGAAATTCGTCCGAATCAGGTTCGGCTTGGATAATCTCCTGCTTTAACGCGAAGATCTCAGCTGTTTCATCCAGCACTCTCTCTTGATATTTTTTGAGTACGCGCTCTGCAACGCGATGTGCAGGCTCGCCATAGCGAATGCGCGTCGACGTATCCTGAAGCATGGCCTCGCTGATCCCAAACTGATCGGTGACTTCCTTAAGCAATTCCTCTTTTTTCCAATCAGCAGGCGTAACCATTTCCTCGATCACCGGTTCAATCGCTCGGTATATGTCGGCGTACGAAATTCTCTCCGACGAAAAGAGGTCGCCGCTAGGAATTTCGGCCGGAATACTGTCGAAATCGTCACGTTGCTCGTTGACGCGGCTATCGAGATAGTCGCCTTCGATTAGAACGATATGGTGGAAGTCTCCCACCGGGTTGTTTTGCTCGGCCTTAGTGCGCAAGTACATCTTGGTGATATCTTTCACCGGCGACGATTTAGCGCAGAAAGCTATCGCGTTTCGCGGTAGATCATAATGTTGGGCATCGAGTTGATAATGAGACAGCGTAAGGCGTTGATGGGTACCGAGGCCTTTACCAGTGATTGGGTCTCGTTCCTCAATATCGACCGGTCGTTGGATGGTTACCTTTGGAAGGTCAGAACGTAGCAGCACTTCTACTTGTTCAGGTTGTTTCCAGCGACGACTCACGAAACGAATCTCAAATTCGCCAAGTCGATCGCCGAGGCCGACAAGCCGCTGCATGAGGGCGATCAGCATCTGCTTGCGAAGAACTTGCGCCGAGAAAAGGCTGCTCGGCGATTCCCCATTAGAAATCCGCGCGAAAATTGTTTCTTTCAATCGGTCTAGACGAACGGTCGTTCCGGTATCTGCTTCCTGTCCTGCACTTAAGGTAAAATCTTCAGCGTTGATCTGCTTTTGTGGTTCGACGTAGCGAAGTTCGCGTTTTTGGACGATATCGCCGTCGCGGTAGTAACTGTCGATCGATAGGGCTGCGAATTGATGAAAAAACTGAATGCGTCCCGATCCTTTGCACTTACCGATTCCAGCGATGTGCAGGTCGTCTTTGTAGGACGTATCCTTAGTTAGGAATGCATTGATTTGAGCATTACCTAGGCCGCATCCATTATCCTCGCAGGAAACGGTCATGGTCTCATTAGATTCAAATAAATCTGAAGTTGAGAAAATTGTCTCTAGTTTGATCTTCATGGCCGGCGCATCAGCGTCGTTGTGCCGGCGGATAAGATAAGCATCAATGGCGTTGGATATGAGTTCCTCGAAAACAACGTATGGGTTCGAGCTTATCTTAGTGTTTTTTATGCTCCCCCGGATATCAAGCGTCATTTTCGATTCATTCCGTTCCCATGGGGTATCCAATTTCATTTCTGGCAATCGGTGCAAGCTTAAGTCAAGAGCGTGATCCAGCCTCAGGAGCCCTCAGCGGCAATATTCGTTTCATGAGAAATTGTGAGGCTGTGACCGAGCTACTCCAAGCCTCACTCCGCCGCCTGCCGCTGCACCTTGCCCTTCTTGATCGGCCGGCGGTCGAGCACGTCCTTCAGGAAGCGCGCGGTGTGGCCTTTGCCGATGCGGACGATGTCCTCCGGCGTGCCTTCGGCCACCACCTGGCCGCCGCCGTCGCCGCCTTCGGGGCCCATGTCGATCACCCAGTCGGCGGTCTTCACCACTTCGAGATTGTGCTCGATCACCACCACCGAATTGCCCTGGTCGACCAGCTCGTGCAGCACCTCCATGAGCTTGGCGACGTCGTGGAAATGCAGGCCCGTCGTCGGCTCGTCGAGGATGTAGAGCGTGCGGCCGGTGGCGCGCTTCGACAGTTCCTTGGAGAGCTTGACGCGCTGCGCCTCACCGCCCGAGAGCGTCGTCGCCTGCTGGCCGACCTTGACATAGTCGAGGCCGACGCGCGCCAGCGTCTCCATCTTGTCGCGGATCGAGGGCACCGCCTTGAACAGACCCTTCGCCTCCTCGACCGACATGTCGAGCACGTCGGCGATCGACTTGTCGCGGTATTTCACCTCGAGCGTCTCGCGGTCGTAGCGCTTGCCCTTGCAGACGTCGCAGGTGACGTAGACATCCGGCAGGAAATGCATCTCGATCTTGATGAGGCCGTCGCCCTGGCAGGCCTCGCAGCGGCCACCCTTGACGTTGAACGAGAAGCGCCCGGCCTGGTAGCCGCGCGCCTTCGCCTCCGGCAGACCGGCGAACCATTCGCGGATCGGCGTGAAGGCGCCGGTATAGGTCGCCGGGTTCGAGCGCGGCGTGCGGCCGATCGGCGACTGGTCGATGTCGATGACCTTGTCGAGATGCTCGATGCCCTCGATCCGGTCATGCGGGGCCGGGTGGTCGATCGCGCCGTTGAGCTTGCGCGCCACCGCCTTGTAGAGCGTGTCGATCACCAGCGTCGACTTGCCGCCGCCGGAGACGCCGGTGATGCAGGTGAACAGCCCGAGCGGGATCTCGACATCGACATTGCGCAGGTTGTTGCCGCGCGCGCCGACGATCCTGAGGCTGCGGCCCTTCGTGGCCTTGCGGCGCTTGGCCGGCACCGCGACCGACATCTCGCCGGTGAGGTATTTGCCGGTGAGCGAGTTCGGGTCGTCCAGAATGTCCTGCGGCGTGCCCTTGGCGACGATCTCGCCGCCATGGATGCCGGCGCCGGGGCCGACATCGACGACGTAGTCGGCCGTCAGGATCGCGTCCTCGTCATGCTCGACCACGATCACGGTGTTGCCGAGGTCGCGTAGCCGGCGCAGCGTCCCGAGCAGGCGCTCGTTGTCGCGCTGGTGCAGGCCGATCGAGGGCTCGTCCAAAACGTAAAGCACGCCGGTGAGCCCCGAGCCGATCTGGCTGGCGAGCCGGATGCGCTGGCTCTCGCCGCCCGAGAGCGTGCGCGAGCCGCGCGCCAGCGTCAGGTATTCCAGGCCCACGTCGAGCAGGAAGGTCAGCCGGTCGCGGATTTCCTTGAGGATGCGCGGGGCGATCTCGTTCTGCTTCTGCGACAGGCGCGAGGGCAGGGCGGTGACCCATTCCAGCGCGTCCTTGACCGAGAGCTTCGAGATTTCGCCGATATGGCGCATGTCGATCTTCACCGCCAGCGCCTCGGGCTTCAGGCGATAGCCGTCGCAGGCGACGCAGGGCGTCTCGGACATGAAGCGGCCGATCTCCTCGCGCGACCAGTCCGACTCCGTCTCCTTCCAGCGCCGCTCCATATTGGTGATGACGCCCTCGAAGGGCTTCTTCACCTCATAGCTGCGCAGGCCGTCGTTATAGGCCATGCGCACGGCTTCCGTGCCCGTGCCGAACAGGATCGCCTTCTGCGCGCTCTCCGGCAATTCGGACCAGGGCTTCGTCATCGAGAAGCCGAAATGCTTCGAGAGCGAGTCCAGCGTCTGGGCGTAATAGGGCGAGGTCGACTTGGCCCAGGGGGCGATCGCGCCCTTCTTCAGCGTCAGCGAATGATCCGGCACGATCATGTCCGGGTCGATCCGCATCTCGTGGCCGAGGCCGTCGCAGACCGGGCAGGCGCCGAACGGGTTGTTGAACGAGAACAGCCGGGGCTCGATCTCGGGGATGGTGAAGCCGGAGACCGGGCAGGCGAACTTGGAAGAGAAGGTGACGCGCCTGGCCTCGCCGTTCTCCTCCTTCTCGTCGGCATATTCGAAGACCGCGATGCCGTCGGTCAGCTCCAGCGCCTGCTCCAGCGAGTCCGCCAGCCGCGCGCCGAGATCGGGGCGGATGACGAGCCGGTCCACGACGACGTCGATGTCGTGCTTGAACTTCTTGTCCAGCGCCGGGGCGTCCGGAATCTCGTAGAACTCGCCATTGACCTTGACGCGCTGGAAGCCGCGCTTCAGCCAGTCCGCCATCTCCTTGCGAAACTCGCCCTTGCGGCCGCGCACGACGGGCGCGAGCAGATAGCCGCGCGTCTTCTCCGGCAGCTCGGTCATGCGGTCGACCATCTGCTGGACGGTCTGGCTCTCGATCGGCAGGCCGGTCGCGGGGGAATAGGGGATGCCGGCGCGCGCCCACAACAGGCGCATGTAGTCGTGGATCTCGGTGACGGTGCCGACGGTCGAGCGCGGGTTCTTCGAGGTGGTCTTCTGCTCGATCGAGATCGCCGGCGAGAGCCCGTCGATCTGGTCGAC
>SEEM01000049.1 GCA_004144595.1 Hyphomicrobiales bacterium
GGCTGGCCTATGATTTGCTGACCGAATAGAGTGCCCTCACTCTATTCGGATCGATCATATGAACCTTCGCCAGATCGAGCTCATGCGCGCCGTCGTCCGTTGCGAGACCACGGTTCGCGCCGCGCAGGAACTGGGGCTGTCACAGCCGGCTGTCAGCAACGCGATCAAGCATCTCGAAAGCCAGGTCGGCTTTCCGCTGTTCGAGCGCGTCAACAACCGCCTGTTTCCGACAGCCGAGGCGCGTACGCTCTACGAGGAGTCCGAGCCGATCTTCGCCTTGCACGCGGCTCTCGAGGCCAGGGTGCAGGACATCAAGGAGAACCGTGCCGGCCATATCCGCATCATCGCCACGCCGCCCCTGGGCTACGGCGTCCTGCCGGCGGCGCTGCGCAATTTCCTGGTAAAGCGGCCGAAGGTCAGGGTTTCCTTCGATATCCGCCGCTTCGAGCATGTCCTGGAGAGTGTCGAGAACGGCACCGCCGAACTCGGCTTCGTCATGGGCCTGGACGATGATCGCGGGCTCGATGCCGAGACCTTCTTCGCCGGCGATATGGTCTGCGTCATGCGGCCCGAGCATCCTCTCGCGGCCAAGGCGACGATCACGCCTGACGACCTGCGCGACGCGCCCTACATCGCCCTCGAACAGGGCACGCGCATGGGCACGATCGTCCGCCGCGCCTTCGCCCACGCCGATGTGCCCCACCGCTTTTCCGTCGAGGTCCGCTATTGCAACACGGCCTGCGTGCTGGCGGAAAGCGGCGTCGGTGTCGCGGTGGTCGATCCGCTGTCGCCGGCTTTCAGCGGCCATTACGACCTCGCCATCCGCCGCTTCGCGCCGGCCTCGGAGGTCCGCGCTTCCGCCGTGCGCTCGCGCAAGCGCCCGATCTCGCGTGCGGCCGATGCCTTCCTGCGCGAGGTTCGGCTCATTGCCGCGGAAACCGCCGCCAAGCTGGGTTCGGGCTGACAGGGGCTGCGCTATTCAGCCTGCGAATGTCACCCCGGAAATCCGCATAGACGGCGCCATTGTCCGGCCATGCGGGCTGGCCCAAAATTCCCCGGCTGCCTTCTGGCAGCGCGTACATGAGACGAAGCAGGCTCGCTCGCGTTACGCCCATCGCGGGTGCAGGCCAGGGCCGCGCTCGACATCCGACCGGACTGAGATGACCGCCACCGCCAGGACGCCGCACACCGACACGGCGATCGCCACCGCCGTCGCCGCCCAGCGCAACTGGGTCGAAGCGCTATTCGACCGCCTCGCGGCCGGCAGTCGCGACGCCCCCGGCGTCACGCGCGACACCTATGGCGCGGGCGAGGATTTCGGCCACCGCCTGCTGGCGGAGCATGGCGAGGCGCGCGGCCTCGCCGTCTCGCATGATTTTGCAGCGAACACCTATGTCACCCTGTCGGGCCGTGATGCGGCGGCGCCGCGCATGCTGATGGGCTCGCATCTCGACAGCGTGCCGCATGGCGGGAATTTTGATGGTGCGGCCGGCGTCGTCGCCGGACTCGTCGTCATCGAGACGCTGCGCGCGCTCGGCATCGCGCCGCGTTGCGACGTGACCGCGATGGGCGTGCGGGCCGAGGAGAGCGTCTGGTTCCAGGTCTCCTATATCGGCAGCCGCTCCGCGCTCGGCACGCTGCCGGACGGGGCACTGGAAGCCAAGCGCATCGACGACGGCCGCGTCCTGGCCGCCAGCATCGACGCCAGCGGCGGCAAGTCCGAAGCGATCCGTCGGCGTGAGCGCCATCTCGACCCCGCCGCGATCCGGGCCTTCCTCGAAGTCCATATCGAGCAGGCGCCGAGCCTGGTCGAATCGAAGCTGCCCGTCGCGATCTGCACCGGCGTGCCCGGCAATTTCCGCTATCCCGATGCGCGCATCGTCGGGCGGCACGACCATGTCGGCACGCCCCGCCGCTTCCGCCGCGACGCCGCCATGGCCGGCGCGGAGTTCGCGCTGATGCTCGACCGGATCTGGCAGGAGGAGGAAGAAGCGGGTTTCCCGATGGCCGTCACGCTCGGCCGTTTCCATACCGACCCGGCCGTCCACGGCCTGACCACGGTGCCGGGCAGCTTCGCCTTCAGCCTCGACGTGCGCGCCTATGATCCGGCCGTGCTGCAGCGCGTAGAGACCAGAATGCTGGCTGGTATCCGCGAGATCGAGGCGCAACGGCGCGTCAGCTTCGAACTCGGTGCGCGTGCCAGCGCCGCCGTCGGTCCGGTCGATGCCGCCATCGTCGCCGGGCTGGAGGCGGCAGCGGATCGGCAGGGCATTCCGACGATGCCGCTCGGAAGCCCCGCTTCCCATGATTCCGCCGCCTTCGCCGCCGCCGGCGTGCCCATCGCCATGCTGTTCGTGCGCAACGAGCATGGCAGCCATAACCCGCTGGAGGCGATGGAGATCGACGATTTCCTGGCCGCCTGCACCATTCTGGCGGATTGGGTCGTGCGAGAGGTCGCGTGACCCGGCTGGGAATGCAATGCTGAACCACAGACCCGTCACTTCGGAATCGCCGCGATGAACCGCCGCCCCCGCATCCTCGTCATCAATCCCAACTCCAACGAGATGGTCACCGAGGGCTTGCGGCAGGCGCTGGCGCCGCTCGGCTTCACTGAGGGACCGGACATCATCTGCGAGAGCTTGCGCGAAGGGCCGATCGGCATCGAGACGCAGGAGCATGTCGAAAGCGTCACCCTGCCGCTGCGCCGCCGGGTCGAGGCGGCGAACGACGTCGATGCCTTCGTCATCGCCTGCTATTCCGATCCCGGCCTGCAGGTTGCCCGCGAAGGCACGAAGAGCCCGGTCTTCGGCATCGCCGAATGCGGTGTGCTGACGGCCCTGACACGCGCGGACCGCTTCGGCGTGATCGCGATCAAGTCGCGCTCGATCCCGCGCCATATCCGCTACCTCCGCCAGATGGGGCTGATGGACCGGCTGGCGGGCGAGCGTCCTCTGGAAATGTCGGTGGCGGAGAGCGCGTCGGGCGAGGGCACGCTCCAGCGCATGATCGCGATCGGCACCGAGCTCAAGGACCTGGACGGTGCCGGCGCCATCGTGATGGGCTGCGCCGGCATGGCGCGCCATCGCCGGCCGCTGGAGGATGCGCTGGGCATCCCCGTGATCGATCCGACCCAGGCCGCGGTCGCCATGGCGATCGGCACGATCATGGTGCGTTGAGAAAGACGATTCCAAGTTCAGCCCTCATTCTGAGCAGACGCCGCTTCGCGGCTCCTCGGGATGAAGGCTCGAAAAGCGGAACTGGCTAGGCAGAAGGAACGATAAGTCGATGACGGCGAACTACGATCTGGTCATTCGCGGCGGCACTGTTGGCTCCGCGACCGGCAGTTTCCGCGCCGATCTGGCTGTCAAGGACGGCAAGGTCGCCGCGTTGGGCCTTGGCCTTGGCGCGGGCGCCCGCGAGATCGACGCGACGGGAAAACTTGTGCTGCCCGGCGGCATCGACACGCACGCCCATGTCGAACAGGTCTCGGCCGGAGGGCTGCTCAATGCCGACACCTTCGAGAGCGCCACGACCTCGGCCGCTTTCGGCGGCAACACCACGCTGATCTCCTTCGCCGCGCAACACCGCGGCCTCGATCTGCGCAAGGTCGTCGATGACTACGCGGCGTTGGCCAAGCGTGGCGCCCTGATCGACTACGCCTTCCACCTCATCGTCGCCAATCCCGACGCCAAGACGATCCGGCAGGATCTGCCGGCGCTGATCGGCGAAGGCCACGCCTCGATCAAGGTCTTCATGACCTACGACCTGATCAAGGTCGATGACGAGCCATTGCTCGACCTGCTGCTCACCGCCAGGCAGCACCGCGCCCTGGTCTGCGTCCATGCCGAGAACCACGGCATGATCTCCTGGATGGGCAGGAAACTGGTCGAGAAGGGCTATGTCGCCCCGAAATACCATGCGATCAGCCATCCGCGTGGCTCCGAGGCCGAGGCCTTCAACCGCCTGATCACCGCGGCCGAACTGCTCGACCAGCCGATCATGATCTTCCATGTCTCGACGGCCGAGGGGGCACAGGCGATCCGCGAGGCGCGCGGGCGCGGCCTCAAGATCTTCGCCGAGACCTGCCCGCAATATCTCTTCCTGACCCGGCACGATCTCGACAGGCCGGGCCTGGAAGGCGCGAAATGGATGTGCTCGCCGCCGCCGCGCGAGGAGGCGGACCAGGACGCGCTCTGGCAGGCGCTGGCGCTCGGCGACATCCAGACCATCTCCTCGGATCATGCGCCTTATCGCTTCGACGAGACCGGCAAGCTCTCGGCCGGTCCGAACCCGAATTTCAAGCAGATCGCCAACGGCCTGCCCGGGCTGGAGACGCGGTTGCCCCTGCTTTTCGACGCGCTGGTCTCGAAAGGCCGGCCGGAATTTGCCGGGCGCGGGCTCGAAGCCTTCGTCGACCTGACCGCGACCGCGCCGGCCGAAATCTACAACCTGCCCGGCAAGGGCGCGCTGCTGCCGGGTTACGACGCCGATATCGCGATCTGGGACCCGGCCAAGACGGTGACCATCACCGATGAAGCGATGCACGACCTGACCGGCTTCACGCCCTTCGCGGGCCGCAGCGTCACCGGCTGGCCCGAGCATGTCCTCGTCCGGGGCCAGGATGTCGTCAGCGACGGCACGCTGCACGCGGCACCGGGCACAGGCCGCTGGCTCGCGCGCACGGGCGGTAGCGCCGCAACGCCCACCGGTCGCCTCGTTGCGGATATCGACCCGCAGCGAAACTTCGGCGCGACCTTGCTCGACTGAAAGCGCGGTTCGAGGCGCTCCGATTGGGGCGCCTCCTGTCTATTGTCGACAAAAAATATGCACTGTACTGTGGCTGCAATTCGCCGCCGCGGACGTCTGTCGCCTGCCGGGCAGTATTCAAAAACCGACCGAAAGAGGATGACGACCGATGACCATTGGGGTGGGAGGTTCGAGCGACGAAGCGGAACTGGCCGGGCTGGAAGCGATGGCGGCCGACGTCGCGCCGATCGCGGTCAGCGAGTTCAGGGAGCGGATCGCGAAGGCGCAATGCCTGCTGCGTGAGCAGGGCCTGCAGGCCCTGTATCTGGATACCTCGACCAACCTGCACTACTTCACCGGCATCCAGCTCAAGCTCACCGAGCGGCTGCACGGCGCGATCATCCCGGCCGAGGGCGACGTCGTCTATCTCAGCCCGGCTTTCGAGGAGCCCAAGACGCGCGAATACATGCAGTTCGGCGAGGACGTGCGCTGCTGGGAAGAGCATGAGGATCCGACCGCACTGGTGGTCGAGACCATCCGCAGCCTCGGCTACGAGAGCGGCTCGATCGCGCTCGATCCCGAAGCTCCGTTCTATACCGTCGACGGATTGCGCAAGGCCGGCAACCGCTTCGATTTCACCAGCGGCGGGGCGATCACGGCTGCCTGCCGCCAGCTGAAATCGGCGGCCGAGATCGCCTTGATCCAGCGCGCCATGGACATCACCATGGCGGTCCATAAGGCTGCCGCGCGCACCTTGCGCGTTGGAATGACGACGACGGAGCTCGTCGACTTCCTCGATAAGGCACATCGCAAGCTCGGCCTGATCCCGACCTTCGGTGCCGCGCAGTTTGGCGAAGCGACCGCTTATCCGCATGGCGTGCCCTATCCGCAGACGCTGACTGAGGGCGATATGGTCCTCATCGACACAGGCGCCCGGCTCGGCGGCTACCACTCGGACATCACGCGCACCTATGTCTTCGGCGCGCCCACCGAGCGCCAGCGCGAAATCTGGGACCTGGAGAAGCGTGCCCAGCTAGCCGGCTTCCAGGCAGCCGTGCTCGGCGCGCCTTGCGAGGCCGTCGACCGGGCCGCGCGCGGCGAGATCGAAGCCGCCGGCTTCGGCCCCGGCTACAAGGTGCCGGGACTGCCGCACCGGACGGGCCATGGCCTCGGCCTTGCGATTCACGAGGAGCCGTTCATGGTCAAGGGCAACCGCACGCCGCTGGCGCCGGGAATGTGCTTCTCGGTCGAGCCGATGATGTGCATCTACGGCGAATTCGGCGTTCGCCTGGAAGACATCGCCTATATGGCGGAAGACGGCGCGCGCTGGTTCACGCAGCCGGCCCACAGCGTGGACGATCCGTTCGGTTACGAGGCCTGAGCGTTCCGAAGCGACCGGGTTGCTGTTGCGCGAGAGGCGCAGGCGGTGACACTGGAACGATGCCGATTCTGAGCGATATCCCCGCCGATATCCGGCGCGCAGCCTGTGCCTTTCACGAGGCCGGGCATATCGTCGTCGGCTGGGAGCACCGGCGCTTCATCACGCATGCCTGGCTCCGGCCGCCTTACGGAGTCTCGGGCGAGACCTGTTTCGAGCCTTACAGCCGCGGTTTCCAAGTCGACAAGCCCGTCGATCTCAGACGTGCCGAAATCGAAATCATCATCCTCTCCGCCGGCTATTGCGCTGAGATGATCTATTGGAACGAGGATGGGCTGAAATGGTATCCGGGCGCGATCGCCTCCCATGAGGACGATCTCCGGCAGATGAAGCCCTATCTCGCGCTGATGCGGCCATCGGATGAGGCGGCGCTACGAGCCCGCTGCGCCAATGCGGCGACGGCCATCCTCTACCGGCCGACGATGCTTGCGGCTCTGGCCGCGATCGCCCGGCGATTGTCGGACCGGCGGCGTATCGATCGCGACGAGGTCGACGAGATCATCGGGCGCGCGATGGGCCGATAGCCGTCGCGCGCCCTATCGAATTTCCGGCGGTTACGCCGCCTTCTTGCCGGCGTCGAACGGGACCTCGATATCGACCGCGAGGGTCGAGACCTGGGCGCCGCGTTCCATCCGGACGCTGACCTTGTCGTCGTCGATCTGCATGTGCTTGGAGATCGCGCGCAGGATTTCGTCGCGCAGCTTGCCGAGCAGGTCGGCATCGCCGCCCGTCGCCGCGCGCTCATGGGCGAGCAGCACTTGCAGTCTTTCCCGGGCGGCGGGCGCCGAGCGGGGGCGGGAGAAGAGGCGAAACAGATTCATGCTCATGCCGCCTTCCTTCCGAAGAACTTGCCGAAGAAGCCGCGCTTCTCGCCAGGCACGGTGACCGGGAGTTGTTCGCCCTTGAGGCGGCGTACGGCATCGAAATAGGCGATGGCGGGGGCGCTGCCCTGGTCGGCCAGCGTGACCGGCGAGCCGATATTGGAGGCGCGCAGCACGTCCATGCTCTCGGGGATGATGCCGAGCAGCGGGATCGACAGGATCTCCAGCACGTCGTCGACCTTCAGCATGTCGCCGCGCTCGGCCCGCAGCGGATCGTAGCGGGTGAGCAGGAGATGCTTCTCCATGCGCTCGCCGTTCTCGGCCTTGAGCGTCTTGGAATCGAGCAGGCCGATGATCCGGTCGGAATCGCGCACCGAGGAGACTTCCGGGTTGGTCACGACGATCGCGATATCGGCATGGCGCATCGCCAGCGTCGCGCCGCGCTCGATGCCGGCCGGGCTGTCGCAGATCACCCAGTCGAAATTCGCCTTCAGCGCACCAATGACCGCTGCGACGCCTTCACTCGTCAGGTTGTCCTTGTCCCGGGTCTGCGAGGCCGGCAGCAGGTAGAGCGTCTCGACCCGCTTGTCGCGGATCAGCGCCTGGGTGAGCTTGGCCTCGCCCTGGATGACGTTGACGAGGTCGTAGACCACGCGCCGCTCGGCGCCCATGACCAGGTCGAGATTGCGCAGGCCGACGTCGAAATCGACGACCACCACCTTGTCTCCGCCCTGGGCGAGCGCGGCGCCGAGTGCCGCGGACGACGTCGTCTTGCCGACGCCGCCCTTGCCCGATGTGACGACGATGACCTTGCCCATTGACCGCTCCTTCTGAACGTTGAGTTATGTGCGCGCCTCAGGCGAGCGCTTCGACCTTGAACGTTTCGCCGTCGAGCCAGATCTGCACGGGCTTGCCGTGGAATTCGGGGCCCATGTCCTCGGCCGTCTTGTAGTAGCCGTCGATCGCGATCAGCTCGGCTTCGAGCTTGCGGCAGAAGATGCGTGCCGCCGCATTGCCCATCGTGCCGGCCATCGCCCGCCCGCGCAGCGTGCCGTAGACATGGATCGAGCCGCCCGCGACGATCTCGGCGCCGGATGCGACCGAGCCGACGACGGTGACGTCGCCTTCGAGAAAGACCAGCGACTGGCCGGAGCGCACCGGCTGCGTCACGATGATCGAAGGCAATGCCTTGGGCAGGTCGGGCATGACCGGCTCGGCGACCGTAGCCGTCTCGGCCACCTCGGTCGCAGCGGCCGGAGGCTCGAAATCGGAAGTCGGGCGCCCGTCGGCCATGGCCGGCGGCAGATCGGAGCCGAGCAGGGCGGGGGATGCGCCCTCGATACCCATGATCCTGACCTGACGAGAGCCGAGCTGGCTGACGAAAGTACGAAGCTGCGCCCGGTCGATATCCAGCCCGGTGATGTCGAGCACGACGGGGCGCCGCAGGAAGAAGCCTGCGGAGCGCGAGGCGAGATCGTCGAGCCGCGCGAGCCAGTCCTCGAAGGGGAGCTCCGGGGTCAGCGTCAGCGCAAGATAGGACCGCCCCTTGAGGCGGATGGGCCGGGGTTGAGTTAACACGTCGGTTATCTTGGTAAATTTTCGGTTGCTTCGGTGTATCGAGGGAATGGTTAACAGATGGTAAACCGGAGCCTTGAATTGGCTCTCCCGATACCGTCTGTGGGGCGCTGTCCACACCTCGTTGGCGAGGCGCGGAATCGGTCAAACCGGCGTAGGAACTGCTGCCGTCATGCTCGCCCTCGTGGCGAGCATCCACGCCTTGAACACCACGTTCGCCGAAGGCAGACGTGGATGGCCGGGACAAGCCCGACCATGACGGAAGTGGAACGGCGGAGTGCCTTCGTCAGTCCACCCTACCCCTGGAAAACCTCAGGATAGGCGTAGAGCCCCGGCGCGCCGCCGGTATGCCAGAAGACGACGGTCTCGTCGGGGCCGATGGCGCCGCCCTTGACCAGTGCGATCAGCCCGGCCATCGCCTTGCCGGTATAGACCGGGTCGAGCAGGATGCCTTCCGTCCGCGCGACCAGCTCGACCGCCTCGATCATGGCCGGTGTCGGCTGGCCATAGCCGGTGCCGACCTGCGAGTCATCGATCTCCAGCGCGGCCTTCGCGCCCCGTTGCCGGCCCTCCAGCGCGTAGATGTCGTCGACCAGCCCGGAGACGATGGCGCCCGCCTGCTCGGCCGCGCGTGAGACGCTGACGCCCTGCACGCGACAGGCAAGTCCGGCATCCTCGACGCCGGCAAGGATGCCGGCATGGGTGCCGCCGCTGCCTGTCGGCACGACGATATGGTCGATGCCGACACCTTCGGTCCCGGCCTGCCCGGCCAGTTCCAGAAGGGCGTCGCGATAGGCGAGGCTGCCGAGAGCGTTGGAGCCGCCGATGGGGATGAAATACGGACGTTTTCCCTGCGCAGTCAGTCCCGCCATCGCCTCGGCCGCGGTGGCGGTCGCATCCCCGCCTGCCGGGAGCAGGCGAATCTCGGCGCCGAAAATCCGGTCGAGCAGCCAGTTGCCGTTGGTCCGATAGGATTCGCTACGGCCAGCCACCGAATCGGTCAGCAGCAGCACGCAGGCGAGGCCGTTGCGCGCGGCCGCGGCGGCCGTCTGGCGGGCATGGTTGGACTGGATCGCGCCCATTGTGACGAGCGTGTCTGCGCCCTGCTTGAGGGCCTCCGCGACGAGGTACTCGAGCTTGCGCACCTTGTTGCCGCCGCCTGCGAAGCCGGTGCAGTCGTCGCGCTTCATCCAGATCGACGGCCCCTGTCCTTCGGGGCTGAGAGCCTGCGACAGGCGCGGAAGATATTCGAACGGCGTCGGCAGCAGCGCCAGTCGGATCGTCTCGCGTCGGGTCATTCCGGCCACTCCCAGCCTTGTCGTCATCGTAGGTCTCGATGGCACCATAGCGTGGCAACGGAGATTCGCCGGGCGTACCGATGCATGCCCGGCGTGCAGTCTGGGCGTGAGGTCAGAGCCGGCGCGAGAGGCGCGGATCGAGACGGTCTCTCAGGCCGTCGCCGAGCAGGTTCACCGCCAGCACGACCAGCGCGAGCGCGATCGCCGGGCAGAAGATGGTCCAGGGCGCGCGCGCGAGATAGAGCCGGCTCGAGGCGATCATGTTGCCCCAGCTCGGCACTTCCGGCGGCACGCCCGCGCCGAGGAAGGAGAGCGAGGCCTCCACCAGGATCGCCGAGGCGCAGATATAGGTCGCCTGCACGATCAGCGGTGCGATCGTGCTCGGCATGATGTGCCGGAACAGGATGCGCGGCGTCTTGGCGCCGCAGGCGCGCGCGGCCTCGACGAAGGGCAGCTCCTTGACGCTGAGCACGATCGAACGGACGAGCCGGACGACGCGCGGCAGCTCCGGGATCGAGATCGCCGCGATGACGATGCCGATGCTCCCCTGGTTCAGCGAGACCATGGCGATCGCCAGGAGGATGGCGGGGATCGCCATCAAGCCGTCCATCAGGCGCATCACGATGGCGTCGAACCGGCGATAATAGCCGGCGAAGAGCCCGATCGTCAGCCCGATCAGGATCGAGATCGTCGCGACGCTCAAGCCCACGATCAGCGAGACGCGGGCGCCGTAGACGGTGCGCGCGAAGACGTCCTGGCCGAGCTGGTCGGTTCCGAAGCGCAATGCGGGGGAGGGCGGCTGCAGGCGCCGCGACGGCAGTTTCAGCATGGGATCGCCCGCGATCAGCGGCGCGATGATCGCGGCGCCGACGAAGAAGATCAGGATGGCGGCGCCGATCAGCATCGTCGGGTTTCGGCGCGCGAAGCGGCCGAAGCGGACGAGCCGGTTTCCGGAGGCAGGAACGGGCACGGTGGGGGCGTCGATCGTTGTCATCGGTCTCGCCTCCTCAATGCCGGATGCGGGGGTCGATGAGCGAATAGGACAGGTCGACCGCGAGGTTGATCAGCACGTAGATGCCGGAAAAGACGAGGATCACGCCCTGGATGATCGGGTAGTCCCGTTTCGAGATCGCATCGACGACGAGGCGGCCGATGCCGGGAATGTTGAACACGGTCTCGGTGATCACGACGCCGCCGATCAGGAGTGCGACGCCGATGCCGATCACGGTGATGATCGGCACGCCGGCATTCTTCAACGCGTGCTTCATCAGCATGGTGCGCGCGGGAACCCCCTTGGCATTGGCGGTACGGATATAGTCCTCCTCCAGCACCTCCTGCACCGAGGCACGGGTCATGCGCGCGATGAGGGCGACATAGGCCAGGCCGAGCGTGATCGTCGGCAGGATGAGGTGCAGGAACCACGGGCCGATGCCGTCCAGGATCGGCCGATAACCCTGCACGGGCAACCAGCGCAATTCGATCGCGAAGACATAGATCAGGCAGTAGCCGACTACGAAGGTCGGCATCGAGAAGCCGAGCACGGAAAAGCCCATCAGCAGGCGGTCCACCGGCTGGCCTGACTTCCAGGCAGCAAGCACACCCAGCGTCACCGCGATCGAGACGGCGAAAATCATTGTCAGCACGGCGACCGACAGCGTCGGCTCCATGCGTTGCAGGATCAGCGTCGAGACCGGCGTGCTCGTGAAGATCGAGACGCCGAGGTCGCCCTGGATCACGCGCAAAGCCCAGCGACCGAACTGGACGAGCAGGGGATCGTCAAGGCCGAGCCGCTGGCGGATGGCGACGATCTGCTGCGGCGTGGCGTAGTCGCCGGCGATGATGGCGGCGGGGTCGCCGGCCGAGAGATGCAGCAGAAGGAAGACGAAGATGCCCACCAGCGTCATCACCAGGATGGTCGATGCCAGGCGCTGTACGAGATAACTCAGCATTGCGTCGTTCGTCCTCCATCGGCTTGTTCTTTGATGCGGGCTGCGTTGCCCGCACGGGCACGGCTTGCGCGCTCGCCTCACGCCGACGGCGCGATCGCCCGAAGACGGACAGGCGGAGCCCACGCAAGGGCGGGCTCCGCGGATCGATGATCGATCGGGCTGAAATCAGCCCTTCTTGACGTTCCAGAACGGGATCAGCTCGGGCATGCCGATCAGTCCCGTCAGGTTGCGCAGGGCTGCCGGCTGGAACCACTGGCCGAAATAGGCATGCGGCACGAAATCCCAGGCGTTCTGCTGGATGTCGCGCGCGATCTGCTTGCGCTCGGCATCTGTCGAGGCACCCGCCCATTTGTCGCGCAATTGCTCGTGCAGCTCGTTGGTCGGCCAGCCGAACCAGCCCTTCTCGCCGTTGGCGGCATGGCCGCTGAGCGAGACGGGGTTGCCGAAGGCGTTGACCGAGCCGGAGGTGAAGAAGACGTTCCAGCCGCCCTGGTCCGGCGCGGCCTTGACGGCGCGGCGGGTGATGACGGCGCCCCAGTCGGAAGCCTGCAGCGAGACGTTGAAGCCGGCCTGACGCATCCATTGCGCGATCAGGTTCGCGGCGTTGTTCATATAGGCGATGTTGGTCGCCTGCAGCACCACGACCGGGCGCCCGTCATAGCCGGATTCCTTGAGGAGCTGCTTGGCCTTCTCGATGTTCGGCGCGCCCTTGAACCAGTCGATATTGGCGTCGTTCTCCATCGGTGTGCCCATGCCGAACAGCGAGGAACAGCCGCGGAAATACTTCTCGTCGCCGAAGGTCGCCTTCATCACCTCGGTCGGGTGGATCAGGTGCAGCATCGCCTGGCGGGCCTTGACGTTGTTGAACGGCGGATGGAGCCAGTTCACCCGGGCCCAGCCGAGCTGGCCCTGCTTGTTCAGGACTTCGAGCTTGATCTCCTTCTCGCCTGCGAGCGAGTCGAGCAGGTCGACGTTCGGATACTCGATCATGTCGATCTCGCCGGCCCGGATCGCGGCGATCGCGGTCGCCTCGTCGGCGATGTTCTCGAACACGACACGGTCGACATTCACGACCTTGCCGCCCGAGGTCATCACGGCCGGCTCCGAGCGCGGCACGTAGTTCGCGTTCTTGTCGTAGACATAGCGCTGGCCCTGTACGACCGCGCTCTCGTTGAAGACGAAGGGGCCCGAGCCGAGGATCGTGCTGATCTGCTGGTTCGGGTCGGTCCCGGCCTCCTTCTCGCGCATGATGTAGCAGACATTGGTCGCGGCCTTGGCGAGCCATTCCACCACGAGCCCATAGGGCTCCTTCATCACGATCTGGAAGGTCTTGTCGTCCTTCACCGGTGTGTCGGCGAGGCGCGCCATCATGTGCTGGCCGCCGCCGTCGCGCGCGCCCCAGCGCCGGATCGAGGCGACGCAGTCCTTGGATGTGACGGGGGTGCCATCGGTGAAGCGCAACCCGTCTCGGAGCTCGAACGTATAGGTCTTGCGGTCATCCGAGAGCGACCATTTCGAGACCATCTGCGGCTGCGGCTCGAACTTGTCGTTCACGCCGAACAGCGTGTCGTAGACCATGCCGGCGTGATACGAGGTCATGTTCGCCGTCGTCCAGATCGGATCGAAGACGCGAAGATCGCCGTGCAGGACGGCCTTGAGCGTGCGTGCGGCTGTCGGGGTGGTCTGGGCGCGGATCGTGGCCGGTGCGGCGACGATCGCCCCGGTAGCCAACCCGCCCTGAACGAAGCGTCTGCGTGTCGTGGTCATGTCATTCTCCTCCGCGTTGCAACAGAGGGCCGCAGGCATTCGCCTCGTCTGGCCCTCATCGGGTCATGCTTCTTCTCTCCTGTTCCTTTCGGGTCGCGAGGCGTCAGATGACGAGCCGGCCCGGCGGGAGCGGATCATGCGGCCAGAGCGGCCGGTTGATCTTGCGATAGGGATATTTGCGCACGTCGAGATGCGAGGGGCCGCCGCCATCGGTGTAGATCACCTCGCTGGCGATCGGGCCGTAGGCGGCATGGAAATGGTTGGTCGACTTGACCGAGACGATGCGCTTCTGCGTCGGGTCGATGCCGACGCTGGTGAAGATTTCCAGCCCGAGCGCCTGCGTGCGGTGCGAGAGCAGCGCGACGTCGATGCCGTCGATGCGGATGCCGACCGCATTGCCGATCGGCACCTTCGCGGTGCCGAAGCTCTGGGTGCCGTTGCGGATGGCGCCGAGCACCGTCACCTCGCCATCGACCGGCGTGCCCGAGGTCGAGGCCGCCTTGCCGCCGAAGCGCAGCGGGATGGTCGCGCCGACACCGGCCGTCAGGCAGAATTCGACTGCGACCGGGTCCCAGACAGGGCCGATCGCCGCATCCGTGATGCCGCGCTCGCGCAGGCGGTGGATGATGTTGGTATTGTCGGAGGCCGCGCCGCCGCCGGCATTGTCGGTGGAATCCGCGATCACGCGCGGTCCGTTCGCAGTACCGCCCAGAGCGCGATCGAGCGCCTCGTCGAGCGGGATCACCGGCGGGGCGAACTGCCCCTTGAGCGAGCGGAACTCCTCGCCGAGCTTCGCTGCCAGCGCGTCGCCCTTCGCCTTGTCGTTATCGGTGATCACGAGGACGCGGGTGCCGATCTCCGGCACGTCTCCCTGCTGGAAGCCATGCGCCAGCGAGACCGAGAGAATGCCGTCCTTGCCTTCGAGCGCACTCATCCGGTCGACGAAGGAGCGCCCGGGCTCTCGCGTCGTCGGCACCAGCTCGATCATCCGGCAGTCGTAGAGCGACATCACCGGTTTGATCGTTCCGCGGATCGTGCCGAGAATGATGTCGACCAGCTCCTCTGCCCGCTCGACGAAATCGATATGCGGGTACTCCTTGTAGAGGATGACCGCGTCGGCGAGGCGGACGCGCTTCTCGGTCAGGTGGCAATGCGGATCGAGCTCGACCCCGATCGGCACTGACGGGCCGACGATGGCGCGGACATGCTCGATGACGTCGCCCTCGCAATCATCGTAGCCATGCGCGACCATGGCGCCGTGCAGACCGAGCAGCACGCCGTCGACCGGGAGCGCCGCCTTGAGCTGGACGAGGATCTCGTCGCGCATCTCCTCGTAATCGGCCTTGGCGCAGGTGCCCGAAGGCTCGGCCCAGAAGCACGAGCCCTCGATCAGCTCGAAGCCCTCGCGCTTGGCACGTTGCCGCGCGACATAGAGCGGGGCGGTTGTATGGGTCGCCCGGTCCGGATGCTGGCCGGCCGGAAAATAGGCCGATGCCTCGAAATTCGCCCGGGATGTCGGGATCGGGGAGAACGTATTGGTCTCGGTTGCGAGTGACGCAGCAAACAGGCGCATAAGCTACCTTTCCGACGATGTGACCGTCATGTTCGGTTGGCTGCGAAGGCCATGTCAAGCTGCATCGCGAGCGCGGATTGCTGCAGCCGCTGCATGGGTCGGGAACGTATCGTTACGGCCAATGAGACGCATTCGTATTTGACTGTATCGACTACAGCGAAAGCTGCGAGCCGGCCTCTGCACAGCTCGCCTTGAGCGCCCTGAGGATAACATCCTCGTCGGTTGCGATCCCGTGCCTTTGCAGGCAGGGCACGAGGATCGCCGCTTCGGCATGTCCGCCGGGGCCGATGACCGGGCACGCGATGTCGGTCACCGCCATGATGTCGCGGCTGGCGGCGACACGATGTCCGAGGGCCCGGATATCCGCGAAGGCTCGCTGGGTCTCCGCCGTTCCGAGGCGCTTCTTGTCGGCCTCCGAGGCCTCCCGCATCAGCAGGTCGCGCCGCGTCTGGCTCTGGAAGGCGAGAATGAGCAGGCCGGAATTGGCGTCGAGGGCGGGCCGGCCATAGCCGGGGCGAACGATGACGCTGGCATCGAGATGGCCGGAGGTCGTCGCCAAGACCACGGTCTGCGCCCGGCTGAGCACGACGAGATGCGCGACCTGGCCGCTCGTCTCGCTGAAGCGCTCCATCACCGGCAGCACGAGCGAGGTGAGCGGGCGCCCGGCCGGCGTACGGATGCCCAGGTCGAACAGCCGACGCGACAGCCCGAGCCTGTCCGTCCCGGCTTCGCGGGCGAGATAGCCACGCTGCTGCAGCACGAAGACCATGCGGAAGATTTCGCTTTTGGAGCGGGCGAGGCGTTCGGCGATCTCGCGGGTCGAGAGCGGCTCGCCGACCTCGGCCAGGAGTTCGAGGATATCGAGCCCCTTCTCAAGCGCCGGCGCCGCGTAGCTGCCCTTGTCTCCGCTTTCGATATCCGGCAGGTCGCTCATGCCATTTCGTTTCATATATGAAGCTTGACATCAAATAAGAAACGAAACTAGCCTCGCCGTCAAAGGGGAGGCGGATGGTCCGGTCGTCGCATCATATCGCATGTTCCGGGGGCGTCGCGCCGCTGTCGCGAGGCGGTCGGCGATGAAATACGGCCTGCAGTTCCGCGATGTCTTCGCCGCCTGGGAATCGATCCTCGACGGTGTCTGGATCACGTTGCTGCTC
This sequence comes from Hyphomicrobiales bacterium, assembly GCA_004144595.1. Classification (GTDB taxonomy): domain Bacteria; phylum Pseudomonadota; class Alphaproteobacteria; order Rhizobiales; family Beijerinckiaceae; genus Allobosea. The sequence continues at coordinate 16,325 of SEEM01000049.1, forward strand.
TCCGCGCTGGCGATGGTCGGCGGCCTCGTCATTGGGATCGCCTGCGCTGCCGCCCGCGTCTACGGACCGTCCTGGCTGCGCCGGATCGTCGGCACCTATGTCGAGATCATCCGCAACACGCCGCTGTTGGTGCAGCTCTTCCTGATCTTCTTCGGCCTCCCTGGCTTCGGTATCAGGCTCGACGGGCTCACCGCCGCGATCATCGCGCTGGTCATCAATCTCGGCGCCTACACCACCGAGATCGTCCGTGCCGGGCTGGAGGCCGTGCCGAAGGCGCAGGTCGAGGCCGGCCATTCGCTCGGGCTCTCCGGCCTGCAGGTCTTCCGCTATGTCGTGATGTTCCCGGCGCTGAAGGCGATGTTCCCGGCGCTCGCCAGCCAGTTCGTGCTCTTGATGCTGGCGACCAGCGTCGTCTCGCAGATCTCGGTCGAGGACCTGTTCCATGTAGCCTCGATCGTGCAGTCGCGCACCTTTCGCGACTTCGAGGTCTACACCGTCATCGGCGTGCTTTATCTCGGGCTCGCCTTCGCCTTCCGCGGCCTGTTCGCGGGCCTCTATTACTGGGCGTTCGTCAGGCGATGATCCGCGAATTCGGCCTCATCGACGTGATGTACCTGATTGCGGCGGCGCGCTGGACGCTGGCGCTGACCGCGACCGCCTTCATCGGCGCGTCCCTGATCGGCATCGTCATCGCCATCGCCCGCATTCTGCCTTTCGCGCCGCTGCGCTGGCTCGCTGCGGCCTATATCCACATCGTCCAGGGCACGCCGCTCCTGGTCTGGCTCTTCGTGATCTTCTTCGGCCTGCCGCTCGCTGGCATTTCGGTCAATCCATGGATCGCCGCAGCGCTCGCCTTCTCGGTTTATGGCAGCGCCTTCCTGGGCGAAATCTGGCGCGGCGCGCTGGTTTCCATCGCCAGGACGCAGTGGGAGGCCGGCGCCTCGCTCGGCCTCTCGCTCGGGGAACAATTGCGCCACGTCATCGTGCCGCAATCGATCCGGGTCGCAATCCCGCCGACGGTCGGCTTCCTCGTCCAGCTCATCAAGAACACCTCGCTCGCCGCGGTGATCGGCTTTGTCGAGCTCACCCGCGAGGGCCAGCTCACGGCGGCCGGTACCTACAAGCCCTTCGCCGTCTACATCACCGTCGCCGCGATCTATTTCGCGATGTGCTTCCCCCTCTCGCAATGGAGCCGCTCGATCGAGCGGAAGCTCGATGTCGCTCGTTGAAATCCACGGGATCAACAAGAGCTACGGCTCGGTGCAGGTGCTGAAGGACGTCACGCTCGACGTCGCCAAGGGCGAGATCATCGCCGTGATCGGCCGCTCAGGCTCGGGCAAGAGCACGATGCTGCGCTGCATCAACGGGCTGGAGCCGGTGCAGGCCGGCGTCATCCGCGTCGACGGCACGCAGGTCAACGATCCCCAGACCAATCTGCGCAAATTGCGCCAGGAGGTCGGCATCGTCTTCCAGAGCTTCAACCTGTTTCCGCACCTCTCGGTCTGCGACAACATCACGCTCGCTCCGCGCGTCGTGAAGAAACAGGCGCCGCAGGCCGCTCGCGAGCTTGCACGAGAAGTGCTCGCCCGCGTCGGGCTGGAGGAGAAGCTCGACGCCTATCCGTCGCAGCTCTCCGGCGGCCAGCAGCAGCGCGTCGCCATCGCTCGTTCGCTCGCCATGCGCCCGAAGCTGATGCTGTTCGACGAGGTCACCTCGGCGCTCGACCCGGAACTGACCGGCGAGGTGCTCAAGGTGCTCGAATCTGTCGCGAAGGAGGGCATGACCATGATCCTCGTGACCCACGAGATGGGTTTTGCCCGCCGGTTCGGCTCGCGCGTCGTCTTCATGCATGAGGGCCGCATTCACGAGCAGGGCCCGGCCGCAGCCGTTCTGGCCGAACCGAAGACGGCGGAACTCCAGACCTTCCTCAGCGCGGTGCTGCACTGAGGCGGAACACCAAACGATATCAACGAGGGGAGAAAACACGATGCGTTCACTGTTCGCAGGTTTAGCCGCCCTGGCCATCGCCGCCTTCGGCGCTGCCGAGGCCAAGGCCGACAAGCTTCAGGACATCCTGTCCAAAGGCGTGGTCCGCATTGGCGTGCCGCTCGATGCGCCGCCCTTCGGCTCGCAGGATGCCGACCGCAAGGCTGTTGGATTCGACATCGAGATGGCCGAGATGGTCGCCAAGGGTCTCGGCGTGAAGCTGGAGATGCAGCAGATCACCGGCGCCAACCGTATCCCTTTCCTGATGACCGACAAGGTCGACATCGTCATTTCGGTGATGGGGCTCACCCCCGAGCGCGCCCGGCAGATCCAGTTCACCGCGCCCTACGCCAACACCTTCCTCGCGGTCTACGGTGCCAAGAACTCGCCGGTCTCCAGCCCGGAGACGATCGGCTCGGCCCGCGTCGCCGCCGCCAAGGGCACGACGCAGGAGCTCGCCATCTCGGCCGCCGCGCCGAAGGCCAGCCTGATGCGCACCGAGGACGACGCCACGGCCGCCGCCGCCTACATCACCGGCCAGGCTGATCTCCTCGCCACCAATTCGATCGTGGCGCAGGCGCTCGCCAAGCAGAACCCGAGCAAGGAGTTCGAGCGCAAGTTCGTCATCCGCCGCAGCCCGGCCCACATGGGCGTGCAGATGGACCAGCACAATCTCGTGCGCTGGCTCGACGGCTTCATCTTCTTCAATGCGATGAACGGCGAGCTCGACCGGCTGCACCGCAAGTACCTGGATATCCCGATGGACCCGCTGCCGACGCTGTGAGGCGGCGGCACGCACCAGCCCTCCCGAACAAAGCGCGGGGAACCCTCTCCCGGAGGGAGAGGGCGGGGTGAGGGGTCGGCCGTTGGACTACGTCGCCGTAACCTGACCGCTGCTGCGGTGAGGACGTAAGCAACTGGTCCAGGGGCCTACACCTCACCCCTGCCCCTCTCCTTACAGGAGAGGGGTTCCCCGCGCCCTTCCTTCCATATCGATCGCACTGCCCGAGCCCGCCATGACCAGCGCCACGCGCCCCAAGCCGACCCCGCGTCCGTCCAGCGCCTTCCTGACCGTCGATCTCGACCGCGAGGGCAAGCAGACCGGCTTCCTGATGATCCCGCATTCGCCGCATGACGATGCCTGGGGCGCGACCCGCGTGCCGATCGCCGTGATCAAGAACGGCTCGGGGCCGACCGTGATCTTGGAAGGTGGCAACCATGGCGACGAATACGAAGGGCCGATCACGATCTGCGACCTGATCCGGGATCTCGATCCCGGCCGCGTCCAGGGCCGCCTCATCCTGATGCCGGCGAACAATGTCCATGCGGTCATGGCCGGCCAGCGCACCTCGCCGGTCGACGGGTTGAACTTCAACCGCACCTTTCCCGGCGATCCGCGCGGCACCATCACCCAGCAGATCTCGGCCTTCGTCAGCGACTACATCCTGCCGACCGGCGACGCCTTCCTCGACCTGCATTCCGGCGGCTCCTCGCTCGACATCATCCCGAGCGCCATCGTCGAGCCGACCGATGATCCGGCCCTGCACAAGCGCAACGTTGCGGCCGTGCAGGCCTTCGACGCGCCGATGATGGTCGTGATCAGCAATCTCGGCGAGCCGCGCACGGCGACGGCCGCCGCCTGCCGCGCCGGACTCGTCACGGTCGGCACGGAGATGGCGGGCGCCGGCACGGTTTCGCTCGATGCGCTCTCGGTCTGCCGACGCGGCGTCGCCAATGTCCTCGACCATCTCGGCGTCGTCGTCCGTGACAAGCCCGAGCCGAGACGCGGGGAGGGGCAGATCCTCGAACTCCCCGGCATTTCCGCTTACGTCTACGCGACGGCGGACGGCATCTTCGAGCCCTTCCACGCCAACGGCACAAAGGTCAGCGCCGGCGAGCCAGCCGGCCGCATCCATTGCACCTGGGACCCGATGCGCCCGCCTGAGACCCTGCATTACGCCGCCGACGGCATTCTCTACGGTCGTCGCCAGCCGGGCCGGGTGAAGCCGGGCAATTGCTGCCTGATCGTCGCGGCGCCCTATCGCGGAACCCTGTGATGATCGAGATCGACGATATCCGGGCCGCGCGTGAGCGCATTGCTCCCTACATCCGGCAAACCCCGACGCTCCCCTATGCGAAGACCCGCGGCAGCGATTTCGGTGGTGACGTCACGCTGAAGCTGGAGCTCTTGCAGGCCGCCGGTTCCTTCAAGGCGCGCGGTGCGATGAACCGCCTCCTGACCCTGTCGAAGGACGAACTGGCGCGCGGCGTCGTCACGGCCTCGGGCGGCAATCATGGCCTCGCCATCGCCCGCTCCGCCCATGTGCTCGGTGTACCCGCCACGATCTTCCTGCCCTCCAACGCCGCGCCGGACAAGATCGCCAAGCTGCGTGACTGGGGCGCCGCCGTCCATATCGTCGGCTCGATCTGGGACGATGCCAACGCCGCCGCGCTCGCCTGTTCCCGCGAAACTGGCGCAACCTATGCCCATCCCTTCAGCGATCCGGTCGTGGTCGCAGGGCAGGGGACGCTCGGCCTCGATATCCTCGACGACATGCCCGATGTCGACGTCATCCTCGTCGCCATCGG
>SEEM01000421.1 GCA_004144595.1 Hyphomicrobiales bacterium
ACGCGGCTGCGGATCCAGTGCGGCCCGGATTTGACGGACGGGCAGACGGCATTGCCGTCATCGTAGAGCTGCGAGCTCAGCTCGGTCATCCCGTACATGTTGATGCAGGACGCGCGCGGCACGCCGAAGGCGGCGGAAAGCCCGTCATAGAATTCGTCCGGGCCGAGTTCGCGCGACTGGCCTTTGAAGCCGCCGGTGTCGAGGATGCGGCTGCCTTCCGGCAGGGCGAAGCTTCGGCCGCTGGCAGCGAGGGCATCGAGCACGGGCATGAAGGAATAGCTCGCGCCGAGCAGGGCATAGGGCTCGCCGCTCGTCTCGGCCTGCTCCAGCGCCGACAGCAGGCCGTCGAGATCGAGCCCCGCCGCGTTGATGAAGGTTTGCGAATCCGGCGTGCCGCATTCGCGTTTGGCGAGCGAGAGATAGGTGGCGAGCGAGGAGTTCGGCAGCTCTGTCTCGTCGGGGAAGAGGATGCCCATGCGGATGCGCTCGCGGCCACGCATGAAGCGCGCGCGGAAATTGGTCAGCATCGAGCGCCGCCAGACATCGAGCGTCGGGTGATAGCTGCGGCCGCGAATGCCTTGCGTGGTGCCGCTCGTCATGAACACATGGCTTGCCTGCTCCGGCGGGCTGCAGCTCAGCGTCAGGTCCTTGAAGGCGGTGATCGGCACGGCCGGGATATCGCGCCAGCGCCGGACCGACAGCGGCGTGCGGCCGCGCTGCAGGCAGAAGCGCTTGTAGGGCTCGTTGTTGCGGAACTGATAGGCGAAGACCTTCAGCGCCATCGCCTCGAACGCGGCTTCCGGCGCACCGGGAAGCGCGATGAAAGCCGATAGCCCCGCGATGATCTCGGCTTGCGTCACGTCAGGCCCACTCCGTCCGGACGCTGACGGCCAAGCCGTAACGTCGACCGCTGGAGGATCATGGGCGCAAGCTGGAATCAGGGCCTGTGACGGCCGCATGTCCCGCATCCCTACGCCGGTATGATCCGGATCAGGTTCGGAGGGTCACCGCGTTGCTTAAGGCTTTGCAGCCCGGCCGGCGGA
>SEEM01000149.1 GCA_004144595.1 Hyphomicrobiales bacterium
TTCCAGTACGCCATGACCGGCGCGAAAGCGTCCGACACCCCTTCGAGATAAGTGTTGCCGTTCTGGGTCACGATTGCGGTGATCCGCTCGGGGTGCTTGACCGCCAGCCGGAAGCCGATCGGAGCGCCATAATCGAAGACGTAGATGGCGAACCTGGTCAGGCCGAGGACCTCGGTGAAGCGGTCGACGACGTTGGTGATGTTCTCGAAATTGTAGCCGAACCGGTCGCGGGCGGGCTGCTCGGTCATGCCGAAGCCGGGCAGATCGGGGGCGACGACATGATAGTTGTCGGCAAGTTCAGGGATCAGGTCACGGAACATATGGCTCGCGCTCGGGAAGCCGTGCAGCAGCAGCACCGTGGGGCGTCTCGCATCGCCGGCTTCCCGGTAGAACAGCTTGAGGCCATCGACATCGACGGTGTTGAAACGAATGGTCATCGGAAATTTCCTTGATTTCAGGGCGTGAGGAAGGGTTGGCGGGCGCGGCTTCGCGCCCACTTCGTTTCCTGCTGAGCTTGGTGGAAGGATCAGGCGGCGGCGGCTGTCCGGACCGTCACGACAGGGAAGTCGATCTCGGTCTTCAGCGCTTCATTGACGTAGTTGGTGAAGGTGTTGAGCGCGACATGGGCGATGATCTCGACAATTTCCGCATCGGAATGTCCGGCCTGCCTGAGCGCCGCGATATCGGCATCGCTTGCCTGTCCGCGTCCGCGGACGAGCTTGACCGCGAAGCGCACGGCCGCATCCGCCCTGACATCGTTGGAAGCACCGTTGCGGTTGGCGGTGATCTCCGCGTCGTCGAGCTTGGCGAGGTTGCGGGCCAGATAGGTGTGGGCGGACAGGCAATAGCCGCAGCCATTCACCTCGGCGATCGCGAGCGCGATCCGCTCGCGGGTCGGTGCGGCGAGCGCGCCTTTGCCGAGCGCGCCCGAGAAGCCGAGATAGGCGTCCAGTGCCGCCGGGCTGTTGGCGACGATGCGAAACAGGTTCGGCACGGTGCCGAGCTGCTTTTGGACAGCCGCCAACAGCGGCTGGGATTTTTCGGGGGTCTGTTCGGTTTCGGGGGTAGGAATGCGGGACATGTGCTTTTCTCCTGGGTCGGTTGTTTCGCTCTCGCCAGATTGGAATAGCCCCTTCCGAAATTGCCTAGCAGGCGTTAAATTCGAAAGCCTCACTTCCGCAAAGCGAGAGGGCAATGGACAGGTTCGAGGCGATGCGCACGCTGGTCGCGGCGGTTGATGGAGGGAGCCTGTCCGCAGCCTCCCGGTCGCTCAACGTCCCGCTTCCCACCGTCAGTCGCCGCGTTTCCGACCTCGAGAGCTTTCTCGGCTCACAGCTTGTCGTCCGCACGAGCCGCAAACTCCTGCTCACAGAGGCGGGCACGGCCTATGTCGCATCGGCACGGCGGGTGCTCGATGAGCTGTCGGAGGCGGAACGTGCCGCCTCGGGCGAGTATCGCGCGCCGCGGGGCGAATTGATTGTCACCGCGCCGATAGCGTTCGGCGCGCTCCACGTCGCGCCGATCGTCCACGATTTTCTCGGCGCTTATCCCGACGTGAAATTGCGGCTTGTGCTCTCCGACAGCACCATCGATCTCATCGAAACTCACGTCGATGTCGCGGTCAGGATCGGCCGCCTGCCTGACAGCTCGCTGGTGGCGCGCAGGCTCGGCGAGATCCGATGGGTCGTCTGCGCAAGCCCGGATTATCTCGAACGAAGGGGCGAGCCGGCAACGCCTGTCGCACTGGCCGACCACGACTGCATCGCGTTCGAAGGCCTGCAACGGTACCGGGAATGGCCGTTCGTCGATGGCAATGCCGTGCAGCAGGTGACGATCCACCCCCGCTTCTCGATAAACACCGCAGACGGCGTCGTGGGCGGCGCGGTCGCGGGGGTCGGAATCGCCCGCGTGCTTTCATACCAGGCGGTCGCAAGCGTCAGGGCGGGTTCACTTCTGCCGATATTGGTGGATTGGGCACCGCCTGCGATGCCCGTGCACCTGGTCCATGCCCCGCACCAGCAACAACCGCTGAAATTGCGCGCCTTCCTCGATTTTGTCGGGCCGCGACTACAGCAACGCCTGCAAGCGATAGCACATGACGTTGCCGCCTCCGGGCAAGTCTCCTCGACGGCCCATCGTTCCAGCGAGGACGCAGCATTCGCCGCAACCACCGATACGCATTCCACCTAACTCGCTTCAGGCGGCATTCTCAGCGAGCGGCCTCATTGCCCCGCCGCCGTTGGAGCCACACTCACACCCTGGAGCGAGGGCGACCCGGCGAAAGATCACCGCTGTTGTGAATGCGTGAGCAGCAGTCATTAATTTCTGCGAGGATGATGGCAGATGGCGCGACCTCGGTAGCTGCCGGCACGGGGGCTGTCCGACTAACTCTCTAAAACTGCGAGGCTGCGTCTCACAATTGGCGGATTATCTTGTTGCTCGATAGGGTGCATTTGCCGGGGAAGGCGTGCCGAGGCGGGAGGATAGACCCGACCGGCCGACCGGGAAGCCATCTGACACGGGCTGCTGCCGTGGGTCCTCTCGTGGAGCGAAGCGGGGTACGATGAACGACCGCCTCACAGCGCTCGGAATGTTTGCCAGGGTGGGACGTGTCGGCAACTTTTCGATTGCTGGGCGAGAGCTCGGGCTTTCCCAGCCGTTGGCGTCGCTCTGGCGACGTCCGCGACGTGCCGACCCGCATCGACGACTGGTCGCTCTTCGAGGAACGCTACGTCGCGGTGCTGGATGGGAGCGCAACCCGGTCGAGCAACGCCAATGCGGTGTCGACTACACCCACCAGCAAATCCGGATCCGGCCGTACCCGTGCCAGCACACGAACGCCCATCAGCACGCCGAGGAGATGCCGGGCGAGATCCACTGCCGGACGGGAGGTCGTGATCGAGCCATCTGCCTGGCCTTTCTCGACCGAACACAGAAAGAAGCCTTCGATCCGCCGAAGCACATTTGCGACCGCAGTCCGAAAACCGGGATCCTCTGGCGCCACGTCGAGCGCGGCATTCACCAGCATGCAGCCCTTGCACTCCTCGTCCTTAAGCGAGCGGGTCAGAATTTCCCGGAAGAAGGCCTCGATCGCGGCTCGCGGCTCCATGGACTCGCAGCGCCGAATCCGCTCGCCGATACTGGCCTCGACATAGTGATCGAGCGCGCGACGGTAGATGGCCTGCTTGTCGCCGAATGCATTGTAGAGGCTCGCGCCGGTCAAACCCGTGCCTGATATCAGGTCGCGGATCGACGTCGCCTCATAGCCGCGCTTCCAGAAACACTGGACCGCTGCATCGAGCACAGCCTCTTCATCGAATTCTCTGGGCCTGCCCATGATGCTCCCTACCGATACGCTCGACCCCGATAATGCCACGGGCGGCCCCGTCTTGCATTTTAGAACGATCGAACTAAAATTCAAACCCACGAACGCCGTCGATGCGGCAGAAGGGGCTTGCGACCATGGCTCTTGGGCAGGAACTGGCGGCTTTCCGGGCCGAATTCGCGCGAGCGGCGCCGGAAGGTCGTGTCGCATTGTATGAGGCGAAGATCGAGGAACTGCGCATCTCCTTTGCTCGGAACAGGGCGATCGGCGTTGGCGACGAGGCTCCGGGCTTCGATCTTCCCGGCATCAGCGGCAGCCGGGTCGTACTGGACGAACTGCTGCGGCAGGGGCCGGTCGTGCTGACCTTCTATCGCGGCGGCTGGTGTCCTTACTGCAACCTCCAGCTCCGCGCCTATCAGGCGGCCCTTCCCGAGATTGTGGCGCTGGGAGCCAGGCTCGTCGCCGTTTCGCCGCAACTTCCCGACAACTCGCTCGACACTGTCGAGAAGAACGCGCTCACCTTCGACGTCCTCAGCGATATCGGAAACGCGGTGGCGAGGAGCTATGGCCTTGTCTACGCGCTGCCGGCCGAATTGCGCGAGGCGCTGCGTTCCAACGATAAGGCCCTGTCGAGGATCAATGGCAATGAAGGCTGGGAGCTGCCGGTTCCGGCGACCTACGTCATCGGCAAGGGCGGGCGGGTTCTGCTGGCCTCGCTCCACGTCGATTACAGGACGCGTCTCGAGCCCGAGGCCATGCTGGAAGCGCTGCGGCCGATGCGGTTCTGATCCATGGCCAGCCTGCGCACCGGTTCGGCGGCCCCGTGGAGCGAGACCGCGCTGCGACGCCCGCGCGGCCGGGTTACCGGCATTCTCTGGGCGGCGCTCACCGTTTCGATCTTTTCCGGTTGGTTTGTCATCACCCGCTTCAGCGTGACGCGCGAGTTGCGCATCTGGGACATAACGGCGCTGCGCTTCGGGATCGGCGCGCTGCTTCTGGCGCCGGTGCTCGTTCGCAACAGGGCGCGCCTGACTCCGGCCGCCTGGGGCATGGGTTTCGTATTCTCCATGCTGTGGGGCGTGCCGTTCGTGCTGCTCGTCGCGCTCGGCCTCAGCCTTACCTCCGCGGCGCAGGCCGCCTCGATCGCTCCGACCCTGATGCCGCTCTTTGCCGGCCTTTTCGCCTGGGCGTTCCTGGGCGAAGCGCAGGGCCGGTGGCGCTGGAGCGGATACGCCGCCATCCTGGCCGGATTGTCGCTGCTCCTGCTGGCGAGCGCGGCGTCGAGCGGTCCGCCCAGCGCAGCCGGCATCGGTGCACTTGCGGCCGCCGCGGCGATGTGGGCGATCTATACGCTTCTCTTCCGCCGGAGCGGCCTTGCTCCGATCGAGTCTGCCGCGCTGATCTGCTTCTGGTCGGCTGTGCTCTTCCTGCCGATCTATTGGTTTGGTGGCCTGAGCCGACTCGATCATGCCGGCGCGGGCGAAATCGCGCTGCAGGCCGTCTATCAGGGCGTGCTGATGAGCGGGGTCGCGATCTTCACCTTCAACCGCGCTGTCTCGCTGCTCGGCTCCTCAGCCGCCACCGCGATCATCGCGCTCATCCCCGCCATCGCCGCGCTCCTCGCCATTCCGATCCTCGGCGAGCAGCCGTCGCCCGCCGAAGGCATGGCGATCGCCGTCATCGTCGCCGGTGTTCTGCTCGCCGCCCGGCGGCCAGGTCCCACTGAACCGCCCGATCACAGAAGGGAAGTCCGATGATCCGCTTCTATTTTCAT
>SEEM01000150.1 GCA_004144595.1 Hyphomicrobiales bacterium
TCGATGCCCGGATACCAGTTGAACTTCTTGACGATGCCGTCGGCCTGGACCTGGGGGCTGGTCGCGAGCGCGATGAAGGCCTCGGCCAGTTTCTTCTGGGCCGACTTGTCGGGAACCGCGTAGTACATCGGCTGGCCAGGCATGCCGGGCGAGACGAGCTTGAGCTTCATGTTCGGCGGCAGCTTGCCGTCGGCCTGCCAGGAATAGAACATATCGACCCAGACCGGGCCGATCGCGATCTCGCCGCGGTTCAGCATGTCGAGCGTACCGGCATTGCCGGGGGTGATGACGGCGTTCTTGTTGAACTCCTTGAGCTCGGCGAAAGCCTTGTCCCAGCTCGTCTTCGTGGCCGCGTCATAGGGGCCCTTCATCAGCTTGTCGGCATCGCCGCCGAAGGCATAGACCCAGCCGGCGACGAAGGACACGCCCGACATGCCGCCCTTGATGCCGTTATAGCCGAACTGCTTGGGGTTCTTCCTGGCCCATTCGGCGAGCTCGGCGAAGGTCGCCGGCGGCGTCTTGACCATGTCGGCATTGTAGGCGAGCGCGGTCTGCGACTGGAACATCGGGATGACGAAGCCGCCGACATCGGTACCGAGCGCGTTCCTGGCGGCGTCACCGGTGGCAAGCTTCGCCGTCTCGACATTGCCCGTATATTTGTTCAGCAGGCCTTCCTTGACCATCTGGCCGGCGGCCTTCTGATGGATAACGACCACGTCGAAATCGGTGGTGGCCGCGCCCTTCTGGGCGTCGAGCTTCTCGTAGATCTTCTGCGAGCCGGAATCGCCCGGGCCGGTGCCGACCGAGACGACCTTCACGCCGGGATGGGCCTTCTCGAACATCGGCCCGAGATAGTCCTTGACGTAATCGACCATGTTCTGGTCGCCGGCGGAGGCGACGTTGAGGGTCTGCGCGGATAGCGGCGAGGCCACGATCAGCGCAGCGAGCGAGCAGGCAAGCGTGATGATGCGCATGTGTCTGACTCCTGTCAGGCGGCAATCCCGGCCTCGGTCGCCGGGAAGATGTGAAGACGCTGCAGCGGAATGCGCAGCCCGACCTTCGTTCCGAGTTCGTGACGGCCGGTATCGTCGACCGTGATTTGGCAGCCGGCGGCTTCGACCTTGTAGCGGTAGATGCCACCGGGATAGGCACGCGCAGCGATGGTACCGGGGACGACGAGATCACCAGCGCCAGCCGCCGCGTCATGCGCGTCGAGGCCAGCGACATCGTCGCGGAAATAGGCGAGCGCCTCACCATCCGGCAAAGCGGCCGCGGCTTCGCCGGCAAGCGTCGCACGGGCCGGGCCGGAGGCGACGGACGCATGGCCTTCCCCACGGTTGACGCTGAGCGGCAAGACGTTCTCCGCGCCCATGAAATTGGCGACGAAGGCGCTGGCCGGGCGGTCATAGACCTCTTCCGGCGTGCCGACCTGGGCGATGCGGCCGGCCTGCATGATGACCAGCCGGTCGGCCATGGTCATGGCCTCCTCACGGTCATGCGTGACATGGACCGCGGTGAGACCCAACCGCTGCTGGATGGCGCGGATCTCGTGGCGCATCACCATGCGGATCTTGGCGTCGAGATTCGACAACGGCTCGTCGAGCAGGAGAATGCCGGGATCGATGGCAAGTGCGCGGCCGAGCGCGACGCGCTGGCGCTGACCACCGGAGAGTGCCGTGACCTTGCGGTCCTCATAGCCGGCAAGGCCGAGGAATTTCAGCATCTCGCCGACCTTGGCGGCGATTTCCGCCTTGGACTTGCCGCGCAGCTTGAGGCCGTAGCCGATATTCTGCAGCACGGTCATATGCGGCCAGAGCGCGTAAGACTGGAAAACCATCGCCATGCCGCGCTTTTCCGGCGGCAGGCCGGCGACGTCCCTGCCGCCGACGACGATCGCGCCCTCCTCGACCGGGACGAAGCCGGAGAGCGATCGCAGCAGCGTGGTCTTGCCGCAGCCGGATGAGCCGAGGAGCGCGGTGAAGCTGCCGGGCGTGAAGTCGAGATCGATGCCGTGCAGCACGCGCGTGCCGCCATACGCGACCTTGAGCCCGCGCACGCCGATGGCCGCGCCGCTACCCGCTCTGGCTTGCGTTTCCGGCTGCAAGGCGCCTACTCCCCGGTTCTGCTCTTATCGCCTGACAATGGAATATTTCTTCCATCGTTAGCTCAGTTGAAATAAACGTTACGCACGGGGCGCAGTCTATGCAAGAGCTTTGTGAAACTGGGATGACAGTGCGGATTCATTCTCTCTGGCTGATGCCGGCGCCGACCGACGAGGCGATGCTGGCCGGCATCGTCGGCGACCTGTCCGGCCGTTTCGGCACGCCGGTTTTCGCCCCGCACCTGACATTGCAGGGCGACACCGCGACGACGCCCGACGTCCTGGCACGCGCCATTGCGGCAGCGGCCAAAGCGGTCGAGGCTTTTGCACAGCCCGTCTCGATCGTCGAAGGGAGCAATGCCTATTTCCGCTCGTTCTATGCCCGGTTCGCCGTCTCTGCTCAGCTGGCCGCGCTGAAGCAGGCGCTCGATCCGGCGGGCCGTGAGAGCTTCATGCCGCATGTCTCGCTGCTCTATGGGGAGGTCGAGGCCACGGCGAAGGCTGCGGCCATCGCCGAGATTCACGCCCGCCTCGCTGGCCGCGCCGTCCGCTTCGACCGGATCGGCATCGTCACCTCCGGCCAGGACGTGCCCATCGCCGACTGGCGTGTCGTCGCGAGCGTCGCGCTGCGTTCGGCCTGAGCCTGTCGGCTATTCCCCGGTCAGCTCGCGATTGCGGCGGCTGACTTCGTCGCTGTAGCGCTTGATGGCGTGCGCCTCGCTGAGAATGCCGACGATGCGCCGGTTGTCGCGATCCGCCACGACCGGCAGGGCCTCGCTCTCGGCCTCCTCGAAAAGCTTCAGCGTGTCGCGCACCGACATGTCGGCGAGCAGCATCCGATCGGGATTGCGCAGGAGATGGCGGACGGTGCGCGGCGCGGGCTCGGCCGCGGCTTCCTCGTCCAGCGCCGGGTCGGGCTCATAGAGCGCGCCCGGCGGCACCATGCCGGCATAAGCGTCTCCGGCACCCACGGCGACGAGGTAGTTGGTCGAGCCGGACGGATATTTCAGCCGTGCCTCGGCAATGGTGGCATCGGCGGCGATCTTCGGCACTTCGATACGCATCATGCTGCCGGCGGTGAGATCGCGCATCCAGCCGACATCATGGGCGCCGCGGATGCTCTCGCCGCGCAGATGGAAGCGCCAGGTCGCGAAGGAGAAGCCGAACAGGCGGCGCGTGACCAGCGAGGCTGCGCCGGCGGCCCCGACAACGGCGAGCGTCAATTTGAGATCGCCGGTCATCTCGAGCGCGAGCAACGTCATGGTCATCGGGCCGCCGACGATCGAGACCGCGAGCGAGCTCATGCCGACCAGCGCGAACAGCGTCTCATGCCCGGCCAGATTGGGAAAAGCCAGGCCGAGCACACCGATGAAGAGGCGGCCCGTCAACACTCCGAGCAGGAGCGAGGCGAAGAACAGGCCGCCACGGAAGCCGGAGCCGATCGAGACCGAGGAGGCCAGGGCCTTGGCGACGAGCACCAGCGCGAACAGCAGCAGGCCGCCATCGATACCGAGATAGAGGTTGATCGCGCCATGGCCGGCCGAGAAGACGGAAGGGTTCCAGACCGCCAGCGCGCCGACGACGAGGCCGCCGAAGGCCGGCCTGAGCCAGGTCGGAATCCGCGAACGCCTGAAGCCCGCCTCGACGAAGGCGGCCGACCGCATCACGACGATGCCGACGAGGCCGCAAGTCGCGCCGAGCAGGATCACGAGGGGGAGGTTGGCCATCGTGATCGTGCCGATGGGTGGCACCTCGACCGCGAGCAGCGCCGGGGCGAGCACGCTGTGGGTCACGGTCGCCATGAAGGTCGCCGCCATCACCGGCACGAAGGCGGCGATCGAGTAGCTGCCGAGGATCAGTTCGAAGGCGTAGAAGGCGCCGGTCAACGGCGCATCGAAGGCTGCACCGATGGCGCCGCCTGCCGCGCAGCCGACCATGAGCCGCATATCCGCGCGGCGCAGGCGCAGCCGGCGGCCGATATGGGAGGCGAGCCCGCTCGCCGCCTGCGTATAGCCGGCTTCCAGCCCGACCGAGGCGCCCGCGCCGCTGGAGCCCATGGTCTGGAGCGCGACGAAGATGCTGTCGCGGAAGGACATGCGCCCGCCATGCAAGGCATTGGCCTCGATCGGATCGATCGGCTGCTTGCGGCGCCGGAAGAACAGCCAGGAGGCGCAGCCGATGACGAGGCCGCCGATCACCGGCCCGGCAAGGGCCCGCCAGGGCGGGATCGTGGTCGCGATCGAGAGCCGTTGGGTATGCTCCAGGCCGAAGATCACTTCATGCAGGAGCTGCGTCGTGAAGGACATGGCCAGCACGGTCAGCCCCGCGAGCACGCCGACCACGGAAGCCAGCACCACGATGCCGATTTCGCTGGACCGGACGAGCGCGCGCCAGCCCTGCGCTGCATCGCTGGTCCCGGCCGGCGTTTCGGTGGCTTTCACGGTGATCACGGCAAGGCCTGTCAGGCTCGTTCGTCACGTCCGCACGCGGTCGCATATCGAAGCGGCGGGAACAAGACGCCTCGGCGATAGCAACTCTGTTTTCGCCGCGAGGCGCTATGAAATCGGCACGGCAAGGCCCGTCTTGACCCGGTCCATCGCGACGAAGGAACGGAACTTGCGGATATTGGGATTGGCGAAGAACAGGCGCCGCGTCAGCGCCTCATAGGCCGCCATGCTCGGCACCAGCACGACCAGCATGAAATCGACCTCGCCGGTCACGTAATAGCATTGCTGCACCTCCGGAGCGGCGAGGAAGGCGCTCTTGGCCGCGTCGATCTCGACGGCCGTCTCGCTGACCAGCTCGATCTCGACGAAGAGCGTGATCGGATGGCCGAGCGCGGCCGGATCGACCACCGCGACATTGGCGCGGATGACGCCATCAGCCTCCATCCGGCGGATACGGCGCTGCACGGCCGGGGCCGACAGGTTGACGCGCTCGCCGACCACCCGTTGGGGCGTGGTGTTGTCCTGCTG
>SEEM01000422.1 GCA_004144595.1 Hyphomicrobiales bacterium
AATACACCCACCGGCTCACCAGCGGCGTGGCCACGCTGCTCGCCGTCGCCCTGTACGTGTGGGCCCGCCGCGCCGTCCCCAAGGGACACCCCGCGCGGCACGCCGCGGGCTGGGCGCTGTTCTTCATGCTCACCGAAGGGCTCGTCGGCGCGGGCATCGTGCTGCTCCAGTACGTGGCGCAGAACGCGTCCATGTGGCGCGCGGTGTGGATGGGCCTGCACCTGACCAACACCTTCCTGCTGGTGGGCGCGCAGACGCTGGTCGTGTGGGCCGCCGCCGGCCGGGCGCGCATGGTGATCAAGGGCCAGGGCCCGGTGGCCGTGATGCTGGGCCTGGGCGTGGCCGGCATGGGCATCCTGGGCATCAGCGGCGCGGTGGCCGCGCTGGGCGACACGCTGTTCCCCGCCACCAGCCTGGCGGACGGCCTGCGCCAGGACATGTCGGAGACGGCGCACCTGCTCTTGCGCCTGCGCGTGCTGCACCCGGTGTTCGCGGTGGGCGTGGGCGCGCTGCTGGTGCTGGTGGGCCGGTGGGTGGCCCGTCTGCGCCCCTCGCCGGAGGTGAAGCGCGCGTCCATGCTGCTCACCGGCATGTACGTCGCGCAGCTGTGCGTGGGCGTCATCAACCTGGTGCTGCTGGCGCCGGTGGCCATGCAGCTCATCCACCTGCTGCTCGCCGACTGCGTGTGGATGTGCCTGGTGCGGCTGTGCGCGGCGGGGCTCGCGGAGGATGCGCCGCGCTTCGAGCCCTCCCCGGCCCCCGCGTCCAGCGTGGAGCCGGTGTAGCCCGGGCCCTACTCCCGCACGCGCAGCCCCCGGGGCACCACCGTCCGGGCGATGAGTTCGAAGAGGCCGCTGACGGCGAGCGCGAGCACCGCTGACGGCACGGCCCCCTCCAGGATGAGCCCCACGTCGTCCAGGCGGATGCCGGTGAGGATGGGCTGGCCGTAGCCGCCCGCGCCCACCAGCGCGCCCAGCGTGGCCGTGCCCACGTTGATGACCGCCGCCGTCTGGATGCCCGCGAGGATGGACG
>SEEM01000151.1 GCA_004144595.1 Hyphomicrobiales bacterium
CCCCACTCGCCCGGCCGACCCGCCGCCTCTTTGCGGCCCTCAGCCCGCTCTTCCTCGCGGCCTGCGTCAGCCAGCGCCAGCAACCGATCGAGGCCGCCGCGTATCAGGGTCCGCATATCAGCGCCGAATATCTGGCGATGTATGGCGAGCGCCCGGATGAGCAGCATCCCCTGCCAGCGACCGACCTTTCCGAAGTCGAGCCGCAGTTCCTGCGCCGCATCGTCTCCTACCCGACCCGCGAACAGCCTGGCACGATCGTCGTCGATACCGACAACCGCTACCTCTATCTCGTGATGGAGGGCGGCCGCGCCGTTCGCTACGGCATCGGCGTCGGCAAGCAGGGCATGTCCTGGCGGGGCCGCGCGACGGTCGCCCGCAAGGCGCAGTGGCCGCGCTGGACCCCGACGCCGGCGATGATCGCCCGCGAGCCGGAGCGGAACCGGCCCTGGGCCGGCGGCATGGACGGCGGCCTCGAAAACCCGCTCGGCGCCCGCGCGCTCTATCTCTACCAGGGCGGCCGCGACACGCTTTACCGCATCCATGGCACTTCGGAGCCGTGGTCGATTGGCAAGTCGGTTTCGTCCGGCTGCATCCGTATGTTCAACCAGGACATCATCGATCTCTTCGGCCGCGTGCCGACCGGCACGACAGTCGTGGTTCTGAACCGCGGCACGCTGCAGTCGCCGTCCGATGCGGATGAGATGCCGCCGCCGGACGATGATTTCGGCAGCATCTGACGACCATTTGATTTTTATCGTCTCTTCGGCCCGAAAGGTGGAACGCACCTTTCGGGCCGATCTGTTTGCGGGGTCACCGCCTTGATACCGTCACAGGCCGATCCCACCTCTTGAACGTGGCGCAACCGCGCCGCGCAACGAGAGGAGATGACGATGACGCCGCAAGAACGCGACGTGATCGCCGGGATTTTCGACCGCCTTCGACAGGCAGCGAACCAGCCCCGCGACCCCGAGGCTGAGACTTTCATCGCGGAACGCCTGCGCGAGCAGCCCTATGCGCCTTACGCCATGGCACAGGCGGTCTATGTGCAGGAGCAGGCACTGGCCAACCTGAACCAGCAGGTCGAGAGCCTGCAGGCGCAGTTGCGCGAGGCTCAGAACCGCGCCAGCGAGCCGGCACCTGCGCCGGCCGGCGGCTTCCTGTCCGGCATCTTCGGCGGCGGCTCCGTGCCGCGCACCGGCTCGGTTCCGACCGTTCCCCCTCGCGCTGACGCCACCGCGCCGTCCGGAGCCTGGAACACGCAGCCTCAGGCGCAGGCGCAAGGTGCTCCCGGCCAGGCCATGCCGATGCAGGCGCAAGGCCAGCCCGGGCCCTGGAGCAACCAGCCGCAGCAGGCCCGTGGCGGCGGCTTCATGGCGAGCGCGCTGACGACAGCGGCCGGCGTCGCCGGCGGCATGATGCTCGGCAATGTGCTCACCAATGCCTTCGGTGGCGGCAGCAAGCCCGCAACCCAGACCGCGAGCGATACCACCAGCTCCAGCAGCAATGCGGCGACGACGCCTCAGCCTGCTGCCGACCAGAGCGCCAGTGCCCAGCCCGCTGCCGACCAGACCGCGCAGGATGGCGGATACGGCCAGGGTTATGACGGCGAGGCCGGTTACCAGAACGCCAGCCACGACGACGCCGATCCCGGCTTCGACGATGGCGGCGCGGACGACGATAGCTGGGTCTGAGGCCAGACGCCCGGCCTTACTCACCGGATGAAATGCAAACGGCGGCTCGCCAGGCGAGCCGCCGTTTTTCCTTGGACGTCAGACGAGGCCCTGCCTCAGATCACCAGCACCTTCGCGCCGACGCGGACGCGCTCATAGAGATCGGTGACGTCGTCATTGGTCATGCGGATGCAGCCCGACGACACCGCCTGCCCGATCGTGTTCGGCTCGTTGGTGCCGTGGATGCGGTAGAGCGTCGACCCCAGATACATGGCGCGCGCGCCCATCGGGTTGTCGGGACCGCCGGTCATGAAACGCGGCAGGTCGGGCCGGCGCTTCAGCATCTCGGCCGGGGGCGTCCAGCTCGGCCATTCCGCTTTGCGGGTGATCGTCTTCATGCCCGCCCAGGAGAAGCCCGGCCTGCCGACGCCGATGCCATAGCGCATGGCCCGGCCGCCCGGCTGCACCAGGAAAAGAAAGCGCTGTGGCGTGTCGATGATGATCGTGCCCGGCTTATGCGGCCCGTCATAGGCGACATCCTGCTTGCGGAAGCGCGGATCGACGGTCTGCTGGATGCCCTGCTGCGGCTCGATCGGCTCGCCGAGAGCGGCCATCCGGCGCGTGGCGCGCGGCTGCCGCGCCGCCTCGAACGGGTCCGCCTCGTAGCCACCCTGGGGCTGCATGCGCTGGCCATAGGCATAGCCGCCGGGACGGTTATAGACCGCGCCGCCACGGCCCGCAGGGCTCGGATCGCGACCGGTCATCAGCATCTCGATGAAGCCGCCGCCATAATTGCCACGCCCGCCACCGCCGGCCATCGGATCGTTCGGCGCGGCATAGCCGTAGTTCTGGCGATAGCCCTGCGCGAGCGTAGGACCGGCTGCGACCAGCGCTCCGGCAACGGCGAGGAGCGGAAGAAGGATATTTCGACGCATGACGCAAACACTCTCGACATCGACTGCCGGGAAGCCTGCGGTGCGCCTTCAAAGGAATGGTGAATCGTTGACTCTTCGGCGCAGAAACCGGCCTTAAACCGCTCAATTCGCAAAATTAACCTTAGCGAGGGGTCAAGCGACAGGATGAAGAAATCCTTGCGGGTCCGATCTCAGCGCCGCGCAGAGCGCCGCGCAAGCCAGCGCAGCTTCAGGCCGGTGCGCCAGCGGCCCACATCGCAGGCCAGGATCACCGCCGCGTAGACCAGCCCGCCGAGCGCGATCTGAAGCGGCAGTTCCAGCGCCGCCGGAAGCATACCGCGCAAGGGCCAGATCGCGAGCCCCATGCCGGCGCCGGCCGCGAGGACGCAAGCGATCTCGCGCAGAGGCGGCAAGGCCGGAAGCGCGCGCAGCGCCACCACCGCGGTGACCAGCAGCGCCGTCAGATAGGCGGCGCTCTGCGCGACCGCGACCGTGGTCGGCGCGAGCGCGCCGGGCAGAGCGAAGATGACGACGAGATTGACGGCTAGTCCCGTCATGGCGGCGAACGCGGCGATGAGCGTGCGCTTCGCCAGCAGGAAGACGGGCGCCAGCGCCGCCTGGAACAGCGCGATTGCGGCGAAACCCGGCAGGAGCAGGGCCATGTGATCAGCAAAGTGACCGCGGAAGCCTTGCGGGACGAAGAGCCGCTCGAAGGCCGGCAGGATCAGCCAGAAGCCGAGCCCGACCGGCAGCACGCAGGCAACCACGACGACCATGTTGCGGGCGATGCGTTTCTGCGCGGCAATGCGTCCGCGCGTCTCGTCGAGGCGGATGACCTCGCGGAGCAGCACGATCTCGAGCATTGAGGCCAGGACCGGGAAGAGCCGCAGGCCTATATCGGAGGCCAACGAGAAATAGCCGGCCTCGGCGAAGCCATGGCTGTCGGCCAGGATGGCGCGATTGATGAGCGGGATCGCCGCATAGACCGCATTGCCCGCAACCAGAGGCAGGGCATAACGCGCGAAATTGCGCATCAGGTCTGTTCGGACCGCTCCCGGCACCGGCTTCTCATCGGAGAGCCGGCCGCGGTTTGCGAGAACCGCTGCAACCGCGCTGAGCACGCCCCCGAGCAGCACCACGGTCGGATCTCGAGTCCACCAGGCACCGCCGACCATCAGCGTCAGCGCCGCGACGCTGCGGACGAGGACGAGCCGGGCGTAAGCCGCATCGAGGAAGCGGGCGCGGGCTATTGCCGCGTGATAGTCGAACCAGCCGGCGGCGATGCCGCCTGCCACCGCCGCGATCAAGAGTGCCGCCGGCAAGCCGGTATCGATGCCCGCAAGCATCGCCGCCGCCAGAAGCGCCGAAAGCGAGAGGCCGACTCCAGCGAAGAGCAAGTCGAGCGTCGCCCGAATGCCGGGATCGTTCTCGCGGGTCTGGAGCGAATAGAAGCGGACGACGGAGATCTTCAACCAGTCGAGCAGCGCCGTGTTGACGAGAACCACGGTGGCGGCGCCGATGGCGTAGAGCCCGAAGGCTTCCGGGCCGAGGAACAGGGCGACAAGCAGCCCCAGGACGAAATTCAGCCCGGCATTGACGATGAAGGGCAGAAGAACGGTCATCGTGCCCCAGCCACTCCGCCCCGGTTTCTGTGTTGCCACGGTCGACATGCGCGACTCAGACCGGCCGCACCGCTCTCCGAGGCCGAGGTAACCGGGTGGGGCGATATTTCCAAGCGGAAGCTACAAAAGCGCTCCCTTCCGCCCTGCTGCCACGGCATCGGACGCTGCTATTCCCGTATCTTCACGACGATGGATTTTGCCCCTAAGGCAAGCGGCATGACTCCGCCTGTCCGACTTGCGCATGACGACGATTCCGGCCCGCTCTCCGCCCTAATCGCAGCGAGCTTCGCGGAATACCCGGGCTGCGTCTTCGTCAAGGAGGAGCTGCCCGAGCTGCGCCGGCCCGCGACCTATTTTGCAGGCAAGGGCGGCATGCTCTGGGTCGTGGATGGGCCGGGCGGGCGCATCGCGGGCTCGCTTGGGGTCATGCCGGTGCCCGAGCAGAACGCGGTCGAGCTCGCCAAGGTCTATGTCGACCCCGCCTTCAGGGGCTCCGGGCTGGCGCAGGCCCTCTTCGCGAGGGCGCTCGACTTCGCCGCAGAGGGCGGCTTCGCCGAGATGACGCTGTGGTCGGATACGCGGTTTGGCCGCGGCCACCGCTTCTATGAGAAGCTCGGCTTCGTGCGCTGGCCGGGCGAGCGCTATCTCGGCGATGTCTCCGAAAGCTGGGAATACCATTTCCGCAAGTTGCTTCGCGACGGCCGGTGACCGCGTCCATCGCCTTCAGAGCCGCGCTCGGCATCGCCCTGCTCACCGTCATGGATGGGGTGGTCAAGGGCCAGATGCAGCAGCATCCTTTCATCGTCGCGCTCTTCATGCGCTTCGTGATGGGCGGTCTCTGCG
>SEEM01000423.1 GCA_004144595.1 Hyphomicrobiales bacterium
GGATCCGGCACGCGGCTTCACCCGATGACGCTGGCGATGTCGAAGCAGCTCCTGCCCGTCTACGACAAGCCGATGATCTACTATCCGCTGTCGACGCTGATGCTCGCCGGCATCCGCGACATCCTGATCATCTCGACGCCGCACGACCTGCCGCATTTCAAGCGCCTGCTCGGCGACGGCTCCGACTGGGGCATGAGCCTGAGCTATGCCGAGCAGCCTCACCCCGGCGGGCTGGCCCAGGCCTACCAGATCGGCGCAAAGTTCGTCGCCGGTGAAGCCTCGGCGCTCATCCTCGGCGACAACCTGTTCCACGGCCACGCCCTTGAGGAGCTTATGGCCCCAGCTGCTGCGAGACAGTCAGGCGCGACCGTCTTCGCATATCACGTCCGCGATCCCGAGCGTTACGGCGTCGTCGAATTTGACCCATCCGGCAAGGCGATCTCGATCGAGGAGAAGCCCAAGGTTCCCAAGTCGAACTGGGCGGTCACGGGCTTGTACTTCTACGATGCAGAGGTCGTCGAGATCGCGCGGACACTGAAGCCCTCGCCGCGCGGCGAGCTCGAGATCACCGACGTCAACCGGATCTACCTCGAACGCGGCCAGCTCTCGGTCGAATCGATGGGCCGCGGCTTCGCCTGGCTCGATACCGGTACCCCCGACAGCCTGCTCGAAGCCGGAGAGTTCGTCCGAACCCTCGAAAGCCGACAGGGCCTGCGCATCGCATGCCCCGAGGAAATCGCAGCAAGACAAGGGTGGATCTCGATCGCGCAGCTGATCCGGCTCGGCGAGAAGCTCGCCAAGGGCGACTACGGTCAATATCTCCTGCGCATGGCGCGGGATATCGCTGGGTAAAGCCCCGCTCACGGCAGATACCGGCCCCGCTCCGTTATGGCTTGACAGCAAGGCCTGCCGCTCGTCATCTGCTCCTGTTCCCAGGGGGGCCTCGCTAGGAGGCTGAGATTCCGCCGGCCGGGCTGCAAAGCCTTAAGCAACGCGGTGACCCTCCGAACCTGATCCGGATCATACCGGCG
>SEEM01000152.1 GCA_004144595.1 Hyphomicrobiales bacterium
TCCAGAACAGGTTGAAGATGGCGAACGGAGTTTATGAAGTGTTTTGTATCCTCCTGACGAGTGCGGAAATTTGCGTCGCTTTAGAGAAGGTCGACGAGGCGATGCAGCCTTCCGCACTGCGGCTATGGCCGACGAGCTGATCTTTTGAAGGACTCCTCGAATATGGCTATTTCGGCAGAGAGCCGGCTGCGCATCGGATTGATCTGCTTTTCCGCGATTCCAGATGACCCGCGTGTTCGCCGCCAAGGGGACCTTTTTCACGGTCGCGGCTGGGACGTTGTCGCGATCGGCCTTCCCGGCGCGCGTTCGCGCGCTCCGGAATGGCGGTGCCTCGATAGCGAAAGCACGACGGATCGCGTGTCTGCGCCAGTTTTCTGCTCTGAGTCTTCGGGCGGTGACGGCCGGGTGGCTGGCTCGCCAGCACAGGCAGATGCAGACCCTGCATTGGAAGGTGGGCGACTTGCCGTCGCTCGGCGTGCGTGGCGTCGTTTGCCGCCCCCTGCGCGGCGGCTTGCGCACTGGCTGGTGGGACGGGTCGCGTTTCCCGTTTTTCATCGAGCGCGACGCGCAAAAGACGTCGCGCTGGTTTATGTCAGCCGCCGTCACGCCAACGCCGCCTATTGGCGTTTGAACGACCGGTTTGACGAGCTTTATCGGTTGGCGAAGCAGGAGAAGGTCGATATCTGGCTCGCAAACGACTGGACCGCGATGCCCATCGCCCGGAGGCTCGCGGCCGAGCAGGGCGTTCCCTACGCTTATGATACGCACGAGCTGGCTGTCGACGAGTATGCCCACCGCCTGGTCTGGCGGCTGACGCAGCGCCCGGTCATCGCTGCGATTGAGCAGGACGGTATTGCGGGGTCCGTCGTAACGAGCTGCGTGTCGCAGGGCATCGCCGATCGACTGCATGATCTCTACGCACTGCCGGAGAAGCCGCTGCTGATCCGCAACATGCCGCACTATGAGGCGCATCCGTATCGGCCCTGTGGCGAGACGATCCATGTGCTCTATCACGGGGTCGTCAATGTGGGGCGCGGACTGGAAGCCTGTATCGACAGCATCGCGCTCTGGCGCCCGGAATTTCGGCTGACGATCCGCGGGCCGGGCCCGGCCGAATATCTCGAGGCGCTTGCCGCTCGAATCCAGAACGCAGGTCTCGGTGACCGCGTCACACTGGCCCCGCCCGTTCCGATGATCGACTTGGTCCAGGAGGCTGCGCGCTTCGATGTCGGTCTGTTTGCGCTGCCGGGGCATTCGAAGCAGAACGTCTACGTCCTGCCGAACAAGTTTTTCGAGTACACGATGGCGGGGCTCGCACTCTGCGTTTCGGATCTGCCTGAGATGAGCGCGCTTCTCCGGCAACACGATCTCGGCCGCTTGATCCCCGATGTGACGCCGCAGGCGATCGCGGTCGCGATCAACGGCTTCGACCGTGCTGCGATCGACCGTCACAAGCTGAACGCGCTGGAGGCTGCGAAAGTGCTGAATTGGGAGGCGGAGGCGGATCGTCTTTTCGCGGCGATCGAGGCGGCTGTGCTCGCCTCCGCTGCGCCGAAAGCCGTGGCGTAGTCATAATCGCCGGCCGCTGTTGCCTACGGTTATATCGTCGAGGGCGCCGCAAGTTCCGACGCGAGGAGGAGCAGCTTGGCCCCCTCCGCTTCAAAATTGAGATTGCGCGCGCGAGCCAGCGCTGCTCGTTTGTAGGCGTCGATGCGCTCAGGGTCGAGGTTTGCCAGACAGGCAGCGATCGCCTGCGGGTTGTCTGCGGAGAGCAACAGGCCACAGCCCGCCGTCTCAATCATCTCGCGAATTTCCGGCAGGTCGCTGCTGATGATCATAAGCCCTGCCTGCATGTACTCGAAAATCTTGTTCGGCATGGCGAAGCGCGCATGCGTCGTGCTGTTCGACAAAAGGAAAATGCCGATATCGGCCCGTGCCGCGGTCGCTACCAGCTGATCCGGCGGAACCGGCGGCTCGAGGGCGATGCGCTCGCCGAACGGGCCGGCGAGATGTCGCAGGTGCTGGTCGAAGCCACCCTGGGCGGGGCCGCGGATGACGAGGCGGAAGTCTTCCGGCCATCGCGAAACGCTCTCGATCAGGGTCTCCAGGCCGCGGCGAGGCACGACCGCGCCGTGATAGAGCACGGTGATGGGGCGCGTCGTCGGACGGAAGGCCGTCGCCTGCCAGGCGGGGGTATTGGAAACCACCGTCGGTCGCGCCAGGCCATAGCGTTGCGCAAGCGCATCGGCGATACCGTCGCTCACCGTCGCGACCGCATCGGCTTCGCGGATATAGCGATCCTCGATACGCACAACATGTTGCCGGGCGAGAACGCGCCAGCGCCAGCTATCGGCGAATTCTTCGGGAGCGAATTCGTGGCTGTCGTAGATGATCCGCGCCCCGCACATGCGCTTGGCTGCAAAGGCGAGGGGAAGTGCCCGCCAATCGTTGGCGATGACGAGATCAGGTTTGAAGTGCAGCAGGTCCTTGCGCGCCTTCAGCCTCGATGGGGAGAGCCAGTACAGGAAATCCGCGCTGGCCGGCAGGAGAGAAGCCGGCGCTTGTCGGAGCACCATGCCGATACGGACGCGGCTGTCACTGCCCGGCCCGGGGATGACCGTCACAGGGGCGGGGGGCGCCGCGGGCAAAGGCGCCTGCGCAAAAATGCGCACGTCATAACCCGCGCCGGCCAGGAGTGCCGCATGACGCAGAACACGTGAATCATGTTGCAGAGGCGAAACACAGACGAGAGCGACCCGGATCATCGCGGCAACCGCGCTTGATCGATCGGGCGCGCCATACTGTCCGGTTGATGGGCGGGGCGCAGTGAATTCGGAGCGATCATCTCGCGTGGGCGCTTCTTCAGTTCAATGGCCTGGATTTCATGGAAGGCGGCTGGCGACCGACCTCTGCGCGATACCGATCCGGATCGCAGGATACCCGTCGATGATTGACGATGCATCTATCGGAAACTGCGATCAGGGGCTTCACGGCGCGTCTGCCAGTGTTTCGACGGGCTTGTCGGAAGGGAGGGTGCCTCGCAGGATGTGATTGATCTCCCGCGCGCGTTGATGCCAGCTCGCCTCGCGTGCGACATAGCTCGCACCGTTCTGTCCAAGGATTCGGGCGTTGTCGGCATCTTCGGCAAGCGTTCGCAGCGCAGAAGCAATGGCAAGGGGGTTTGCCATCGGAACGATCAGGCCAGCATTGGCATTCCTGACCATATCGGCCTGGAAGGGCAGGTCGCTGGCGATAACGGGAATGCCGCAAGCCATCGCCTCGAACAGTTTCAGGGGAGCCACGCCCGAAGCGGAGCGGCCATCCTGGTTTTCGATCACGCAAAGCGATGCCTTGGCACCGCGCACGATTGCTGGCACGTCGTCGTAAGGCTGCCGGCCCAGCCAAAGCAGGCGCTGGTCGGAGAGCGCCCCTTCGACTTTGTCGCGTTCTATACCGTCACCGACGATGACCAGCCGCAGGTCGGCCGGCCAGTCCGGCTCCTTCAGTGCCGCCAGCATGGTGCCGATGCCGTGCCAGGCGACGAGGCCGCCCACGAACACCACATACTGGCCTTCGACCGGACTGGGGGGGCCGTCCGGTTTGAACAGGTCGGTATTGGCGCCGTTGGAAACCAGGCTGACGCGGTCATGGCCGGCAAAGGTCTTTGCCCAGTCCACGAGCCCGGGCGTTACAGCGAGCAGATGCGCAGCCTCTCGGTATTGCGTGCGGTAGAGCCAGGAGAAGAATGGAGCGAACGGCTTCAGCCAGCGGTAGGTCACGCCGATATCGGCAGGGGTGCCATTGATCTCGTGAACGACAGGAATCTTGTGCCATCGCGCCCAAAGCGTCAGCGGCAGTGCCATGAAGTGTGAGCGGATGAAAACGGCATCGAACTCGCGCAGGCGCTTGCCCAGCGCGCCCTGCGTTCTTGCATAGCCAAGCAGACGATGGAACAGCGAGGAACGTGCGCTGGCGCCGCCGCCGCTCGTCGCAAACAGCTCGACCTGCCATCCGCATCTCCGCAGGCCTGCCATGATCTCATCGATATGGGTCTGCGATGCCTGCCCCGGACGCGGCGTCTCGAGAGAGAGATAGGCCAGCCGCAAGGGCCGGCTCATGCCACCGCGGCCGCCGGAGCAGCCAAAGCCTCCAGGACCTGCGCGATGATGTAGTCCTGAGTTGCCTCGTCGAGATAGGGGTGCATCGGCAGGGCGACGACCTCCTGCGCGACGCGCTCGGAGATCGGCAGACCGTTGCCGGCGACAGGATAGTGCTTGTAGGCGGTTTGCTGGTGCAAAGGCTTCGGGTAGTAGACCGTGGTCGGCACGCCCTTGGCCTTCAGTGCCGCCTGGAAGGCGTCACGACGGTCGGCCGAGACGCGAATCGTGTACTGCGCCCAGGTCGAGACGCAGTCCGGCATGACATGCGGCGTCACGACGAGGCCCTTGAGCGCCGCGGTGTAGCGCTGGGCCACGACCTGCCGCTTCCCGATCTCCTCGGCATAGACCTTGAGCTTCTCGATCAGCACCGCCGCCTGGATGGTATCGAGCCGCGAGTTAACGCCGACGCGGACATTGTCGTACTTGTACGAACCCTTGCCGTGGAAGCGCAGCGACATCAGCAGCGAGGCATGCTCGTCGCTGTCGGTCAGGATCGCGCCGCCATCGCCGTAGCAGCCGAGCGGCTTGGCCGGGAAGAAGCTTGTCGTGGCGAAATCGCCGATCGCGCCGGCGATGCGGCCCTTGTAGCGCGCGCCGTAGCCCTGCGCGGAATCCGAGATCAGGACGAGGCCGTTCTGCTTGCAGAAGGCTTCGATCGGCTCGTAGTCGCAGGCCTGACCGAAGAGATCGACGCTGATCAGAGCGCGCGGGGTGAGCTTGTGTTGCCTTGCCGTCTCCAGCGCTGCGCCGAGGGCCTTCGGGTCGATATTATAGGTCGCTTCGTCGATCTCGGCGAAGACCGGCGTGGCCCCCATCCAGGCGACGACCTCGGCGGTCGCGGCGAAGGTGAAGCTCGGGCAGATCACTGCGTCGCCGGGACC
>SEEM01000050.1 GCA_004144595.1 Hyphomicrobiales bacterium
GTTCCGAGGGTTCCGGTCGGGGGGCGCGGGCCGATAGCGCCTTGTTCCAAAACGGAAAAGATTCCGAAGGTGCGCCGAAAAATTTCCTCCGGACCGGGTGATATCTCCCGCGGAAACCGCGGTCTCCGGCCGATCGATTTCGCCGCAAGCGCGGTTTCGTGATCGGCTTCGGCGGAACAAGTGCGTCAGTTCCCCGAGCCCGGCAGGCGGGGCAAAGGCAGGAACTCGACGCCTTCCTCGTGCAGCATCCGGGCATCGTCCGGCGTCGCCTCGCCATAGATCGGGCGCTGGTCGGCCTCGCCGTGATGGATCTTCAGCGCCTCGTCGGCGAAGCGCTTGCCGACATGTTCGGCGTTCTCGCTGACGTGCCGGTGCAAGGCAGCCACCATATCGCGGAAGGCCTGCTCCTTCTCGCTGATCAGCACCACCGGCGCAGGCGCGGACGTCGCTGCTGCCGCGGCGGGAGCCTCCATCACCCGCCCCGTCCCCTTCGGGCCGAGATCGGAGCGGGCGACGCTGGGCGCCATGATCGCGCGCTCGACCTTCGGGCTATTGCAGACCGGACAGGTGACGAAGCCGCGCTTCGCCTGATCCTCGAAGCTGGCCGAGGAGGCGAACCAGCTTTCGAATTCATGGGCGCTGTCGCAGACGAGGGCGTAACGGATCATGTCGTCATAGATGGTGTCGAGAAGCTTCCGAGGCAATCGGGTCTACCGGGGGCGTCAGGCCGCCAGGAGCTTGTCGAGCTCGCTGCGGGCATCGAGCGCATGGATATCGTCGGAGCCGCCGACATGCTGCTCGCCGATGAAAATCTGCGGCACCGAGGTACGGCCACCGGCGCGCGCGGTCATCGCCTGGCGCAGCTCAGGCTTGGCGTCGACATCGATCTCGGTGAAGGCCACGCCCTTGCGCGTCAGCAACGCCTTGGCGGCCTTGCAGTAAGGGCACCAGGACGTGGTGTAGATCGTGACCGGCGGCATGAGGGCGTGTCTCTCGTTGCGATGCGCTTCATGTAGTGACTTCGCGGCCATCCGTCACGATCCGTGCGAAGGTCAGCACATCGACCGCGCTCGCGCCGGCGCGCAGCAGGGCGCGCGAGGCGGCATTGACCGTGGCGCCCGTCGTCAGCACGTCGTCGACCAGCAGGATGCGCCGGCCTTCGACGAGACTGCGCATCGCCACCGGCACGTGAAAAGCGCCTTGCAGATTATCGGCGCGCTGGGCGCGCGTCAGCCCGACCTGCTGGCGGGTGCGCCTGATCCGGGCCAGGGCGGTGGTCGCGAGCGGCAGGCCGGTCTCGCGGGAGACGGCCCGCGCCAGGACGGCAGCCTGGTTGAACCGCCGGCGCCAGAGGCGGGTTCGATGAAGCGGCACCGGCAGGACGAGCTCGGCGTCGGCCGCCAGCTCGCGGCCCGCCTGCGCCATCATTCGGCCGAGAGTCAGCGAGAGCTCGACCCGGTCGCCGTATTTCAGGCGATGAACCAGTTCGCGCGCGGTGCCGTCGAAGCGGCAGACCGCTCGTGCCCGGGCGAAGACCGGCGGATCGGCGATCGCGGCCGGCGAGAGCAGGCCGGCGCCGAGATCGACGGGGAAGGGCGTGCCCAGGCGCTCGCAATAGGGCCGCTCGATGAAGCCGATGCCGCGCCAGCAAGCCGGACAGAGGGCCTGGGCCTCGCCGGTCGCGGCCTGGCACGCGATGCAGGCCGGCGGATAGACGATGCCGATCAAGCCGCGCAGCCCGGTTCGGAGGGACCAGCGGGTCCGTGTCGCGGCCGCACGCAGGAAGATCGCCGCCGATCGGGAGATCCCGGCTGTGCCGATAGCGGGCGAGCCGGGCTCGGAGCCGGGCACCGCCTCGTCATCCAGCCTCTCGATCCGCCACTCTACCATGGTGTGTCGCTTGTCCGATCGCCACGACGAACCGAGCTTGTGCCGGCTTGGATCGCCGCAGCATCGGGCTTCGAGCGCGGAAGGGCAACCAGGGGGTGGTCGCTCCAAAATCGCGGCTTCGAGCGGCGGCCCGTCTTCGAGCGGCGTCTGCCGGCATCCGCTTTGCCCGGCACCCGCCTGCCTTGGTCAGGGGGCGCCATCGGCCAGAGACCCGGTGGCCATCTTAACGGCCCAGCACCCCGGTGGATTTGTTGAGGGATCGCATGGGCTTCCGCCCGACCTTGGGCCGGCCGGGCATCTTTATGTCGCGGCGATGCAAAAAGCTGTTGCGGCGGCGCGGTTGTCCGACTACACAGGCGCCCTCGGCAAGCGCTGCTCCCTTCGTCTAGCGGTCTAGGACGTCGCCCTCTCACGGCGAAAACAGGGGTTCGAGTCCCCTAGGGAGCGCCACGCAACTCTAAGCGTTGATGCCGTTAGAGTAATCCTTAAAATCAGTGCCTTGGCAGCGGTCCTCGTACGACGGGGTCGTAGATGGCGCCGATGAGCTATGTGCTGAAGGATCGGCACGGTACCTATCACATCAGGCGGGCATTCCTCTGGCCGCGCGGCCTCTCATGCCGGAGCCCTTGACGGGCAAGATAAGTGGAATGAGCGCCGCCATTCCACGATCGGCGACCTCTCAGTGAATTGACGACGGCGCGTCCACTTGGCTTGCGGCGCGCGCGAGCGCCCGCGTTATTTCTCCGAACGCGGATCGAAGTGCGGTCGTCACGAGTTCCTGGGCGTTGTTGAGCATGTTGCCCCAGCTCGGCGTCGGCGGCACGATGCCGAAGCCGAGAAAGCTCAGCACCGACTCGAACAGGATGACGCGCCCTACGGTCAGGGTGAAGGCGACGATGATCGGCGTGATCGTGTTGGGCAGAATATGCCGCGCCATGATGTACAACGCGTTCGCACCGGTGCCGCGCGCCGCGCTGACATAGTCGCGCTCTTTCACCGAAAGGGTGGCGGCCCGGACGATCCGGGCGATCGCCGTCCAGTCGACCAGGGCGATGATCAGGATGATCCGCCAGAAGGCGACAGACTGCGAATGAGCAGCCTCCGTGGAGATACCGAGCTTGGTCAGGTCGACCGCGCCAAGCACGATCAGCAGCGGCAGCAGCGGCAGGGCGATCATGCCGTCGGTGAGACGCATCAGGGCATTGTCGAGACGGCCGCCATAATAGCCTGCGAGCAGGCCGAGCGAGACCCCGAAGACGCCGCCGATGACGGTCGCCAGCAGTCCGACCAGGAGCGAGACCTGGCCGCCATACATCAGCCTTGCCAGCACGTCGCGCCCGGCATCGTCGGTCCCGAGCCAATGCTCGGACGAGATCGGCAGATAGCGCTTGAACAGGTCGGTCTGCGTCGCGTCGATGCCGCGCCAGGCCTCCAGCGGCCCCGCCATCAGGCAGAACACGACCAGCAAGGCGAGCACGACGAGGCTCGCGACACCGGTGCGGTGCCCGCGGAAGCGACGCCAGCGCAGCGCCCAGATCGACTGGGTATCGGCCGCGCTCGGCTTGCCGTGCCCGCCTTGCGCCATGGGCGTGTCCAGAGTGCTCATTCCAGTCGAATCCGCGGGTCGAGGGCGACATAGGCCAGATCGGCCAACAGATTGGCGATCAACGTCGTGAGCGTCGCAAACAGCAATCCGATCAGAGCGAGGTTGAAGTCGTTGGACAGGATGGAATCGTAGATCATCTTGCCCATGCCCATCTGCGCGAACATCGTCTCGGTGACCAGGGCGCCGGAAAACAGCGACCCGAAGCTCAAAGCCATGATCGTCACGAACGGCACCATGGCATTGCGCAGGGCGTGAACGAGGATGACGCGCCGGCTGCCGACCCCTTTCGCCCGTGCCGTCCGGACGAAATCCATCTGCAGCGTCTCGATCATCGCTGCGCGGACGTAGCGGGTGAACTGGCCGGTATTGGCGAGCGTCAGGGCCAGGACCGGCAGCGCGAGATGCCGCACCTGATCCCAGAAGCCGAAATTGCCGACCTGCCCCATGCCGCTGGCCGGCAGCCATTGCAGCCCGACCGCGAAGGTCAGGATCAGCACCAGGGCGAGCCAGAAGATCGGCACCGAAATCCCTGCGAAAGCAAACAGGCTGACGAAGCCGTCGATCCAGCCGCCCGGCTTCAGCGCCGAGGCGATGCCCAGGATCAACGACAGGATCACGCTGAGGGTGAAGCTCGCCAGCATGAGCTTGCAGGTTTGCAGCAGGGCCGGGGTCAGAACCTCCAGCACGGGCCGCGAATGGGTGCGCGAAAAACCGAAATCGCCGCTCAGCACCGCCATCAGCCAGCGCGCGTAGCGAACCATGAGCGGTTGGTCGAGCCCATAGATCGCCCTGAGATTGGCCATGACCTCCGGCGTCATACCGGGCTGGCTCGCGGCCATGACATCGACGGGGTCGCCGGGCATCAGCCCCATCAGCCCGTAGATCACGAACGACATGACCAGCAGGACCACGAAGGTTTGCAGCAGCCGGCGGGTGATGAAGGACGCCATCAACCCTACTCCCTATCGC
Organism: Hyphomicrobiales bacterium; assembly: GCA_004144595.1. Lineage (GTDB taxonomy): Bacteria > Pseudomonadota > Alphaproteobacteria > Rhizobiales > Beijerinckiaceae > Allobosea. Next base: position 4,466 of record SEEM01000050.1, read on the forward strand.
GGCGCGCTCCCGCGCGCCGCAGTGCGACTCCTTGCCCGTTCAGCGGCCGCGATGTCGCGGCCGCTGAACGGGCTGGCGCCTGGTTCGATCACTCGGAGCGCCAGTTCTCGCTGAACATCGAGCCGTAATGACCATGCCCGGTCGGCTCGTAGCCCTTGAGCCACTTCGGATAGACATGCGCCTCCGAGCGAAAGAACAGCGGGATGACAGGCAATTCCTGGGCATAGATCTTCTGCATCTCCGCCCAGAGCACCTTGCCCTCCTCCGGATCGAGCGCCGATTCGGACTTGGCGATGAGCTCGTCCATGCGCGGATTGGAGAAGTTGATGTAGTTGGCGCCGCCCCAGGCGTTGGCCTCGGTCGGGATATTGTCGCTCGCCAGCGTCCGGCGCGGCGATTCCGTCACGCTGCTCGACCAGGCGTACATCGCCAGCCCGCCATAGCTGCGCTTCTTCATGGTCTCGCCGAAGAACGTCCGCGCCGGCTCGTTCTTGATCCGGACCTCGATGCAGGCGGCCTTCCAGTTGTTCTGCAGCACGGCCTGCTGCAATTCGCGCAGGCGGTTGCCAGCGGTCGTTCCAAATTCAAGCGACAGGCGCGTGCCGGCAGCATCGCGGCAGATGCCGTCGGGGCCGGGCTTCCAGCCCGCTTCCGCCAGGATGGCCTTGGCCTTGGCGAGATCGAAGGGGTAGTGCAGCGTGTCCTTGGTGAAATTCGCATTGAGCGGATTGACCCAGGTGTCGGCCACCGGCTGCAGGCCCTGGAACAGGCGGTCGGTCAGCGTCTTGCGATCGGCCGCGTAGATCAGGGCCTGCCGGACCCGCACATCCTTGAGCAGCGGGTTGCCGTTCTGAAGGTCGATATGCTCGTAGTTCAGGCTCGGCTTGAACAGGTATTCGAAGCGGTCCGGATGCTGCTTGCGCAGCTCCAGGACCTGATCGATCGAGAGGCCGACGCCCTCGCCGCCGATCATGTCGACGTCGCCCGACAGGAGATTGGCCTGCAGGGCCGCGGTGTTCTCGATCAGCTTCAGGACGATGCGCTTGAAGCCAGGCTTGGTGCCGGCCCAATACGGATTGGGCTCGAGCACGACCTGGGAGCCGGAGGTATAGCCGGTGACCATATAGGGGCCGTTATACAGGCCGGGCGTGGTCGGATTGCGGGCATAGGTCGTCTGCTTGACGTAGTCGCCGGCTTCCTTCGCCTTCTCGTAAACCGGTCCCTCGATATGCTCGGGCAGGATCTGGTCCCATTCGTTGTAGGACGACAGCACCTTGTCGAGGGTGAGCACCGCCGTCGTCGCGTCGATGACGTCGAGCTTGACGGCCCGCGTCCAGGGCTGGGAATTGGAGAAGCCGGTCTTCGGATCGCGCCCGATACGCCAGGTGAACTCGAGATCCTTGGTCGTGACCGGCTTGCCGTCGGCCCATTTCAGATCGGGCTTCAGCTTGATCGTGACCTCCATGCCCTTGCCGCCATTGGGCAGGTCGATGATCTTGGCCGTACCGTTCTTGACGCTGGGAAGCTCGACGCAGCTCAGGCAGCTATTCTTCCATTCCTTGTCGAAGGCTGTGATGTTGCGGATGACGAAGCCCAGCGTATAGGACTTGATCACTTCGGCATCGATGTTGGGGTGGAGCGTCGAGGGGAATTGCGCGACGCCGATGGTGAGTTGATCCTTGGCCGCCTGCGCCGGCGCCGCGGTCATCATCAAACCCGCAACGCCCAGTGCAGCCAGTGTCGTCCTGAAAATCATGAAATCCTCCGGCGTCGTTCCAAGGTTCACCACGTCGCCACGCGGCGACACTGGACCTGTCGCCGGCCTGGTGAGACCGGCTGCTGGCGCGAGGATATTGCCATCGCTTCATCCAAGGCAATCGTCGATCGCGGTTCAATCCAACGCCGGCTCCCCTCGAAGCGAAGGGCTCGCCTGCTATGCGGCGCGATAAAGGGGGGCGAACCGAGCGGGCGGCGCATGCGCTCATGGGCCGTTTCCTGGCTGTCCGCAATCTCGAAGCGCCAGCCTGGATGCGCGCGACTCAGACCATGCCGACCAGGCGGTCGATTTCGGCATCATTCGCAACGAGATGAGCGATCAATTGTCCAGCGTGAGGCACCCGTTGCCCAGCGCCGGCATAGGGAACGGCGCGCCTGACGAAGGCAAAGAGCTCGGAGGTCACGGCGCCGAGCGGTTTGGCCTTCCGCATCTCGACGGCCTGCGCCGCCACCATGAGCTCCATGCCGAAGATCGAGCGGCAAAGCGCGGCCATCTCCGCCGTGCGGCGCGCTGCGAGGCCCGCCATGCTCGCGCGATCGAGATTGCCGTTCGAATGGCTTGAGCTCGCGAGCTCGTTCACCACTGGCGCCCCGAGAAGCCGCGCCTCCGAGGTGATCGACTTGTGAAACTGCGCGAGGCCGTTGAAGCCCGGCAAGCCGACACCATCCTCTTCGATCAGGCCTACGCTCAAGCCCGACCAGAATGAATCCGCCTGCTTGGCCAGCCGCTCCGTGGAGCTGGTCATGACCGGCACCATGGCAAGCCGGGCGGTATCCAGGGCCATCGCCAGTGCAACCATGTCGAAATTGGCGACCGAGACCAGTTGGCGCTGCTCGAGCGCTACGATCGGATTGTTCTGGCTCGCGCTCAGCTCGATGGCGAGCTGCCGGCCCGCAAAGGCGAGACTGTCGGCGGCGTTCCCGTGGATCAGCGGCAGCGAGCGGAAGCTCAGCGGGTCCTGGAGATGGCGCGGCCCGCCGGGTTGCATCAGGTAGCTGCCGGCCAGATAGCTCCGGATCGCGCGGCCGTGACGCAGCACGCCGTCGAAGGGGCGCGAATTCAGAGCGGCCTCCGACACGATCGAGGGATTTGCCGCAAAGCCTTCCATGCTGAACGCACCCGCCAGGGTGGCGAAATCGAGCATGCGTGCGAGGTCGTGAAAGGCAAGCGCAGCCGTGCCGATCGAGAGCGCGCTGGAATTCAGCAGGGCCAGCGCTTCTCCGGCAGCGAATTCATGATCCTTGTAGAGTTCCAGAGCGAGATCGGCGATGGGCGACATGTCGCTCTGGCCCATCGAACCCCAGAGATGGACGTCGATCCGGCGATGGGTGTTCAGCGCCTCGACCAGCATCTCGGCCATCACCGGCCGCACGCCGAGATAGCCGGTCGCCATGCTGTTGAGCAGGACGACCATCATCGCCCGCACCGTCTCGTGCGAGGCGAGGGGGCCGTGCCCCATGTTATGGGTCAGGAGTAGGCGGCGGTTGAACTCGGGGATCCGTTCCGGCGCGAGCATGGTGCCGGTCTTGGCGCCGACGCTGCTGGTGACGCCGTAGATCTTCTCGCCCCTGCTGACGACCTCGTCGACGACGCCGCGCGCGTTGGCGATGCGTTCAATCGCCTCCGGCGCAAGAGCCACCAGCGCTCCGAACCGGGCGACCTGGACGATCCCCGCGGGATCCAGGTTCCTGCCGGAAATCTCGACGATAGTCTGCATGATGATCGGCCCCGGCGGCTTGGCGACTGTTTGCGATCGGAACGGCGCGCATGCACTGGAACGATCGGTAAAAGGACAATAACCTAGTTCATCGAATTAATGGCGCGCCTGCGGCTCGTCAACAGCCGGCCGTTGCGGTACCGTGCGATCGTCGCAGGTCAGGTTGGGAGCCGCATGATCGTCCGCAGCGTTTCATCAAAGCCATTGGATTTCAAAAGATCCGGCATTTCCCGCTATCACCAGCTCGCCACGCTGTTCCGGCGCCGGATCGAGGCCGGGCAGTGGCAGGTCGGGGAGCAGATCCCGACGGTCGACGAACTGGCCACCGAATGCGGCGTCGCGCGGGCGACGATCCGCCAGGCACTGGATCTGCTCGAAGACGAGGAGCTGATCGAGCGCTTTCGCGCGCGCGGCACATTCGTGCGTCGGCGGCCGGCGGAGAATCTGTGGTGTGCCGTCGGAACGGATTGGTCGGGCTTGCTGCGCCCGAGCTACGACGCGACGATCGAGATCCTGCATGACGAGGCCGACAGGACCCTGCATAGCTTCGAAGGGCAGATCGGAACGCTTGCCCCGGCCTATCGGCATGTCCGGCGCCGGCACTGGCGGCATGGCCAGCCTTTCCTTCTGGCGGATCTCCATATCGACGAGCGGCTTCGCGATCGCATGTCCCAGCGCGACCTCGAATCGAAGACGGCCCTGCGCCTCGTCTCGGAAGTCGAGGGTGTCGACATCATGGATGCCCGCCAGACGCTGACTATCGGCACCGCGGATATCGAAACCAGCGATGCGCTCGGGATTTCCCTGGATTCGCCGGTCGCCTTCGTTCATCGGCAGGCGCTGGATCAGGACGGCATGCTGATCCTCGACGCCAAAGGCATCTATCGCGGGGACGTCGTCAAATTCGACGTCAAGCTGCGCTAGATATCATCGCCCTGTGAATGCGGGCGGCCGCTTTTCCAGAAAGGCACGCATGCCTTCTTTCTGGTCCTGCGTGTCGAAAAGCTGGACGAACGCCTTTCGCTCCAGCGCGAGGGCCGTCTCCAGCGGCACGTCCTGCCCGAGTTGGATGGCTTCCTTGATCGCCTGGACGGAGAGCGGCGGCATCGCGGCTACCGTCTTTGCCAGTGCTAGGGCGCGGTCGAGGGCGCTGCCGTCCGGCACGACTTCCGATAGCAGCCCGGCCTGGAATGCCTCGATCGCCGTCAACGGCTCTCCCGTCAGGACGAGTTTCATGGTGCGGTACTTGCCGATGGTCCGTAGCAGGCGCTGCGTGCCGCCGGCGCCGGGCATGATGCCGACGCGGATTTCCGGCTGGCCGAAGCGCGCGCCTTCGCCGGCGACGATCATGTCGCAGCAGAGAGCCGTCTCGCAGCCGCCCCCCAGAGCATAGCCCTCGACAGCCGCGATCAGGATCTTCGCGCAGCGCCGCAGCACCGTGAACATCCGGTCGGTCGCGAGCGCCTGATGCCGGGACGGGCTCATCGGCTCCATCTCGGCGATATCCGTGCCGGCAATGAAATAGCCGCCCGCCCCGGTCAGGACGATGACGCGCACGCTCGCATCGGCCTCGAGCGTCACGACGGCATCGGCGATGCGCCCCTTGATGTCGAGGTTCAGCGCGTTGCGGCGTTCCGGGCGGTTCAGGGTGATGACTGCGACGCCATCCGAAGTCTGGTGCAGGCTGACGGGCTCAGGCGCGCTCATTCAGCTGCCTCCGAAGACCGGCTTGCGCTTTTCGGCAAAGGCACGCTGCGCCTCCTTGGTATCCGCGGAGGAGGCCAATGCCACGGTCTGCGATTGCTCGAAGCGATAGCCTTCGCGCAGTGCGAGACCTTCGGTGACGTTGAACGACCGCTTTGCGGCCCTGACGGCCGACGGGCTCTTCGACGCGATCTCGCGCGCGATCTCCTGGGCCAGTCCGAGCAGGCGCTCGGCCGGCACGCAATCGGAGGCGACGCCCATCCGGTAGAGCTCGGAGCCGCGCACCCGGCGCGCGGTGAAGATCAGCATACGCGCATCGGATTCCCGGAAGAACCGCCTGACATGGCTGACGCCGCCGGCCAGCCCGACATCGACCTCGGTCATCGCCAAGAATGCCTCCTCCGCCACGAGAATGATGTCGCAGCACAAGGCCAGCACGCAGCCGGCGCCGATGGCCGCGCCATTGACGGCCGCAATGACCGGCTTTGCGCATTCCATCACCGTGTCGAAGGAGGCGCGCACGAGGCGGTTATGGCGCGGATAGGCGCCTGGCTCATCCGCAAGACCGGGCCGCTCCTTGAGATCGGCCCCGGCCGAGAAGGTCTTTCCGGCACCGGTCAGCACGATCGCCCGCACGTCGGCCCGGTCGCTGAGGCTGTCGAAGACGGCGACGATCTCCTCCCGGAACCGGCGGTTCTGCGCGTTGACCGGCGGGCGGTCGATCGTCACCGTCGCGACGAAATCGCTGACGCTGACCGTCAGGCATTCGAGGGTATCGACCATCTGAAACTCCGTATCGAATGCGGCCCTGGGCCGGTATCAGAAGCCGTAGAGCGCGCGGGGATTATCGACCAGGATGCGCCGGCGCTGCTCCGCATCCGGAACCCAGTCGGCGAACAGGTCGAGCAAGTGCCCGATATCGGGAGCGCGCTCGGCCAGGCGCAGATGCGGCCAGTCGGAGCCCCAGACCACCCGCTCGGGGTTGGCCGCGACGATCGCATCGTGGAACGGCCGGGCATCGGCATAATCCGGCAGGTCCTGGGAGACGCGGCACAGCACGAGCTTGACCCAGAGCCAGCCTTCCCGGAGCGCCTCGAGGATCACACGGAAGGCGGGATCGTCCAGCCCGCGGGCGAGTTGCAGGCCAGCCAGATGATCCAGAACGATCGGAACGCCGCTGGCGCGATAGAGCGGCAGGTTCGCGACATGCCGATCTATTCCCGCCCAGACCTCCGCGTGCCAGCCTCTCGCCCGCATGCCGGGAGCCATGGCGGCCAGAGCATCGGTGCCGACCGAACCGGGGAACGGGCCGGTTCCGCCAGGCACCGTCATGTCGTTGAACCGCAGGCCGCGGATGCCCGCACCATGCCAGGCTTCGAGATCGGACTGAGGCATCTTTTCGCTCGCTGCGGCGATCCCTCGCAAGCGACCCCCACCCTGCGCCAAGGCATCGAGGATCGGCGCCGGGTCTTCGCCGTAAGCGCCGGGCTGGACGAGGATGCCGCGGGACAGGCCGGTGCGATCCAGCATGTCGCGGTGTGCCTGCGCCGGAGCCAGGGGCGCCGCGTAATGCATCTGGTACGACACCGGAAAGCGCTCATAGGGCCCGAAGACATGGGCATGGCAATCGCAGGCGTCCGCGGGCAATGCCCATCCGGGCGCGCGATGTGATCGTGGTGCGACCGTTTCAGCCACGGTTCGCCGCCTCGGCCGGGCGCCCAGAGGCGGGCAGGCATGTTGGCCCGTCCTGCAGGCGGGGGAGGGGTGGCGCCGCTCCATCCGGCAGCGGAATTCCATGCGCGTTCAGCGTCATCGACACCATCGTGTAGTAGCCGATCACGCCGGTGAGTTCGACGGCTCCGCGCGGTCCCCATCGGTCGACGATCGCGGCATGGACACCGTCGGGAACATTGCCGGCCTGCACGAGCAGGCGGGCATATTCGTAGATCTCCCGCTCCTCGTCCCCCGTGAAGATTGGTGCCTTGCCCAGCCGGATCGCCTCGATGCAGTCCGCGCCCAATCCCGCGACCTTCGCCGCCTCGGCATGGATGTAGAATTCCAGTTGGCTGTTCCAGTGGCGGCCGACGACGATGATGGCGAGTTCGTTGAGCTTGGCCGGCAGCAGTGTGGAGTAGCGCAGAAACTCGCCGAGCCGGGACCAGCGTGTGGCGAGTTCCGGGCTATGGATGACGGCCCGCAAGGGGCCGACCAGCCGGCCGCGCGGGCCGGACACGACCTCGTCATAGATCTTCCGCTGATCGTCGCTGAGCTCATCGACGGCAGGGAGGTGAAGGCGCCCCATTGTGTTTTCCATCAAGCTTGTCCGGCCAGGCCGATGTCGCGAAGGATTTCGTCGGTATGCTCCCCGAGCAAGGGCGGGGGACGGTCGAACGAGAGCGGCTCGTTCTCGAAATTCAGCGGGCTGACGACCTGTGGAACCAGGCCTGCCAGCGGATGCGGCAGTTGGCGCAGCATGCCGCGATGCTTGACCTGCGGGTCTTCGAAGACCTCCGGCACCGTATTGATCGGGGCGCAGGGAACGCCGACTGCATCGAGCGCGGCAATGAGCGCGTCGCGGGTGAAGCGGCCGAAAGCGGCGCGCAAAACCGGGTCGAGCAGGCCGTGATTGGTCACGCGCGCCGGGTTGGTCGCTAAACGCGGGTCGCGCGCCCATTGGGGCTCGCCCAGAGCCTCGCAAAGCTTGGCGAACTGCCCGTCATTGCCGACGGCGAGGACGATGAAGCCGTCGGCGCAGGGAAAGACGTCCTGAGGCTGGATGTTCGGGTGTCGGTTGCCGCCGCGCACGGGCGTGCGGCCCGAGACCAGCCAGTTCATCGCCTGGTTGGCGAGGAAGCCGGTCTGGACGTCCAGCATGGCGAGATCGATATTGTCGCCCTTCCCGGTCTCGTTGCGCCGGACCAGCGCTGCGAGCACGCCGACCGCAGTATACATGCCGGTCATGATATCGACGATGGGAACGCCGACCTTCTGTGGGCCGGCGCCTGGCATGCCCTCGCGCTCGCCGGTGACGCTCATCAGGCCGCCCATGGCCTGGATCGCGAAATCATAGGCGGCAGCCGATTTTCGCGGGCCGCTTTGGCCGAAGCCGGTCACCGAGGCGAAGATCAACCGCGGATTGATCGTCTTAAGCGCGGCATAGTCGAGGCCGTAACGTGTGAGCGTCCCGACCTTGTAGTTCTCGACGACGATGTCGCTTCTGGCTGCCAGCCGGCGAATGACATCCTGGCCTTTCGCGCTGGTGATATCGACGGTAATCGAGCGTTTCCCGCGATTGACCGAGAGATAGTAGCCGGCTTCGCTGGTCGTGTTGCCGGCCTCGTCCTTGAGGAAGGGCGGCCCCCAGGCCCGCGTGTCGTCTCCGGCCTCCGGGCGCTCGACCTTGATGACGTCGGCGCCGAGATCGGCCAGGATCTGGGTCGCCCATGGACCGGCCATGATCCGGCTGAGATCGAGGACGCGGACATGGCTGAGTGGGCCTTGGCGGCGCGCTTCAGCCATCGTCCCGGACCTCAGTTGCGATCGCCGAGGGACGCAGGCGGAATTCGCCGTGCCACCGCGCGAGCCTGGGGTGACTTGCCCGCCAGTCGAGATCCTCGAAGCGGAAATCGAGATAGGACAGGCAGCAGCCGAGCGCGATCCCGGACAACTGCAGCGCTCCCGGGGGGATCGGACCGGCTTCGCTCTCGAAACGTGCGAGAGCAGCCGATGCCTTGGTGGCGAAGCTCGACAGCCAGTCCGACGTCTGCCGTTCCATGGGCTTGTTGCGCTCGTTGCGCCAGAGAATGAGCAGGTCGAGCAGACCAGTCGCGAGTGCGTGCCGGCTCAGTTCGCTCCAGCGCTCCGCGCCTCCGGCGGGAATGATGATGCCGCCTCCGGCCAACGAATCGAGATATTCGCAGATCAGGCCGGATTCGATCAGGACCGAGCCGTCGGCCAGCACGAGCGTCGGAATCTTGCTCAGCGGGTTATCGGGCAGCAGGTCCGGATTCGGCTTCGTCATCTGCACGACAGTGCGCCGCAGCGTCAGCCGATCGGTGAGACCCAGCTCATGCGCGGCTACCATCACCTTTCGCACGAATGGCGATCGCGGGGACCAGTGAAGTGTCATCTCGCCCATGGCACGCTCTCGACTCGGTTGGCATCAATCTATTAAGTCAGCTTTATGGCCTATATCAACCGTCGCCTTGCCTGTCGAGCCGGCGGCAGCGATGTGCGAAACGCTCGATCGCTCGTTTCTATCCAAATAGCAGCCTTTTCGCGTTCCGAACCGGCTTCGAGCCGACGGGGGCCTACGGAAAACGGAACTGGCGATCCAGTTGACGAGAAGATACATCGTCAATAGGCTAGCCTTATGACCTATAAGAAAGAGACCGGGAGGAGAGAATGAGGGCATTGCAGATTGTCGTCGGGGCGGCGGCGGTTTTGACATCGGCGATGACGGCCCAGGCCGGCACGCTCGAAAAGGTCAAGGAACGCGGCGAGCTGATCTGCGGGACGAGTCCGGGCGTTCCCGGGTTCTCGCTGCCGAATGCGCAGGGGCAGTGGGGCGGGCTCGATGTCGACCTCTGCCGTGCTGTCGCGGCGACTGTTCTGGGCGACGCCCAGAAGGTCAAATACATCTCGCTCAACCCGAAGGATCGCTTCGCCGTCGTGCAATCCGGCGAGGTCGACGTGCTGTCGCGCCAGACCACCTGGTCGCTGTCGCGCGACACAACGCTTGGCCTGTCCTTCTCGGCGATCACCTATTTCGACGGCCAGGCGCTGATGGTCAAAAAGTCGATGAACATCAAATCCGCCAAGGATTTGGGCGGCGCGACCGTCTGCGTCCAGGGCGGCACGACGACCGAATTGAACATCGCCGATTTCTTCCAGAAGAACGGGATGAAATACGAGCCGGTGAGCTTCGCTTCGGGTGACGAGGCGATCAAGGCTTTCGAGACCGGACGCTGCGACGTCTTCACCACCGATGCATCGGCGCTCTATGCCTATCGCCTGAAGATCGCCAATGGGCAGGATTTCGTAATCCTGCCGGAGCTGATTTCGAAAGAGCCGCTTGGGCCGGCCGTGCGCCGCGGTGACGAAGCGTGGGCCAATATCGTGCGCTGGACGCATTACGCGATGGTCAATGCCGAGGAACTGGGCCTCACCTCGGGCAATGTCGACGAGCAGGCGAAGTCGGCCAATCCCGAGATCAAGCGCTTCCTCGGCGTCGACGGCAACCTCGGCGAAGGCCTTGGGCTGACCAAGGATTGGGCCTATCGGATCGTCAAGCAGGTCGGCAATTACGGCGAGAGCTATGAAAAATATCTCGGGCCGGCCTCGCCGCTGGGCATTCCGCGCGGCGCCAACAATCTCTGGTCGAAGGGCGGCCTGCAATATGCCCCGCCGGTCCGCTGACAGGCACGCCGTCTCCTGAAGCGCCCTGCGAGAGCAGGGCGGATTCGGCCGACGTTCCAAAGCCAAGCAAAGAGCGTCGCGTCAGGCGCGGCGCTGAGCTTGCCGATCGCACGACGACATAAAATGGGGAGACTTGAGATGAAAGCGCTGAGCCTCAAATGCGTGGCAATCGCCGCTGCCTTGCTGGGCGGCGCGGTGACCGAGGCCGCCGCCCAGGGCTATCCGACCAAACCGGTCCGGATGATCGTGCCCTTCGCCCCGGGCGGGCGGGTCGAGGCTGTCGCGCGTCTGATCGCGGACGCCCTCAGCAAGGATCTGGGCCAGCCCTTCCTGGTCGAGAGCCGGCCCGGAGCCGGAGGTGCGACGGGCGCGGACTTCGTCGCGAAGTCACAGCCCGATGGTCATGTGCTGCTGCTGTGTTCGGCCGGCGTGTTGTCGATCCTGCCCAATGTCGACAAGAAGCTGCCCTATGACCCCGTGAAGGATTTCACGCCTGTGGCGCGGCTCATCGAAGGCTTCACCTTCATCGGCGCCTATCCCGGTCTCCCCGCCAAGTCGATGGCCGAACTCGTGGCGCTCGCGAAGCAAAAGCCGAACAGCATCGGCTACGCCTCCAGCGGCGTCGGCACCTACAGCCATCTGGCGGGCGAGCTCGTCAGCATCGCATCCGGCGCTGCGCTCAAGCATGTTCCCTATCGCGGCAGCGGGCCGGCCCTGAACGACATCGTCGCCGGCCATATCCCGCTGATGATCGGCGGTGAGCTCGGCGAACTCGCCAAGGCCGGGAAGATCCGCATCCTCGCCACCACCAACGAGAAGCGCTCGCCGGAATTCCCGGATGTCCCGACGATGAAGGAGAGCGGCTTTCCGCAGTTCGTCGCGCATTCCTGGGTCGGCCTGGTCGGTCCGGCGAACATGCCGGCAACCGTCGCCGACAAGCTCAACGTCACGCTTGCGCGGGTCATGGCCGATCCTGCGACGCAGGAGAAGCTGCGCGGGCTTGGCGGCGAGCCGGCCTATCAGCCGGCTACAGATTTCGGAAAGACGGTGGCGCAGGATCGCGACATCTATGCCGAGATCATCGCCAAGGCCGGCCTCAAATTCGAGTGAGCCCTCGGTCCTCTATCCGTTGAACGCCAGCCCCGTGCCGACACCAGCCGGCACGGCGACCGTCCCCGCCTCCAGATGCAGGCCCGAGTACAGGTCGTTGTCGAGCAGCGCCATCTCGGAGAACTCGTGCGGAAAGCGCGGCGGCGGCAGGCTCGCAGCCAGATGCAGCGTGTGGGCATGGACGATGCTCGAACCGAAGACCGCGCCGAAGCGGAAATCGACATTGGCGGCGCGGCAGACCGCGATTGCCTGCGCGGTGCGGCTCGGGCCGCCATGATTGAGAATGCGCAGATTGATCGACGCGACGTGGCCGGCCTCGACGATCCGCAGGATCGACTGCAGGTCCTGAGCGCTTTCATCCGCCTCGACGGGAATGTCGAGGGCGGAGGCCACGGCAATGAGGCTCTTGAAATCGCGGGCAGAGGTGGGCTGCTCGACGAGATCCAGGCCATAGCGGGCCATGGCGTTGATGGTTCGCACCGCCAGCTTGGGCGAGTAGGATTCGTTGGCGTCGATCATCAGCGCGATATCCTGCCCGACTGCCGCGCGCACATCGCGGACGCGTGCGATATCGAGCTCCGGCTCGCCGGACACCTTGACCTTCAGGTGCCTGAACCCGGCTTCAGCCAGCTCCGCGGCAACCTCGGCCATGCGCTGCGGCGATTTCAGGGGAATGATCCGGGTATTGGCGAAGCGCTCCTGCCGCTTGCCGCCATACAGGTCATGCAAGGGCACGCCGAGCGCGCGGGCCCGCAGGTCGAGCAAGGCGCATTCGATTCCGGCCTTGACCGGAAGGGCGCCATGCAGCCGCCGATCCAGGCCGTCCATGATGGTGCCGATCGCGGTCTCGTCCTGGCCGATCAGGTCCGCGGACAGATAATCGAAGGTCGCCTTCACGACGGCGAGCGGCTCGGTCCATGGCGGCATCGCGCGGATATAGCCGTGGCCTTCGACGCCCCGCTCATCCGCTATGACGATGGCAAAACCCCGTATGCCCGCGAGCGGCCCCTGCGCAAAGCGCCATTCGGGGTCGGTCAGCCGCTGGTCGATCGCGACCGTCCTGATTGTCTGGATGGGCATCCGGCCTCCCGAGCGTTCCACACGATGCATATGCCATCGGCTGGCTTGCCTGCTTAGCAATAGTATATAAAACTAGTCTATAGGCACAATGAGGGCTGTCGCCTTTTCCCGGGAGCGAGACGTCATGCAAGAGCAGAACGAAACTGCCCCCCGGAGCCTGGCAGAGTCCGCCCCGGAAGCAAGGAGCGCCGGGAGCGATCTCGCGGCCGGGCTGATGTTCGCCGCGCTGGGGCTGGCGGCGCTTTTCATCGGTCGCAGCTATCCGGCCGGGAGCTCGCTGGACATGGGGCCGGGCTACATACCGCGCGCCGTCGCAGTCGGCTTGCTCGGCATTGGGCTCCTGCTCGTCGTCAAGGGCGCGGCATGGCGCCCGAGGAGTTGGCCGGCCTTTCCGCTACGCGCCGCGAGCTGCGTCAGCCTGGCGATCCTCCTGTTCGGTCTGCTGATCGAGCGCACCGGCCTGTTCGTCGCCTGCCTTGCCTGCGTCCTGGCGGCAGCGCTCGGTGATCCGCAGGCACGCTGGCGGGAAGTCCCTGTCGTCGCGGTGGCCTTTGCGGGCTTTGCCGCGGTGCTGTTCGGCTATGTCCTGAGGCTTTCGGTTCAGGTCTGGCCGCTGTGAGCGAGATCGTTTCCTCCATCGCCGGCGGGCTGGCCGTCGCGGCGACGCCGATCAATCTCTGGTACTGCTTTGTCGGTGCGCTGATCGGAACGCTGATCGGCGTCCTGCCCGGGCTGGGGCCGATCGCCACCATGGCGATGCTCTTGCCGCTGACCTACTACCTCGAGCCCACCGGCGCGCTGATCATGCTGGCCGGAATCTATTACGGCGCGCAGTATGGCGGCTCGACCACCGCCATCCTGATGCGGCTGCCGGGAGAATCGTCCTCGGTCGTCACCTGCCTCGACGGCTACGAGATGGCGCGCCGGGGGCGGGCGGGCACGGCGCTGGCCACCGCGGCGCTTTCCTCCTTTCTGGCAGGGACGATCACGACCCTTCTGATCGCCTTCTTCAGCCCGGCTTTGACGGCGGCAGCGCAGCGCTTTGGGCCGGCCGAATATTTCTGCCTGATGGTTCTCGGCCTGATCGCGGCGATCGTGTTCGCGCAAGGATCGCTGTCGAAATCGATCGGGATGATCCTGCTGGGGCTGCTGCTCGGATCGGTCGGGGCCGACGTCAATACCGGCCTCGATCGCTTCACTTTCGGTGTCAACGAATTGCGGGACGGCATCGGCATCGCGGCTTTGTCGATGGGGGTCTTCGGCATCGCCGAGGTCGTGCTCAACCTGGCGCGGCCGCAGGAGGACGGCGGACGAACCCAGCCCGTTTCGGCGCTGCGCCTGACTGCCGAAGATTGGCGCCGGGCCTGGCCTGCGGCGCTGCGGGGCACGGGTATAGGCGCGGTGCTCGGCATCCTTCCGGGCGGCAGCGCGATGCTGGCATCCTTCGCCGCCTATTCGACCGAGAAGAAGCTGTCTTCGTCGCCCGAGCAGTTCGGCCAGGGCGCAATCGAAGGCGTGGCCGGACCTGAGGCTGCCAATAATGCCGGCGCGCAGGCTTCGTTCATCCCGATGCTGGCGCTTGGAATTCCCAGCAATGCGGTGATGGCGATGATGGCCGGCGCGATGCTGATCCACGGCATCGCGCCCAGTCCGAACCTGTCGGTTGCACAGCCCACGCTGTTCTGGGGCCTGATCGCGTCAATGTGGGTCGGCAACCTGATGCTGCTCGTCATCAACCTGCCGCTCATCGGCCTGTGGGTTCGGTTGCTGCAGGTGCCTTATCGGCTGATGTTCCCGGCCATCCTGCTGTTCTGCTGCATCGGCATCTACTCGGTGAACATGAGCGTCTTCGAAGTCGCGATGCTGGCCGCATTCGGTTTAGCCGGTATCGTGCTTACGCTTCTGGATTGTCCGCTCGCGCCGCTGGTGCTGGCCTTCATCCTGGGGCCGGCCATGGAGGAGAACCTGCGCCGTGCCATGCTCATCTCGGGAGGCGACGTGCAGGTTCTCGCCAGCCCGATCTGCATCGTTCTCCTTGTCGCAGCAGCCGCGCTGCTTGTGATGATCCTTGTCCCGTCCTTCAGGCGCACACGCTCGCGGATGGTCGATGCCTGACCCGATGCGCCGGCAGGCGGCTGGTTTCGCGCTGCCGGCCGGTCACTTCGCCGCGGCTCGGCGGGCGAGCACGAGCCGAACTCGGGTCATGTCGCTTTCACGCGCCACGATGAGTGCGCCCTGACGCATCGTTGCGACCTCGGCGGCGATCGCAAGGCCGAGGCCTGAGCCGCGAGAGGCGACGCCCTTGACGAAGGGCTGGATCAGCTCGGCCGGAGAGCCGGAAAAGCCCTCGCCATCGTCGGCCACCTCGATCCAGGCTCGCCGCCCTTCCAGTACATCGAGGCCAAGAGCCCGGGCATCCACCGCGTGCTCAACTCGGTCGACTATCTCGGCAACCTCACCCTCGACGTCACCTTCGCCCCGAGGAAGTTTGTCGATGCCAATCCGAAGATGACCCAGGCCTTCATCGACGCGATGGACGATGCCAACGCGCTGATCGAAAAGGACAAGAAGCTCGCCGCCGAAATCTTCGCCAAGGCTTCGAAGGTAAAAATCGACGCCTCCGAGGTCCAGCAGATGATCGAGGACAAGGACTCCCGGTTCACCGCGACGCCCAAGGGCGTGATGAAGTTCGCCGCGTTCATGCACAAGGCCGGCTCGATCAAGGTCAAGCCCGCCAAGTGGAGCGACGTGTTCGTGCCGCAGCTCGCAGGCCGTTCGGGCAGCTAGGCCCTTTGCAGGCCAGAAACCCGGCGCCGCCACGTTACGTGTGGCGGCGTCGTTCACCAGCGCAGACAGCGCGGCAGGATGAGCGCGCCGAATGTCGCGACGATCGCCGTCGCGAGGGTGTACCAGGTCGCCAGGAAGGGCGCTGTGTCGTCCGGGCAATGCAGGCTGTAGGCGACGGTCGCCAGCCCCGCCGAGGCAAAGCCGGCACAGGCACCCGTCAGGGCGCCATCTACCGGTGCGCCGCGGCGCGCCAGCAACAGCAGCACGACCAGCGGCACTATCGCATAGAGCGGCACCGCGATCAGGCAGGACCGCCAGTAACGGCCGAAGATCAGCGCGCTCCATTGCTCGGCCGGCGCCTGTGCCAGCGTCAGAAGGGCCCAGCCCGCCGCCCCCAGGAGCGGGACCGCGATGAGCGGCAGCCGCCGGACCGGCTTCAGGCCCGGCCGCAGGCTGGCCTGGAACAGCACAAGCGCAACGATCGCGATACTGGCGCCCAAAGCGGTCTTGGCGATGACCGGCAGCGTAGCCCAGGCGCTGTTGAAATCGGGCCGGGTACCGAGCGTGAGCAGGACAAGCCCAGCGGTTGCCGCAAGGGCGGCGAGTGCGCCGAGCCACGTCGCGCGACGAAGCCAGCCGGTATCGACTGGCCGGTTGCTGGCGCTCATCAAGGCGATCAGATCGTCGGTGTGCATATCTCGATCTTCGAAGATGTTGCGGCTGATGGGTAGTTCGCGTGGAGCGGGCAAAAGGTTACCAGGCCTGGATGAGCCTCTGGCTGCATTACGGCCCCGCCCTGCGTTTCGAGAGGACTTTCGCCATGGCCTGCAGGCCGCGATGGATCGCGACCTTGGCTGCCGTCTCGCTCATGCCCATTGCCTGCGCCGCCTCGGCCACTGTCGCGCCCTGTAGCTTGACCCTGTCGACGAGCCGGCGCGTGCGTTCCGGCAGCGCGGCCATGGCGCGGGCCAGGTCGAGCCGCGCCTCGGCGGCGACGCTCTCTGACGGGCCGGCAAGCTGGTGGGCTTCGTCTTCGAGCGGCAGGGCACTGACATGCCGGCCGGAGCGGCGCAGGTGGTCGACCAGCTTGTAGCGCGCGATCGCATGGGCCCAGGCCGTCACCGGGCTTGAAGCATCATAAGTGTGGCGCGACAGATGCAGCGCCAGCAGGGTCTCCTGCAGCACGTCCTCCGCCTCGCTCGCCTCCGGCCGGCCGGCGCGGACCAGCATCTGGCGCAGATAGCCGCGCAGCCTCACGCTGATCGTGTCGAGGAAAAGGCGATAGGCTGCGGCGTCGCCGGCAAGGGCCGCGAGAAAGACCGGTCGGAGCTGGGTTTCGAGCTCTTGCAGCGACACGTCTTGCGCTCTTCGGAGAGGGACTGGGCGTCCCCGTCCGTCGCATGGCGCGCGCGGCCTCACAAGCCCGCGATGGCAGGGTGAAGCGCTGGCGGCCCCCGGCTACGCTCGCGCGGGAGCGCAGGGCTTCCCCGGCGCGGCGGAGAGATGGCATATGAGGACAAGGTCCTTGCTCCTGGGTGCGCTGGCCGGCCTTGTCGTTGCGGCATGCGCCGTTGCGCAGACGCCGGACCCTCCTCAATTCCGTGATGCCTGTTCTGTCGGTTCGGATTGCAGCGTGGCGAGCGGCCGTTATCGCCTCGTTCTGCCGCCGCAGGCGGGGGAGGGGCGGAAGGTCGGGGCGATCTTCTATTTCCATGGCTATCAGGGTTCCGCCGAGGAGGTGATCGACGATCCCGGCCTCGTCGCGGTCGCCCGCCGCCTCGGGGTCGCGTTGATCGCGCCCGACGGCGCTGGCCGGTCATGGTCCTTTCCCGGTTCGCCCGCGCAGCTGCGCGACGAATTCAGCTTTGTCGGGCAGGTTCTGGACGATGTCGCCGCGCGCTTTCCCGTCGATCCCGGCCGCATCCTCGCGAGCGGCTTCTCGCAGGGCGGCTCGATGGTCTGGTATCTGGCCTGCCGGATGCCACGGCGCTTCGCCGCCTTCGCGCCGATTGCCGGCGCCTTCTGGGAACCGCTGCCGGAAGGCTGCGAAGGACCGCGCCCGCCGCTGATCCATGTTCACGGCACCAGCGATACGACGGTGCCGCTCGCCGGCCGGGCATTGCGCTCCGGCGCCCGGCAGGGCGATGTCTTCAAGAGCCTCGCCATCCTTGCGCCGGGCGGCTGCACCGCCGGCCTGGCAGAGGGCGCGCGTGCCTTGCCTGCGCCGGAAGACCTCGCCTGCCGGGTCGCTGTCGGTTGCGGCAGCAACGCGCGGTTGGAACTCTGCCTGCATCGCAGCGGCCATGTCGCGGACCCTGCCTGGGTCGAGCGCGCCTGGCGCCTGACGATGCCGGCACTGCCGCCCGCCTCGGCCGCTGGTCTCACGTCTCCGTGAACATGTAACCAAACCGGCCTTTCGCGCGATCTCTGATGCATAGCCGCTGCGGTGGCAAAGCGGAGACACACGATGCGCCATGAACGGATAGCGGCCGCGGCACCGGCCGGCGCCGACCCTGAACACGTCGTGACCGGCGCCGATCTCGTGGCGGCCCAGTTGGCTGCCGCCGGCGCGACCCATGCGTTCGGCATCCCCGGTGGCGAGGTGCTGGCGCTGGTCGATGCGCTTGAGCGCGCCGGCATCCGCTTCGAGCTCGCCCGGCACGAGAATGCCGGCGGCTTCATGGCCGAGGGTCTCTGGCATGCCACCGGCGCGTTGCCTGTTCTGGTCGCGACGCTTGGCCCCGGCGTCGCCAATGCGGTCAATGTCGTCGCCAATGCGCAGCAGGACCGGGTGCCGCTGGTTTTCGTCACTGGCTGCGTCGACCAGGCCCTGGCCGAGAGCTACACCCATCAGGTTTTCGATCATCAGGCGGTGCTGCGGCCCCTGGTCAAGGCGAGCTTCCGCGCAGCGCCCGGTACAGAGGGCCTCGTCGTGGCAAAGGCCGTCGCGCTCGCCCGGCGCGGCCGGCACGGCCCGGTCCATATCGACCTGCCGATCGCGGTTGCCGAAGCGCGCGT
>SEEM01000051.1 GCA_004144595.1 Hyphomicrobiales bacterium
TCGCGCACATCATTCCCGCGGCGCCGGCGCCCAGGATGACTGTGTCGTAACGCTCAATCGACATCGAATGTGGCGAGCCCCAAGAATCGTTCCGTCGGCCGATGCGCAGTGTTGCGCAAGGCCGCGCGCTGTGCCCGGCTTCGGGTAGATGATCCGGGGCAGGCCATCAACCGGGAGATCGAGAGGCTTCAGCCAACCGGGACCGTGATCAGGATCCGACGATCGCGTCAGGCCCTCTCAGGCGGCCAGGCCAAGGCGCGGTCATGGCGCGCCTGAAGGTCGGAACCCGGTTTCTCTGCGATGATCGAGCCTGATGGTTTTCGTCTCAGCCCATGATCTGCGCGACGATCTTGCGCAGCTCCTCGCGGGACAGGCCGCAGGGTTCGGGTTTCCAGTTCGGCGAGGATTTCGGCACGGACGTCCGCGGGGCGGAGTGGCCAAGGGCCTTGGTCTTCTGATGGTCGTAGTGGGTTTTGCTTTTCATATCGGTCCAGTGGCGCGCGGCGTAACCGCGCTGACTTTAAGGCTGCCCGGCGGAATGCCGACGGCAGCAAGCCGCGGAGCGGCATTCGGTTGTCGAAGAGTGGGATGGCGAGGCAACGCGCCTATGCGGCGGGCCAGTCGAATCATCTGATCGATCGGAAACGGATAGCGGCCTATTGTGGCGGTTTGACGGTGCAGCCCCACCCTTCGATGCCATCGCCCCTTCGCACATCACGCACGGGCACGCAGGGTTCCCCGCCATCTCGCGCCCGAGCGCCCTCAGGTCGCGGCTTGGAGAGGCGGCAGAGGTGCCTGGCTGCAGCGCCTATTTGGCTGCTTTCGCCCCGTCGATCACGACCGGCGTCCAGCCGCGGTCGGATGATTTCAGCCAGTCGGCGATGTGCTCGAAGATGATGCGCTGGAAAGGCTGGATCTGCTGGCCGCTTTGTTCGGAGATGGCGATGATCCGGCTGAGCTCATCGGCGAAATCGTTCTTGATCTCGCTGCCCAGACGGTTCTCCAGATGCTTGAACAGGATGCCGAACAGGCTGATCTGCGCGCTTGCCAGCCCGGCGATGCAGTTGCTGAGATCCTGGTTCATGGCGTTGTCCTCGTGGGTGTTTCCGCTAATGCCGCTGCGATCGTCGCGCTGCGGCCCCTCATTGGTCGAAATGGGCATGGGGTCAGGGGTGCGCGGCATCAGAACTCCGCCCAGTCGTCGCGGCCGTTCATCGCGCGCAGCACCTTGCGCTGCAGCTTGGCGGGAACGGTCGCGGGTTCGACTTCAATCCGGGCCGGCCGCGCAAAGGCGACGCTTTCGGCCTTGCCGCTCAGTCGTTCCAGCGGGATCTGGAAGGAGGTGACGAGGGATTGCAGCCGCTTTGCGGAGTCCTCGAGCGTGCCGGCGACGGCCTGGCTGTGCTCGACCATCGTGGCGTTCTGCTGCGTCATTTCGTCGAGATGGGCCACGACCTTGGCGACCTCCTCGATCCCGTTGGCCTGCTCCTGCGAGGCGATCGAGATATCACCCAGAGCCGTGGAAACCTGTTGCGACGACTGGACGATCTCGGTCAGCGCGCTACCTGCCTCCCGGACCAGCTTCACGCCGGCAGCGACCTCCTCGGCCGAATTCGTGATCAGCTTCTTGATGTCGTTGGCGGAATCGCTGGAGCGCTGGGCGAGCGCGCGGACTTCCGAGGCGACCACCGCGAAACCGCGCCCTGCCTCACCGGCACGGGCCGCCTCGACCGCGGCATTGAGCGCCAGCAGGTTGGTCTGGAAGGCGATCGTGTCGATGACGTTGATGATCTCGGCGATGTTGGCGGAGGCGCTCTCGATGCGTTCCATCGCCGCGATGGCCGCCGTGACGATGTCGCCGCCGCGATTGGCGATGGCATTGGCTTTCTCGCCGAGCATCGTGGCGTCCTGCGCCCGCGCCGCGCTCTGCTTGACGGACGCTGCGAGCTCCTCGGTCGTCGCCGCCGTCTCCTCCAGGCTGCTGGCCTGTTCCTCGGTCCGTTGCGCGAGATTGCGGCTGTCCTGGTTGATCGTCGACGAGCCGGCGCTGAGCGTGCCGGAGATATCAGCCGTCGTCGTCACGACGTCGCAAAGCGTCTCGATCAGCGCGTTCACGCCCTCGCAGAGATTGCGCAGGTTGCCGTCCTTGCCGGCCATGTCGATGCGCGGGTTGAGGTTCTTCTGCTTGGCAGCCGCGACGACCTGCTGGGTCTCCGCGACGGTGAGCTGGAGCGCTTCCTGTTCAAGGCGGCGTTCCGTGATGTCCGAGGCGAATTTCACCACCTTGTAGGGCCGCCCTGCCGAATCGAGGATGGGGTTGTAGGTCGCCTGGATCCAGATCCGGCGGCCGCCCTTGCCGATGCGCAGATACTCGCCCTCGTCATATTCGCCGCGGCCGAGCTTGGCCCAGAAGCGCTCGTACTCGTCGGTTTTCTGCTGCTCGGGCGCGATGAACAGGCGGTGATGCTGGCCCTTGATCTCGTCGAGGCGGTATCCGACTGCCTTCAGGAAGTTGTCGTTGGCGTCGAGGATAGTGCCGTCGAGATTGAACTCGATCACGGCCTGCGAGGTGCGGATCGCGGCGATCTGCGCTTCGGAGTTGGCGATCTCGGCCTTCTGGGCGGTGATGTCGGTCGCGAACTTGACGATCTTGGTCGGTTTGCCGTTGCGGCCGAGCACCGGCGCGTAGATCGCCTGGAGCCAGAGCGGCGCGCCGTTCTTGCCGACGCGCAGGAACTGTCCCTCCTGCGGCTCGCCCTGGCGCAGCGCACTCCAGAATGCCTTGTAGGCCGGCGCTTCGGCCTCGTCCTTGCGCAGGAAGATCGCATGGGGGCGGCCGACGATATCCGCCAGCTGATAGCCGGTCGCCGCAAGGAAATTGCCGTTCGCGGAGAGGACCTTGCCGGTGATGTCGAACTCGATCACGGCCTGCGATCGATGGATCGCCTCGATCTGGGCGGAAGCGCTGTCCTTGTTGAAGAGGTTGAAAGCCATTGTCCGTCCCTGACGCGATGTGACGCAGGGAAGAAAGCTCTGGCTAGGTTAAATAACGAACGGAGGCGTTGACCGAAGCGATTAAGGATTTGTTCATCGCCTTTAACGGCATGAGATCAATTCATCGATTGGCGCGTCATTTTCCCGATGGCTTGGCGATTTTTTCGCCTAAAAGCGCATTTTTATTGATTCTGGCCTGGGCGCTCGTTAACGTGTTAATCAGTGTTAACGAGACATTAATATACTAGAGGCAGATTTGTTGTTATTTGATAACTATAAGATACTATCGATTGACATCATCAGGGTTCTCTATTCTGCCGGATGACGTGAAATGCTGAGCGCCGCGCTCTGGGACGACGAAGATTTCGCGCAACTCAAGGTTGAGGTTGCGGCTCTGAGTGGCAGTGTCCCCGCACCGGTGCGCGTTATGGTCGCGAGCACTGTCAAGCACTTCGCCGATGAGTTGGTCGAGGAGCTCTGGGGGCAGCTCGCGCGCCATGCCCGGGTTCAGGCCCTGTTCGACAAAGAGGGCCTCGCCCGTCGCTTCCGGAGCGCGCTGTCGCAATGGCTCGTCGAGATATTTCCGCGCGAGCCGATCGACCCGACGCTCTTCCTCATGCGCCAGTCCGAGATCGGATCGACCCATGCCCGCATTCAGATTCCGACCTCTCTGAGCACGCTCGCGGGGCGTATGTTCAAGCGCGGCATCTACATCAATCTCAAGCACAGCCGGCTGTCGCGAGACGAATTCGTCCAGGCGGCGCTATATGTCTCCGGCGTCATCGACGTCGCGACGGCGGCGATCAACGCCGCTCATATCAGCGGGCTGGACCGCAGCCTGCGCGCGGAGGAAGCGCTGCGGCAGGTGTCGATCGATCATGATTTCCGCGCTGAGCGGGAAAAGCAGAAGGCCTCGCTTGCCGAATGGGCGCAGGCCGTCTTCTTCGGCTCACATATCGCCGGCGAGGTCGACGGCGTCCTGCCGCTGAGCCGCTCCGAATTCGGCCTGTGGTTTTCGCACCGGGCGAATCTGTTGTTCGGCCGGACCGCGGAATACGCTTCGATCGCCCGGCTCGTCGATCGCGCCGATGCCCATATCCGGCAGTTGCGAGACGGTGGGGAGGCGCCCCTCAGCCAGGAACATCTGCGCGAAATCAGGCAGATCGCCGCCCAGATCAACAATCTCCTGAGCGTCCAGTTCAGCCATTCCTTTGACATGGGCAGCGCCAGGGATCCGCTGTCGCGGTTGCTCAATCGCCGCTATCTCAGGGCCGCGGTCTCCCGCGAGGTCGCGCTGCGCCGCCGGACGCGCCGGCCGTTCTCGATGATCATGCTCGAGATCTCACAGTTCGAGACCTTGCGGGCACGACTTGGCGAAGCCGGCGCCGACACGGTCGTCCAGCAGACGGCCGCCATGCTGCTCAACGCCGTGCGATCGAGCGACACGGTCTTCAGCATGGGCCGGGAAACCTTTCTGATCATTCGCGTCGGGACCGATGGCAGGGAGGCAGCTGTGTTCGCCCGCAGCATCGTCGAAAGCTACGCGGCGACGCATTTTTCGGTCGATGGACAGACGATCCTCGAGAACACGCTGAATGTCGGTGTCATCGAATACGACGGCCATCCCGACCCGCGCCGCCTTGTCGATCAGGTCGCCAATGCCCTGCGCAACGAGAAGGTCGGCAAGTAAATCTGCCGCAAGTAATCTGCCCTCAAGGCCGGCGGTTTGTGATCGGCCGTGCGCCGGTTCGGCGGCCTCCGCCATGCCTTTCCTGCAACATGCTCCTGCCGAGGGATCGAATCCGCGTCTCGCGGGTTGGTCCGTCATGCCGCCGGTTTGGCGCAAGGAGCAGACTATGATCACGATCAGGCAGACAGCCGCCACCCTCGCCGCCGCCTTGATGCTGGCCTCGCCGGCCATGGCGCAGCAACGCTCGCTCGGTCCCTCCACCGGCACGGTGCGAATCGAGCAGGTGCAGGCCGGCTTCATCGCTTCCGGCGAGGTCGGCGGAGGAACCTTGCGTTACAAGGGACGCTCCTACCCGATTACGGTGGGCGGACTCGGCATCGGCTCGATCGGTGCTTCGCGCTCGGTCGCGTCGGGCACCGTCTACGGGCTGCGCCGCACGTCCGATTTCGCCGGCGCGTATGTCCAGCTCAAGGAAGGTTGGGCCGTTGGTGCTGCCGGCCGGGGAACGACCTGGCTGCGCAACGACAAGGGCGTGACGCTCAAGCTCACGACGCGCCGCCAGGGGCTTCAGCTTCAGCTTGGTGCAGACGGGGTGTTGATCGGCTTCCGGAATTAGAACGGGGCCGCTCACGCGGGGATGAGGCAGGCTGGCCTCCAGAGCATTTTCGAGCGAACCGGGCACCGGTTCGCTTGAGAAGAATGCGATGAAATAACGATCCAGAGCCATTCCGCGATTCGAAGAATTGCTGAATGGCTCTAGGCTTTTGCGCGGCCTTGACTATGGTGCGGGCACTTTGGAAAGCGTGCTCCGACCTCTGGTGATCTGTGCTGCCGCCGCCGCTCTGGCGGCGGTGCTGTGCTTGGCCTTGCGGCCGCTTTTGCTGCGTTATGCGCTGGCGCGACCGAATGCGCGGTCCAGCCACAGGATTCCGACGCCGCAGGGTGGCGGCATCGCCGTTCTCTCAGGTGCCTTGCTGGCACTGGGCGCGGCGTTCTGGCTCGCGCCGGTCGAGGGTGAAGCGGCCCGCTCGATACTGGTCCTCGCCCTTGCCGTGACGGGGCTCGGAATCGTCGGCGCCTGGGACGACATCCGCCCCTTGCCGGCAAGCGTGCGGCTGGTGCTGCAGGCGGCCTGCGTCGGCTTCGTGCTGTTTCGCGCGGCGCCGGAACTGCGCCTGTTTCCCGAGTTCCTGCCGCTCTCGGTCGAACGCGCCGTCGCGCTCGTGGCGGGTGTCTGGTTCGTCAACCTCGTCAATTTCATGGACGGGCTCGACTGGATCACGGTCGCCGGCATCGTGCCGCTCACAGCGGCGCTGGGGCTCGCCGGCATGGCGGGCGCGATCGACCCCGTCACCGGCTGGCTCGCGGCTGCCCTCTGCGGCGGGCTTCTCGGCTTCGCGCCCTTCAACCGGCCCGTAGCGCGGCTCTTCCTCGGCGATGTTGGCTCGCTGCCGATCGGGCTCCTCACGGCCTATCTGCTCTACCGTCTTGCCGGCACCGGCGCCTTTGCCGCCGCGCTGATCCTGCCGCTGTATCATATCGCGGACGCGACGATCACGCTGTTGCGCCGCCTTGCGCGCGGCGAGAAGGTCTGGGAAGCGCATCGCTCGCATTTCTACCAGCAGGCGACGACGAACGGCTTCAGCGTGATCGCCGTGGTCGGCCGCGTCGCCCTGCTCAATCTGGCGCTTGCCGCGATCGCGGGCGTTTCGCTGACCTGGCCGGCTCTGCCGATCCAGGTGATCTTACTGGCTGTCGCCGCCCTGCTGACCGGCCTGCTGCTTCGCCGCTTCGCGACCGGTCCCCGCCATGGCTGATCGGCGCGTCCTCGTCACCGGAGCGAGCGGGTTCGTCGGTCCACATGTCGTGGCGGCGCTGATCCAGGCAGGCTACGTCCCGCGTCTCGCTCAGCGCCAGCCGCAGCCGGTCCCCACCGGCGCGGAGGCCGTGGTGACCGGCGATCTCTCGGCGCCCGTCGACTGGCGCGCTGCTCTGGCCGGTATCGACCATGTCGTGCACATGGCCGGTCTGGCTCATGCCGGGCCCGGCCTCGACGAGGCGCTCTACCGGCGCATCAATACCGAGGCGACGCTGGAACTTGCCCGTGCCGCCGAGCAGGCCGGGGTGCAACGCTTCGTCCATCTCTCTTCGATCAAGGCGCTGACCGATGCCTTCGACGGCCCGCCGCTGCGCGAGGACGCGCAGCCGGCGCCCGGCGAGGTCTACGGCCGCTCCAAGCTGGCAGCAGAGCGCGGACTTGCCGATCTCGATCTGGATTGGGTCGTCTTGCGCCCGGTCTTGATCTACGGGCCGGGCGTGAAGGCCAATATGGCGGCGCTGCTGAAACTGGCGCGTCTGCCCGCGCCGCTGCCCTTCGGCGGCCTGAATGCGCCGCGCTCGCTGCTGGCCGTCGAGAACTTGGCCAGCGCCATCCTGTTCGCGCTGACGCCGGCCTGTCCGTCGCGGCAGAGCTACGCGCTTTCCGACCCCGCGCCGATCAGCGTTTCCGGGATGCTCGCAGCGATGCGCTCCGGGCTGAGGCGCCGGCCCGGCCTGCTGCCGGTACCGGAGGCGTGGCTGCGCCGGCTGGCCCGCCTCGCCGGTCGCGAGGAGACCTTTCTCAAGCTGGCAGGGAGCCTCGTCGCAAGGCCCGAGCGTCTGCTCAGTGCTGGCTGGCAGCCGCAGGTTGAGACGAAGGCAGCGCTGGCGCGTCTGGCCGCTTCGAGTCGCGCAGGCTGAAATCCGGGATCGCCTCGTCGAGCACGGCATTGACCGCGGCGAGGTCATTGGCTTTCACCGCCGCTGCAAGTTGCGCCAGCCAGGCTTCGATCCGGGCGCGGCCGGCGAAAATAGGCTTGGCGGCCATCACGCCGTCTAGCCCGGTTTCGGCCATCGGCTCGTCATGGGCGAACAGGATCTCGTGCAGCCGCTCGCCCGGCCGGACGCCTGAGACGACGATCTCGATATCCTCCCCCGGCTCGAATCCGGCGAGGCGGATCATCCGTTCGGCCAGGTCCATGATCCGCATCGGCTGGCCCATCTTGAGTACATAGACGGCGGCACGCTCGGCCTCGGCGACGCCGGCGCGGGCATGGGAGGCGGCGGTCAGCACGAGGTCGCAGGCTTCGCGAATCGTCATGAAATAGCGGATCATCTCCGGGCTGGTGACCGTGACCGGCCCGCCCCGGGCGATCTGCGCCTTGAATTTCGGCACCACCGAACCGGCCGAGCCCAGCACGTTGCCGAAGCGAACCGCGACCAGCCGAATGCCGGAATCGGCGGCGACAAGCTCGGCATCGCGCGACTGCGCGTAGATCTCGGCGAAGCGCTTCGTCGCGCCCAGCATCGAGACCGGCTCGATCGCCTTGTCGGTCGAGATCATCACGAAGGTCCGGGTACCGGCCGCGACAGCAGCGTCGATGACGTTCACCGAGCCGAAGATATTGGTCTTGATACCCTCGCTCCAGTCCGCTTCCAGATACGGGACGTGCTTGAGCGCGGCGGCATGGACGACGATGTCTGGTTTGAAAGCGGCGAAGAGCGGCATGATGCGCTCGCGGTCGCGCACATCGGCGAGCACACCGGAGACCGCCGTGTCCGGCGCCTGCACCGAGAGCTGTTCGCTGATCTGGAAGAGGGCGGGCTCGGAACTTTCGACGATGAGCAGCTCGGCCGCCCCGAAGGTCGCGCAGCGCAGGCAGATCTCGGAGCCGATCGAGCCGCCGCCGCCGGTGACGATGACGCGCTTGCCTTTGAGAAAGCCGCCCAGTCGTCCGCGATCGATGGTGATGGTCGAGCGAACCAGCAGGTCCTCGATCTCCAAAGGCGCGACTTCGGTGTCGCGCACGCCTTCGCCAAGGCTGTCGATACGCGAGATCGGCAGGGCCAGCTTACGCGTGCGTGCCAGCCATTTATCGGGCTGTGCCTCCGGCAGCAGTGCGGAAGGCGTGGCGACGATCCGACGATAGGCCTCGCCGCGCTCCACCGCCTCGCCTGCGATCCGTTCGATATCGGAAAGCAGCCCGAGCACCGGAACCCCGCGGATCGACTGGCCGAGATCGTCGGGGCGCGGCGACAGGATACCGGCAGGCCGCAGCCGCCGCATCGTGCCGGCCTCCATGGCGCGGATCACCATCTCGACCTCGACGCCGCGCCCGAGCAGCAGCGCCGGCAGGTTGGCTTCGCGGACGGCCGAGGTCCGGGACCGCGCATATTTGAAATAGCGATAGGCAAGGCGCGGCCCGCCGAGCAAGGCGATTTGCACGAGCCAGTACAGCGCGATCGAGATCTTGCCGAAATAGAAGCCGCCGTAGAAGTTCGGCGCGACCAGCACATAGTCGACCACGAGCAGAGAGATTGTCAGGACGGAGACCGCCTTGACGATGTTCGAGAGGTCCGGCAGCGAAGCGAAACGCCATTTCGAGCGGTAGAGCGAGAACAGCCAGTAGACCAGCCCGGCATAGGCCACGAAGAAGGGCAGGAAGCGCGGCAGGTAGCGCAGGTGCTCGGTAAGCAGCGATCCCTCGAAGCGGACGACGAAGACGAGCCAGATCGCGAGCGCCGTGACCGCGAGGTCATGCAGGACGACGGCGAGCTTCTTGAGGTTCTGTTTGGGCAGGATGGCCATGTCCGGGCGGTATCCCGCTCCCTCGGCGGCTTGTCAACGCGCTGGAGCATCTGCCCGAAAAGTGGAGCGCGGTTTTCGGGAAAGCCGATGCGAAATCAAAAATCGAGCGGATCGCTCAGTGGGCTTGCGGCCTGGCTTCCAGCGCGCTGAGGACGAAGGCGATCATCTCGTCCGGTGCCGGACCTGGAATGCACTCGCATTGCGTGATCAGCAACGGATGCATGAAGCGGATCATCGCCGTGCGGATGCAGCCCGTGGCGTGGGCCGGTTCCATCGGCCGGAACTCGCCTCGCGCGATGCCGTCGGCGACGACGCGGCGCAGCACCACGTCGAAGCGTTCGATATGGGCGATGATCGCGTCCCAGCTCTCCTCCATCGCCGCGCAGACCATTTCCTGCATCCGGGCGTGGCCGGCGAAGCGGGCGGCATTCAGACGATAGGAGGTGGCGAGGATGTCGCGCAGCCGCTCGGCGGCCGGCCGGTCCTCGTCGGCGATCGTCGCGATCGCCTCTTCCTGCTCGCGCTTGTAGCGCTCCAGCACCGCCTCGTTGATCGACTTCTTGGAATCGAAGAAACGATAGACGTTGGCGGGGCTCATCCGCAGGGATTTGGCGATGTCCGCGACGGTCGTCTTCTGGTACCCGATATCGCGGAAGAAGCGCTCGGCGGTGTCGACGATGATCTGTCTGGTATCGCGTTCGGGGTTACTCACGGCGTCGCCGGTTGGGTTGTTTGAACCAAAAGCAGTGAAGAATTGATCGTTATGACGAATTTCATCATTCGTCAACATCATGGCGAATAAAGACTTTTGCCTTGATGTACATCAACCCTCCCGCTGCCCTGCACAGCAAAAACCGCTGGCGGCTGCCGAAGTTCCCGAAATCGATTACCCCGCGGAAACCCGCGTTCGGGCGAGATTGAGAAGGGTTTCCGTATCGAAATGATCCTCCAGATGCGCGGCGAGCGCATCCAGGGTCGCCTCGACGGCATCGTCATAAAGCAGGCTGGACGCCCATCGCGACCCGTCGAGGGCCCCGAGCCACGCGCCGCGCACCGCGTCCGAAGCAAAGACGCCATGCAGGTAGCTGCCGGCGACCCGCCCGTCTGGGCTCGCCGCTCCCTCCGCCCGTCCTTCGACCCGGAAGGGTGCACGGGCCGTATCGACGCCCTCCGTCCGGCCGAGATGGATCTCGTAGGCCCGGCCCTTGGCGCTGCTGCCGATATCGGTGAAACCGACCTCGCGAACGGTCTTCTCGGCGTCGAGCGTGGTTGCGACATCGAGCAGGCCGAGACCGGGGGCCTCTCCGGGCGGCCCTTCCAGCCCGAGCGGGTCCCGCACCACGCGCCCGAGCATTTGGTAGCCGCCGCAGAGTCCGAGAACGCGCCCGCCCCGGCGGCGATGGGCGAGGATGTCGATATCCCAGCCCTCCCGGCGCAGCGCCGCGAGATCGCGCAGCGTCGTCTTGGAGCCCGGCAGGATCACGAGGTCGGCATCTCCCGGCAAAGGCTGCCCCGGCCCGAGCATCGCGAGATCGACATCCGCCTCCAGCTTGAGCGGGTCGAGATCGTCGAAATTGGCGATGCCCGGCAGCACTGGCACGGCGATCCTGATCCGCGCGCCGGCTTTACGCCCCGAGCGGATATCGAGCCCGTCCTCGGCCGGCAGCTTCGCCGCATCGGCAAACCACGGCACGACGCCGAGGCAAGGCCAGCCGGTCGCGTCCGCGATCGTCGCGACCCCGGGCGTGAACAATTCGACGGCGCCCCGGAAGCGGTTGATCGCGAAGGCGCGGATCATCGCCCGGTCCTCCGCATCGAGCACCGCATGCGTGCCGACGAGGCTCGCGATCACGCCGCCGCGATCGATGTCGCCGATCAGCACGGCCGGAACGCCGGCGGCGCGGGCAAAGCCGAGATTGGCGATGTCGCGGGCGCGCAGGTTCGTCTCGGCCGGTGAGCCCGCGCCCTCGACGATGACGAGATCGGCGCCCTCGCTTAGTCGCGTGAAGCTGTCGACCACCTGCGGCAGGAAATCGCCCCGCCGGCCGAAATCACGCGACGAGAGGCGGCCAGCGACGCGGCCTTGCAGGATAATCTGGCTGCCCTGCTCGCCTTCCGGCTTGAGCAGCACCGGGTTCATGTCGGGATGGGGGGCGATGCGGGCCGCGCGCGCCTGCAGCGCCTGCGCTCGGCCGATCTCTCCGGCGGCGGTCGCGGCGGCATTGTTCGACATGTTCTGCGGCTTGAACGGCCGCACCGTCAGGCCGCGGTTCGCGAAAAGCCGGCACAAACCGGCGACGATCAGTGACTTGCCCACATTGGAGCCGGTGCCGAGGATCATGATCGCGGGAACGGGGGAGCGGGTCATTCGCCTGCTTAGCGCGGTTCGCATCGCTGCGGAAACCGGCCGCGGCGATCTTCCGGCAAGGCGAAGAGGAGAGGTTGGCGCGAAGATCGCGCATCGGGAGGCGGTTACGCGCTCCTGACAGGGATCGCCGGTCTTCTGCGGCATCCTGCTGCGCCAAAGGGGCGAAGTCGCAACGGGCGTCCGCCGAAGACCGGCTGAAACGCAATAGACACTGATTGCTGACGAATGTCAACATTCATCATTCGGTATTTATCGCGGCCAGCCGGGGCGGCGCCTTTCCACCGGGTGCGCGGGTCGGTTCGCCATGCTACAGCCGGGGCTCCTGCCCTGCCGAGCCGATCCGACCGCGATGAATCCGATCCTCTCCGCCCTCCCCACCACGGTCTTCGAAGTGATGTCGCAGCTCGCCCGCGAGACCGGCGCCGTCAATCTGGGCCAGGGCTTTCCAGATGATCCGGGCCCGCTCGATGTCCGCCAGAAAGCGGCTGAAGCGGTGCTCGACGGCTGGAACCAGTATCCGCCCATGATGGGACTGCCGGAGCTGCGCGAGGCGGCAGCCAGGCATTACAAGTATTGGCAGGGGCTTGATCTCGATCCCGGCAGCGAGGTCATGGTGACCTCGGGCGCGACCGAGGCCATCGCCGGAGCGCTCATGGCTCTGATCACGCCCGGCGACGAAGTCGTGCTGTTCGAACCGATGTACGATGCCTATCTGCCGCTGGTCAGGCGCGCCGGCGGCATCCCGAAATTCGTGACGCTGACCCCGCCGCATTTCGGCCTGACCGAGGAGGCGCTGGCCAAGGCCTTCTCACCGAAGACGAAGGTCGTGCTGTTCAACAATCCGCTCAACCCGACGGCGACGATCTTCGGCAAGGCCGATCTCGATCTGCTCGCCGATTTCTGCATCCGGCACGATGCGATCGTGGTCTGCGACGAGGTCTGGGAGCATGTCGTCTTTGACGGGCATCGCCATGCCTCGGTGCTCGGCCGGCCGGATATGCGCGAGCGCACCGTCAAGATCTCCTCCGCCGGCAAGATCTTCTCCTTGACCGGCTGGAAGGTCGGGCTCGTGATGGCGGCCCCGGCGATCATGCGCGGGCTGTCGAAGGCGCATCAGTTTCTTACTTTCACCACGCCGCCGAACCTGCAGGCTGCGGTCGCCTTCGGCCTCGGCAAGGACGACGGTTATTTCGAGGGCATGCGCGCCGATTTCCAGCGCTCGCGCGATCGCTTCGCCGTCGGCCTGCGCGATCTCGGCTTCGCGGTGCTGCCGAGCGCCGGCACCTATTTCGTGAATGTCGACATCGCCCCGCTGGGCGAGAGCGATGACGTCGATTTCTGCCGCAGACTTGTGACCGAGAGCGGCGTCGCCGCGATTCCGGTCAGCGCCTTTTATGCCGAGGGTGCGGTCAGGAACGTCGTTCGCTTCTGCTTCGCCAAGCGCGACGCGACGCTCGATGCGGCGCTGGAGCGGCTGGCCAGCCGTCGCCAGCGCTGAATCGGCCCTAGAGCATCGGCCCGAACAGCGGCATGAGGTTTTCGGAAAAAGCCGATGCCGAACCAAAGCGTGAGAGGGTCGGGCTGACTACGATATTCAGTCCGATATTCTAGCCCGCGATCAGCTTGGTCGCGATCGCACCGGCAGCGGCGAGCCGCTTCTGCAATTCGGCCGCGATCGTGGCGCCATTCGCCGCCTGGCCCGCGGTTTCAGTCGCCCTCATCAACTGGGCGAGGGCCTGTTGCGCCAGGGCCTTGTCCTTGTTGCGGCGCGCGAGCAGCAGCATGGCTTCGGCTTGGTTGGCCCGCGTCTGCGCCCAGAGCAAGGGCGCGCGCTCCTGGCGATATTCCTCCAGCGCGGCCTCGAAGGCGGCGATCGCCTCCTCGATCACGACGGGTTCGCTATAGCGTTCGCCCATCGCTGCGAGGACGGCGCCCATCTGGTCCTGGAGATCGGCCCAGCGCAGGGGATCGCGGCTCCGATCGGTCGCCTGGGAGACGCGGTTGAGCCCGTTGAAGGCGCGTTCGAGCAGGGACAGGTCGCTGCGGCGGCGGCCGAGCGTGGCGCGCGCACGCGAGATCATGTGCTCGGCTTCGAGCCAGCGGGCCTCGTCGTCGCTGCGCTTCCAGACGGCCAGCGCGGTGGCGTAGGTCGCGACAGCTTCTTCGAGCAGGTTGTCGTCCTTCTGCAAAATGCCGAGGTTCACCGCGAGCCTGCCGAAGCGCAATTTCAGGGCGCGCCAGAGGGCGGGCGCCTCGTCATGGCGCAGATCCTCCAGCCCGGCCCGGCAATGGACGAGGGCTTCGTCGAGCAGCTTGGCGTTGCCGCTGAGCGTTGCGAGCTTGTCGAGGGTGGCGGCCAGCGCCTCCTGAGCCTCGGCGAAGGCGACGGTATCGGCGAGGCTGTCCAGGCCCTCCAGCAATCGGCGCAACGCAGGGATCGCGGCGTCATAGCCGTCGCGGCCGCCGAAATCCTCGCTGACCCGGGCCAGCGCCTTGGCCTGCTCCAGGGCCGTGTCACGGCTGCGGTCGACATGGGCGAGCCCGATCAGGGCGGAGGCCTCGCCATAGCGCGCGGCGGCCTCGTGATAGGCTTCGGCCGTGGTGCGCAGGAAGCTGATGGCCGCGCGGTCGGCACGGTTTTCGCCGATCAGCAGCCGGCTTTCGAGGGGCAGCGCCGAAAGGTCGGTCGAGGCGCCGATGGCATGCAGTTCGGCCTGCGCGAGGCTCTTGTCGGCTTCGCCGAAACGGCCGACAGCGATGGCGTCTGCGGCCTCGCTGCGCAGCCGCTGGATCTCCGCATCGCCCATCGGCACCGAAAGACGCTTCGCCAGGGTGAGGAAATCGGCGGCCTTGCGATCGAGCAGGGCTTCGTTCGGCGCGGCGGAACCGGGGCGGCGCAGCCAATCCCCGATCATCGCCGCCAGCGCCAGCGGGGCAATACCGCGGCGCCCGGCGACGCGCGCCAGGAGCGGAGCGATCTGGTCGGTCTGGCTGATGGTCGCCTCCCGCTCCGGTCTGGTCATAGGGATCGTCGCGCGCCGTTTGGGCGTGCGACGATCCGGGGCGATTTACTTCGCGGCGATGACCGCGATCTCGACGGTAAACTGCGGCGCGGCGAGTTTCGCCTCGACCGTGGCGCGGCCCGGCGTCGCCCCAGCGACGACCCACTTGTCCCAGACGGCGTTCATCTCGGCGAAGGTCGAGATGTCGGAGAGCCAGATATTGACCATCAGCAGCTTCGTCTTGTCGGTGCCGGCCTCGGCCAGGAGCCCGTCGATGATGCTCAGGATTTCCTGGGTCTGCTCGCCGACGCTCTTGCCCGCTGCCTTGTCGCAGACCTGGCCGGCCAGATAGACGGTGTCGCCATGCACGACGGCCTTGGACATACGCGGGCCGACGCCGATACGCTGAATGCTCATAGTCAAATCTCCTTGGACGGACGTCCTCGCTGGTAGCCCGGCCCGGCCAGTTTCGCAAATGGTATACGCCTGACCTAAGGTCAATTTGTGCAGGAAGCTCGCTGCGCGGTCAGGCGAGGCTGGACCAGCCCGCCCAGAGCGCCGCATAGCGCCCGGCCTTGCCGATCAGGGCGAGAAGGGTGAAACGCCAGAACGGGTAGTTCAGCGTGCCCGCCGCGAAGGTCAGCGGGTCGCCGACGATCGGCAGCCAGGCCAGCAGCAGCGACGGCCAGCCGAATCGGGCGAACAGATCCTGTGCCTGGGCGAAGCGCTTCGGATCGGGCCGCAGGCGCGCCGGCAGCCTGTCGACGCCATGGCGGGCGATCCATCGCCCCAGCCACCAGTTGAGGATCGAGCCGGCGGTATTCGCCAGGGTTGCGGTCAGGAACAGGGCCAGCGGATCGACGCTCTTCGCCGCGAGCAGGCCGACGAAGACGGCTTCGGACTGTGCCGGCAGCAGCGTCGCGGCGACAAAGGCCGCGACCGCCATGCCGCCAAGGGAGGACAGGCCGGTCATCACGCGAGCATGGCCGCCAGCGCCTTCACTGTATTCGCGTTGCGCAGCGTGCCGATGCCGAGCTTCCTGGTCGTCAGCTGCGAAAGCAGCTTCGCCTCGCTCGGCTTGCCCGCGAAATCGATCCAGAGGTCGCCCTCCCTGAGGACGAGACCGATGCCCGGCGCCGCGATGGCCTCCAGCCTGGACAGGACATCGGGGTCGAGCGGCCTGCGCATGACGCGAATGCCGATATCGGCGCCGTTCCCGTTAGGATAGGGGTTTTGCGCGGCAAGCCGCTGCCAGGCCGGCGCCGTCCGCAGGATGATGTCGACAGGCTTGCCGAACCGGGCGCGGAAACCCGCCTCCAGCCGGTTCTCGACTTCGGCGAGCGGCGCATCCTCGCCCTCGAAGACCAGATTGCCGGTGGCGACCCAGGTCCGCGGATCGGCGAAGCCGAGCTCCGCGGCCATCGCCCTGAGGTCCGCCATGACCACGCGTCTCCCGGGGCCGAGCACGATCGAATGCAGCAGGGCGACATAGGTCGTCACGGGCGGTTCCGGCCCCGTGCTACAGCCGCCGCAGCGCAACCTGCTGGATGCGGTGGCTCGCACCCTTGGTCAGGATCAGGCCGGCGCGCTGGCGTGTCGGCAGGATGTTGTCCTGCAGGTTCGGCAGGTTGATGCCGGTCCAGAGTTTCTCGGCGATGGCAAGCGCCTCCTCTTCGCCGATCTCCGCATATTTGCGGAAGAACGAGCGGGGATCGCGGAAGGCCGTCTGGCGCAGCGTCATGAAGCGGTTGACGTACCAGCGATGCAGGTCGTTCTCGTCGGCGTCGAGATAGACCGAGAAATCGAAATAATCCGAGACGAAGGGGATCACCGTGCCGTCCTTCGGCATCCGGCTCGGCTGCAGCACGTTCAGTCCTTCGAGGATCAGGATGTCGGGCCGCTCGACCGTTACCGTCTCGCCGGGCACGACGTCATAGACCAGATGCGAGTACACGGGCGCGGTCACGCGCGGCTTGCCGGCCTTGACGTCCGAAAGGAAGCGCAGGATCGCGGCACCGTCATAGCTCTCGGGAAAGCCCTTGCGCTGCATCAGCCCGCGCCGATCCAGCTCGGCATTGGGCAGGAGGAAGCCGTCGGTGGTGACGAGCTCGACCTTCGGCGTGTTCGGCCAGCGCGAGAGCAGCGCCTTCAGCACGCGCGCCGTGGTCGACTTGCCGACCGCGACCGATCCGGCAACGCCGATGACATAGGGCACCTTGGGCTCGGCCTCGGCCATCAGGAAGCGCTGCGTCGCCTTGAACAACCCCTGCGTCGCCGCGACGTAGAGCGAGAGCAGGCGCGACAGCGGCAGATAGATCGCCACGATCTCGTCGAGCGATATCGGGTCGTTGATCGATTGCAGCTTGGTCAGATCGTCGACCGAAAGCGTCAGCGGCTGGTCGGCACGCAGATGGGCCCACTCGTCGCGCGAGAACAGGCGATAGGGCGAGACCAGGTCGCGCTCCGGTGTCGAGATCAGACGCTGGTCCATGACGCGGCCCGCAATCCAGGCTTCGAGGTTCAAGGGAGGGGCATCCTGGCGGTCCTCGCGACAATCAACCGGGCCGGGCGGCTTTTTCCGCCAGTCCGGAGCGAGCCGTGCGAGCCTCAAGCTCGCTCAACACGTCCTGCAATGCAACATCGCGCGCCCGAAGCACGACCAAAAGATGATAGAGCACGTCGGCACTCTCGGCGATCAGTTCGGCCCTGTCGCCTTTCACCGCGGCGATCACGGCCTCGACCGCCTCTTCGCCGAACTTTTTGGCGGCCCGCTCCGGCCCGCCGGCGATGAGCTTGGCCGTCCAGGATTCCTCGGGCGAGGCGGCGGCGCGCTCGGCGATGCGAGCCTCGAGATCGGAGAGGTTGAAGCCCGCCATCTCAGTCCTGCCTCATCCGGAGGCCGGCTTCGGCCATGTACGCCTTGGCCTGGCCGATCGTGTAGGTGCCGAAATGGAAGATCGAGGCGGCCAGCACGGCCGAGGCGTGGCCCTGCGCCACGC
Source organism: Hyphomicrobiales bacterium (assembly GCA_004144595.1). Taxonomy (GTDB): domain Bacteria; phylum Pseudomonadota; class Alphaproteobacteria; order Rhizobiales; family Beijerinckiaceae; genus Allobosea. The sequence goes on from SEEM01000051.1 coordinate 17,681, forward strand.
CGGCGACGAGATCGTCGAGATCGCCGACGCCTCCGGAGGCGATGACCGGTACGGAGACCGCATCCGCGATCGCCCGCGTCAGCCCGAGATCGTACCCCACCTTGGTGCCGTCGCGATCCATTGAGGTGACCAGCAGTTCGCCGGCGCCGAGCGACACGACCTCGCGGGCGAAGGCGACGGCCTCGATGCCGGTGGCGTTGCGCCCGCCATGGGTGAAGATTTCCCAGCGGCCGGGCGTGACCTGCTTGGCGTCGATGGCGACGGTGATGCACTGGGCGCCGAACTTCTCGGCGGCTTCCCTGACGAACTGTCGGTTTGTGACGGCGGCCGTATTGATCGAAACTTTGTCGGCGCCCGCGAGCAGCAATGCCCGGATATCCTCGACCTTGCGCACGCCACCGCCGACGGTGAGCGGCATGAAGCAGGCCTCGGCCGTGCGGGTGACCGCGTCGAACAGGATGCCGCGATCCTCGTGGCTCGCGGTGATGTCGAGGAAGCAGAGCTCGTCGGCCCCGGCCGCGTCATAGGCCTTGGCAGCTTCGACGGGATCGCCGGCATCGACGAGATCGAGGAATTGTACGCCCTTGACGACACGGCCGTCCTTGACGTCCAGGCAGGGGATGATGCGTATTTTAAGCATACTTGCTCACGAATGGCTGCTTCGCGCCCATGCCAGCTTTTTCTGACTATGTCATCTATGTTGACGAGAGCGGCGACCACGATCTGACATCGGTAGCCCAGAGCTATCCAATTTTTGTTCTGGCATTCTGCATCTTCAGGAAAGCCGACTACATTCGCAACGTGGTGCCGCAGATTCAGGAATTCAAATTCCGCTGGTTCGGGCATGACAACGTGATCTTGCACGAGCACGAGATCCGCAAGCAGAAACCTCCGTTTAAATTCTTGCAAAATGAAGAGCGTCGAAGGCTGTTCATGCAGGAATTGACCGAGATACTAGAGAGGTGTCCGACGACCGTCATCGCATCAGTAATCGACAAACCTCGACTCGCGCAGCGTTATGCAGAGCCGGACAATCCATACCATATCGCCATGCAGTTTTGCATGGAGCGGACGCATCGGTTTCTAGCGGAACGGGGGCAGGCTGGTCGCTCGACGACGATCATGTTCGAAAGGCGAGGCGAAAAAGAGGATGCCAAGCTGGAGTTGGAGTTCCGCCGCATAAAGGATGGTGCGAACTTTGGCGGGGCCGCTATGGCGGATCTGGATATTCGCTTGGTCGACAAGAGGGCGAATTCGTCCGGGCTTCAGATCGCGGATCTTTTTGCACGGCCGATTGGAATCAAGACGCTTCGCCCCGAGCAGCTGAACCGTGCTTACGATATTATCGAAATGAAATTTCGACGCAGCGCTGCGGGGGAAATACGAGGCTACGGCCTCAAATTATTCCCATAAGCGAAAGGCCCCGGTCGAAACCGAGGCCCAGCGCCGACCAGGAACATCCCCCAGTCCATTTAGACCAACAGATAGCGAACGGATTTGCCTTTGTCAAGAAATCCTTGACTCAAGAGGCGATTCGAGTCTGTGCGCTGAGTCGCCGCAGCGCCGCGGCCGGGTCGATCCGCCCGTCATAGAGCGCGCGGCCGGTGATCGCGCCTTCGAGGATCGCGGCATCGTCGGCGCAGAGCCGCTCGATATCGGCCATCGAGGCCAGTCCGCCCGAGGCGATGACCGGGATCGAGACGGCCTGCGCCAGCGCGATCGTGCCCTCCCAGTTGATACCCTCCAGCATGCCGTCGCGGGCGATGTCGGTGTAGATGATCGCGGCGACGCCGGCATCCTCGAAGCGCCGGCCGAGATCGGCAGCCGCGAGCGAGGAGGTCTCGGCCCAGCCCTCGACCGCGACGAAGCCGTCGCGCGCGTCGATGCCGACAGCGACCTGCCCCGGAAATTCCTTCGCCGCCTCGCGCACGAAGCCGGGATCGCGCACTGCCGCCGTGCCGATGATGACGCGCCTTATGCCCTTCTCCAGCCAGCCTGCGACCGTCTTCATGTCGCGGATGCCGCCGCCGAGCTGCACCGGAAACGCGACGCGTTGCAGGATCGCCTCGACCGCGGCCGCGTTCATCGGCTTGCCGGCGAAGGCGCCGTCGAGATCGACGACATGCAGCCATGCGAAGCCTTGGCGCTCGAAATCGGCGGCCTGCGCGGCCGGATCGTCGTTGAAGACCGTGGCCTGCGCCATGTCGCCCTGCCTCAGCCTTACGCAGCGGCCCTCCTTCAGGTCGATCGCGGGAAAGAGGATCATGGTGCCCAGCTCAGGAAATTCGTGATGAGCTTCAGCCCCAGCTTCTGGCTCTTCTCGGGGTGGAATTGCGTGCCGGCGACGTTGCCATGGGCGACCATCGCGGTCACCGGCCCGCCATGCTCGGTCAGCGCCAGCACGTCCTGCGGGCGCTCAGCCGCCAGCGCATAGGAATGCACGAAATAGGCGTGCAGCCCCTGCGGGCCGGTGTCGATGCCGTCCAGCAGCGGGTGTTCGTCCTGCTTGTGCAGGGTGTTCCAGCCCATATGCGGGATCTTCAGGGCGTCGTCCGTCGGCTTGATCAGTGTGACATCGCCCGGAATCCAGCCGAGGCCCTCGGTCACCGTGTATTCCAGCCCGCGCGAGGCGAGGAGCTGCATGCCGACGCAGATGCCGAGAAAGGGCCGGCCCTTGTCCCGCACCATCTCTTCCAGTGTCTCGACCATGCCGGGCACGGCATCGAGCCCGCGCCTGCAATCGGCGAAGGCGCCGACGCCCGGCATGGTCGAGACGCTGGAAGAGGTCGTGCGGGGCAAGGGCCGGCCTTTCCTCGGCATCTGCGTCGGCATGCAGCTCCTCGCCTCGCGCGGGCTGGAATATACGGTCACGCAGGGTCT
>SEEM01000153.1 GCA_004144595.1 Hyphomicrobiales bacterium
GGCCCTCGTCGGCACCCGCCTGCCGGACCCTGTCGACGATCTCCCGGACGCTGTCCAGCACCGGCATCTCGCGTGGAAGACCCAAAGCCTGCGCAAGCACCGCAACCTCGTCGCAAAACCCGGCCTGATCCTTTTCCATCTTGTCGATACGATCGACGAGCCCGGCGCGCTTCTCGAGAGTCGGCGCGAGATCGGCTATCGCGATGAGAGTCTCGCGCACGACGCCGAGGGCGGGGACGGAACCCGCTTCCGCCAGCCAGCAGCCGCGGCAGGCCTCGGACCAGGCCTCGACCCAGTCCCGCTCCTTCGCCGCCGCCTGTTCCAATGCGCGCTCACGCATCGCAAAATCGCGCTGCCGGTCCGCCATCTCGGCGTAGAGACGCCGCAGTTGCGCTTCGCGCTCCAGCCCGGCCTGGGCCTCCTCCAGCAGGGCGCTGACATCGACCTCCTCCGCCGCGGCGAACCCGGCCCGCGCCAGTGCGGCCGAAAGGCGAGCCCGCGCGTCGCGGAGCTCCACCAGCGCCGCGTCCAGCTCCTGTTCGCCGGCTCGCACGGCTGCACGTGCCTCCAGCGCCCGGTCCCGACGCGGCAGCCAATCCTCTAGCTCTGGCAAGGACGGCACCGGGGACCACGATGGCGCCATGATACCCATTGCCTGCGTCACCTCGGCGTCGATACCGTCGAGCGCGGCCGCTGCCTTCGCGGCCAGTTCCTGCGCGCGGGCGAGGTCGGCCTGCACGACGACCAACACCTGCCCGCCCTGATGCAGCCGCGCCAGCTCGGACATATGCGAAAGACGCCCGGCACCGACAAGGTCGTCCTGGCGCAGGGCGGCCTCGAAGATATCCGCCGACGCGGCACCGAGGTCGCGCCGATGCGCGGCCCAGGCCTGTTCGCGGCCCGCGCGGATCTCGGCCGCCTCCCGATCGGATACGATGCCGGTCGTCGCAGCCAGGCCAGCCTGCTCCGCCTCAAGATGGAGCGTTTGGGTCGTGAGCCGCTCGATCTCGTACCGATGCTGGATCAGCGCGGCTTCGCTCTCGCGCCGCGACGCTTTCCACCGCTGCACCAGCTCCGGCCTGGGAACCGCCATGTCGACGAGTTGCTCTAGCGTGCCCTGCCAGGGCCGCAGCACCGACAGGCGCGCGTCGAGATCGTGCTGTGCCGTTGCCCGCGCCCGCCCGGCGTGCCGCGCGCGCGGCTGATGGTCGGCCGATCGCAGGGCCTCGACTGTTGCCGCCAACGCCGCCACGGCGCGGGTCCGTTCCGGTGACTCTGGCTCGGCGCCCTCCGCCCGCGGCAGTTTGCCCGCGATCTCCGCGAGCCGGCGCTGCGCCTTGTCTCGTTCGTCTTCGGAATTGCGCAGGGCGGCGTCGATGCCCGATCTCGCCTCGATCAGCGCGCGCAGCCGCCCCATCGTCGCGGCGGTCAGGACGAGACGCTGCGGCTCGGCCTCCCCGTCGCGCTCGATCCGCTGCAGGATGCCGGACAACTGCAGGTCGAGCTGCCGCAACTGCAGCCTGCGTTCGGGGATGTCCTTGTCCGCGGTGATAAAGCGCGCCCGCAGCTCGGTCAGCCTCTCCAGCCCCTGCGCCTGTCGAAGAGCGCCCTCGTCGATGACGATCGCGTCGATCTCGGCGCGCAGCCGCGCGATCTCCTCGCGGCTGGCCTGGCTCTGGACACCGAGAGCGATCTCGTCCTTCCGCAGCGCCGGCAATTCGGCCGCCCAACCGGCCGGGACTTCCGGCAGCCCGGCCAAGGGAGCCAGCCGCTCGCGGTCGGCTCGCAGCGCCGCGAGTCGGGGCAGCGCCGCGAGCTGCCGCTGGATCTCGTCGAGCCGGGCCTGGAGGCGCGCACGCTCACCGACCGCTTCGTCATATTGGCTGGCGGCGCTGTCCCGCCTTTGGATCAGGCGTGCGTAGTCTGACGCCAGCGTGTCGAACTGCTCGCGCTCGACCTTCAACCCCGCGAGCTGCACCTTGAGCTCGGCGAGCAAGCCGCTGCGGGCCCTGAACTTGTAGAACCCCTCCGCCTCGGCTCGGAGATCGACGAGCTTGTGGCTGAGATGAGCGAGGCCGGCGCTGGCCGAGAACAGCAACTGCCCGAGATCGCCCTTGCTCGCCAGGATGCTCTCACCGCCTTTCTCCAGGGTCTCGTCGTCGAGCGAGAACATTGTGCGATAGGCGTCGCGCTCGATCCCGCCGATCTCCGCGCGGATGGCGGCTTCGGGCAGCGGGCGATCCTCGGCATTAAGCAGGCTGTTCTGCGGACGCTTGATGCGAGCGAATTCGCGCGTATCGCCGTCGAACTCCAGCGCCGCGCCGATCCGCATCGTTGGATAAGGATGCAGGAAACCGAACGCGCTCTGCGTTCCGATTCCGAACAGGAGATCGAGCAAGGCCGAGAAGGTCGTCGATTTGCCAGCCTCGTTAGGCCCGTAGATCACATGCAGATCCGGCTCGCCTTCGCGCCGCGCGCCAAAATCGATGCTGTGATCGGTGAACTTGCCGTAGCGCGTCAGGTCGAGGCGGCGAAGGCGCATGCTCAGCCCTTCTCGTCTGCAGCCTGAAGGCGCGCGACCACCGTTTCCGCGCCATCGCGGGCCAGGCGCGCGACACGCTCCCGGAATGCCTCCTCGTCGGCGCCCAGCACGTCGCGGCATTCCTGCGGAAGCTGGGCCCGAATCTCCTCCGCCATGCCCGCCAGCGTCGCGGCGAAGGCGTCGGAGCCGAGGATCTGCTCCTCGATCAGGCGGTGGAGATCGGTGAGCGGGTCGCCGCTCGTCGCCCCCGGCAGCGCAGGCGGCTGGCAGGCGATCTCCAGCTTCTCCACCCAGCATGAGCCGATGAGGGCGGCCCGGTCGTCGGCCTCGGTCTTCAGCAGATCGACGTCGCGGCGGATGCGCCAGGCCAGCGATGTCGCTCCAACGACCTGCACGCGCGCGACCAGATGCGCGGACGCGACCGCGCTGCGTGTCGCCTCCAGGGCTCGCGCGACGCCCGCAACCAGCTCCCGCCAATCCTCCACCCCGGTCGCGTCTACGGTGACCCGCTCGAACTGCGCGACGCTGGTCACGCGCTCCTCGATCGTGATCGAGCGGTCGTCGCCGACCGTAACCAGCGACACCGATTTCGGTCCGGCCTCGTTGATGTCGCGGCCCTGCGGCATGCCCGGCATCGCGATCAGGCAGGCATCGTCAACGATCCCGCGCTTGTGGATATGGCCGAGCGCCCAATAGCGAAACCCCATCGCCCGAAGATCGACCAGACTGCACGGCGCATAGAGGTCGTGGCCCGGGGTGCCGGCCAGGCTGGTGTGCAGCATGCCGATATTGACCGCGGCCTCGACCTGCGGCCGGTACCTGCCAAGCAAGCTCTCGGGGGCATGAGGCTGCGCAAAGCTCAACCCATGGATCACGATGGGCGTCTGGCCAGACGAGCGGGGTATTTCCAACGCCTCGGCGCGACCACCGAAGACCTTGACCGAGTCCGGAAGCACCAGCTCCTTGGTGATCCGCGATATCGCATCGTGGTTGCCGCGGATGATGAAAGTGCGGATGCCAGCCTGATCGAGCCGCCGGAGCTGCTCGGCCAGAAACCGCGCCGTCTTCATCGAGCTCTGATCGCCATCGTAGAGATCGCCGGCTATCAATAGCGCGTCGACCTGCTCCGCCAAGGAGAGATCGATAATGCGTACGAATGCCTGCCGCGTGGCATTACCGACGAGCTCTGCCAGATCCCGGTTCCGCAGTGCAAGCGAGCGCAATGGGGAATCAAGATGGATATCGGCGGCATGGACGAAACGAAAGGTCACCGAATCTCCATCTCGCAGTCGCGCTATTCAACATTGATTATCTCGTTTGGTGCGAGGAGTTAATTCCCACTTCGAAAACCAGCCGTCAGCTCGTCTTTGCCCCCGACAATCCAACATCGTCGTGAATGCTGACGCGAATGATGCGATCACGCCGGAGGGCGGCCGAGTAGCCGGTCGCGGGAAGGACCAGACGCTGTTCTGACCTGGCGGAGTTGGCTCAGGGACGATGCTCATTGGCTACCTGCGTCGTTTCCGAAGTTCACAATGCGGGCCAAACCCTCGTCTACGGCGAGCATGCTCCTAACGGGTTCATCAAGCGACGTCGCCCATGCAGCAGACGGCGACGATGGTCGCGCCGGGCAGATGACAGCTCGCAATCCGGCTCAAAATGCGATCACTCGCCAGGATAAGGATGGTTGCCACGCCCTTTCTGAAATGCAGCGGTGAGCGCGCTTGCCGGCCTTGTCCTGCTTGAGTTGACTCATATTTCATGGAGGATGCGGCGACTCCCGCCGCCCAAACCTCGATTTCCGAATTGCCCCGCCAGGGAGCCAACCTTGAATTTAGCCCTCGCACTCCAGTCCGTCGTCGGTGTCCGATGCTCCATCCCAGAGGACGCATTCACGGCAGCTGCATTGGGCACCCGCAGGGAAGGCAGCGGCGTCGTGATCAGGGACGACGGGCTCGTTTTGACGATCGGCTATCTCATCACCGAGGCGGAGGAAGTCTGGCTGACGACCCAAGGGGGACGCGTCGTTCCTGCCCACGCCCTCGCCTATGATCAGGAGACAGGGTTCGGTTTGGTGCAAGCGCTGGATCGACTGGACCTTCCGGCTGTCGAGTTCGGCGACGCATCGGCTGCCGACGCCGGCGATGCGGTCGTACTCGCCGATGGCGTTGGCCAAGTCGTGCAGGCGATAATCGTGGCCCGTCAGGAATTCGCTGGCTACTGGGAGTACCTCCTGGAAAAAGCGATCTTCATTGCACCCGCCCATCCCTCATGGGGCGGCGCGGCACTTGTCGGAGAGGACGGCAAGCTTTTGGGCATCGGCTCGCTGCACCTGCATGTGACGCAGGGCAATGAGACATCCGAGGTCAACATGATCGTCCCGGTGGATTTGTTGCCTCCGATCCTGGAGGATCTGCTCCGCAAAGGCCGGGTCGAGAAGCCCCCTCGCCCATGGCTCGGCGCCTTCTCCGC
>SEEM01000424.1 GCA_004144595.1 Hyphomicrobiales bacterium
TGAAAGAGACGAATTATCTTTTTCAAGCGTGTCTATTGCATCCAGATAGAAAATCCTTTTCTCAGATGTCAATGGGCCCTGCATTTGGCCCTGCTTTCAAAAGGGATTTGAACGATGGATCGCCGCCAGTTCCTCATTGCCGGGTCGAGCCTTGCGGCGGCCATACCCTTCGCCGGTCCGGCGCGGGCGCAGAGCGTCGCCGCACGCGTCGGCTACATCCCGGTCGTCGGCACGGCGCCGTTCTTCGTCGCCCAAGGCGAGGGCTGGCTGAAGCAGGGCGGCATCGACGTCGCCGTCACCGTCTTCGAATCCGGCCCGAACATGATCCAGGCGCTCGCCTCGGGGACGATCGACGTCTACGTCGCCGGCGTCGCGCCGCTCGCCGTCGCCCGCTCGCGCGGCATCGATATCCGCGTCGTCGCCTCGACCGCGATCGGCGAGAACGTCGTGGTCAGCGCGCCCTCGCTCACCAGGTTCTTCACGGCAGGCACCGATGCCGCCGCCGCCTTCAAGGCCTTCCGCGCCGCCAACGGCAAGGCCGCGCGCCTCGCCACCCAGCCGGCCGGCTCGGTGCCCAATACGACGCTGCAATACTGGCTCTGGGAGGTCGCGAAGGTCGACAAGTCCGATGTCGAGATCGTGCCGATGGGCATCGATGCGACCCAGCAGGCGATCCTCGCCGGGGCGGTCGATGGTGGCTCGGTCCGCGAGCCGGCATTGACGATCCTCCAGACCCGCAATCCGCAGATCAAGCTCGTCGCCGGCGGCGAGGAGGTCTTCCCGGGCCAGCCCGGCACGGTCGTCGCCGTCTCCGGCGCCTTCGTCACCAAGAACCCGCAGGCCGTTCAGAACCTTGTCTCCGGCCTGGTCAAGGCTGCCGCGCTGATCAAGGCCGATCCGACCAAGGCCGCGCCCCATGTCGGCGCCGCGCTCGGCAAGGGGATCGTCGACCCCGAACTGATCCAGAAGGCGCTGGTCTCGCCGGCGAGCCGCTTCGAGATTGACCCGCGCAAGATCATCG
>SEEM01000425.1 GCA_004144595.1 Hyphomicrobiales bacterium
GCCTGCAGCCGATGGGTGACGCGTCGCGCCGATATCGGCTCGTCTTCAACGGCGAGATCTACAATTACATCGAGCTGCGCGAGGAGATGCGGGCGAAGGGGGAGGTCTTTGTCTCCGAGTCTGATTCCGAGGTGCTGCTGCGCGCCTACATCCTCTGGGGTGAGGATGCGCTGCCTCGGCTGCGCGGTATGTTCGCCTTCCTAATTTGGGACGATCGTGACAAGAAGCTTTTCGCCGCCCGCGACCGCTACGGTATTAAGCCGCTCTACATGGTGACGACGCCTCGCGGCGCAGCCTTCGGCTCGGAGATCAAGCAGCTCTTGGGTCTTCCGAGCGTTTCGGGCCGCATGAACGTCGCCCGGGTCCATGACTTTCTCGCTTCGGGCATCTCCGATCATACGTCGGAGACGATGTTTGAGGGTATCACGCAGCTGCGAGGCGGCGAATGCGTAACGATCGATGCGAGCCGCGACGCTGCCCTCGAACCGCGACCACGTCGCTGGTATCCGGCAACCGCCGGCGAGATTTCTCTGTCCGAGGATGAGGCGGCGGCTCGTTTCCGCGATCTCCTGACCGAATCCGTGCGGCTGCATCTTCGCTCTGACGTTCCGGTCGGCTCCTGCCTGTCGGGAGGTCTCGATTCCTCCTCCATCGTCTGCCTAATGTCCGGCATGATGGGCTCCGAAGCGGGCGGGGCCAAGGTCAATACCGTTTCCGCCTGCTACGCTGAGAAGAGCGTCGACGAGAAGCCGTTCATGGATGCGGTCGTCGCGCATGCGCATACCGAGCCGCATTACATTTTCCCGAACGCGGACGAAGTATTCCAGCGCGCCTCGGACATTACCTGGCATCAGGACGAGCCGTTCGGCTCGTCCTCGATTTTCGCGCAGTGGTGTGTGTTCGAGGAAGCGAAGCGCGTCGGCGTCAAGGTGATGCTGGACGGGCAGGGGGCCGACGAGCAGCTTGCCGGCTACCATGGCGGGTTTTCCTACTACATGGCCGATTTGACCCGAC
>SEEM01000426.1 GCA_004144595.1 Hyphomicrobiales bacterium
CTCGGCAAGTGCGTGGCCTTCATGGCCGGCCAGACCCGGCCGGTCTGGGATTTCGAGGATGTCGACGATTGGTGGACCCGCGCCTCGATCGAAGGCATCGCCCCGATCGTCGCGGTGCCAACCACGGCGGGCACCGGCTCGGAGGTCGGGCGCGCCTCGGTCATCACCAATTCGCAAACCCAGACCAAGAAGATCATCTTCCACCCGAAATTCCTGCCGGGCGTGACGATCTGCGACCCTGAGTTGACCGTCGGCATGCCCAAGGCAATCACGGCGGGAACCGGCATGGACGCCTTCGCGCATTGCCTGGAGGCCTATTCCTCGCCGTTCTTCCATCCGATGAGCCAGGGCATCGCGCTCGAAGGCATGCGCCTGGTGAAGACCTATCTGCCGCGCGCCTACGCGGATGGTACCGATATCGAAGCGCGCACGCAGATGATGGCTGCAGCCGCGATGGGTGCCGTCGCCTTCCAGAAGGGGCTGGGCGCGATCCATTCGCTCTCCCACCCGGTCGGTGCGGTCTACCACACCCATCACGGCACCACGAATGCCGTGGTTATGCCGCCGGTGCTGCGCTTCAACCGCCCGGCGATCGAGGCGAAGATCGCCGCCGCCGCCGCCTATCTCGGCATCGCCGGGGGCTTCGACGGCTTCTACGATTTCGTGCTGAAGCTGCGCTCCGATCTCGGCATCCCCGACAAGCTCGGAGCGCTCGGCGTCGGCACCGACCGGATCGACGAACTGGCCGAGGCCGCCGTGGCCGACCCCTCGACCGGCGGCAACCCGGTGGAGCTGACGGTCGATGCGGCGCGCAAGCTGCTGATCGAGTCGATCTGAGATCGGCGGACGCTATCAGCCGGCGCGCAGCCTGCGGACGATATTCGCCGCGCGCCGGATCGCGGTGACGGCGGCACCGAGCGCGATCAGCCAGAGCGCCCCGACGAGGACCTGGTTGTGGCCGCTCCAGAGTGGCTCCAGCAACGACAGCGCGGCAGCGGCCGTGATCACCGCC
>SEEM01000427.1 GCA_004144595.1 Hyphomicrobiales bacterium
GCCTCTGATATCGATCACGCTTTCCAACGGAGCACCCATTTCTGGAAGGCGACGAAGCCGGTGTCGAGCAGGCCGTAGAGCGCCGCCATCGTCAGCATGTAGACCACCACGATATCGGTCGCGAGCAGGCTCGAGGCTTGCATCATGCGCTGGCCGACGCCGGCGACCCCGAAGATCTCGGCCGCGACCACCGCCATCCAGGCCTGGCCGAGCGCCGTCCTGATCCCGACGAGGATACCCGGCAGGGCCGCAGGCAGCAGGATCTTGAAGAGGCGCTGCCAGGGCGAGCTGAAACCAAAGGCATCGGCGACCTCGATGAGATCGCGGTCGACGCCACGGATCGCGCCCTGTGCCGCGAAGAAGACGATCCAGAACACGCCGATGGCGATGATGAAGACCGCCGCTCCCGGCGTCACGCCGAACCAGATGATGGCGAAGGGCACCCAGGCGAGGCCGGGAATCGGGCGCAGGACCCGGACGACCCAGGCCGTCGCCTCCTCGGCGATGCGGGACATACCGATCAGCACGCCGAAGGCGATGCCGAGACCGGCGCCGACGAACAATCCGACGAAGTAGTGCCAGAGCGAACCGAGTATGGCCGCGAGCCAGGCGCCGGAGGACAGCTCCCGCATGAAGGCTTTCGGCAAGGCGCTCGGCCCCGGCAGGAAGGCCGGATTCACCAGTCCGAAGAAGGGCATCGCCTCCCAGAGCAGGAGGAAGGCGACGAGGCCCAGAAGGGCGAGGGCCGGGGCCCGAAGTCGGGTCACGATCTCAGCCGCCCGCCTTGACCGCGCGCTCGTAGTACTGGGTCTCGAACAGCCCATCGAAGGGCAGTTCCTTCTCCAGTGAGCCGAGTTTGACCTGGTAGGCCTGCATGGCGCGGGCGGGCTCGATGATCTTGCGCGGGTCAATCTCGAAGCGGCTCGCCGGCGAGACCAGCGCCTTCTGGATCAGTTCGGGGTCGACGATCCCCTTGCCGAGCGCGGCGCCGACATGGGGCGCGGCCTTG
>SEEM01000428.1 GCA_004144595.1 Hyphomicrobiales bacterium
GGATCCGGTGCGGGTGGAGGTGTCGCCCGCGTCCACCACCGCGGAGACGGTGAGCCAGCAGGTGTACTTCGTGAAGCGCGAGGAGAAGCGCGCGCTGCTCACGCACCTGCTCCAGGACGCGAAGGTCATCCCGCGCGCGCTGGTGTTCACGCGCACGAAGCACGGCGCCAACCGCGTGGCCAAGCAGCTCACGCAGGCGGGCGTGCGCGCCGACGCCATCCACGGCAACAAGAGCCAGAACGCCCGTGAGCGCGCGCTGGACGAGTTCCGCGCGGGCACCCTGCGCGTGCTGGTGGCCACGGACATCGCGGCGCGCGGCATCGACATCGACGGGCTGTCGCACGTCTTCAACTACGACCTGCCCAACGTGCCGGAGCAGTACGTGCACCGCATCGGCCGCACCGGCCGCGCGGGCGCCAGCGGCCAGGCCGTGTCGTTCTGCGACTCCGAGGAGCGCGAGTACCTGCGCGACATCGAGCGCACCATCCGCCGCAGCGTGCCGGTGGTGGCGGACGCCAGCTTCCGTTCGCTGCTCCCCGCGACGCTTCCGGGCGACCTGGTGGAGGACGACCGTCCGCCCCTTTCGGGTGGGCGCGGCGGCGGCCGGTGCGGCCGATGCGGTGCACGTACTGCTCCGGCACGTTGGGCAGGTCGTAGTTGAACACGTGCGACAGCCCGTCGATGTCGATGCCGCGCGCCGCGATGTCCGTGGCCACCAGCACGCGCAGGGTGCCGGCGCGGAACTCGTCCAGCGCGCGCTCGCGGGCGTTCTGGCTCTTGTTGCCGTGGATGGCGTCGGCGCGCACGCCCGCCTGCGTGAGCTGCTTCGCCACGCGGTTGGCGCCGTGCTTCGTGCGCGTGAACACCAGCGCGCGCGGAATGGCCTTCACGTCCTGGAGCAGGTGCGTGAGCAGCGCGCGCTTCTCCTCGCGCTTCACGAAGTACACCTGCTGGCTCACCGTCTCCGCGGTGGTGGACGCGGGCGACACCTCCACCCGCACCGGATCC
>SEEM01000154.1 GCA_004144595.1 Hyphomicrobiales bacterium
TCGCCACGCCGACCGCGATCGGACGGCCGCAGATGTCGGCCTTGACCTGCGCCCAGACCGGATTGGCGGCGGCACCGCCACCGAAGCGGATCTCGTCGACGCGGGTCCCGAGCGCGCCTTCCGCCCGCTCCAGCACGAGGCGGTTCTGGCAGGCGACGCCTTCGAGCACGGCATAGGCGAGATCGGTCGGGCCATGTTGGCGGCCGAGCCCGATGAAGGCGCCGCGCAGGTTCGGGTCCCAATAAGGCACGCGCTCGCCCTGCAGATAGGGCAGGAAGATCAGCGGCTGCGGATGGCGGTGGCCGGCCAACAGGCGCTCGATGCTCTCGCCGATATGACCCTTGCCTCCGAGCAGGCCGGCCAGCCAGGCGGCGGTGTCGGCGCCGTTCTGGCTGGGGCCGCCGAGATGCCAGAGGCCGCGCCAGTCGACGGAGATCAGGCCCTCGGCGTCCGCCTCCTCCGGTCCGAGCACGCCGAGCACTTCGGTGGTGCCGGAGATGTTGTAGGCATAGCCTGGACGCAGCGCGCCCAAGCCTGCGACGGCCGCCCAGGTATCGTTGCAGCCGCAGAAGACGGGGATGCCGGCGAGTCGGTCGAAGGGCGCGGGCAGGTCGGCGATGACGGGAGCGACGATCTCGGTCGGTTCGAGGATCGCCGGCATGATGTCCGGCGAGAGGCCTATCGCGCCGAAGCCCGAGCCGCCATTCACGCTTTCCGCGCAAGCGGCAAGGCGTGCGAGCGAAACCGGGTCGCTCGCCTGCCGGCCGGTCAAACGGAAGTTCAGATAATCCTTCGGCTCCAGCACCCAGGCGAGGGCGCGGGCGTTATCCGGCTCGGCCTCGGTCAGCCACGCCAGGCGCGAGAGCGGGTGGAAAGCATTGATGCGGCCGGCTTCCGGATGATCGGCCAATGTCTTGCGCAGGCGGGCGGCAACGTTATCCGAGCGCGCATCCTTCCAGGTCATGGCCGGGCGGAGCTCCTGCCCGTCTTGGCCGAGGAAGACCTGTGTTCGGGTCACGCCACAGATCGCGACGCCCTGGATGCGTGCGAACAGCTCCGGCGCCTGCTCGGCAAGCTTGCCGGAGGCTTCGAGCAACTGCGCCCACCAAGCTGCTGCTTCCACCTCCGAGCGATCGAGATGGTCGTTCAGGGCAGGGCCGGGCACGGCGTGCTCGGCCCGCTGCGCACCGTGCTCGTCGATCAGCACGGCGCGAAAGCTGCTGCCGCCGAGATCGCAGGCGAGAACGACGTTCATTGTCAAACCCTGGCCGAGGCACGACGGCGATAGGACGAGGGAGCAGACTTCACGGGGCGATCTTCAGGCATCGACTCTTTGGAGCGTCATAAATCGCCTGCGAGTCAAGGATGGCGCTTTCAGGCGTTGCGCTTTGCAGCCTTCAAGATGTCGTCGACCAGCCGCTGCGACGCGAGCGCTTCCTCGCCGGTGACGACGGGGTCGCGGCCCTGCTCGATCGCATCGAGGAAATCGGCGATGACGGCGCGGTGGGCGTCATGGGGGAAGTCCATGATGTTGGCGCCGCTGCCGGTCGAGCCCTCGGCCTCGACGATCTCCTCGCGCCCGTCGAGGAAGGCCAGGCGCAGGCGCCCGCCGATCAGCGCGGCAAAGCCCTTGGTGCCCGTGATCTCGATGCGCTCGGGGTAGCCGGGATAGGCGCCGGTGGTCGTCACCAGCGTGGCGGGGGCGCCGTTGCCGATCTCCAGCAGGGCGGAAACATAGTCCTCGGTCTCCATCCGATGAAGGGCCGTGGTGCGGGCCTGCGCCGCGACGACCTTGGAAACCCCCACCAGCGAGCGAAACAGGTCGAGCGAGTGGATCGCCTGCGTCAGCAATACGCCGCCGCCGTCGCGGGCGAGTGTGCCGCGACCGGGCTCGTCGTAATAGCTCTGCGGGCGCCACCAGGGGACCGAGAGGAAGGCGGCCTCGATCGTGCCGAGCTCACCGGATTGCAGCGCCGCTTTCAGGCGCAGGCTCGCCGGACGGAAGCGGTGCTGGAGGGTGACGCCGAAGGTCTTGCCGGTGCGGCGGGCGGTATCGACGAGACGCTGGCCGCGCTCGCTGGTCAACTCCAGCGGCTTCTCGACCAGAACATGTTTGCCGGCTTCAAGGCAGCGCGCGGAAACGTCGAGATGGCTCGACGGCGGCGTCAGCACGATGCAGGCATCGACAGTCGGGTCGGCGAGAACGGCGTCCAGGTCGGTCGTGGTGGGGAACGGGAATTGGGCCGCATAAGCCTTGGCGCGATCGGGCGTGCGGCTGACAGCCCAGCGCGTCTCGGCGCGTTCAGCGAGGTCGAGCAGGCTTTTCGAATGCGGCAGGGAGGCGGGGCCGAGCCCGATAACGGCGATGCCGAGCTTGCGTGTCATGACGGGAGCTTCCTCAGGCACGTGCAGCGGGTTTTGCAGGGAGCCATGCCGCCTTGGCCTGTGCTTCCAGTGCGAGCCGGCAGACGGTGAAGGCGTGGCGCTGGCTCATCGCGGTTTCGCTGCGGGCGCCGATATCGGCGACCAAATTGCGAAAGTAAGTCAGTGGCTCACTGGCAGCATCGATATGGCGGGTGCCGGCCTTGTCGACGAGGAAGACATGGTCGGTGCCGGGCCGGCCGGCGATGTCGACATATTTGCGCAGTTCGATCGTGCCTTCGGTGCCGAGGATGGTGAGGCGGCCGTCGCCCCAGGTCGGCAGGCCGTCGGCAGTGAACCAGTCGACGCGGATATAGCCGCCGGCTTTGGCGCTGCGCAGCAGGATCTCGCCGAAATCCTCGAAATCGGGGAAATCCGGCCCGCCGAAATGGCCGACACCGGACGCGACGATCTCCGCATCGTCGGAGCCGGTGAAATGCAGGAACTGGTCGATCTGGTGGGAGGCGATATCGGTGAGGATGCCGCCATAGTGACGCTTGTCGAAGAACCAGTCCGGCCGGATCGGGCGGTTGAAGCGATGCGGGCCCGTGCCGAGCGTCTGCACGACGCGGCCGATCGCACCGTCGGCGATCAGCTTGCCGGCGATGAGCGTCGCCGGGACGATGAAGCGCTCGGAAAAGCAGATCGAGAAGATGCGGCCGGTCTCGGCCGTCGCCTGCTCGATGGCGGCGAGCTGGTCGAAGGAGGTGACGCCAGGCTTGTCGACCATCACGTCCTTGCCGGCCCGCATGGCGCGGATGGCGATGGCTGCGCGCTCGGCGGGAATCGCGGCGCATACGATCAGGTCGATCGAGGGATCGTCGATCAGCCGGTCGGCCGTGCTCTCCGGCAGATCGGGGAAGCGCTCGCGGAAGCCGGTGAGGACGCGCTCGTCGCTGGTCGCGGGATCGAAGCCGGCGCAGGTCGCGCCGGCTTCAAGGAGGCCACCGACCATGTGGAAGACATGGCGGTGGTCGAGGCCGATGGCGGCGAAGCGCATGATTATTGCGGTGCGCCGTGGCCGACGCCGATCTCCTGGTCCCAGCGCCGGAAGGCGGCGACGAGACGCTCGGGCGTCAGCGGCGGACGGGTCGGCAGGCTGGTGATCAGCCCGTCATATTCCGGCCGGCCATATTCGGCGAGGATGTCGCGGCTTTCCTGCGGCGCCATGGCGAGCGTCACGCCCTTGATTGCCGGGCCCGGATAGAAATAGCCCTTGTCGTAGGTCACGGCCTGCGCCTCGGGCTTCAGCATATGGGCCATCAGCGCGACCAGCGCCGCCATCTTATCGGCCGGGACGCCCTTGGGGATGCACATGAATTGGGTGTCGGGAATCCAGTGCGTGTTGGCGAGGACGAAGACCTTGGCCTCCTTCGGCACGATGCCGAGCACGCGCGGGTTGATGTCCCAGCCGAGCGTCGAGACGATGACGTCGCGGGTACCTTCGCCGAGCTCCTTCATCGTCGCGGCCGTGCCGCCCGGATAATAGTCGATGCCGGTGCCGAGCTCCTTGAGATAGGCCCAGCTCTTGTCCCAGCCCTTCATCGGGTCGCTCGGATCGGCATCGCCGAGGATGTAGGGCAGGCCCTGCAGCCAGGTCCAGCCGGGGCCGGAATTGACGGGGCGGGCATAAGTGAAGCGCTTCGGGTTCTGCTTGACATAGGCGAGCAGCTCCTCGGCCGTCTTCGGCACAGTCTTGAGGCGCTCGGGCGCGTATTCGAAGAGCGGGCCGGAGGGCGAATAGACGACGGCGACGCCCTCGTTCTGGCCGAAATTGCGCTGCATCATCAGCGCCTGCTCGTGATAGACCTCCTCAGGCTTCGGCAAGTCCTTGGCATGGGACTTCCAGACATCGACCCAGAGCCCCTGCTGGATACCATCCGACATCGCGCCGGGGCCGGTCAGCACAAGGTCGATATCGACGCGGTTGGCCGCCTGCTGGGCCTTGAGCTTCGCCGGGAGTTCCGGCGAGGGCGCGCGCGAGAAATTCAGCCGCGAGATCAGCTTCGGATTGTCCTTGGCGAATTTCTCGATAGCCGCCTGCGTAAGCTGAAGATTGCCGGCGACATCGATGATGTTGAGGGCGACGGGCGCGCTCTGTGCCAGCGCTCCGCCGGCCTTCAAGGCGGCGAGGCCGGCCGCTGCGGCCATGACGCTACGACGTGTCGGATGGTTCATGATCTCTCCCTGGGTGCGCGCTCTCTTGTGGTAATGCCGTGGGGCATCCGGAGCATTTCACTGGGATACTAGTGCACCACTTTTCCGCGCGCCAGCGGATTCCGAGGCATGGCAGGCAACGCTCTGCGGCATGGGAGACCGGCCGGATCAGGGCTGTTCGAGCAGCAGCGCCTCGGTCGCGCGGCTGAGCAGGGGCGCGGCGGCGCCGTGGATCTCGTAGAGATGGCTGGCGGGCACGCCGGCGAGATCGGGCACGGCGAAGCCGTCCATCGTGCCTTCCGCCCGGAACAGCGTGTTGAACCGGGCCCAGAG
>SEEM01000429.1 GCA_004144595.1 Hyphomicrobiales bacterium
CCCGGCCGGGTGCCCGGCCCCGGCAACAGCCTGCAGGCGCCGCATGTCGCGCTCTCGGTCTTCGGCCGCGGCCTGCTCAAGCGGCTCCCGACCCGGCTCTACTTCGCCGATGGCGAGGGTAACGACACCGATCCGATCCTGGCCCTCGTGCCCGAGCCGCGCCGCCACACCCTGATCGCCCAGCGCAAGCCGGACGGCACCTGGTGGCTCGACATCAACTTGGCGGGCGATAACGAGACGGTGTTCTTCGAGATGTAGGGGAATGGCGCTCGCACCGCCGTCGTGCTCGGGCTTGACCCGAGCATCTCAGGACGAGAAGGCGCCCCACCCTGCTGGAGATTCTCGGGTCTGCGCTTCGCTCCGCCCGAGAATGACGGGCTTCAGAAGGCGGCCGCTCAGGCCGCCTTCTTCCTTTCGGCGATGCGCGCGAGATCGGTCAGCAGCCGGCGCGTCGCCTTGAGCCGCTGCTCGACATTCGCGAAATCGTCGATGAAGACCACGCGCATGTCGGGGCGCACCTTGGCCAGCGTGCCGATCTTCGCGACATACGAAACCAGCCCTTCCGGATTGGCGAATTCGTTGTTGCGGAAGGCGACGATGATGCCCTTCGGCCCGGCCTCGACCTTCTCGACATTGGCGCGCTTGCAGAGCGCCTTGATGGCGACGATCTCGAGCAGCTGGTTGACCTCCTCTGGCAGCGGGCCGAAGCGGTCGACCAGTTCGGCGCCGAAGGATTGCAGTTCGGCATCGTCGTCCATGGTCGAGAGGCGCTTGTAGAGCGTCAGCCGCAGCGTCAGGTCGGCGACATAGTGCTCGGGGATCATGACGGGCGCGCCGACCTGGATCGCCGGCGACCACTGCGTCTCGGTCTCGAACTCGATGCCGGCCTTGAGCGCCGCCACAGCCTCTTCCAGCATCTGCTGGTAGAGCTCGTAGCCGACTTCCTTGATATGGCCGGACTGCTCGTCGCCGAGCAGGTTGCCGGCGCCTCTGATGTCGAG
>SEEM01000155.1 GCA_004144595.1 Hyphomicrobiales bacterium
CCGGTCTCTCGGGGCCGAGGCCGCTTCCGTGCTCGATCCCGTCGATTATACCGCGAGCCAGGCGCTTGGCATCGGTTTGCGGGCAACGGGGTCGTCAGGCGTCGCCTATCCCAGTGTGCGCTGCCGGGGCGGTGAATGCGCCGGGCTGTTCTATCCCGATGGTGCGAGCCATCCGGTGCAGGGCCGGCATCTCGATTACCACTGGAACGGCGCGCGGGTGGACCTCTACCGTGACCGCAGTGCCGGCGAGGTTTTTCGCATCGTCTGACGCGGTGACTCGGGGCTATTTCGGCGCCAGCCGGATCGCGCCGTCGAGGCGGATCGCGGTGCCGTTCAGCATGTCGTTCTCAATGATGCTGCGGGCGAGCGCGGCATATTCCGCCGGGCGGCCGAGGCGCGAGGGATGCGGCACGGAGACGGCGAGCGAGGCCTTGGCATCGTCAGGGAGGCCGGCGAACATCGGCGTCTCGAACAGGCCGGGCATGATCGTGACGATGCGGATGCCGACCCCGGCGAGATCGCGGGCGACCGGCAGCGTCAGGCCGACGACGCCGGCCTTGGAGGCGCCATAGGCCGCCTGGCCGATCTGGCCGTCCTCGGCCGCGACCGAAGCCGTGCAGATGATGACGCCGCGGCCGCCATCCTCGGTGACCGGGTCGAGTCCGGCGAGCGCGACCGCCGACTTGGCGATGATGCGGAAGGTGCCGGTCAGATTGATCGCGACCGCCTTCTCGAAGGTGGCGAGGTCATGGGCGATCAGCTCGCCGGTGTCGCGCTTCTTCGAGACGACGCGGCGGCCGGGCGCGATGCCGGCGCAGTTGACGATGATGCGGGCGACGCCATGGGTGGAGCGGACCTGGGCCAGGGCTTCATCGACCGAGGCCTCGCTGGTGACGTCGCAGAGGGCGAAGACGCCGCCGATCTCCCGGGCGATCGCTTCGCCGCGCTCGGCATTGAGGTCGAGCAGCGCGACCTTGACGCCATGGCTCGCCAGCATGCGCGCGGTCGCCTCGCCGAGGCCGGAGGCGCCGCCGGTGACGATGGCGGCGAGGGAGGAATCGAGTTTCATGGCGCGCTTCCCGTCAATCTTGTTCTGACTTGTTCTGAAGCCGGTTTAGAGGGCGGTTCGCGCCGTTCCAAGCGGGTTTTGCGGGTGTCCTCTTGTGCAGGATTGCGGCGGGGCCATCTTTTGACAGGGCGCGCCGCTTTCGGGTGCGCGATGATCGGCATCACAGGTGCCAAGGAGTAAGACAGGGATGAGCGAGGGGTTCGGCGCAAGCTTCAGCCGCGAGGAGATGGAGGCAATCCGCAAGAGCCTGCGCGACGAGGCGAAGTTCGGGTCCGATTTCATGGCCCGGCTCAAGCGCGTCGCGAAGCGTCTTCCGTTTGCGGAGGATCTGCTGGCGGCGTGGTTCTGCGCGCGCGATCCGGCGACGCCGCGGCGCGTGCGGATGACCCTGCTCGCCGCGCTCGGTTATTTCGTGCTGCCGATCGACGCCATTCCCGACATCATGCCGCTGATCGGCTTCACCGACGATGCTGCGGTGATCGCCGCTGCCATCGCGGCGGTCGCCGGGTCGATCACGCCGGAGCATCGCGAGCGGGCGAAGCAGGCGATGGCGGAGCTCTGAATCTAGGACGTCGTCATGCTCGGGCCTGACCCGAGCATCTCGGAAACCAGTGTCGTCTCGTCCTGAGATTCCCGGGTCGAAGCTGTGGTTCGCCCGAGAATGACGCGGAATCCTACAGCGTCAGGACGATCTTGCCCTTGGCCTTGCGGTCGGCGATCAGCGCATAGGCTTCGGTCCAGCGCTCGAGCGGCACCGTGGCATGGACATGGGCGCGGATATGGCCACCCGCCGCCCAGCCCAGAAGGCGCTCCATATTGCGGCGATGGCCGGCCGGGTCGCGCGCGACGAACTGGCCCCAGAACACGCCGCGCAGGTCGCAGCCCTTCAGCAGGAGCAGGTTGAGCGGGATCTTCGGAATCTCGCCGCCAGCGAAGCCGACCACGAGATAGCGCCCTTCCCAGCCCATCGAGCGCAAGGCGGGCTCGGCCAAATCCCCGCCGACCGTGTCGTAGAGCACGTCGACGCCGCGGCCTTCGGTGAGCTTCTTCAACTCGGCGCGGATGTCGTCCCGTGTGTAATCGATCTCTTCCTGTGCGCCGTGCTCGCGGGCGAGCGCCAGTTTGTCGGGCGAGGAGGCGCAGGCGATGACATGGGCGCCGAGCAGGGCGCCGATCTCGACCGCGGCGAGCCCCGCGCCGCCGGAGGCGCCGAGGACGGCTAGCGTCTCACCGGCCTTGAGCCCGGCCCGCTGGATCAGCCCGTGCATCGCCGTGCCGTAGGTGACGAAGAGACCGGCCGCCTGCGCGTCGTCGAGCCGTTCGGGGATGCGGATGAGCCGATCTGCGGCGACGGCGACCTTTTCCCGGGCCGCGCCGTAGCCCAGCCAGGCCGCCACGCGCTCACCGACCTGCCAGCCGGTCACGCCCTCACCGACGGCGCTGATCGTGCCGGCGCATTCGGCCGATGGCGAGAAGGGGAAGGCCGGCCTGGTCTGGTAGCGGCCCTGAATGATCAGCGTGTCGAAGAAGTTGAGGGCAGCGGCCTTCACCGCGACGACGACCTCGCCGGGCCCCGGTTCGGGGTCGGGCACCTCGCGGATCGCCAGTTCCTCGGCCGGGCCGTAATGGTCGCAGAGCAGGGCCTTCATCGTCGATCCGCCTTCGTCGTCGCCGATCCCGATCCTGCCATGGTGCAAGGTGATACGGAACCGCCAGCCGCCGTTCGCATTTTCGCCAGGATCGTGACACTCTATGCCGCCGTCCCCGCGCGATCCCGCTTTCTCAGGTGGTAAACGCGGTATTAAGATTTTTAGTGACTGATGGCGGTCCATGATCAGCTCGTTCTTCCGCACCCGCGACGCCGCTCTTTCCCGCTCCGCCCTCACGCTCGGCCTGATGGCCGGCGTTCTCGGCGTGGCCACGCAGCCGGTTGAAGCCGCGCCCGCCAAGCCGAAGCCTGCGGCGACTGCCGCGGCCAGCTCCGGCCAGGGCCAGGCGATGCTGCTGGAGAGCGCCGGCAAATGGCAGGCTTTCTCGTCCCAGCAGGGCCGCTCCAAGGTCTGCTACGCCCTGTCCAAGGCAGAGGCCCGCATTCCGACCAATCTCAAGGATGTCGAAGGCCTGCTCTTCGTCTCCACCCGGCCGGGTGAGGGCGTGCGCAACGAGATCAGCTTCGTGATGAATTTCGACCTCAAGGAAGGGGTCGAGCATCAGGCGATCATCGGCAGCGAGCGATTCGCGCTGGTCGCCAAGGGCCAGAACATGTGGCTGAAGAACCCGGCCGAGGAGCCGCGCATGCTCGACGCGCTGCGCCGCGGCGCCGGTCTCGAGGTCAAGGGCATGTCCAAGCGCGGCAACCCGACCAGCGACAAGTATTCGCTCGCAGGCATCAGCCAGATCGTGAAGCGGGCCGAGGACGCCTGCAAGTAAGGCTGTCCGGGTCGTGGTTTCCGACGCCCCTGCCTCGGAACGCCGCCTGAAAGGCCGATGCTATTGCGGGCAGTCGCGCTTCGAGGTCGCGGATGCCTTCCGCTACGCCGCCAATTGCCATTGCTCGCAATGCCGCCGCACCACCGGATCGGCCTTCAAGCCCTTCGCCGGGATCGAGCGCACGAAGCTTGCGGTGACCGAAGGCGCGGATGCCCTGCTGATCGTCGGCGAGCCCGACGCGCATGATGCGCATTGCGGCCGCTGCGGCTCGCTATTGTTCTCGGTGGTCCGCGACGGAGCCTATGTTCATGTCGCGCTCGGCACGCTCGAAGACGCGCCGGGCACCCGGCCGAGCCATCACATCTTCGTCGGCTCGAAGGCACCCTGGTACGAGATCGCCGACGATCTACCGCAATTCCAGGGTCATTTGTCCTAGGCGGATGGTGCCTGCGAATCACACAATTTCCGATTCTTCCCGAATTGTGCTAGGCAGCCGCTAAATCCCGCGCCTTCCCCGATGGGCGACGACAGAGCTCCGATGACCGCATCCGTTATCCCTACCGCCGCTCCGGCGGCCGAACCCGTTTTGCGACGCCCTTCGCTGGTGGGGCGCACCCGCGCCGGCCTGCTCGAGGCGCTGGCCGAGATCGACGTGCCCGAGAAGGAGCGGCGCATGCGCGTCGGCCAGCTCTGGAACTGGATCTACCATTACGGCGTGCGCGATTTCGACGCGATGACGACGATCGGCAAGGGTCTGCGCGGCCCAAGTGATGGTGGCGCGCGATCGGCTCGGCGATTTTCCGAACCGTAGGGCACCGGACGGTGCCTTCGTGCCGAATGACGGCGGCCGCTTCGTCACGAATATCGTGTTCATGGGCATGGGCGAGCCGCTCTATAATTTCTACGGCGTCCGCGATGCGATCGGCGTGATCACCGACGACCAGGGCCTGTCGATCGGGCGCCGGCGCATCACCGTCTCGACCTCGGGCGTGGTGCCGCAGATCGGCCCGCTCGGCGACGAGATGGGCACGATGCTGGCGATCTCGCTGCACGCCGTACGCGACGAATTGCGCAACGAGCTGGTGCCGCTCAACAAGAAATACCCGATCAGAGACCTGCTCGAGGCCTGCCGGAATTATCCCGGCCTCTCGAACGCGAAGCGGATCACCTTCGAGTACGTCATGCTGAAGGGCGTGAACGATTCCGACGCCGAGGCGCGCGAGCTCGTCCGCCTGCTCAAGGGCATTCCGGCCAAGATCAACCTGATCCCGTTCAATCCCTGGCCCGGCACCAAATACGAGTGCTCGGATTGGGACCGGATCGAGCGCTTTTCCGACATCGTCTTCCGGGCCGGCTATGCCTCGCCGGTCAGGACGCCGCGCGGACGCGACATCCTCGCCGCTTGCGGCCAGCTCAAGAGCGAGACCGAGAAGCTCTCCGCCCGCGCCCGATTGATGCTGGACGAGGCGCAGGCCGATGCTCCGGCCGTGGCGGCGGAGTAAGCCTTGCTGCGCTGGCTGCTGCTGATCCCGTTCGCCTGCCTCGTCGCGATGGGGGCAGGGCTGTTCTTTTTGGGTGCCGCGAGCTTCGCCTCGCCGGCCGTGGCTATGCTGATCGGCGGCGGTATCGAGCGGCTCGTCGACATCCTGTTCGGGCTTGCCGAGAGCGGTGTCGATCCGGCGCCGGCCGCGCAGGCTGCCTTTGCCCTGGTCGGCCGGTTGGGGCTTGCGATCATCGTCGCGCCGGTCGTGCTGGTCGCGGTCGGCTCCGAGCTGTTCCGCCTGCGCAGCGGCCTGCTTCAGAGCGGCTTCACCGGGCTTCTGGCCGCGCTGCTGCCGCTCGCCATGCTCAAGCTGTCGCGCGCGCCGAGTACGGCCGAGATCCAGATCATCTCCGGGCTCTTCCTGGTGGGTGCGGCGACCGGTTTCGTCTACTGGCTGATCGCCGGGCGTGGTGCGGGCGGAGAGCGCCCGGCGCAGGCTTAACGCCGCTCAATCCCCGATCGCGACGCCTTCGCGGCGACCATCGGCACCACCGAGGAAACCTTCCGGCGTCTTGACGATCGCTTGCGTGCCCGAGGTCATCTCCAGCAGGCGGACCTCGTGGCCCCTCGCTTCCAATGCGGCCTTCCAGCCTTCCGCCTCGGTGCCCTTCTCCAGCTCGGTCGGGCCGTTGCGGCTGCCGAAATTGCCGAAATCGACGGCAGCTTGAGGATCCATCTTCCAGTCGAGCAAGGCGACCAGCGTCTTGCCGACATAGCCGATGATCTGGCTGCCGCCGGGCGAGCCGACGACGGCATAGAGCCGGCCGAAGGCATCGAAGACCAGCGTCGGCGCCATCGAGGAGCGCGGCCGCTTGCCGGGCTCGACGCGGTTGGCGACGGGCTTGCCGTCTTCCTCAGGCGCGAAGTTGAAATCGGTCAGTTCGTTGTTGAGCAGGAAGCCGCCCTTGGTCATCAGGCGGGAGCCGAAGCCGTCCTCGATCGTCGTGGTCATGGCGACGGCGTTGCCGTCGGCATCGACGACCGAGATATGGCTGGTGCCGTTCTCGATCCCGTCGGAGGGCGCGAGGAGCTGCGCCCGTTTGTTCGGGGGATCGCCGGGCTTGGCGCGGCCCATCGAGCGCTCGGGACTGACAAGGCCGGCGCGCGATCGGATATAGTCGCGGTCGATCAGGCCGCTCACGGGCACGCTGAGAAAGGCGGGATCGGCGAGATAGAGCGCGCGATCGGCGAAGGCGAGCCGGCCGGCCTCGCTGAACCAGTGCGCGGCCTCCGCGCCCGGCCCTAGGCGGCGCAGGTCCTGGCCTTCCAGGATGCCGAGCATCTGCTGGAGGGCGACAGCGCCAGAGCTTGGCGGGCCCATGCCGCAGAGGCGCCAGCTGCGATAGGCGCCGCAGACCGCCTCGCGCTCCTCGACCTTGTAGGCTGCGAGATCGGCCAGCGTGATGTCGCCGGGATTGGTCGGGTGGCCGGCGACCGTCGCGACGATGTCCTCCGCGATCGCGCCCTTGTAAAAGGCTTCCGAGCCTTGGGCTGTCACGGCACGCAGCGTCGCGGCGAAGGCCGGGTTCTTCAGGAGGGTGCCGACGGCCTTGGGCTTGCCGTCCGCCTCGTAGAAATTGGCGGCGGCGAGCGCGTTTTTCGGCAGGTCCTTCTCACCGGCGAGCAGGCCGTTGAGGCGCGGCGAGATGGTGAAGCCCTCCTCCGCCAGTTTCAGGGCCGGCGCGACGACGTCAGCCCACGGCAACTTGCCCCAGCGGCGATGCGCCTCTTCCAGCAGCTTCAGCGTTCCGGGCACGCCGACCGAGCGGCCGCCGACCACCGCCTCGCGGAATGGCATCGGCTTGCCGTCCTTCATGAAGCGGTCGGGCTTGGCGGCGGCGGGCGCGGTCTCCCTTCCGTCCAGCGTCGTCACCTTGCGGCCGGCCTCGTCCCAGTGGACGAAGAAGGCGCCGCCACCGATGCCGGAGCTCTGCGGCTCGACCAGATTGAGCACGAGCTGGATGGCGATGGCGGCATCCGCCGCGCTGCCGCCGGCGCGCAGGATGTCGCGCCCGGCCGTCGCTGCGAGCGGATTGGCGGCGGCGGCCATGAAGCGCTGGGCGGTGCCCAGCGTCTTGACGGCTCGCCCGGTCGCGGCCTCGGGTGCGGGCGCCTGTGGCTGGGCCACGGCGATCTGGGCAGCCAGGAGGGCGGGTGGCAAGGTGAGAAAGAGAGACAGGCGCATGGGCGAAGCTCCGGTGAGAATCGCAGGATAGGCTATTCGCCGCGGCCTGACAGCTTGGATGGGCGGGCGCTGGCGAGTAAGGTCCGAATCGCTTGTTCTGACGTTGCCAAAAGGGGTTTTCGGCATGTCGTTTTCTACGCATCTTCGCCGGCCGGTCGCCTGGCTCGTTCTCGGCATGCTCGGCCTCGCCCTTGCCGGCTGCGGCTACAACAATGTGCCCACGCTGGAGGAAAAGGCGAAGGCCGCCTGGTCGGAGGTGCAGAATCAATATCAACGCCGCGCCGACCTGATCCCGAATCTCGTCGAGACGGTGAAGGGCTATGCCGCGCAGGAGCGCGAGGTTCTGACCGCCGTCGTCGAGGCCCGCGCCAAGGCGAGCCAGATCAAGGTCGATGCCTCCACGATCAACGACCCCGCGAAATTCAAGGAATATCAGGACGCCCAGAACCAGCTCACCGGCGCACTCGGCCGGCTGCTCGTCACTGTCGAGCGCTATCCGGACCTGAAGTCCAACCAGAACTTCCTCGCCCTGCAATCGCAGCTCGAGGGCACGGAGAACCGCGTCGCGGTGGCGCGGCGCGACTACATCCAGGCGGTGCAGGCCTTCAACACCGAGATCCGCACCTTCCCAGGCGTGATCTGGGCGAAGCTGTTCTGGGGCGCCAAGCCGATGGAGACCTTCACGGCGACGGCGGGCGCGGAACGGCCGCCGGCGGTGAAGTTCTGAGGTCGATCAGCTGAATCCGGTGGCAGCGACCAGCCCGTCATGCTCGGGCTCGACCCGAGCATCTCCTGCCAGAGATTCTCGGGTCTGCGCTGCGCTGCTCCCGAGAATGACGTTCTGGCGCGTGGCGGCTTTGCTGTTCGTGCTGCTCTGGAACGGCTTCGCCCTTGCAGCCGAGCCTACCTATCCCGCCCTGACGGGGCGGGTGGTCGATGGTGCCAATCTGCTGGCGCCCGATATCCGGCAGAAGCTCGAAGACAAGCTCAAGGCGCATGAGGACAAGACCTCCGACCAGGTCGTCGTCGCGACCGTGCCCACGCTGCAGGACGTCGCGATCGAGGATTTCGCCAACGGGCTCTTCCGGCATTGGAAGCTGGGCGAGAAGGCCAGGAACAATGGCGCCCTCCTGATCGTCGCGCCGAAGGAGCGCAAGGTCCGCATCGAGGTGGGCTACGGGCTGGAGGGAGCGCTGACGGATGCGCTCTCCAAAGTCATCATCACCACCGCGATCGCGCCGAAATTCAAGACCGGCGATTTCGCCGGGGGAATCGAGGCCGGCGTCGACGCCATGCTGACGATTCTCGCGGGGGATGCCGAGGAATGGCAGCGCAAGGCCGAGGTTCGCTCGGACGAGAGCACGCTGGGGGAGGATATCGCGGTGATCATCGCGATGATCCTCATCTTCCTGTTTATCGTCGCCTTCCTGCGCGGCCTGAGCCAACAGGGCGGCGCGCGCCGGCATCGGCTGCGCAACGGGCAATGGGTGACGCTGCCGCAGAGCACGGGCTGGAGCACCGGTTCGGGTTCCAGCTCCGGCTGGAGCGGCGGTGGAG
>SEEM01000052.1 GCA_004144595.1 Hyphomicrobiales bacterium
AGACGATCGCGGCGCTGACGCTCGCGATAATCGGTGACCTCGCGGGCGCGGGCCTCGGACTCGACGACCGCGACGCGGTCACCGGCCTCGGGCGTGCCGTTGAAGCCGAGAACCTCGACCGGCATGGAGGGCGGAGCCTCCTTCACCTGCGCGCCGGTATCGGCGATCAGAGCGCGGACGCGGCCCCATTCGGCGCCGGCAACGACGATGTCGCCGGTGCGCAGCGTGCCGCGCTGGACGAGCACGGTTGCAACCGGGCCGCGACCACGATCGAGCTTTGCTTCGATAACGGTGCCTTCGGCCGGGCGATGCGGGTTGGCCTTGATATCAAGCACCTCAGCCTGCAGCGCGATCGCTTCCAGCAGCTTGTCGAGGTTATGGCCGGTCTTGGCGGAAACCTCGACTTCGAGGGTCTCGCCGCCCAGCGTCTCGACCTGGATCTCGTACTGCAGCAGTTCGGCGCGCACGCGATCCGGATTGGCGTCGGACTTGTCGACCTTGTTGATCGCCACGATCAGCGGCACGCCGGCCGCCTTGGCGTGATGGATCGCCTCGGCCGTCTGCGGCATGACGCCGTCATCGGCCGCCACGACCAGCACGACGACGTCGGTCACCTTGGCGCCGCGGGCGCGCATCGCCGTGAAGGCGGCGTGGCCGGGGGTGTCGATGAAGGTCACCTGGGTGCCGAGCGGTGTCGTCACCTGATAGGCGCCGATATGCTGGGTGATGCCGCCGGCCTCGCCGGTGACGACCTTGGTCTTGCGGATCGCGTCGAGCAGCGAGGTCTTGCCGTGGTCGACATGGCCCATGATGGTCACAACCGCCGGCCGCGACTCGAGCGTCTCATCGGTATCCGGCGTGTCGAACAGGCCTTCCTCGACGTCGGATTCGGCAACGCGCTTGACGGTATGGCCCATTTCCTCGGCGATGAGCTGGGCGGTGTCGGCGTCGATCACGTCCGTGATCTTGTGCATCGCGCCCTGCTTCATCAGCAGGCGGATGACGTCGACGCCGCGTTCCGTCATGCGGTTCGCGAGTTCCTGGATGGTGATCGTCTCGGGGATGATCACCTCGCGCATCACGCGCTCCTTGGCGACGTCCGAGGCGCGATGGCCGGTCATCCGCTGCACGCGGCGACGGAACGAGGCGACGGAGCGCGTACGCTCGTCCTCGCTCCCTGTCGCCGTCGAGAGCGTCAGGCGACCGCGCGGCTTGTCGTTCGTGGTCTTGGGCGTCTTCGGCGCAGCCGGAGCCGGGCCACGGCCGGGGCCAGCACTCAGGCCGGGACGGCGGAAGGCGGCCTTGACGTCAACATCATCCGAGCGATTGCGCGTGGTGTTGGCCGAAGGCGCCTGGCGAACCGGACGGGCGATCGCCGGCTCGGACGGAGCCGTCGTATCGATCCTTGGGGTGCGCGGCGCGTCGGAACGCGGCGGGCGGCTGTCGAGCCGCGGCGGGCGCGCGCCGGTATCGCGCATCGGCGGACGCGAGGTGAACTCGCGCGGTCCGGCGGGAGCGGGACGGCCGAAATATTGGGTGGGCTGCGGCGCAGGGGCCTGAGGCGCAGGGGCGGACTCGCGGGCCTGCGGCGGGGCGGCCGGACGGGCCGGCTCGTCGCGCTGGCGCGCTGCCGTTTCGACCCGGCGCTTCTGGTCGTCTTCGTGCCGGCGGCGCTCTTCCTCCTGCCGCTGCCGGGTGGCGGCGGCTTCGCGCTCCTGGCGATCGCGCTCGACGGCGGCGGCGCGCTGGCGTGCGTCGTCCTCGGCGATGCGGCGGGCCTCGGCCTCGCTGCTGCGGGCTTCCGAAAGGGCGCGCTGACGAGCGTCCTTCTCCTCATCGGAGAGGGTACGCAGCAGCATGCTGCTGGCCGGCCGCTGGGGCGGCGGCGGGGCGGCGGGGCGCGGCGCGGGCGCCTGCGGAGCCGGGGCCTGGGGCGCACGCGGCGCGACAGGCTCCTTGACCTCATGCCCGGCGGCGCGGCGTTTCACCTCGACGACGACCTGCTTCGTACGCCCATGCGAGAAGCTCTGTCGAACAGTGCTCTGCTCGACAGGCCGCTTCAGCGATAGGGTCTTGGGCGGGTTGACGGTCAGTGTCTTGTCGCCCGGGGTCTTGGTATCGGTCATTCCGCGTTCGGTCCTGCCGGTTCGGTCGTGTCTTCGGTATCGTTCTGGTCGGATGCGGCCGTATCGTCCGTCCGGTACCGGACGAGCCGACGCCAGCGGGAGAGGACGCCCTCGGCCGCCGGACCCGGAGCAAGCGCGGCATGTATCACATGTGCCCGCCCCAACGCCAATTCCAAATCCGCCGCCGTGAAAATAGCGACGACGGGCAGTTCACGGGCCTTCAGCCCTTCGGCCTCGCGCGCAACCCCGGCCCGCCGGATGGCCTGGCCGATCTTGCGCTTGCCGTCCTCGGCCCCGTCGCTGGCGGCGATGACGCCGACACAGCGGCCCGAGCCGATCAAAGCCTCAACCTTGGCGAAGCCCGCGATGACGAGCCCGGCCTTGTTGGCCATCGATATCGCCTGGGCCGCATCGCGCAGCATCAGCATATCGATCATGTCCGGAAGGTCGACGGGAACCGCGACCTTCGCCTTGAGCGAACGCTCGAAGGCTTTCCGCTTGATCGCCTCGGTGACGGTCTTGCGGCTGAGGCTCGCCCAGACGCCACGTCCGGGCAGCTTGCGCCTGATATCCGGCACCAGCGTGCCGTCAGGTCCGGCGACGAAGCGGATCAGATCGTCAGGGGCCTTCACGGTCCGCGTCACGACGCAGCTCCGCTCCGGTCCTTCCTTCTGTGCCGCCTTCATCCCGACGATCCCGCTCAGGCCTCGGCCGCCTCGTCGGCTTCCGCCTCGGGCTCCTCGGTCGGCGCCTCGATCCAGCCGGCGTGGACACGCGCGGCCATGATGATCGCTTCCGCTTCCTGCCGCGACAGGTCGAACCCGTCGAGATAGCCAGCGTGACGGGTGGACTCGCCATCCTTGCGCTCGGTCCAGCCGACGAGATCGTCCGTGGCGCAGCCCGCGAGATCCTCGACGTTCTTCACGTCGTTCTCGCCGAGCGCGACCATCATGGAAGTGGTGACGCCGTCGACCTCGCGCAAGGCGTCCTCGACGCCGAGCGCGCGGCGCTTCTCGTCGAATTCGGCCTCGACGGCGGCGAGATGCTCCTGCGCGCGGCTCTGGATCTCGCCGGCGGTGTCCTCGTCGAAGCCCTCGATCGAGGCCAGCTCGGAGAGTTCGACATAGGCGAGTTCCTCGACAGTGCGGAAGCCTTCCGAAGCCAGGAGCTGGCCGACCGTCTCGTCGACGTTCAGCGCGTTCATGAACAGGTCGGTGCGCTGCACGAATTCCTTCTGGCGGCGCTCCGACTCCTCGGCTTCGGTCAGGATGTCGATGTCCCAGCCGGTGAGCTGCGAGGCGAGGCGCACGTTCTGGCCGCGGCGTCCGATGGCGAGCGAGAGCTGCTCGTCGGGAACCACGACCTCGATCTTGTCGGCCTCCTCGTCAAGCACGACCTTGGCGACCTCGGCCGGCTGCAGCGCGTTGACGACGAAGGTCGCGACATCCGGCGACCACGGGATGATGTCGATCTTCTCGCCCTGGAGTTCGCCGACCACCGCCTGCACGCGCGAGCCGCGCATGCCGACGCAGGCGCCGACCGGATCGATCGAGGAATCGCGCGAGATCACGGCGATCTTGGCGCGCGAACCCGGATCGCGGGCGACCGCCTTCACCTCGACGATACCGTCATAGATCTCAGGCACTTCCTGGCCGAAAAGCTTGGCCATGAACTGCGGATGGGTGCGCGACAGGAAGATCTGCGGGCCACGCGGCTCGCGGCGCACGTCGTAGACATAGGCGCGGGCCCGGTCGCCGACCTTGAAGGTCTCGCGCGGGATCATCTCGTCGCGGCGGATGATGGCTTCGCCACGGCCGAGATCGACGAAGACATTGCCGTACTCGACGCGCTTGACCGCGCCGTTGACGATCTCGCCGATGCGATCCTTGTATTCGTCGTACTGACGGTCGCGCTCGGCCTCGCGCACCTTCTGGACGATGACCTGCTTGGCCGACTGGGCGGCGATGCGGCCGAAATCGAAAGGTGGCAGCGGATCGGCGATGACGTCGCCGGCCTGGGCTGCCGGGTTATGACGCTTGGCTTCGTCGACCGTGATCTCGATCGCCGGGTTCTCGACCTGGTCGACGACCTGGAGATGGCGGGCGAGGCGCAGTTCGCCGGTCTTGGTGTTGATCTCGGCATGGACGTCGGTCTCGGCGCCGTAGCGCGAGCGGGCAGCCTTGGCGATGGCGTCCTGCATGGCGTCGACGACGATCTGGCGGTCGATCGATTTCTCGCGGGCGACCGCGTCGGCGATCTGCAGCAGTTCGAGCCGGTTGGCGCTGACGACCATGACGCTCACTCCTCTTCGTTATTGTCTTGCGGGTCCGTCTTGCCGGCCTTGGTCGGCCGCGGTCCCAGCGATTTTCCTCGGCCCTTTTTCGGGCTGGCGATTTCTTCGGCGGCCGGCATCTCCGGCGGCAGGCCGGACTTGCCGCGGCGCAGCGACTCGGTGACGAGAGCGTCGGTCAGGACGAGGCGGGCCTCGGCGATCGACCGCATCGGAATCGCGACGTCGCGCTCTTCCTCGCTCTTGGCGTCGTCGCGCGACAGCAGCGCGTCCTGGCCGGCGACGCCGCGCAGGATACCACGGAAGCGCTTGCGGCCGGCGACGATCTCGCTCGTGTCGATCTTGGCGAGATGGCCGGCCCAGCGCTCGAAATCGCTGGCGCGCACCAGCGGCCGGTCGATGCCCGGCGAGGACACCTCGAGGTGATAGGCCGCCTGGATGGGGTCATCGACGTCAAGCGCCGGCGAGACCGCCTGGCTGACCTCCTCGCAACCCTCGACATTCATCGTGCCGTCCGGCCGCTCGGCCATGATCTGCAGAGTGCAACCGTTCTGGGCGCTGATGCGCACGCGCACCAGCCGATAGCCGAGATCGACGATCCCCGGCTCGATGATCGCGGCAACACGCAACGCAACCCCGCTCTCGACGACGAGGCGGGGTTCCTGATCGGGTGCCGCTGTCGGCTCGTGGGTGGGTTCACTCATGGCCTGAGACCGTTCCGTCTGCCTCCGGCGGGTCGCGGCCAATAAAAAAGAGCGGGCCGGTGGGCCCGCTCTTGATCATCGGCGTTAACCGATACCAGAGCTGTTGCCCGCTATTTAGTCCGCATCGCCCCGATATGCAAGCTCGGTTGCGGCGGCGCTAACCCGATGGTCATCCTTCGCGTGCCAGGCTAGGCGACGGGATATGGGTTGAGGACTTGGTATGAGTGCGGTCGGCTCGCTGCTGCGAGATCTCGAATCCACGATGCTGCGCGGCTCGAACGACGAGCGCGCCGACATCCTGTCGCGGCTGACGGACCTGTTCCTGGCCACCGCCGTCCATATGGACGAAGAGCAGGTCGGCGTCTTCGACGTGGTGATCGGGCGGCTGTCGCGCGCCATCGAACTGCGTGCCCGCGTCGAATTGTCGGAGCGGATCGCACCGGTGCCGAACGCGCCGAGCGGCGTCGTCCGCCAGCTCGCCCTCGACGAGATCGCCGTGGCGCGCGCCGTGCTGGTACAATCGCCGCGCCTCAACGACCAGGACCTCGTCGCTGTCTCGGCCGCCAAGGGGCGCGACCACATGCTCGCCATCACCGAGCGGCCCGAGCTCGGCGAGCCGATCACCGACTTCCTGATCCTGCGGGGCGGGCGCGTCGTGACCCATGCGGTCGCGGCCAACCAGACCGCGCGCTTCTCCCGCCACGGCATGGGCGTGCTGGTGATGCGGGCGGCGCAGGACGATGCGCTCCAGGCCACGCTGGGCCTGCGGAGCGACATTCCGACCGAGCTCGTCACCCAGCTCATGACCGCGGCCAAGAATTCCGCCCGGCGCCGGCTGAACGAGGGTCTCGAACCTACGCTTGCCGGCGATGTGGACAGCGCCGTCGAACGCGGGGCGGATGCCATTGCCGCCGGCGGGCAGATGCCGGGCGAACTCGGCGCAATCGGCGCGGCCCTCGTCGAAATCCGCGAGCTGAACGAAGCCGGCCTGCTCGACGAAGCCAAGGTCCGGACCTATGCCCATGAGGGTGCGACCGAACATGCGATCTGCGGCGTCGCCGTGCTGGCGCAGCTCGGCCTGCCGGCGAGCGAGCAGATCATCCTCGGCAGCGACCGCGAGGCTGTGCTGCTGGTGGCGCGCGCGCTCGGCTGGTCGTGGGATACGACGGCAGCACTGATCTCGCTGCGCAAGGATTTCGGCAAGTCTCAGGCAGCCGTCGACCGCGCGCGCGAAAGCTTCCGCAACCTCGCGCAGGGCACCGCCCAGCGCGTGCTCGGCTTCCTCAGGATGCGCGACGCAAAGCCGTGAGATAGCTGGAAATGCGCCCCTCGCGGACCGCCTTCGCCTCGTAGCGGGTGCGGATCCAGCCGGGATAGGGCGTGCGCCAGTCGCCCGGCCGCTCGTCGGTCCAGTCGAAATCGGGCGAAGCCATCAGGCGCGCCAGCGTCCAGCCGATATAATCGTCGATATCGCTGGCGAAGCGGAAGCGCCCGCCGGGCCTCAACGCACGCGCGAACAGGCCCAGGGTATGCTCCGAGACGAAGCGGCGCTTGCGCTGGCGGCGCTTGGGCCAGGGATCGGGATAGAGCAGGTCGATCGCATCGAGGCTGCCGGCCGGAAAGCGCGGCAGCAGGAGCGCGGCATCGTCGTCCCAGACGCGGATATTGGTCAGCCCCTCGCGCTCGGCCACCGCCAGGAGCTTGGCCATGCCGTTGATGAAGGGTTCGACGCCGATGAAGCCGATCTGCGGGCTTTCGCGCATCCGCATCAGCAGATGCTCGCCGCCGCCGAAGCCGATCTCCAGCCGGACGGCCTCGACAGGTTGAGGAAACAGCGCCCCGAGATCGGCGATCTCGCCTTCCGGCAGGCGCAGACGCGGCAGCGTATGCTCCATCAGATGGCTCTGGCCGTCGCGCAGGGCCTTGCCCTTGCGGCGGCCATAGAAGGCGCGTTCGTCATGATCGGGGTCGTGGGTCATGATTGTATTCGTATCGCTTTGTCCGATGGAGCCGTCATTCCGGATGCAGCCAAGCGGAGATCCGGAATCCACCCTGGGCCTGCGGAGCCTGCCGATGGATCCCGGCTCAAGCCCGGGATGACGGCGGTGTTTCCGCGACCTCATCCATCAAGTCAAAAGAAAAAGGCCGGGAGAACCCCGGCCTTTCCCTCAGTGACCTCATGGTCAGTCTAGGCGACGGCCTTCTTCAGCGCGTCGACGAGATCGGTCTTCTCCCAGGAGAAGGAGCCGTCGCGGCCGGGCTTGCGGCCGAAATGGCCGTAGGCCGAGGTCTTGGCGTAGATCGGCTTGTTGAGGCCGAGATGGTTGCGGATGCCGTTCGGCGAGAGATCGACAAGCTTGCCGAGGACGTCCTCGAGCTTGGCCTCGTCGACCTTGCCGGTGCCGTGCAGGTCGACATAGATCGACAGCGGCTTGGCGACGCCGATGGCGTAGGAGAGCTGGATCGTGGCGCGGTCGGCGAGCTTGGCCGCGACGACGTTCTTGGCGAGATAGCGCGCCGCATAAGCCGCCGAACGATCGACCTTGGTCGGGTCCTTGCCCGAGAAGGCGCCGCCGCCATGGGGAGCCGCACCGCCATAGGTGTCGACGATGATCTTGCGGCCGGTCAGGCCGGCATCGCCGTCAGGACCGCCGATCACGAACTTGCCGGTCGGGTTGATGTGCCAGACCGTGTCCTTGGAAATCCAGCCATCAGGCAGCGCCTGGCGGATATAGGGCTCGACGATCTTGCGGACGTCGGCCGAGGTCAGCGTCTCGTCGAGATGCTGGGTCGAGAGCACGATCTGGGTGACGCCGACCGGCTTGCCGTTCTCGTACTTGACGGTGACCTGGCTCTTGGCGTCCGGGCCGAGCTTGGCGGCGTCGCCTTCGCCCTTCTTGCGGGCGAGAGTCAGGGTCTCCAGAATCTTATGGGCATAGTAGATCGGGGCGGGCAGCAGCTCGGGCGTTTCGCGGCTGGCATAGCCGAACATGATGCCCTGGTCGCCGGCGCCGACATCCTTGTTGCCGGCCTCGTCGACGCCGACCGCGATATCCGCGGATTGCGGATGCAGCAGCACGTCGATCTTGCACTTCTTCCAGTGGAAGCCGTCCTGCTCGTAGCCGATCGCCTTGATCGCCTTGCGCGCCGCCGACTTGACTTTGCTTTTCATCGTCTTCTCGTCGAGCGAGGTGCGGACCTCGCCGGCGATGACGACGCGATTGGTCGTCGCAAGCGTCTCGCAGGCGACGCGAACCATGCTCGCATCCATGCCCGCCTTGGCCGCTTCCTTGAAGAACAGATCGACGATCTCATCCGAGATGCGGTCGCAGACCTTGTCGGGGTGCCCCTCCGAGACGGACTCGCTGGTGAACAGGTAATTCTGGCGTGACACGGTCGGGATTTCCCTCAGTCGGCACATGGAAAAGGCCGGCGTAGCGACGCCAGCCCCACGAACGTTTCGTCATTGCAGCGGACGCGTTCGCCGTCAAGCGATAAAATCCGCTTATCGGGAGGATCGTTCGTCAAGCCGAACAAAAAGTTGTCGATATCACGCCGTTCCGGCGTCTTCCTCTGCCAGCGCCTCGACGAGGTCGATGATCCGGCGGCGCACGCGCCCGCTTTTGATCCGCGTGAAGGCCTTGGTGAGCTGCACGCCCTCGCTCGTCGCGAGGAAGTCGGAAATATAGGTCGTCGCGGCGGAATCGGCGAAGCCGGTCTCGGGCATGTCGCCGGTCGGGGCGCCGTCGAAGAAGAAGGCCACCGGCACGTCCAGCATCTTGGCGATCTGCTGCAAGCGGCTCGCGCTGATGCGGTTGGAGCCCTTCTCGTATTTCTGGACCTGCTGGAAAGTCAGCCCGAGCGCTTCGCCCAGTTTTTCCTGGCTGACGCCTGCCAGCATCCGGCGCATGCGAACGCGGCTGCCGACATGCTTGTCGATCGGATTGGGGACCTTCTTGATCATGATTCACCCTGCTTAGGCATCAGTGTCATGACCAGGAGCCGCCATCCTGGTCGGCGCGGTAAGCGTCCCTTTATTATAGGCGTCGCAGCTAATCCACCCTCCGACGCGAAAAAGTTCCAACTGGGATCATTCGCGGGCCCGAACCCGGGAAAATGCGAGAAAAAGGAGCATGAGCCCGGCGAAGACCAGATCGCCCGCCCTTCCGTAGAGGGTGATTGGGCCGGCGCGCGGCAGGGCGGAATCGAGCACGCCCTCGACGCCGAGGGGCAGGCTCGCCACCGTGCGGCCATAAGCATCGACCACGGCGGAAATCCCGGTATTGGCGACGCGCACCAGCGGCAGGCCTTCCTCGATGCTGCGCATCCGCGCCTGCGCGAAGTGCTGGTAGGGACCGCTGGTCTGGCCGAACCAGCCATCGTTGGTCAGGTTCAGGAAGAAGCCCGCGCGGGGGCCGCGCGCGGCGACTTCGCCCGGAAACACCACCTCGTAGCAGATCAACGGCGCGGCCGTGGGAAGGCCCTTGATCGCGAGCGGCGCCCGGCCGTTACCGGCCGCGAACCCGCCGGGAATCGAGACGAACTGCGACAGGCCGATCGCGCGGATCAGCGTGTCCAGGACGGGCGGCAGGTATTCGCCGAAGGGGACGAGATGGACCTTGTCGTAGCTCGCGACGATCACGCCCTCGTCATTGACCACCTGGATCGCATTGTAGATCGGCGGCCGGCTCTCGCCGGGCAGCGTCTCGCCGGCGCGCGCCGCTCCGGTGATCAGCGTCACGTCGGGCGGGAGCACGGCCCCGATGCGGGACAGGGCGCCGGGCGTGCGGCCGAGCAGGAAGGGGAAGGCCGATTCCGGCCAGATCAGATGCGTGATGCCCTGGAGGCCGGGCGTGGTCGGGCTGGTCGCCCGGTCGCTCAGAGCCAGATAGCGCTCAAGGATCGACGCACCGTTATTGCCGTTGAATTTGGCATCCTGCGGCAGGTTGGGCTGCATCAGCCGCAGCTTCACCCCGGCCACGACCGGCGAAGGGGCGGCCGGCACACGCCAGAATCCGAAAGCGAAAAGGCCGGCCAGCGCGGCCAGTGCGAGGAGCGGCGGCAGGTTGCGCCCCGCCGATGTCCGCGCTGTGCCCATCGCGGCGGGAGCCGCGCCGATCGCCACCGCGAACAGGGTCAGGCCGTAGAGCCCCATGAGCGAGGCCGCCTGCGCGAGATGGATCTCGCCCGCCAGCATCATGCCGTAGAGGTTCCAGGGGAAACCGGTGAGGACATGGCCGCGCAGCCATTCGCTGAGCGCCAGCATCACGGCGAGCACGAGGATGCGCCCGGCGCCCTTGGGCCAGGCCAGACGGGTCAGGCCGAAGGCAAAGGCCGGAAAGACGGCGAGGGAGGCCGGCAGGGCGACGACGCCGAGCGGCATCGCCCAGGCGAACTTGTCCGCCTCGACGAGGAAGGCTGCGCCAAGCCACCACAGCCCGGCGAGGAAGAAGCCGAAACCCCACCACCAGCCGACCGCGAAAGCGGCCCGGAACCGGCGCCAGGCGCTGGTGCCGACGGCCCCATCGATCAGCCAGACCGCGACGGTCATCGGCACGACGATAACAGGCCAGAGATCGAGCGGCGGCAATGCAAGCGCCCCGCTCGCGCCAGCTGCAAGCGCGATCAGGCGCTTCCGCCAGCCCCAACCCAGGATGACGGCCTCGGCTGCCCCCGCCAGCCCCATCAGCCCGGCTCCATCGCCGGTTCTTCGGTCGCAGGCTCGCTATGGCAATGGATGGTCAGGCGCTTCACGCGGCGCTGATCGGAATCGAGGATCTCGAAGCTGAGCCCGTCCGGCCCTTTCACCGTCTCCCCAAGCGCCGGCACGCGGCCCGCGAGCGTCACGATCAACCCGCCCAACGTATCGATGTCGTCGGCGATCTCGTTGCCGGAGAGGTCGACGCCCGTCGCGGCCTTGAGCTCGGCGAGCGTCGCACGGGCATCGGCCGTGAAGCGGTTATCGCCGGCCGGCACGATCGGCGTCTCCTCGAGATCATGCTCGTCCTCGATGTCGCCGACAACGATCTCGATCAGGTCCTCGATCGAGACGAGACCGTCGGTCCCGCCATACTCGTCGATGACCAGCGCGATATGGGTTCGGGTGGACTGCATGCGGACGAGCAGATCGACCGCCGGCATCGAAGGCGGGACATAGAGGACCGGGCGCAAAAGCTTGGTCTCCGACAGTCGCGTCGCCAGGTCGACGGCGGACAGCGTGTGCGGAATCGCGAGCTTGCCGTTCTCGTCCGGCGGGCCGTTTTCCCCGGGACGCGCCTTCTCGGCGATATATTCGAGGAAGTCGCGGATATGGACCATGCCGCGGGGGTCGTCGAGCGTGTCGTCGAAAACCGGCAGGCGCGAATGGCCGGCAGTCCGGAAATGCGCGAGCAATTCGTCCAGCGTCGCATCGGCCGGGACGGCGACGATATCGGCACGCGGGATCATCACATCGGCGACGCGGCGCTCGCGCAGGCTCAGCACATTGCTGAGCATCGCGCGTTCCTGGGCGGAGAGGTCGGCAAGCTCGCCGTTCTCCTCGGCAAGGGCCTCGACGATTTCCTCGCGGGCAGTGCCACCGCCACGCAGGCCGAGGCGGTCGAGGAATTGGCCGAGCCAATGGCCGAGGCCGCGCGTTTCGTGCTGGGATTGCCGACTGTCGTCGCTCATGATCGTGTTGGCTGTGTCACATAAGGGGCGGGCGCCGTGACGAGCTCGGCACCGGCGTAAGGGTCAGCCACGCCGAGACGGGCGAGGGCGGCGACTTCGAGCGCTTCCATGCGGCGCGCCTCGGCCTCGGTCTCGTGATCCTCGCCGAGGAGATGGAGCAGGCCGTGGATGGCAAGATGGCGCAGATGATCCGCCGCGCTCTTCGATTCGGCCTCGGCCTCGCGCAGCACCGTCTCATAGGCGATGACGATATCGCCGAGCAGCGGGCTCCGGGCGATGCGCCCGGGCGGCGCGGCCGGGAAGGAGAGCACGTTCGTCGCCTTGTCGAAGCCGCGCCAGTCGCGGTTGACGATGCGGATGCGCTTGTCGTCGGTCAGCAGCAGGCTGAGCTCGGCACCGGGCATCGGCTTGCGCGGGGATACAGCGATCCCCGCTTCCAGCGCCTCGTTCAGCAATGCACGCAAGCTGGGCAGCTTGGCGAGCTCATGCCAGCGGCGCGACTGCGCCCTGAGGTCGAGATGGATCTCCGGAGACGTCTTCTCGGGTGGCGGCGCCGCGCGCCGCCCGCGAGGTCGATCGTTCATCGCGGCCGCTCCCGCGCCAACATCCGCTTCAGCCCTTCGCTGTCGCCTTCCCGGTTGAGATCCGGAGGCGTTTCGGGGTTGCGCAAGCGCTCTTCCCGTTCCGCGCGCTCGTGGCGCGCCGCGCTCTCATAGGCCATGACGATGCGTCGCACCAGATCATGCCTGACGACATCGCCTTCCTCGAAGCGGGCATAGCCGACGCCCTCGACATCCTTGAGCAGCTTGACCGCCTCGTTCAGGCCGGAACGCTGGCCCGGCGGCAGGTCGATCTGCGAGGGATCGCCCGTGATGATCATGCGCGAGCCCTCTCCCAGGCGGGTGAGGAACATCTTCATCTGCATCGAGGTGGTGTTCTGAGCTTCGTCGAGCAGCACCACGGCATTGGTCAGGGTGCGCCCGCGCATGAAGGCGAGCGGCGCGATCTCGATCATGCCGGTCTGCAGGCCGCGCTCGACATGGCGCGCCTCCATGAAATCGTTCAGCGCATCGTAGATCGGGCGGAGATAGGGATCGACCTTCTCGCGCATGTCGCCGGGCAGGAAGCCGAGCCGCTCGCCGGCTTCCACCGCCGGACGCGACAGGATCATGCGTTCGACCACGCCCTGCTCGATCAGCGAAACCGCATGCCCGACCGCGAGCCACGTCTTGCCGGTGCCGGCCGGACCTTCGGCGAGCACGAGTTCATGGCGCTTGAGCTGGCGCAGATAGGCGTCCTGCGCGGCATTGCGCGCCCGGACCGGCCCGCGCTTGCGGGTCACGACCGCGTCGAAGGAGGTCTTGCCGGCATCCGCCGTCGGGAAAAGGGAGCGCTGCACGTTGCTTTCCTCGATCGCGCCGTCGACCTCGCCGAGCGTCACCGGCGCGCCGGCCTTGGCCCGGGCATACAGCGTCTTCAGCACGCGCCCGGCCTGCTCGGCCGTCTCGCGGGCGCCCTTGACCGTAACGTGGTTGCCATTGGGGCTGACCACGACGCCGAGACGGCGCTCGAGATGGGCGAGGTTCTGGTCGTATTGGCCGAAGACCAGGCTGGCGAGGCGGTTGTCATCGAAGGACAGCACGACCTCCGTCGCCGCCAAGCCTTCGCGGCCCGCGCTTTCGCGCACACCGCCCTCGGGGCGGGCAGGCGCGAGATCGCGCCTCGGGTTCCGGTCGGGTCTTTGCGTCGAATCAGCCTGTGCCAAATGCGTCGCCTCGCTTCAGGTCCGGGAAACGGATGGCCCGATCCCGATACCTATTCCACCCGGGCAGGAGCGCCCGGCCGGGTCGTCTCGCAGCATAACCGGACGCAACAGTCTCAGCCTGATGACAAGCCACCGCCCGCCCCGAAGCAATCCCGCATTTCCTTCACGCGAACCGGTGTCCACTTCGCTCGAAAACGCTCCAGGCAGATGGGAATGGAACCAGGCGCGCTCAAGCGGCCAGGCCCTTTCCAAGCGTGCCCTTTCCATCGGCCTCGCCGGGCGCTGCCAGCCGGCCGAACAGGGAATTCGTACTCGTCTTCTCGATCACCACCCGCACGATGTCGCCGATCTGATTCGCGTCGCTCTCGATCTGCACAGCCTGCAGATAGGGCGACTTGCCGGCAAGCTGTCCGGGGTAGCGTCCCACTCTTTCCAGGAGAACATCCACGCTACGTCCGACCATCGCCCGGTTGAAGGCCTGTCGGTGATGCTCGATGCGCTCCTGCAACCTATAAAGCCGCTCGTTCATCAACTCGCGCGGGACCTGCGCCTCGATATCGGCCGCCGGGGTGCCAGGGCGAGGCGAATAGTTGAAGGAATAGCTGGAGGCGAAGCCGATTTCGTCG
The DNA here is from genome assembly GCA_004144595.1 of Hyphomicrobiales bacterium. GTDB lineage: Bacteria > Pseudomonadota > Alphaproteobacteria > Rhizobiales > Beijerinckiaceae > Allobosea. Next base: position 14,181 of record SEEM01000052.1, read on the forward strand.
ACGAGCCGAATCGTGTCCTCGAAATCGGCATCGGTCTCGCCGGGGAAGCCGACGATGAAATCCGAGGAGAGCGCAATATCGGGCCGGGCTTCGCGGACTCGCTCGATCAGGCGGCGGTACTCGTCGCCGGTATGCTTGCGGTTCATCGCGGCCAGGATGCGGTCCGACCCCGCCTGCACCGGCAGATGCAGGAAGGGCATCACCTGCGGCAGGTCGCGATGGGCGGCGATGAGATCGTCATCCATATCGCGCGGGTGGCTGGTCGAGTAGCGGATGCGGGCGATGCCCGGTACCGCGGCGACGCGATGCATCAGGCGCGCCAAGGTCCAGACGGCGCCATCCGGCCCCTCGCCGTGATAGGCGTTGACGTTCTGGCCGATCAGGGTGACGTCGCGCACGCCCGCCTCGGCGAGGCGCTCGACCTCGGCCATGACCTGCGCGACAGGCCGCGAGAACTCGGCGCCGCGCGTATAGGGAACGACGCAGAAGGCGCAGAACTTGTCGCAGCCTTCCTGCACGGTGACGAAGGCCGAGACGCCGCGCGCCAGAATGGCCTGGCGCTTCGGCGCCGGCAGGAAGCCGAACTTGTCCTCGGCCGGCAGGTCGGTATCGACGACGCGTCGCTTGCCGGCTTCGGCCAGCAATTCGGGCAGGCGATGATAGGCCTGCGGCCCGACCACGAGATCGACGGCGGGCTGGCGGCGCTGGATTTCCGCGCCCTCGGCCTGGGCGACGCAGCCGGCGACGACGATCTTCGTCTCCTGACCCTCGGCGCCTTGCGCCGTCTTGATGTCGCGGAGCTTGCCCAGCTCGGTATAGACCTTCTGCACTGCCCGCTCGCGAATATGGCAGGTGTTCAGCAGAATCAGGTCCGCGCCCTCCGGCGATGCGGTCTCCTCATAGCCCTGGTGGCTCAGGATATCGGCCATGCGCTGCCCGTCATAGACGTTCATCTGGCAGCCGAAGGACTTGATGTGGACTTTCTTCATCGCCGCGGATCGGGTCTCCAAAGCGCATCCTTTACTGCGGATCGGGCGCCTTGGGAACGGCCGCCGGATGCAAGCCGATGAGAAGCAAGCAGCGGACCATACTTCGTTCTCAGGGAAACACGTCGGGATTCCAGGTCAGGCCCGGAATGACTGCGTGTGTCCCCGTGAAATCAGCAGGCCTCCGGGCGGCCGGTGACGGCCTGCCGGCGCGCCTGGCGTACCGAGGCCTCGGCCAGCCGCGTCGCCTCCTTGCGCGAGGTCGCCCGGCCCATCACGATGGGCTCGCCCCAGACCAGTTCGGCATCGATCGCGCCGCATTCCAGCACATGCTTGAGATGCGGCCAGAGCTCGGTATCGCCATACCAGGCGAGCGCGGCCCGGCCGACGCGACCGCCCGGCAGGTTCTGCGAGCCGGTATAGGTGACTGTCAGCGGATAGACCGTCACGTCCGTCGTGGCATCGCCCATCGCCTGATGCGCAGCGCCGAGCAGCGAGGAGCGGAAGGGCAGGATGCGCGTGCCGTCGCCGGTGGTTCCCTCCGCGAAAAGCACGACTTCTTCGCCATCGGCGATGCGCGCGCCCATGGTGGCGGCCATCCCTGCGGTCGCACTGCGGCGCTGGCGGTCGATGTAGAGGGTGCGCTGGAGATTGGCGAGGAAGCCGACCACCGGCCATTGGCCGACCTCGCTTTTGGCGACGAAGGCGAGCTCGCGCTCGGCGCCGATCACCCCGATATCGAGCCAGGAGACGTGATTTGCGACGATCAGCGCCCCGGTTCCCGCCGGCGGCGGAGTGCCACGCACGTGCCGCCGCACGCCCAGGCACCAACAGGTCAGGCGATGGAAGCGGAGTGGCACGGCACCGCGTCGCGACGGCATGACCCGCATGACGACGAGTTGAGCGAGAACGAGCCCCAGCGTGCCCGTGCACAGCATGACCAGCCGGGCGAGCGCGCCAATGCGGAGTCCGTTCATGCTGAGGCGGGTCCGATCATCGGCAAAACGGCGATCTCTTGGGAAATCCGAGAGCCGTCAATGGCGCGATTGCGCCGGCTTGTCACGCGAGATCGAGCCGCATTGCGATCGCGGTCGCGCGCGTCCCGTCCGGCTTCGGGTAATAACCCTTGCGCCGGCCTACCTCGCGGAAGCCGAAATGACGGTAGAGCCGCTCCGCCGCGACATTACCCTCCTCGACTTCGAGGAAGACGCGGTTCGCCCCCTGCTCGGCCAGGCGGGCGAGATGCGCTGCGAGCAGGGCGCGGCCGAAACCGTCGCGGCGGCGGGCCGACGCGACCACGATGCTGAGGATCTCCGCTTCGTCGGCCGCCTTGCGCGAGATGACGAAACCGTCTGGATGGCTGGAGCCCCCGTTGAAGACGCCATCGGCCGCGACCGCCGAATCTGCGATCAGCGCCGCGCATTCGGCCGGTTCCCAGCCGCGAGCGAAGCCGCCCTGATGATGCAGGGTCGCGACAGCGAGGGCGTAACCGGCATCGAGCCGCATCGTCCGAGGCGGGGCCGAATCAGGGTGAAGCAGTCTGCGCAGCCAATCCATGCCGCCTGTTCGCACAGACTGACGCAACGGCAACCACCATTTGGGGGATGCGCTCACCGCCGCGGCAAGCGGGCTTTGTCCTGCGGCGTCGTTTCCGGCGCCTTCAGGTAGAGCGGCCGGGGAGGCGCGCTTTCCGGGTCGGCGATGAAGCCGAGGCGGGCGACCCAGGCGATGTCGGGCGCCCTCGCATCGTCGAGCACCAGCGCATCGAGGCCGATCGCCCAGGCCTCGTTGGCGACGGCCAGAGCCGAGGAGCCGACGAGGCTGACGGGACCTGCGCCGATGGCCCGGGCCGCATCGCGATAGCTGACCTGCCGGAGCGAGACCAGCGGCTTGCCCTCGGCCGTCAGAGCCTGGAACCAGACCTGGCCATGCCTGGCATCGAGCGCGGCGGCGATGACGCGCCCCGATTCGCGCCCGATAAGCGGAGCGGCGCAGGCCGCGACGGTCGTGACTCCGACCGCCGGAATGCCGGCCGCGAACGCGATGGCACGGGCCGCGCTCACGCCGACGCGCAGGCCGGTATAGCTGCCGGGGCCGACCGTCACGGCGATGCGCGAGAGCGAACCGAAGCCGCCCTCGACGTTCTTCATGACGCGCTCGACGAGCGGCATCAACGCCTCGGCATGGCCCCGTTCCATCGCGAGCTGCTCGATCGCCAGGGGCTTCACCATGTCGGCTGTATCCAGCACGCAGGCCGAGCAGGCGCCGAGCGCGGTATCGATCGCGAGAATGCGCATCAGGATGTCATGCCGCGAAAGGCCGGGCTCATGGTCAGCAACAATTCCGTTCGGCTCAGACGGCTTCGACTTCGCGCACATCCGGCAGGAAGTGGCGCAGCAGGTTCTGGATGCCGTGCTTCAGCGTCGCAGTGGAAGACGGGCAGCCCGAGCAGGAGCCCTTCATCGCCAGATAGACTGTGCCGTCGCGATAGCCGCGGAAGGTGATGTCGCCGCCATCGCCGGCCACCGCCGGGCGAATGCGGGTTTCGAGCAGGTCCTTGATCGTCTCGACGGTCTGCGCATCGGCGGGGTCGAAGAACTCGCCCTCCTCGATCACGTCGGCGGCGGAGCCTGCCGCCAGGACCGGGGCGCCCGACATGAAATGCTCCATGATCGCGCCGAGGATCGCGGGCTTCAGATGCGGCCACTCGCCGTCCGACTTTGTGACGGTGATGAAATCGGAGCCGAGAAAGACGCCGGAAACGCCGGAAACGCCGAACAGGCGCTGCGCCAGCGGCGAGCGCTCGGCGTCGCCGACGTCACGCAAATCGAGCGTGCCGTCGGGCATGACGGCGCGGCCGGGGAGAAACTTCAGGGTCGCCGGATTCGGCGTGGCTTCGGTCTGGATGAACATGGGCTTGCCTCCGGTACCGGCGATTCAAGGTCGCCGTTCCTGGCTCCGATATAGGCTGCCGGCTGGAATCATTCCAGCGGCATGGAAACGCAGGCCGGCGTCCTCAGGCGAGGGCGTCGATCTCCTCGTCCTCCAGATGCCCGGGAACGATGGCGACGGGGATCGGGAAACTCGCCGAGGACTTGCCGGCGAGCGCGCTGACCAGCGGGCCGGGGCCTTTGCTGCTCGTACCGGCCGCCAGCACGAGGAGCGAAATGTCCTCGTCCTCCTCGATCAGCTTGACGAGTTCGTCGGCCTTGTTGCCGACGCGCACGACCTTCTCGGGCTCGAGACCGGCGAAGGTCCGCACGGCCACGGCCGCCGTTTCGAGCCGCTTCTCGGCCTCTGCTTCGGCCTCGGCCTGCATGACCTCGCCGACACCCAGCCAGTTCTCGTGCTCGGGCGGGGTCGCGACTCCGAGCAGGACGATCGACGCACCGACGCGCGCGCAACGGCGCGCGGCGAAGCGGATCGCCTTGGCGCATTCCTCGCTGCCATCGACCACGGCGAGGAATTTCGGGCGATGGCCCGTCTCGTAGGACCGCCGTCTCTTGACCATGTATTATCCTGCCGCCGCTTCAGGGACGGGCATGGTGGCCTGCGTCGGCACCCCGGCGCAAGCCTGCCTCCGGAATTCGCGCCTTATCGGCTGCGCACGAAGCCGACGATGTCCTTGACCTCGCGCATGATCGGCGCAGCGATCGCATCGGCCCGGTCCGCGCCCGCGCCGAGGATCGCATCGATATGCGTGGAGTCCGCCAGCAAACGGCGCATCTCGACGGCGATGGGGCTCAGCTTTTCGACCGCGAGATCGACCAGCGCCGCCTTGAAGCCGGAGAACTGGCCGCCGCCGAACTGCTTGAGCACGGCGTCCTTCGAGGAGCCCGACAGGCCGGCATAGATGCCGACGAGGTTCTCCGCCTCCGGACGACCCTCCAGCCCCTTCTCCTCGGAGGGCAGCGCCTCGGGATCGGTCTTGGCCTTGCGAATCTTGGTGGCAATCGCCTCGGCATCGTCGGTCAGGTTGATGCGCGAATAATCGGACGCATCCGATTTCGACATCTTCTTGGTGCCGTCGCGCAGGCTCATGACGCGCGGGGCCGGGCCCTGGATCATCGGCTCGGGCAGCGGGAAGAAGCCGAGCTCGCCCGTGCCGAGGCCGTGCTCGGCGATCTGCGGGCCGAAGTCGTTGTTGAACTTCTGGGCGATGTCGCGGGTCAGCTCGAGATGCTGCTTCTGATCCTCGCCGACGGGCACATGGGTCGCCTTGTAGAGCAGAATGTCGGCCGCCATCAGATTCGGATAGGCATAGAGGCCCACCGAGGCGTTCTCGCGGTCCTTCCCAGCCTTCTCCTTGAACTGGGTCATGCGATTGAGCCAGCCGAGGCGGGCGACGCAGTTGAACACCCAGGCGAGCTCGGCATGGCCCGGCACCTGGCTCTGGTTGAAGATGATGCTCTGCTTGGGGTCGACGCCGGCGGCGATATAGGCGGCCGTGACCTCGCGGATGGCGCGCTTCAGGTCGGCCGGATCCTGCCACATCGTGATCGCGTGCATGTCGACGACGCAATAAATGCATTCATGCGTCTTCTGCATCGCCACCCAGTTGGTCAGCGCGCCCAGATAATTGCCGAGATGCAGCGTCGAGGTCGGCTGCATGCCTGAAAATACGCGCTGATGAAAACCCGACATGGGGCACTCCGCCGTCACGATGGAGAAGGGAAGCGGCGCTTCTGGCTCAACCCCGCCGCTTGCGCAAGGGGAGAGCGCCGACGCCGCCAAGCGCCCAGCCCGCCGCGCCATAGCTCGCTAGCCCCGCAAGGCAGAGCAGACCGAGCGCCACGACCCGGTGCAGCGCAGGCTGATCCAAGGACAAGGGGCCAGCCAGCGACCGGACCAACAGCTCCAGCACCGCGAGCATGATCGCGCTGGCCGCGAGGCTGGCGGCGATCGGCCGCAAGCTACCCAGGCTCGGGCGCCAGATGCGATCGCGCAGCAGCGCCGCGCCGAGCAGGGCGGCCTGCGCTACGAAGGCGAAGGTGGCCGCAAGCGCGGC
>SEEM01000053.1 GCA_004144595.1 Hyphomicrobiales bacterium
CTCCAGGACGGAGGCGATGTCGAGCCCGCGCATGCGCGGCCAGCGCGATGCCAGCCGCCATTGGCCCTGCTTCAGGTCGATCAGGCCGGAAAGCGAGACGGCTGTGCCGGCATGGCTCATACCCGGCGGCATCGCGTCGAGGAGATCGCGCGCCAGTTCGGCCATCACCGCGGCGATGGCAGCGTTGTCGGCGTCGCCGGAGATGGCGCGGCGGCGCTCGGCAACGAGATGGCCATTGAGATCGACCAATGCTCCGGAGAGCGACTGGCTGGAGACATAGATCACGGAGGCGCCGATACGGCGGGTATGGGCGACGAGGATCGCCGGAGGCCGCCCGCGCCCGCTTGCCTCACTAAGCGCCTCGATGACCAGACGTCGCGCGATCAGATCGCCGACGACGCGGGAGACGCTGGTCGAGCGCAGTTGCAGGATGCGGCCGATATCGGTGCGGGAATGGGCTTCGCCCTTGAGGATCAGCCGGTAGATCCGGGCGCAATCGCGGTCATGCGCAAGCGCGAGGCGGGTTTCGTCGAGCGTCAGCAGGGACAAGGCGGGCTCTATTCGGAACGGTTGCGTTCAAAATTAATCGTTGCGTTTCGGACGAAGCTTCATAAGCTCGATGCAAGAATATCGAAAATTTTCAGACGAAAAAGGTTCAAAATTCGATGATCGAGATGCATGTCGCCTCCGACAAGGACGAGCTCGGCCGGCACGCGGCGGCGCTGGGCGCACAGGCCATTCGCGACGAGCTTGCCCGTAGCGGCACCGCGACGATCATCGTGGCCACTGGCGCTAGCCAGTTCGAGATGCTGAACCATCTCGTGACGGCAGAGGGCATCGACTGGTCGAAGGTCACCGCCTTCCATCTCGATGAATATGTCGGCCTGCCCGAGAGCCATCCCGCGAGCTTCCGGCGCTATCTGCGCGAGCGCTTCATGGCGCCGCTCAAGAATGCGCCGAGCTTCATTCCTGTCGATGGCGAGGGCGACCCCGCGGCGGCGGTGAAGCAGCTCAATGCTCAGATCGCCGGCAAGCGCATCGCGGTCTGCTTCGCCGGGTTCGGCGAGAACTGCCATCTCGCCTTCAACGATCCGCCGGCCGATTTCGAGACCGAGGAGCCTTATCTCGTCGTCAATCTCGACGATGCCTGCCGGCAGCAGCAATTCGGCGAGGGCTGGTTCCCGAGCTTCGACGCCGTGCCGCGGCAGGCGATCTCGATGAGCATCCGCCAGATCCTGAAGAGCGAACTCATCGTTCTCTCCGTCTCCGATACGCGCAAGGCGGCGGCAACGAAGGCGGCGCTGGAAGGGCCGGTGAGCAACCTGGCGCCAGCTTCGATCCTGCAGACGCATAAGCGCACCGTGCTGTTCATCGATCCGCCGGCCGCCTCCCTGCTGAGCCGGAAGGGCTGACGATGCAGACGCCCGGCCTCGTCGATCTCCAGGTGAACGGTTTTGCCGGGTTGGATTTCAATGCGGGTACGGTCAAGGCGGCCGAGCTCGACCGGGCGCTGGAGGCGATGCTGGCGACAGGCGTGACGACCTGCCTGCCGACGATCATCACGGCCCATCCGCATGAGCTTGAGGAGCGCTTCCGCGCGCTCGACGCGGCGGTGAAGGGCAGCCGGCTCGGGCCGCTGATGTGCCCGGGCTATCATCTCGAAGGCCCGTTCCTGAACCCGGCGGCCGGCTATTGCGGCTGCCATCCGCCGGAGGCGATGACGGCAGCCGGTTCCGACCTCATCGTTCATCTCGAAGGGCTGCTGTCGCGGCCGATCCTGATGGTGACGCTGGCACCTGAGGTCGAGGGCGGCATCGCGCTCGCCGGCCAGCTCGCCCGCATGGGCAAGGTCGTCGCCATCGGCCATTCCGCCGTCGATTTCGATGTCGTCGCGGCTGCGGCGGATGCGGGCGTGACGCTCTCGACCCATCTCGGCAACGGCCTGCCGCAGGATTTGCCCAAGCTGTCGAACCCGCTCTTCGCGCAGCTCGGTGAGGATCGCTTGATGGCCGGCTTCATCGCGGATGGCATCCATCTGCCGCCGAAGGCACTGAAGAGCCTGATCCGGGCCAAGGGTTTCGAACGCTCGATCCTCGTCACCGATGCCGTGGTCGCGGCGGGTGCCGTGCCCGGGCGCTACAGCTTCGCAGGCATGCCGGTCGACCTATCCGTCGACGGCTCGGTGCATCAGGTGAACGGGGGCTCGCTTGCGGGCTCCGCCCTCAAGCTCGACGATGCCGTCCGCAACGTCGTCGCTTGGGGCATCGCGACGCCGAACGAGGCGGTCGCCATGGCCTCGAGCCATGCTCTGGCCTGCATCGCCGATGCCTTGGCCAGGGCCGCGATCACCCTGCCGGAGAGTGCGGTCGAGTGGTCGCCCGATCTCCATGTCCGCAGCGTGCGCGTCGGCGACGAGCGCCGCGATTTCGCCGCCGGGGCGGCAGCCTGAAGACGTCACCAACCAAAGCAAAAGGGGAGAATCATGAGCGAATTTTCGAAAGGCGTTGACCGCCGCACCGTCCTGGGCGGACTTGGCGCATTGACCTTGGGTGGCAGCGGTGCTCTTGCCGCCGTGCCGGCCCTGCCCTCGGCTCCTGTCGGCATCAATATCATCGATGTCGGCGGGGCGCTTGCCCTGATGCAGCAGGCCTTCGACGATTACCGCACGAACAATCCGAAGCTGGTCTCGCGCATTACCTATGTGAAGGCGCCGGCGCCGGAACTGGCGAGCAAGATCAAGGCGCAACAGGATGCCGGCCGCTCCGATCTGGACCTCGTCCTGACCGGCTCGGACGGGCTCGCGGCCGGCCTGGAGCAAAATCTGTGGCTCAAGATCTTCCCGGATTTCGCCGAGAAATTCCCGAAGATCGAAGAGAACTACGAGCCGGCGGCGCTCAACCTGCACAAGGTTCAGGGCGCCGGCTTCGGCACGGTGGTGAACTACTATCCGTCCGGGCCGCTGCTCGAATACATGCCGGATCGCGTCAAGCAGGTGCCGACCACGGCCGAGGAGCTGCTCGCCTGGGCCAAGGCCAATCCCAACAAGTTCATGTACGCCCGCCCGACCAATTCCGGCCCGGGCCGGACCTTCATGATGGGCCTGCCCTATCTCCTCGGCGACAAGGACCCGCAGGACCCGGTCAATGGCTGGGACAAGACCTGGGCCTATCTCCAGGAGATCGGCGAGTACATCGAATACTATCCGGCCGGCACCGGCGCGACGATGAAGGAGTTCGGCGACGGTTCGCGCGACATCATCATCTCGACCACGGGCTGGGACATCAATCCGCGCGCCCTTGGCATCGTGCCGAAGGAGGCGAAGATCCAGACGCTGAAGGGCTTCCACTGGGTCTCGGACGCGTTCTTCATGTGCGTGCCGAAGGGCATCCCGAACGATCGCCTCGCCGTCGTGCTCGACATCATGGCGCATGTGCTGACGCCGAAGATGCAGGCCTATTCCTATGACGAGGGCTATCTCTATCCGGGCCCGGCGGTGAAGGACGTGCCGCTCTCGCTGGCGCCGAAGCGCAGCCAGGAGGTGATCGCGGAATTCGGCCGGCCCGAATATGCCGACCTCATCGCCAAGAACCCGATCGAACTGCCGCTGAAGCCCGACAAGATGGTCGTCGCCTTCCGCAAGTGGGACGAGCTGGTCGGCGCCAAGCGCAAGCGCTGAGCGATATTGCCTAGCTTCGCTCCGCCCAACGGCGGAGCGAACGAAAAGCCCGGAACCCATCCACGGTGCCGCCACCGAGGATGGGTTCCGGGCTTGTTTGTCCAGGCCTCAGCCGATGATCGAAGCGTCGTTCTCAGCTCTTCTCCAGAAGAGCCTCACCCCTCCCTCGGCCGTGCTTTCCAGTCCTGGTACGGCGGCGAGGAGCTTCTGTGTGTAGGGGTGTTGTGGGTTGTCGAAGATGTCGTCGCGGGGGCCTTCCTCGACGATCCTGCCGTCCTGCATGACGATGACGCGGTCGGCGACCTGCTCGACCACGCCGAGATCGTGGCTGATGAACAGGCAGGAGAAGCCGTGCTTCTTCTGGAGTTCGTCGAAGAGCTCGAGCACCTGCGCGCGCACCGTGACGTCGAGTGCCGAGACCGGCTCGTCGGCGATGACGAAGCTCGGGCGGCGCACGATCGCGCGCGCGATCGCGATGCGCTGGCGCTGGCCGCCGGAGAGCTCGTGCGGATAACGCTCGGCAAAGCCGTCGCCCAGGCCGACCTCGACCAGCACCTCGGCGACGCGGGCCTTGCGATCGGCCGGGGTCATGTCGGGCACCAGGCGCAGCGGTTCGGCGACGAGCTGCCGGATCGTCATGCGCGGGTCGAGCGAGGAGTACGGGTCCTGGAAGACCATCTGGCAGTTCAGCCTGTAGTCCCAGTAGGCCGTATCGCTCTTGTCGATCGGCTTGCCGTTGAAGCGGATCTCGCCGCCGGACGGCTTCACCAGTCCCGCGATCGACTGGCCGAGCGTGGTCTTGCCCGAGCCCGAGCCGCCGACCACCGCGACGACCTCGCCCGGCTGCACGTCGATGCTGATGCCGTGCAGGGCGCGCTTGGCCTCGCCCTTGCGGAAGAAGCCCTGGCGGCCGGGATAGTCGACGACGAGATCGCTGACCGAGACGATCGGCGTCCCGGCCTGCGGCAGGAGGCGGGCCGGCAGGCGATGCGGCATCGCCGAGAGCAGCTTGCGGGTGTAGGCGTGCTGCGGCCGGGCCAGGATGTCCTCGGCCTGGCCCTGCTCGACCACGTCGCCCTGGCACATCACGACGATGCGGCTGCAATAGCGCGCGACCATGCCGAGATCATGCGAGATCAGCAGCACCGCGGTGTGATTGGCCTTGGTCAGCTCGACCATCAGCTCCATCACGTCGCGCTGGACGACGGCATCGAGCGCGGTGGTCGGCTCGTCATCGAGGGGTTGAGCGAGGTCATCGGCTCCTGGAAGACCATGCCGACCTTGGAGCCGCGCATCGCGCGCAGCGCCTTCGGGCTCATCGCCATGACGTCCTGGCCGTCGAAGCGGATCGTGCCGCCGTCGAGCCGGACCGCCGGAGGGATGAAGCCCATCACGGCCCGGGCCGCGAGCGTTTTGCCTGAGCCGGATTCGCCGACGATGCCGACGATCTCGCCCGGGAAGACCTGGAAGGAGACGTCGTTGACCACCGTGCGGCCGGAGCCGCCGATCTTCAGCGTGAGGCCGGCGACGTCGAGAAGGGGAGCGGTTTTGGTCATCGCGAGCCCCTCATCCGCGGGTCGAGCCTGTCGCGCACGGCGTCGCCGAGCAGGTTGATGCCGAGCAGCGTCAGCGAGATCGCCAGGCCCGGGAAGATGCCGAGCCAGACGGCCTGGCCGATATAGGGCCTGGAACCGGCGAGCATGTTGCCCCAGGTCGGGGCCGGCGGCGGCACGCCGAGGCCCAGGAAGGAGAGCGCGCTCTCGGCGAGCAGGACGTAGCCGAACATCGAGGTCGCCAGAACGGTCAGCGGCGCGATGCAGTTCGGCAGGATATGGCGGGCCATGGTGAAGCCCTCGGAGTTGCCCATCACGCGGGACGCTGCGATGAACTCGCGCTCGCGCAGCGACAGGACCGTGCCGCGCACGACGCGGGCGACCGACGGGGTATAGGCGATACCGAGCGCTACGATGATGCCGTATTTGTTGGCACCGACCACAGCGAGCAGGCCGAGCGCCAGCAGGATGCCGGGGAAGGCGAGCAGCGCATCGTTGAAGGCCATGATGATGCGGTCGGTCCAGCCGCGCATATAGCCGGAGAACAGGCCGATCAGCGTGCCGAAGACCACGGCGAGCGTCACCGTCAGGATCGAGATCCAGACCGAGGTCGCCGCCCCCGCCATCAGGCGGGAGAGCACGTCGCGGCCGAACTCGTCGGTGCCGAGCCAGTGCAGCGCGGAGGGCGCCGCTAGCTTCTCGCGGAAGGAGAGCTTGAGCGGATCATAGGGCGTCCAGAGCGCGCCGGTGCAGGCGGCGAGCAGCAGGATGCCGATCAGCGTGCCGCCGACGATCGCGTTGGCGGCCGGGAGCTTGCGGCGGGGCTTCTTCACGATGCCGCCGGGGCCCAGGGTGCTGTTGCTGGTCATGGTGCGGTCACTGCTCATTGGGCCGTCACCCTTGGATCGAAGACCGGGTAGCAGAGGTCGATGACGAGGTTCACCAGCACATAGGTGAAGGCGACGAAAAGCATGCAGCCCTGGATGACCGGATAGTCGCGGGCGAAGATCGCATCGACGAGCAGGCGCCCGAGGCCGGGGATGGTGAACACCGTCTCGACCACCGCGATGCCGCCCAGGAGATTGCCGAGCACGAGGCCGATCAGGGTCCAGGTCGGGCCGAAGGCGTTCTTGAAGGCATGGCGCCAGAGCACGGCGCTCTCCGACAGGCCCTTGGCGCGGGCATGGGTGATGTAGTCGAGACGGAGCACCTCCAGCGTCGAGGCCCGTGCCATGCGCAGGATCACGCCGATCTCATGCAGGAACAGCGTCAGGATCGGCATGACAAGGTAGAGGATGCCGGCCCAGGGGTTCTCCGCAATCGAGACATAGCCGACGACCGGCAGCCATTCGAGCTTGAGCCCGAAGAACAGCAGCAGGAGCAGGCCGAGCCAGAAGGTGGGGATCGAGAGCAGCAAGGTCGCGGTCGCGACGAGGCCGAGGTCGAGCGCGGAATCCTGCTTCCAGGCGGCGATGACGCCGGCCGGCACCGCGACGCAGCTCGCCAGCAGGACAGCGACCAGCACGATCTGGGCCGAGACCGCAAAGCGCTGCAGGATCAAAGGCAGCACTGCCTGCTGCGACGAGATCGACTGGCCGAAATCGCCGGTCACGACATTGCCGATCCAGATGCCGAACTGAACCGGCAGCGACTGGTCGAGCCCGAGCCGAGCGCGCAGGTCGGCGAGGCTCGCCGGCGTCGCCAGGTCCCCCAGCATCAGCTGGGCGGGGTCGCCGGGAATGAGGCGGATGAGGACGAAGACCGACACTGCAACGATCAGCAGTGTCGGCAGTGCCATCCCTATCCGTGTCAGCGCAAATCGAAACATCGAAGGCCCTCCCAAGCCTAAGGGCATTTCGGCATCTTCAACGCGAACCGAAGGCCGTTTCGCCCGAAGATGCCCAAGGCCGCTCCGCCGGATGGCGGAGCCGGCAACCGGTCACTTCGCGACGCTGACTTCCCAGAGGCGCAATTGGGATGCCCAGGGCGTCACGCCGCTCACCTTCTTGGAATGAGCGATGATGTCGAGGTCGTTATGGGTGAAGATGGTCGGGACCTCGTTGATGAAGCGCTTGTGCAGATCGTCGAAGATCTTCTGGCGCTCAGCGGTGTCGGTGACCACCATCGACTTCTGGATCAGGGCGAGCGCTTCCGGCTCTTCCCAGATCTTGCGCGGCTGCTTGTCCTTCGGGCCGGCGATCTGCTCGAACCCGAGCGCGGGGTCGAAGCGGCTCGAATAGGAGAAGGACTGCATCTGGTAGTTGCCCTTGTTGTAGCGATCCAGCTGCGTCGCCCATTCCAGCACCTCGATCTCGGCATTGATGCCGGCCGCCTGCATCATCGCCTGCGCGATGACGGCGGTGTTGAAGCTCGGGACGGAGGAGCGCTTGTTGGCGAGGATCACGATCTTCTCGCCCTTGTAGCCAGCCTTCTGCAGCAGGGCCTTGGCAGCGGCGGGATCGTATTTGAAGCCCTGCTTCTCGGCATCGCCGTAATATTTAGAGGTCGTGTAGACCGGCGAGTTGTTGGGCTTGCCGAGGCCGTTGGTGACGTTGGCGACGAGCTCGGGGAAGTCGATCGCGGCGGCGATCGCCTGGCGCAGGGCCTGGTTCTTCATCACCGGGTCACGCGTCTGGATGATCAGGCTGTGGCGGACCGGGTTCGGCGCGATCGCCAGCGTCAGGTTCGCGGCGTTCTTGAGGTCGGGCACGTCCGATTCCGGCATCAGGGCCATGTCGAGCGAGCCCGAGAGCAGGCCGGCCTTCACCGTCGCCGCATCGGGGATGACCATGAAGCGGGCTTCCTTCACCAGCGGACGCTTCGAGCCGATATAGCCGTCGCGCTTGTCGCCCTTGGGCGAGACATACTGGTCGAAAGCGAGGAGCTGGACCGACTGGCTGCGCTTCCACTCCCCGAGCATGAAGGGACCGGTGCCAATCGGCTTGTCCCAGCTGCCGTCGGCCTTGACCGAGTCCTTGTGGATCACGGCGGTGCCGCCGCAATCTGCGCGGGCGAGCGAGTCAAGGAAGAGGCCGTTCGGCTCGTTGATCTCCATCACGACGGTGTCGGCATCCGGCGCCGAGATCTTCTCGACCTTGAGGCCGTTGCGTCCGTCGAAATCGGAGAGGCAGCGCCAGTCGGTCTTGGGGTCCATGTAGCGGGTCCAGCTCCACAGCATGTCGGCCGAGGTCATGGTGGCGCCGTTATGGAACTTCACGCCCTTGCGCAGGCGGAAGGTATAGGTCTTGCCATCAGGCGAGATCTCGACCTTCTCGGCGAGCAGCGGGCCGACCGAGCCGTCCTCGGCATAGCCGACGAGGCCTTCGACCATATGCAGCACGACGGCATCGGTATTGCCGTCGCGGTTCACGCCCGGATTGGTCGAGCGGATATCGGCGTTGAGCACGGCCGTCAGCGTCTGGGCCTGGAGGGCGCCGGCCGAGAGGGCGAGCGCGGCGGCGGAGGCAAGGAAGCGCTTCATCATATTCCCCTGTTGTTCTTGTGACGTTCAGCCGGCCTTGCGGGCGGCGCGGATGCGGCGAAGCTCGCCGGCGAAGAAATCCTCGACGACCGGCACGACCTTGACGCCGTCATGGGGCGTATTCGGCACGAGGTCGAAGCGCGCGGCGATGCCCTGTTCGGCGAAGTTGTCGCGCAGGCTGGCCAGCCGCTCCGGCCGGTTGGTGCCGGCATGGTTGGCGTCCGGCATCCAGTTGCGGCCGCCCGGCTTGTGGGTGATCTCCCAGGTCTCGAGATCGGCGGCGCCGACGACCATCTGTACCGCGACCTGCTTCATCGCGGGGATGTCGAGCTCCTGGCCGAAAAGCTCGGCGAAGTTGCGCGTGCCGACCCACCAGTCGCGGCTCGGATCGAGCAGGGTGACCGAGCCCGGCGCGCCGATCGAGACGCCCCATAGCTTCTTGGGCTGCAGCATCAGGAAGCGATGGGCGAAATGGCCGCCGCCGGAATAGCCGAACAGGCCGAAGCGGTCGAAGGCGAGACGATAGCGCTCGGAGACCTCCTCGACGATGGCGAGCAGGACATGGTCGTAACGGAGGTTGCCCTCGCGCATGTATTTGAAGCCGTCGCGATAGCCGTCGCCCATCACGCCGATCGGGAAGAGCGGCGCCAGGACGATGCAGTTGTTCCAGCGGGCGAAGGACGAGAAGGCGTCGCGATAGCCGGTAAAGCCGCGGCCGGTGCCGTGCATCGCCACGATCAGCTCGGGCTTCTCGCCGCCCTCGCCGAGAGACGGCGGCACGTAGAGGCAATAGGGGAAGCGCGGATCGTGCTTCGCGGAATAGATCGAGGTCGGGCCGTACTCGTAGAGCGCCTTGGCGCGGGCGGCCGCCTCGGAGTCGGGCTTGGCGGTCTGTTCTGCCACGGCGTTCACGAGCATTCTCCTCTGGCGAAATTATTGGCGCCAATTATGTTGCATGGTATGGTCCGTCCTGCAACCATCATCTTCCGCGCCGTGCGAAACCTGCTAGAGCGATGGTTGGCCGCCCGTTCGCCGACGCGGACCTGCGGTTCTCCCCACGAACCGGTGTCTAATCCGCTCGAAAATGCTTTAGAGAGCCTGCCATGACGTCCGAGCGGAAACGCAAGAACACCAGCACGCGGCGCGCCATCCTCGCCAACGAGATCGCGCAGGCGATCCGTCTGCGCGCGTTTCGGCCCGGCGAATGGCTGCGCCAGATCGATCTCGAGGAGCGCTTCGAGGCGACACGCTTCGACGTCCGCAGCGCGCTCGACGAGCTCGCCGTGCGCAAGACGATCGAGCATGTCCCGAACCGGGGTTATCGCGTCGCCGAGGTCGACCTGAAGACCTATGAGGAGATCCTCGCCGCGCGCATCATCCTGGAAAAGGCGACGGCGGAGGGCGTGGTCGCGCGGATCGACGACGCCGCAATCGCGCGGCTGGACGAACTCGCGGCACAGTTCTCCGCCGCGGTCACGACCGGCAGCCGGACCGAACAGAGCGAGATCAACCGCGCCTTCCATCAATTCATGTACTCCTTCTGCGGCAATGCGGTGCTGGAGGAGATGATCTGGGGCCTGCGCGACCGCGGGCGCGGTTCGCAGATTACGGTGTGGAGCTCGCATGAACTGCTCCAGAAGAGCGATCGCGAGCATTACGAGATGATGGCCGCCCTGAAGGCGCGGGACGCGGGATCGCTCGCGGCCCTGATCGCGACCCATATCGTCAAGGGAGCGCCGGTCGGCCCGGCCCCGGTCGAGCCGGGCTGAACGCCGCCGTCATTTGGCGACGGAGACCTCCCAGAGGCGCGGCTTCGAGGCGACCCAGGGCGCCAAGCCCTGCAGACGCTTCGAGACCACGGCCGTGTCGACCTGATTGTAGAGGAAAGGCACGACCGCCCCGTTCTCCCGGTAGCCGACGAGCCCCTCGACCATGTGCAGGACGACGGCGTCAGTATTGTCGTCGCGATTGACGCCCGGATTGGTCGAGCGGATGTCGGCGTTGAGCGCGACATTGATGGTCTGAGCCTGCGCTGCGCCACAGAGGAGCGCGAGCGCCAGGGCAGAGGCCGAAATGCGGATCATACCCGGTCCCTCGTTGTCTTGTCGTTCGGGCATGCCCCCAGGGGGCATGCCGGGCTGTCGGAGGTCGTGAAGCGAGACGGCGGCCGCTACTGGCCGATGCTGACTTCCCAGGCGCGGGGCAGCGAGCTCAGCGTCGAGACATAGCCCTGGGTCTTGGCGCCCATCGCGCCGCCGACGATGCCGTTATAGAGCATCACCATCGGGACATCGGCGAGGAAGCGCTTGTGCAGCTCGTCGAAGATCTTCTGGCGCTCGGCCTTGTCGTTCACGACCATGGACTTGTCGAGCAGGGCCTGCACCTCCGGATTGTCCCAGAGCTTGCGCGGCTGCTTGTCCTTCGGCCCGGTCATCGACTCGTAGCTCAGGGCAGGATCCATGCGGCCCGAATAGGGGAAGGCCTGGATCGTGTAGTTGCCCTTGCTGTAGCGGTCGAGCTGCGTCGCCCATTCCAGCACCTCGATCTCGATATTGAAACCGACCGTCTGCAGCATCTGCTGGGCGACGACGGCGGCGTCGAAGCTCTCGGGATAGCGCTTGTTGGCGAGCATCACGATTTTCTCGCCCTTATAGCCGGCTTCCGCGAGCAGCTTCCTGGCGGCGGAGGGGTCGTATCTCCAGCCCTGTTTCTGGACCGGGCCGTAATAGGCGGAGAGGGCCGGCACGATCGAGTTGTTGGGCGAGCCGATGCCGTCGGTCACGGCGCCGACCAGCTCCTTGGCGTCGATCGCAGCGGCCATCGCCTGGCGCAGCTTGACGTTCTGCAGCAGCGGATCGCGCGTCTGGATGATCAGGCCGACGAGGCCCATGCTGGAGACGACCGAGGTCTTGACCTTGTCGTTCTTCTTGAGCTCGGCGATGTCGGTATTGGCGATGTCGGGAACGATATCGATGTCGCCCTTCAGCAGGGCGGCCTTGGCCGTCGAATTATCGGGAATGACGAGGAAGCGGACCTCGTCGACCAGCGGCTTCTTGGCGCCGGTCAGGCCGTCGATCTTGCCGGGCAGCGCGGCGTAATCGGCGAAGCGCTCAAGCCGGATATACTCGCCGCGCTTCCATTCCGCGAACTTGAACGGACCGGTGCCGATCGGCTTGTCGAAGGAGCCGTCGGCCTTGACCGAGTCCTTGTGCAGGATGCCGGTCATGGCGCAGTCGGTGCGGGCGAGAGCGGCGAGGAAGAGCGCGCTCGGCTTGTCCAGGTCGAAAACGACGGTCTTGTCGTCGGGCGCCGAGATCTTCTCGACCTTGACCTGGCCGCGGCCGTCGAATTCCGACAGGCAGCGCCAGTCGGTCTTCGGGTCCATGTAGCGGTTCCAGCTCCACAGCACGTCGGCCGAGGTCATGGTGGCGCCGTTATGGAACTTCACGCCCTGGCGCAGGGTGAAGGTGTAGCTCTTGCCGTCCGGGGAGATGTCGACCTTCTCGGCCAGCAGCGGCTTCGGCAGGGCGTCCTCGCCATAGGCGACCAGGCCCTCGACAAGCTGAATGACGACGCCGTCGGTATTGGCATCGCGATTGACGCCCGGGTTGATCGAGCGGATGTCGGCGCGCAATTGGATCTTGAGCGTGCTCGCCCCTGCGACCTGGACGAGGCCGCTACAAAGCAGTGCGGCGGCGAGGGCGGTCTTGGTGGTTCGGCGCATCATGTTCCCCTGTTGTTTTTCGGTTTGACGCGGTGCCGTCGCGCTCCCCGCTTCTGCGGCGTGGGAAGCGCGGCGGCCTTGCTGTGCATTTCCGTCACGCGGGCCTGAATCCGCCTCGCGCGAAAGTGCCGTGCGACCGGGCTATTCCGCCGCCTCGGCGAGGAGGACGGGCTCCGCAGTCAGGCTGTAGCGGGTGAAGACGCGGTTCTGGGCCGGCAGCGGCGCCACTTCCATGATCCCTTTCGCCGGCTGCATGATCACCATCGCGACGGTAGCCGAGAGATTGCCGGCCTCGTTCGGGCGCACCGGGCGGCAGACCGAGTGAGGCGCCAGGAAATCGTCGAACAAGGCCTGCTTGAGATCGTCGACGGTCAGCTTGCGGCCGGCCTCGTCGAGCAGTTTGCGGACGCGCCAGTCGCGATAGAAGCTCTCCGGCACGCGCGGGATGCCGGTGTCCTTGATCTTGGTCAGGGCGATGTGGCCGACCCAGTGATTGGCGTGCACGATCAAGCCGTCCTGCGGGTAGATCGGGAAAGCCTCGTCGGGTGCGCATTCGAAATCGATGCCAAAGCCCTTCACGGTCGACAGCATCATGTTGTTCGAGCAGGCCTTGGGCGTCGTCGCCACGGCCTTGATGGCGAAGGCGAGATGCTCCTGCTCCAGCACCTTGCGGCGGATCAGGGCGAGCGGCACGCCGGCTTGCGTGAAATCGCGCTCTGATTCCAGATAGTTCGCGGTGATCGAGATGCCGGCCGCGTTCATGCCGCAGCGGGCGAGGCCGCCGGCCTCGACGAAGGTCAGGAAATCCGGGCCGTCGGTGCGGCGCACGCGCAGCACGATCGCCGTTTCCGCGCATTCGGCCTTCCAGTCCCAGTTCTGGCCGTGGATCAGTTCGCCGGACGCGCTGCGCTCCGGCAGGATGATCGCGCCGGTGCAGCCGTCGTCGAGCTCCTCCTGGGCCTCGATCGGCTTGTTCTTGACGAGCCGGGCCTTGGCGATGACCTCGGTGCGGGCATTGACCATGACGATGTCTTCGAGCGCGACGCCGGCGCCATCGGCGATGCCGCGCATCTCCTCGATGTAATGCGCGCCGAAATGCTCGATCTCCCGAGCGAATTCGGCGATCAGCGCCGATTTAGCCGCGGTGTCGTAGCCAAGTTCGCCGAGCTGGCCGCCATAGAGCTCGATCGAGCGCTTGACGCGCTGCGGCACGGCTGCGCCATGCTGGCGCCCGCGCTCATAGGGCGTGCCCGACACGTCGACGAAGGGGCAGGGCTGGACCATGGCGCACATCTTTCCGGTATGCTGGCGGGATATCGTGCTATAATGTATTTCATTATCAACTAAAACAATCAAGGTCTTTCCGATGACGGCGCCGACCCGGCTGCAACAGGAGATCGCCGACCGTATCCTGCAGCTGGTGCGCGACGACGCGCTGGCCGCCGGTGCCTGGCTCAACGAGAATGCCACGGCACGCCGGCTCGGGGTCTCGCGCACGCCGGTCAGGGCGGCGCTCGATCATCTGGCCGCGCAGGGCGTGGTGCGCCGGCATCTCAACAAGGGTATCGAGCTCCTCAACCTGCCGGCAGCCAGCGATAATATCCGGGCACCGGAGACGGTCGATCTCGCCATCGTCAGGCTGGCGCATGAGCGCGAGAACGGTCTGCTGCCGGACGAGGTTTCCGAACTCGAGGTGATGCGGCGCTACGAACTCGGCCGGCCCGAGGCGCAAAAGCTGCTCGCCCGGCTCGCCGATCTCGACATGGTCGAGCGCAAGCCGGGCTATGGCTGGCGCTTCCTGCATGAGCCGCGCGACCAGCGCCTGCGGGATGAGAGCTATCGTTTCCGCCTGCTGATCGAGCCGATGGCGATGCTCGAGCCGGGCTTCCAGCTCGCTCCCGGCTGGATTGCCGAGATGCGGGTGCGGCATGTCGAGTCGCTCACGCGGCCCTGGCGGGAATCGTCGAGCATCGCCTTCTACGAGATGAATGCCGATTTCCACGAGGGGTTGGCCGCGGCCACCGGCAACCGCTTCTTCCATTCGGCGATGCGACGCCAGAACCAGCTCCGGCGCCTGTCGAACTATGACTGGGATCAGGGCATGGAGCGCGTTCGGGTGAACTGCGCCGAGCATATGGCGATGCTCGACCATCTGGAGGCGGGCGAGAACGAGGTGGCCTCGGCGCTGATGCGCAGCCATCTGATGCGCGCAAGCAAGCTCAAGCGGATGACGAAGACGGACGAGACGGGCGGCTGAAGAGCCGCACCCCGTTACCCCCCGTTACCGGCTGGCTGTCCTGCCGCCGCGGTGGTTGACCCGGCGACGATTTGCGCCAGCAATGGCGGGAATCCCGAATCCGACAGGTCGAGTGCCATGACAGTTCACCAGCGTCCGCAAGATCAGCACCCGCAAGCTATCGATCCCGCCAGGCTCGACAAGCTGGCCGAGGTCGCCATTCGAGTCGGCCTCAATCTCCAGCCGGGGCAGGATCTGTTCCTGACCGCGCCGGTCGCGGCGCTGCCGCTGGTCCGGCTGATCGCCGCGCATGCCTACAAGGCCGGCGCCGGCATCGTCACGCCGATGCTGGCCGACGAGGAGGTGACGCTGGCGCGCTATCGCCATGCGCCGGATGCGAGCTTCGACAAGGCGCCGGCCTGGCTCTACAAAGGCGTCGCCGAGGCGTTTTCCGCCAATACCGCGCGGCTCGCCATCGTCGGCGACAATCCGATGCTACTGGCGAACGAGGACCCGGCCAAGGTCGGGCGGGCCAGCAAGGCCAATTCGCTGGCCTACCAGCCGGCGCTGGAGAAGATCGCCGGCTTCGACATCAACTGGAATATCCTGGCCTATCCGAGCGCCGCTTGGGCGAAGCAGGTCTTCCCTGATGATGCCGAAGAGGTCGCGGTCGGCAAGCTGGCCGAGGCGATCTTCTCGGCCTCGCGCATCGACCAGGCCGATCCGGTCGCGGCCTGGGCGGCGCATAACGCGGCGCTGCGCACCCGCCGCGACTGGCTGAACAGCCAGCGCTTCGCCTCGCTGCATTTTACCGGACCGGGCACCGACCTGACGGTCGGCCTCGCCGACGGCCATGATTGGCAGGGCGGCGCTTCGCCCGCCAAGAACGGCATCGTCTGCAACCCGAATATCCCGACCGAGGAGGTTTTCACAACCCCGCATGCG
Source organism: Hyphomicrobiales bacterium (assembly GCA_004144595.1). Taxonomy (GTDB): domain Bacteria; phylum Pseudomonadota; class Alphaproteobacteria; order Rhizobiales; family Beijerinckiaceae; genus Allobosea. The sequence goes on from SEEM01000053.1 coordinate 15,616, forward strand.
CGCCGGGTCGACGGCCATGTCTCCAGCACCAAGCCGCTCTCCTACCAGGGCTCGCTGATCGACGAGATCCAGGTTCGCTTCGAAGGCGGGCGGATCGTCGAGGCGAAAGCTTCTCGTGGCGAAGCGGTATTGAACAAGGTGCTCGATACCGACGAGGGCTCGCGGCGGCTCGGAGAGGTCGCGCTGGTGCCGCATTCCTCGCCGATCTCGAAAAGCGGCATCCTGTTCTACAACACGCTCTTCGACGAGAACGCGTCCTGCCATATCGCGCTCGGACAGTGCTACTCGAAATGCTTCGTCGACGGCGCGAACCTGACGCCGGAGCAGATCGCGGCGCAGGGCGGCAACAAGAGCCTGATCCATATCGACTGGATGATCGGCTCCGGCGAAGTCGATATCGACGGCGTCCATGAGGATGGACGCCGCGTACCGGTGTTCCGCAACGGCGAATGGGCCTGAGCGACCCGATCGGTTCGCGGTCCGCGTCATGGTCGGGCTTGTCCCGACCATCCACGTCTTCGCGGGTCGAAGGGCGTGCTTAAGACGTGGATGCTCGCCACAAGGGCGAGCATGACGGGGTGGTTCCTTTTCAGCCCGCGTTCGCTCTGAGCCAATCCCCCAGCGACGGGCGATGATGTCCGTCCCGTCCGGTGGTGGCGGGCGCCGCAACCATCGCGTTGAGCACGGCTTCCTGCGTCGCCTCGGCTGCGGCGCGGAAAAGCGTGTCGATGCGGTTCTCGTTGAGCCCGCGCAGCGAAACGAGATCGGCCGGCTGATCGTGCTCGATCGGATCCGCCGTGGTGAAGGCGACGGCGATGTCCCCGCTGCCATTGCCCCAGAAGGCGCCGAGCCTGGCGAGACCGGCGCCGCCGCGCCGCGCGATGCGCTGGAGCTGCCGCGATTCCAGCGGGACGTCGGTGGCAATGACCAGGATGACCGAGCCGCGCTCGGTTTGCGGTTTGGCTTCGGGCGGAACCGGGCGGCTTCCGTCGGGCAGGACGAGATCGCCGGCATTGCCGAAATTGGCGAGCGCCAACACGCCGAGCGTATGGCCGGTGCCGTCGAGCGCGAAGCGACGCGAAGTCGTGCCGATGCCGCCCTTGAAGCCGAAGGCGCTCATGCCGGTACCGGCGCCGACCGCGCCTTCCGCGACGGGGCCGGAGGCGGCGGCGTCGAGCGCGGCGAAGGCGTGGACCTGCGTCAGGGCGCGGGCGCGGATATCGGAGAGATAGCCGTCGTTGCATTCGAGCACGATCGGATTGACCGTGCCGGTCTCACGCCCGATGTCGGGATTGTCGGCGAGCGCGCGGGTCACCAGCGCGTCGAAGCCGGTACCGACGGCGAGCGTGTTGCCGAGCAGGAGCGGCGTCTCGATCTGGCCGAGCTCGGCGAGCTGCATCAGGCCGGCGCTCTTGCCGAAGCCGTTGATGACATCGACCGCGGCCCGGACCTTGTGGCGGAACAGGTTGCCGTCATGCGGCAACAGGGCCGTAAAGCCTGTCCGGAGATCGCCGGTGTTCAGGGTGAAATGGCCGAGCTTGACGCTGGGCACGTCGGTGATCGCGTTGAGCGGGCCCGGCTGCATGATGCCGCAAGTGAGGCCGAAATCGCGGAGGCGCTGGGTCATGGCATGGTCCGGTGAAGTCAGGCGGGATCAACGCGGCAGAGCGGTGCCGCGCCCCTGCGCGCGTGCTTTCTCGACGACGAGATGCGCGAGCGCGAGATCGGCCAGCGCAACACCGCGGAAGCAGAAGAAGGAGCGGCCGGTGGGCGCGGTCGGGTGGCGGGCGCCTGCAAGCTCCGACATATCGTGGCCGAAGGAGACGGTGGTGACCGGGTTGCCGGCGGCGTCATAGGGCGTGCGCGATTGCTCCAGGCTGTCGGTGGCGAGCACGTCGAAGGCAGGCAGAGTCTCCGGCAGCCAGCTCCGGCCGGTATCGACGGCTGCGGCGAAGGCGACTGGCTTCAGGCGGCGTGCGTCGAGGAAAGGCGTCATGCCGGGGCCGCCGGGCACCATCGAAATCACGATATCGCTCTCGCCCAGCAGCAAGTCGGCATCGTCGCGCACCTCTGCTGAAAGGCCGGCCATGCGCGCCGCGTCGGCAAGGCGCGCGGCCGAGGCGCGGCTACGGCTCATGGCCAGCGCCGTCGTGAGACCTGGATACAGCGCGCGGAAGGCGGCGAGATGCGCATGGGCCTGCAAGCCGCAGCCGACGAATCCGATGGTGCGCGGTTCCGGCGGTGCGAGGCGCGAGGCGGCTGCGGCGGTGATCGCCGCGGTGCGGATCAGGGTGATCTCGTCGCCATCGAGGATCGCGCGCGGCATGCCTGTCGCATAGTCGTTGACGCAGATCAGCGCGCTGACCGCCGGCAGGGCCGAACCCGCCGCGACCGGTGCCATCGCCACCCATTTCACCGTGGCGATCTGCTGGGCGGAGGAGGCTGCCGTCATCGCCTGGAAGCCGTGGCCCGGCGCCAGCGTCAGCGCCGTCTTGGGCAGGCTGCGGTTCAGCCCGGCGGCATGGTCGCGGAAGCCCTGGAGCACGGCTTCGCGCGCCTCGCTCGGCGAGATCGCCAGCGCCCGCACGTCATCGCGTGAGAGATAGAGCAGGCCGTCGCTCATCCGGTGATCTCCATGACGAAGGGCAGGCCAAGCCCGAACAGGCAGGGATGTGGGGATACAGCCAAGGCGGACCGACGTCGAGACGCCAGGCCGTGCTCACCTCACGCAGGCAGGCGCGCGGTCAAAGGAGTGGCATCTTTCTCAATTCATCGTCCACGGCGCAACGCTGGTCACCAATACCATGATGCCTCGCCCCATGGCGGGGAAGGGGCGTCGGTAGTCCTGCGGATGGATTGCATGGGCTTCGTCGAGCGCCACCGCCGCGAGGCGGCGGTGGCAGGACTGCCGGTCATCCTCTCCAACAGCCTGATCGCCAAGCCGGTTTCCGGGATCGCCCGAGGGTCGTGGGCGCTTCCAAGAAAAAAGGCCGCCTTTTCGGGCGGCCTTTTCCTTTTCCCGTGTGAAGCGCGGGACTATTTCGGAGCGAAGATACCGACGCTGCTCGCGGTGATGTCGAAGGAGAGCGTGGCGACCACGGCGGGGCCGCACCACTTGGACCGATTGCTGGCGGTGGTGATGCCGCGGGGGTCCGCCGTCAGCGCGAAGCATTCCGTCTTGGACAGCGTGGTGTCGTGATAGCGGAGATCGGCGGTGAGGTTTTTCCAGTTATAGGACACGCCGGCATTCCAGTATGTGTAGTCCGGCAGGTTGGTGGCCGGCACCGTCGACCAGATCGCGAGATTGGTGGTGCCGAGCCAGTAATGGCCGAGCTCGCCGGAGACGGAGAGGCCTTCGAGGAAGGGCAGGTTGTACTTGGCGGTCACCGAGGCATAGGTGCCGCTCGCGCCGGTGCCCAGCCAGTCCCAGGCATAGTAGCCGTTGGCGCCGAGCGTCAGGCTCTCCGCGAAGGTATAGGAGACCTTGCCGTAGACCTCGGTGAAGTCGGTGTTCTTCGGCGTCCAGAACACGCCGGTGGCATCGATGAACTGCTTCTCGCTCGGGTAATAGTACTGCATCACGCCGAAATCGAAGGCGAGGTCGCCGAATTTCGGCCGGATGCCGGCATAGAAGTCGATCTCGGCATCGGGGCGCGTCACGAGATCGACGCTGGCGCCGTAGACGCCGGCATAGAACAGATTGTTGTAAATCTGCAGCTCGGCGCCGCCGCCGATGCCCGGCTTGCGGTCGGTCTGCGAGATGCCGCGAAAATTGTAGTCGGTCTGCGCCTTCACGTTGACTGCGATGTCGAACCAAGTGATCGCCGGAATGACCGGGACAGGCGGTGCGCCCTTCTTGCTCGGCAGGTCGGAGGCCTGAGCGCCACCGATGCCGGCAACCAGGGCCAAGCCGAGAATCGAGGAACGGAAGAGATCGGACATCGTGCTGGAACCCCTCGCCACGCAGTGATCGCGCTGTCACGCCATCAAGCGGGTTTGGGCAGATTTCCGGCAAGACCAGCTTTTAGGCTGAACGCACAGCCAAAAAGCAAAGGCCCCCGAAACGGAGGCCTTCGCGCCTGCAAAAAAGGCAGTCCGAATTATCGAGGGCGTCGCGATATTTTTGTCACGGCCATCGGAGGGCTATCAGCGATGGGCCGGCTGGCTCGCGTAGGCCGCGGTCGACTGGTCGAGGCTGGAGGTCCTGAGCCCGTTGGCGCGGCGCGGCGGCAGCGGGGTGCTCGTCGTTGTCGGCACCGTGGGTACGACTGAAACGACGGGGGCGGAGGCGGTGGCGACGCCCTGATCGGCGGTGCCGCCGAAGGTCGGCATGAAGCTGAGCGCCCGCTGCAGGAACGGCTTGTCCTCGGCCGGAGCGGCGGGGGGCACTGGGGTGGAAGAAGCGCTCGCGAGCACCGGCGCCTGCTGGGCATTGCCCGGAGCGACCTTTGCAAGCTGCGTCGCGGCGGGGATCGCTGCAGGGCGCGGCACGGCTGCGGGCTTGACCTCGGTAGACCTGGCGTCCGGCGTGACGGCCTCTTCCGCCGGCGCTGCCGCCACTGCGGCGAGGATGGCGTCGTTGTCGGCGGAGGCGGCGCGCACGGTCGCCTTGGCCTTGCCGGTGTTGTCGAGCACGACGACGCGCGGGCCGGAAGCGAGCGCGTCCTCGCGGCTGATACCGACATCGCGCGAAGCCCAGGAGGCCGAGCGGTTCAGGGCATCGGAGCCATTGGAGGCAAGCGCGCGCTTGAAGGAGGCGTGCTGGTCGCCATCGTCATAGATCAGCTTGATCGCGGGCGTGCCCTTGGCGACGAGCGCGGCGACCTGGACTTCATCCTCGCGGCGCTTCTCGGCGACGGCGGCCGGGGCCTGGCCGCCGTTGATGACATAGCGACCGCCCGCCACCGACACCGCCGGCTCGTCCTTCGTGACCTCGAAGTAATCCGAGCCTTCCTTCAGGTTCTTCCAGAAGGCGATATTGGGGTCGAGGCGGTGCTTGGCCAGGTTCTGCGCGGTCATCCGGAAGGGATAGGCCTGCATCTGCACGGCGCGCTGGCCGGCATTCTGCGCCTCGCGAACCAGCGCGTAGATCTCGCCGATCTGGTCGTCCGTCATCGAATAGCAGCCGGCCGAGGAGCAGGCCCCATGGACCATCAGATGCGCGCCGGTGCGGCCATAGGAGCGGTCATAGGCATTGGGATAGCCCATGTTGAACGACACGTAATAGGACGAATTCGGGTTCATCTGCTGCGGCGCGATGGCATAGAAGCCTTCCGGCGCCATGCGGTCGCCCTCGCGGACCTTCGGGCCGAGCTGGCCGGACCAGCGGCACATCGGATAGGTCTTCAGCAGCGCGTACTGCCCGTCGCCCTTGCGCTTCCAGACCTCGAGCTCCGACTCCTTCTTGAAAGAGCGGATGATGATCGGCTGGTCCTTGCTCATGCCCTTCTCGGACATGAGCGCGTAGGTCGCATTCGGAATCGGGATATTATGGCGGGCGGAGCCGCGATAACGGTCCTCCTCGCAGGCAGCAAGCGTCAATGCAACAAAAGCCACGAGCGCGAGTTGCTTGAATGCCACGTCGTCAATCCCATCGAACGGCAGGCCGGTTTGCGACCTGTGACTTCGCAAGACGGCCAAATTGTGCCCGTCGACTCGTTTTAGATGCGTTAGCCTTGAGGGTTCCTTACCATAGGCTTCCCGAGTCTGGCCATATGGTCAACGCCTGGTAAAGAAACCCCGCCTGCGCAGGTGCGGCATACGCAATCCCCGAGATTGCTCAGAGATTGCGGCCGATCGCGAGGAACTTGTCCGCGCGCTTGGCAACGAGATCCTCGCCGCTAAGCCCGGCGAGATCCGCGAGCGCAGCGGCAATCGCGTCGCCCGCACGGGCGATGGCGACCTGGCCGTCGCGATGGGCGCCACCGGTCGGCTCCTGTACGATCTTGTCGATGATGCCGAATTTCAGCAGGTCCTGCGCCGTGATCTTCATGCCGGTGGCGGCATCCTGGGCGCGCGCGGTATCGCGCCACAGGATCGAGGCGGCGCCTTCCGGCGAGATCACCGAATAGATCGCGTGCTCCATCATCATGACGCGGCTGGCGGCGGCAATGGCGATCGCTCCGCCCGAGCCGCCCTCGCCGATGACGAGTGCCACGCTCGGGCTGCGCAGGCCGAGCCAGGCCTCGGTCGAGCGGGCGATAGCCTCGGCCTGGCCGCGCTCCTCCGCCTCGATGCCGGGATAGGCGCCGGCGGTGTCGACGAAGCTCAGCACCGGCAGGCCGAAGCGGTCCGCGAGCTCCGTCAGGCGCACGGCCTTGCGATAGCCCTCGGGCTTGGGCATGCCGAAATTGTGCCGGATGCGGGTCTCGGTCGAGTCGCCCTTCTCCTGGCCGATGACGCAGACGGGCTCGCCGCGGAAGCGGCCGAAGCCGCCGACGATGGCCTCGTCCTCGCCGAAGGCGCGGTCGCCGGCCAGCGGGGTGAATTCGGTGATCAGCCCGGCGCAGTAATCCTTGAAATGCGGGCGCTGCGGATGGCGCGCCACCAGCGTCTTCTGCCAGGGCGTCAGCGCGGCATAGAGCTCCTTCAGCGCCTGGCTGGCGCGGGTATCGAGCTTGCCGATCTCCTCCGACAGGGAGATGCCGTCGCCGCGCGCCTCGAGGGCCCGCAGCTCGTCCGCCTTCGCCTCCAGCTCGGCGACCGGTTTCTCGAAATCCAGATAGCTACGCATCGTGATCCAGTTCAAATTCCGCACCTTGAGCGGGCGGAGCGGCGGTTTACAGCGAAACCGGGCTTGAAAAGCGGCGGACCTTGGTCGCGCCCCGGCGAAATTGTCAACCCGTTCCTGGCTCCGCAGGCGGGTTTGCCGCACGCGGCGTCGGTGCCGATTGCGGCAGAAGGACCGGCCTCAGCGCAAAGCTGCGCCGTGTCGCGCGCAAGGGGGCGCGCCGGTAGAACTGCTTGGTGGCGTCGATGATATGCACTCCCGCGAAGGGCAGCGAGAGACCGGCGCCGATCCGCTCCCAGGCCAGGGCAGAGCGCATCAGCAACCGCCTTTGCAGGGGCGGGACATAGAGCGCCTCGGTCCAGTGCTCGGGCGAGAACTCGGCGCCGCGCATCAGCGCAGAGAGCTGCCGGCGACTGAACGGGCGGCCCTGGCCGAAGGGCGTGCCGTCCATCCGGGCCCAGAGTCCGCGCCGATTGGGCACGACGAGGATCATCCGCCCGCCGGGGTTCAGCACGCGAGAGACCTCTTCCAGCAGGTCGTCCGGACTTTCCGTCTCCTCCAGCGCGTGAACGAGCACGACCCGGTCGATCGAGGCGGTCGGCAGCGGCAGGAGCGACGGCTCGACCAGGGCGGAAGCCGAAAGGCCGGCTGAGGGCCAGTTCACCACGCCCTGGGCCGCCGGCATGAAGGCGATCGTCCGCTCGGCCTGCATGCCGAGCACGGACAGATAGGGCGTCGCATAGCCCAGGCCCAGCAGGCGCTGGCGCGTGCAATCCGGCCAGAATCGCAGCATCGCCCGGCCGATGAAGCGCCGGGCCACGTGGCCAAGCGGGCTCGCATAGAAGGCGCGCAGGTCGACGACGTCGAGGGGCATGGCGCCTGACATGGAACGCGCGACGCCTGAACGCAAGGGTGCCTGGAGGCGATGCCGGGTTGATCGGCGGCCGGGCATGGCTCATGGAGGGCAAATGACCGCTCGCCGTTCCGGTGGGCCGCCCTTGCCGGAGGAAGCCATGCCGCTCGACCTTCACGTCTTCCGCACGCTCACTGACAATGCGGGCGCGCTGCTCCACGATCCCGCCAGCGGCGCCTGCGCCGCCATCGACGTGCCCGAGGCGAGCGAGACGCTCGCCGCCGCCAAGGCGAAGGGCTGGACGATCAGCGATATCTTCATCACCCATGCCCATCACGACCACACGCAGGGCGTCGCCGCGGTGAAGGAGGCGACCGGTGCGAACGTCGTCGGCCCGGCCGATGCCCGGACCAGCGCGCCGCTCGACCGGGTGCTGGGCGAAGGGGACAGCGTTACTCTCGGCGGCGAGAGCTTCGAGATCTGGCATACGCCCGGCCATTCCGACGGGCATCTCAGCCTGATTGGGCGCGAGGCCAAGCTCGCGCTGGTCGGCGACGTCGTCTTCGTGATGGGCTGCGGGCGGGTCCAACCCGGCCAGATGGACAGGATGTGGACCTCGCTCTCGCGCCTGATGGCGCTGCCGGGCGATACCCGCCTGCTCGGCGGCCACGACTATACCCTCTCCAATGCCCGTTTCGCCCGCTCGGTCGATCCGGCGAACGAGGCGCTCAGGGCACGCTTCGCGGAGGCGGAGAAGGCCAAGGCGGAAGGCCGGTTCTGGGCGCTGACCACGATCGCCGAGGAGAGAGCGACCAATCCGTTCTTCCGGACGGGCGAGCCTGCTCTGGCGAAGGCCGTCGGTCTGGAGGGCGCTGCGCCGGGCGCGGTCTTCGCGGCCCTGCGCGAAGCCAAGAACCGGTTCTGACGGTGCCGGTGCAGCTCGACGGGTTGACGGCGGCGGAGGTCATCCGACTGCTCGACCTCAAGCCCCATCCCGAAGGCGGCCATTACCGCGAGACCTTCCGCGATGGAGCAGGGCCGGAAGGCAGGGGCTTTTCGACCGCGATCTATTATCTGCTCGATACGGGCGAGACCTCGGAGTGGCATCGGGTCGATGCGGCCGAGATCTGGCACCATTATGCGGGCGCGCCGCTGGTGATCACGGTGTCGCCGAACGGGCATGACGCCTCGGCCCATCATCTCGGCACCGAGCTTGCCGCCGGCCAGCGCCCGCAATTCGTGGTGCCGGCCGGCTGGTGGCAGAGCGCGACCTCGCTCGGCGCCTGGACGCTGGTCGGCTGCACGGTTGCGCCGGGTTTCGAATTCAAGGGCTTCGAGATGGCGCCGCCGGGCTGGCGGCCGACACCGCGCAAGCCGTTCGGGGGATAGGATGCCGACGCAGACAGATAACAGCGCATTAGTGCTCGGCTGCGAGCGGCGCATCATCAATGCCTGGCCGGCGCTGTCGACGCTCATCGTCGGCGACTGGGTGCTGCGCTTCGCCAACGGCTATTCCGGGCGGGCGAATTCCGCGACGCCGCTGAGCTATGGCGCCGCGCTCGACGCCGCGATGCTGGACCTGATCGAGGAACT
>SEEM01000011.1 GCA_004144595.1 Hyphomicrobiales bacterium
TACGCTGCCGAGAGCCATCGACGGGCGGCCGCGGCCTGGAACGAGGGGCGCTTCGCCGACGAGGTGGTACCGGTACCGGTGGTGCAGCCGCGTGGCGGCGAGACGGTCTTCGAGCGCGATGAAGGCGTGCGGCCCGGCACAACGGCGGAAAAGCTCGCTGGGCTGCGGGTTATCGCCAAAGACGGTACGGTGACTGCCGGCAACGCTGCCCAGCAGAATGATGCCGCCGCCGCCTGCCTCGTCGTGGCGGAGGACAGGCTCGAAGCCCTTGGCCTTGATCCGGCTGCCTTTCTGGTGGGCTGGTCGGCCGTTGGCTGCGACCCCTCACGAATGGGTATCGGGCCCGTTCCCGCCATCGCAAAGGTGCAACGCAAGACGGGTCTGTCGCTCGACCAGATGGACCTCGTCGAAATCAACGAGGCGTTCGCTGTGCAGGTCCTCGCCTGCATGCGCGCGATGCACTGGGAGCGCCACGACATCCTGAACGTCAACGGTTCGGGACTTTCGCTCGGGCATCCGATCGGCGCGACCGGGGTGCGTATCATGACGACGCTGTTGCACGAGCTGAAACGGCGCGGCGGGCATTACGGGCTGGAAAGCATGTGTATCGGTGGCGGGCAGGGTATGGCTGCTGTCTTCGAGCGGGCGTGACGGACCTGGCATGACAACACTCGATCTTTCGCGGCATGTAAGGGCTGGCGATACCCTGACCTGGGGGCAGTCGCACGCCGAGCCGCGCCGCCTGGTGCAGGCGCTGATCGAACAGCGGCACGCAATCGGCAGGACGAGGTTATTCCTCGGTATCGGACAGGCGGGCGACCTTGGCCCCGAACACGCCGATGCCTTCGATTTTCTCTCCTATTGCGGCAGTGGGACGAACCGGCGTCTGGCGTCGGAAGGTCTGATCGACATTCTGCCGGTCCACTACTCTTCGCTACCGACCCTGCTCTCGCAGCCGCCTCTGAAGGTGGACGTGCTCTTCCTGCAAGTCTCGCCTCCCGACGATCAGGGCCGGCATTCGCTCGGCATGGCGCGCGAATATCTGCTCGAGGTGCTGCGGAACGCGCGCGTCGTGATCGGTGAGGTCAATCCGGACGTGCCGTGGACCTTCGGCGGCCCCTATCTCATGGCCGAGGACTTTACGGCGCTGGTGACGTCGGATGCGCCGCTCTCCGAAAGCGCGCCGGCGAGGATTGGCGAGATCGAGCTTGCCATCGGGCGCCACGCGGCAGAGCTGATCGAGGATGGCGCGACGCTGCAGGTCGGCATTGGCACGATCCCCGATGCCGTGCTCGCGCAGCTCCGCGATCGACGAGATCTGGGAGTCCATTCGGGCGCGATCGGTGACGGGATCGCGGCTCTATGCGAAGCCGGCGTCGTCACAAATGCACGCAAGGAGATCGACAAGGGCGTCACCGTGGCCGGTTCTCTGATGGGTGGGGCAGCGCTGCGAGCCTACGCTCATCGCAATCCCGCACTCGAGATGCGAGGCGCCGAATACACGCATGCTGCTGAGATCCTGGGGCGGCTCGATCGCTTCGTCGCGCTGAATTCGGCGATCGAGGTCGATCTCAGCGGCCAGGTCAACAGCGAGATGGCGCGAGGCGTGTACGTCGGAGCTGTCGGTGGCATCGTCGATTTCCTGCGGGCTGCCGGTGCGAGCAAGGGCGGCACGCCGATCGTCGCCTTGCCATCGACCGCTGGCGCCCATAGCCGCATCGTCTCGCGAATCGACGGGCCGGTGACAGCCGCGCGCAGCGAGCCCGTCATCGTCGTGACCGAATACGGCGTTGCCGATCTGCGTGGACTGACACTATCGCAGCGCGCCCGCAGGCTGATCGCCATCGCCCACCCCGAACATCGCGAGGCCCTGGAGCGTGAGGCGCAGGCGACCGTCAGTCGTCTGCGCTAGGCGCTGCGTCCAGCTGCTGCGCAGCGGGCTGTCCAAGACCAAAGGTCAGAAGGATTTCGGCAGGCCGAGGATGTGTTCGGCGACATACGAAAGAATCAGGTTCGTCGAGATCGGCGCAACCTGGTAAAGACGGGTCTCGCGGAACTTGCGCTCGACATCGTATTCGCAGGCGAAGCCGAAGCCGCCATGGAACTGGATGCAGGAGTTCGCCGCTTCCCACGAGGCCTTGGCGGCGAGATATTTCGCCATGTTGGCCTGGGCGCCGCAGGGCTGCATCGCATCATAGAGCCGGCACGCCTCGAAGCGCATGAGATTTGCCGCCTCGATCTCGATGAAATCGCTGGCGATCGGGAATTGCACACCCTGGTTCTGTCCGATGGGACGGCCAAAGACGACACGCTCCTTGGCGTATTGCGCCACCTTGTCGATGAACCAGTAGCCATCGCCGATGCATTCGGCCGCGATCAACGTACGTTCGGCGTTCAGGCCGGTCAGGATGTATTTGAAGCCCTGTCCTTCTTCGCCGATCAGGTTCTCCTCGGGAATTTCGAGGCTGTCGAAGAACAGCTCGTTGGTCTCGTGATTGACCATGTTGCGGATCGGCTGGACGGTGAGCCCGTTCCCGGTCGCTTCCTTCAGATCGACGATGAAGATCGACATGCCTTCCGAAGGCTTGCGGACCTGGTCAAGCGGCGTGGTGCGCGCCAGCAGGATCATCAGGTCGGAATGCTGGATGCGGCTGATCCAGACCTTCTGACCGTTGATGACGTAGCGGTCGCCTTTCTTGACGGCAGTGGTCTTGATCTTGGTGGTGTCGGTGCCGGTCGTGGGCTCCGTCACGCCCATCGATTGCAGGCGCAGTTCGCCGGCTGCGATCTTCGGCAGGTAGCGCTGGCGCTGCGCCTCCGAGCCGTGCCGGATCAGCGTGTTCATATTGTACATCTGGCCGTGGCACGCGCCGGAGTTGCCGCCGGAGCGGTTGATCTCCTCCATCACGATCGACGCTTCCGTCAGGCCCAGCCCCGAACCACCATATTCCTCGGGGATCAATGCGGCCATCCAGCCCGCCTTCGTCAGGGCATCGACGAACGCCTCGGGATAGCCGCGCTCGTCGTCGACCTTGCGATGGTACTCGGCGGGGAATTGCGCGCAGAGATCGCGGACCGCCTCGCGGATGTCGGTGTGATCGTTTCCGCCTACATACTGGAACGCCACGGCGATCCTCCCAATTTTCTAACTACCGGCCGTTTGGCGAAGGCGTCGACGAGGGCCACTTCCATTCGCCGCCGGTTCGCTTGATCGAGCGCAGACCCCCGGTGGGCAGGCTCACGCCCGGGGGGTAAAGCGCTCCCTGATGCCGCCGAGACAGGTGTCGGCGATGAGGTCGGCGATCTCGTTCACGTTCATATGGTCCCGGTACCAATCCGAAACGCGGTTGAGGCCACTCAGAAGAAAGGGCACGAACAGCGTCAAATTAAGGTCCGGATTGACTTCGCCGGCCTGCTTTCCGGACTCCAGGAAGGACAACCAGAAATCCGAATACTGCTTACGTGTCACGCGCGCCTGGCGCTTGATGACCGGGGGCAGGTGTTCGTACACCCTGATGAACGGCATCGACTGGTCGACCATGCAGGTCGCATGCGCGCGGATGGCGACGCGCAACCTGTCCTCGAAGCTCGCGGTTGGCGGCATGGACGAGACTTGGTGCGCCACCTGCTCCAGGATCATCCTCACGCCGACATTCATCACCTCCAGGAGAAGTTCGTCCTTGGAGCTGAAGTGATGATAGAGGCTGCCTGCCTTCATCTGTATCTTCTTGGAGATCGAGCGCATCGTGCAGGCCTGATAGCCTTCGGACGCGATCAGCGCCGCGGCGCTGCGGAGAATCTCGTCCCGGGTCGCGCCATCGAGCCTGCTCGTGGCGACGCTGGGCTTCGCGCTGTCGCTTTCCGTCTTCATCCCGGCCCCGGTCTTTCGCTAATCCCGCCGATCAGGCTTTGGCACCGGCCGCGATCCAGTCCTCGCGCGGCGGCGTGAAGACATCGTACTCGACCGTGTCTTCGACCGCCTCGACAGCGTGCGGCAGATTCGGCGGGATCAGGATGACCTCGCCCGCACGGACCGTCACCACCTGTTCCTTGTTTTCGCCGAGAAAGAAGCGAAGGCAGCCTTCCACGACGTGGGTGAACTGCTCATGCACGTGGTGGTGCGATCCGACGACCGCGCCTTTCGCGAATGTGACCCGGCCGATCATCGCCTTTTCGCTGGTGACGAAGCTGCGCGCGATATCAGAGCTGAATTGTTCCACCGGTCTGTCTGCCCAGGCGAAATGTGTTGCTTGCACCATCTGAGGCCTCCGCAATCGCTCTCGTCGAGCGTGAAGAACTAGGTCACACGCTGCAGTGCTGCAATCGGCCGGCCCCCGCAATATAGCGCCGGCCACTATAGCAAAGTCCTATGGCGCAGGCAGCCGATCGGGCGGACCGGTTGCATTCGAGACCTCTCCGAATGAAGAACGAGGATATTGAACGGTCAGGCATCCCTGTCGGGGGAGAAAAGCCGGCCCGGCTCTTTGGCCGCAGGCGACCGTGCGAGGAGGAAGGATGACGATGGACGTGCTCTCGCATGTGCGGGTGCTCGATTTCGGACGCTACATCGCCGGTCCTTACTGCGCCGCGCTGCTTGCCGATCTCGGCGCCGAAGTCATACGCATTGAACGCCCCGGTGCGAATGACGACCGCTACGTCATGCCCGTGACATCGGAGGGGGAGGGTGCCCTCCATATCCAGGTCAACCGCAACAAGAAGAGCCTCGCCCTTGATCTGGGCGCGCCGGACGCGCGTGAGATCGTTGAGCGACTGATCGCATCGGCGGATGTGGTCGTGGCCAATCTTCCGCCGGCTGCGCGCGCCAGGCTGGGCCTTGACTACGAGACGGTGTCGCGAATCAAGCCGGACATCGTTTTGTGCACGGTATCCGCCTTCGGGACCCGAGGTTCCGATGCCAATACGATCGGCTTCGACGGGACCGGTCAGGCCTTGAGCGGAGCCATGTATCTGACCGGCGTCGAGGGGCAGCCCTTTCGCTCAGCGGTTTCTTATGTCGACTACGGCACGGCGGTCGCTTCCGCCCTTGGGACGCTTGCAGCCCTGATGCGCCGCGATCGGACCGGTAAGGGCGAGCATGTCGAGACCTCGCTGCTCAACACTGCTCTGACGATGACCAACACGATGCTCATCGAAGAGGCATCGGGCGCACGCAGCCGCAAGCCGACCGGCAATCGCACTCCCATCGCAGCCCCGTCCGACATCTTCCCGACCGCCGATGGCTGGATTCTCGTGCAGGTTATCGGCAACGACATGTTCGAGCGCTGGATCAGGCTCGTTGGCGCGGACGAGTTACGCGGCGATCCTCGCTTCATCGACGACATGCGCCGTGGCGACAACGGAGAGTTCCTGAGTGCGCGGACGGCCGAATGGTCGCGTCAGCACAGCACCGAGCGCTGCCTGGAACTGCTCAAGCAGGCGCGGGTGCCTGGTTGCAAGGTGTTGAGCCCCGGCGAGGCGCTGCGCCATCCGCAGGTCGCCAATGGCGGGTTGCTCGACTGGATTTCCTATCCCGGTCTCGGCGGGGAGGTGCCGATCGCCGGCCCCCTCTTCACGCTCGTCGGCGATCCGGCCTCGAAGCCAAAGCCCTCGCCAGCCCTTGGTGCCGATACCGAAGCGTTACTGGAGTCGATCGGGTACAGCCGCGATGAGATCGAGCGACTGGCCGGGGCAGGTGTCGTGGCGGTTGCGGAGACAGCCCGCGTGCCAGCCCACGATGCGGTGACGCGATGACGCTGTGTCGCGGTGTCGAGGCAAAGCTGCAACGGGTCGGCTGGCGCGCCGGCGAGGATCGCTTATCACCTGGCGGGACGGGCGCAGGCCTGCACCGCCACCGTTGCTCATCGGCATGCTTGCAGGATGGCGGCGCGGCAGCGCTGAAGGTTCTGCATCGATCGACTCCTGTGCTTTCAAGCGCGGGCCTGTGCTTTCGCCACAACGAGGATCTCTGAATGCAAACGGCCATCCAGCTCGTTGCGGTCGCACTGCAGATCGGAGCGGTCTACATCCTGTTCTCGCTGGGACTGACGCTGATCTTCGGCGCGATGCGGATCGTCAATTTCGCGCATGGGCAGTTCTTCACGCTGTCCCCACTCATCGTTGCGGTTGGAACGCCCTATCTGATCGCCCAAGGCTGGCCCACTGTTGGAGCCTTTCTGCTTTGCGCGGCGCTCGCGATCCTGGTCTCGGCGCTGCTCGGCTATCTGATGTACCAGTTCGGCTTCAGGTACCGGCAGCGGGACTTCGTCGGCTCCTTCGTGCTGTCGCTCGGGTTTCTGCTGTTCATCGAGGGCATCTTTCTCGAAACCTTTGGCGGCGCCGTACGGTCGGTACCTCCGTTGATCGAGGGCGTGGTCACCATCCTCGGCACGCCGATCTCCTCCCAGCGCCTTCTGCTTTGCTTGGTCACCGTATTGCTGACGGCTCTGCTCTATGCGGCGCTGACGTTCACCCGCCTGGGCAAAGCACTACGGGCCATCGCCATCGACCACGAGGCTGCGCAGCTCCAGGGTATCCCCTATCAGCGACTCGCGATGATCGGCTTCGTCACCGCCTCGGTGATGGCGTCTGTCGCCGGAGTGCTGATATCGCCGGTGTCAGTCGTCACCCCCACGATGGGCAACGACTATCTCATCAAGGGCTTCATCGCGGTGGTGCTCGGCGGGCTGGGCAGCATACCGGGAGCCATTCTGGGAAGTCTCTTCATCGCCTTCGTCGAAAGCATCGGCGGCTTCTTCTTCGACCCCTCCAGCGCAAGCATCGCGGTCTTCATCCTGGTGATGCTCATCCTGCTGGTTCGTCCGCGAGGGCTGCTGGGCAATGCATAAGAACGCTCTCATCGTCCTGACGGTCTTGGGTGTCGGGCTCACCCTGATCACCCGCGATCCCTACCTGCTCAGCCTGATGAAATGGATGGCGGTGGGCGCCCTGATCGCAGCCAGCATGCGGCTGGTGATGCTGTTCGGCGAACTCAACATGGCGACCAGCGCCTTCGTGGGCATCGGAGCCTATTCCGCGGCGGTTTCGCTGACGATGTTCAACTTGCCGTTCTTCCTGACGCTGCTGATCGCAGGCGTCGTGGCGGCGATCGTCAGCCTTCCCTTCGGCTTCGTGACGCTCCGCAGCAAGGGGCCCTATTTCAAGCTGATCGGCTTCGCCTTCGCCGAGGTCGTCCGCATCATCATGACGCAGACCAAGGTCTTGGGCGGCAATTCGGGCATCATCGGTATCTTTCCGCCGATGTATCTCGATCAATACTATCCGACCTTCGTGGTTTTGGTCGTGATGGCCCTGATCTTCATCATGTACCTTGTCGAGAAATCGGATTACGGCAACCTGTTGGCTGCGATCAAAGACAACGACGCCGTCGTCCAGACGGTCGGCATCAACGTCCACCTCGTCAAGGTTGCCTGCTTCGCGCTTGCATCCTTCATCGCCGGCATAGCCGGATCGCTCCAGGCCTACGGCAACAACGTCATCAGCCCCGGAGACTTCACGTTCTTTCTGTCGGTCTACGCGCTCGCCTATCTCAAGATCGGTGGCGAGAACTCCATCTTCGGACCGATCGTGGGGGCGATCGTCCTGATCTTCGTCGGCAGCATCGCTTTGACTTACGGCTCCGGCGAACTCGTCATCTATGGCGGTGCCATCGTGCTGGGCGCGCTCTTCATGCCGCAGGGCATCGTCGGTGTGATCAGCAAGGTTTGGGCGCGCATTTTCGGCCGGGGTGTGTCTTCGGTCGCCAAGGCGCCAGCAGCGGCGGGCAGCAAATGAGCACGACATCGGGAGAGCCGCTCTACAAGATCGAGAATCTCACCAAGCGGTTCGGGGGCCTTGTCGCGGTCTCCGAGCTGACGATGGAAATCCGCGCGGGCGAGATTCTCGGCCTGATCGGCCCCAATGGCGCCGGCAAGAGCACGACGTTCAATCTGATCTCGGGGTTCTACAGGCCGACTACCGGTGTCCTGACCTTCGACGGCCGTGTCGTCACCGGCATGGCGCCGGAGAAGATCGCAAAGCTCGGCATGGCCCGGACGTTCCAGCACGGCAGCCTGATGCGCGAACTCACTGTCAGAGACAATATTCGCGTTGGAGCCACCGGCGCACTCGACAACCATGCGGACCGCATGAAGCGTGTCGAGGAAACGGCCGAGATCCTGGGCCTGACACGCTATCTCGACGAGATGGCCGGGATCCTGCCTCATGGCATTCAGCGTCTGGTGAGCATCGGTATCGCCTTTGCGACGCGTCCGCGGCTGCTCTGCCTCGACGAGCCGCTGACCGGCCTCAATCAGTCGGAGGTCATCAGCACGCTTGCCACGTTCTCGGAGATCCGTGGGGCTTTCAAGACGACGATTCTGCTCGTGGAGCACAACATGAAAGCCGTCATGAAGATCTGCGAGCGCATCGTCGTGCTGCATCACGGCCGCAAGCTCTCGCAAGGCACGCCCGCCGAAATCCGCAGCGACGCCAGTGTCGTCTCCGCTTATCTTGGAACGCACAATGCAAGCTGACAGCGTCGCACTGCTCGTCTCCGACCTTCATGCATCGTACGGGCCGACGCCCGTCCTCACCGGCGTCAGCCTCGAGGTCCGTCGTGGCCAGATCGTCACCATGATCGGCGCCAACGGCGCGGGGAAATCGACGCTCATGAAGGCCGTCTGCGGCCTCGTGAAGCCATCGAGCGGCCGCGTTGTGCTGCATGGCAAGGACATCACGGGCACACAGCCGGATCGCATCGTGGGTTCCGGGCTTTCATTGGTTCCGGAGGGGCGGCGCCTTTTCGGCACCATGACGATCCGCGAGAATTTGGAGCTCGGGGCCTATTCGCGCCCCGATCGGAATCGTGTGAAGGACGATCTGGAACGCGTCCTGGACTACTTCCCGGCCTTGAAGGGCCGGCTGTCGGAACGTGCCGGTTCGCTCAGCGGAGGCCAGCAGCAGATGGTCGCCGTGGCGCGCGCGCTGATGAGTGCCCCCAAGGTGCTGCTGCTCGACGAGCCGACGATCGGCCTGGCTCCCGCTATCGTCGCAACCATCGCCGATATCATCCAGACGATCGCCAAGACCGGCGTCGACGTTCTGCTTGTCGAGCAGAATGCGGAGACTGCGCTCGCCTTGGCCGATTACGGCTACATCCTCGAGAACGGTGCCGTCATGACCCATGGCCCGTGCAAGGAGTTGGCCAACAGCGAGCAGGTGCAGCAGGCCTATCTCGGCATTTGAGCTGCGTCTCGCGCCATCCCGCTTACCGAGGACCAACGATGACACCCAGATATGACGACTATCAGCGGCTCCTCTTCGACCGGCCGGCCGATGGCGTGCTGCGCGTCACCATCAGCCGCCCGGAGCGGCTGAACGCGCTCGATGCCCGCGGGCATCGGGAACTCGCCTATGTGTGGCAGGAGATCGACAAGGATCCCAGCGTCAGGGCCGTCATCCTCACCGGAGCGGGAAAGGTGTTCTCGGCCGGCGGCGATTTCGAAGTCGTCGATCACCTGAACAACGATCATGAAGCCCGGGCCGA
The DNA here is from genome assembly GCA_004144595.1 of Hyphomicrobiales bacterium. Lineage (GTDB taxonomy): Bacteria > Pseudomonadota > Alphaproteobacteria > Rhizobiales > Beijerinckiaceae > Allobosea. Next base: position 9,545 of record SEEM01000011.1, read on the forward strand.
GATGTGGCAGGAAGCGCGCGACCTGGTCTACAACGTCATCAATTGCTCCAAGCCGATCATCTCCGCGATGCGCGGGCCGGTGGTGGGCGCGGGGCTCGTGGCGGGCATCCTTGCCGACGTGTCGATCGCCTCGAAGACAGCCAAAATTCTCGACGGGCATACACGGCTGGGGGTGGTCGCCGGCGACCACGGCGCGATGATCTGGCCCCTGCTCTGCGGCATGGCCAAGGCGAAGTACTATCTGATGACATGCGAGCCGCTGAGCGGCGCCAAGGCCGAGGAGATCGGCCTGATCTCGCTTGCGGTCGAGGATGACGAAGTCGAAGCCAAGGCGATCGAGGTCGCCGCGCGTCTTGCCGCCGGCGCGACGCGGGCGATCAGCTGGACGAAATACGCTCTGAACAACTGGCTGCGGCTGGCAGGCCCGTCTTTCGATGCCTCGCTTGCGCTCGAAATGCTGGGTTTCGGCGGGTCCGATGCCAAGGAAGGCCTTGCATCCCATCGCGAGAAGCGACCGCCCCAGTTCCACCCAAAGACCTGATAGGCTGTCACGAGGAACGCATTGTCGCCGGAACGCCACGCGGCCGTTCCGGCGATTTTCGTTGAGCCCTGTAGCGGGGGCTACCGCTCAGGCGGCGGAGCTCTTCGCGAGAGCGGCGATTTCCTCAAGCGCCTCCGGGTTATCCAGAGACGAGATATCGCCCGCACGCGTGCCGGAATAGGCGTGGCGCACGAGGCGCCGCATGATCTTTCCGGAACGGGTCTTGGGGAGTTGGCTCACCACATAGACCTCCGTGGGCTTGAAGGGTTTGCCCAGTCGTTCAGCCACCGCTGCGGCGGCGCGCGGCTCGACCCCGTCCGGCGCTTCGCCGGGAGCTAGAACCAGGAACAGCACGAGCATCTGCCCCTTGACCGGATGCGCGATCCCGACAGCGGCAGCCTCGCTGACCTCATCGAATTCGAGCACGACCTCCTCGACCTCCGCAGGGCCGAGACGCTTGCCCGCGACCTTGATGGTGTCGTCCGAGCGACCCATGATCAGATAGGAGCCGTCCTGCGCCTGGAAGGCGAGGTCGCCATGCACCCACATGCCCGGAATCTGACTCCAATAGCTGTCCAGATAGCGCTCGTCATCCTGCCAGAACGAAGCCGTCATGCCGATGAAGGGCTGGCGCATGGCCAACTCGCCGATTTCGCCGACCACCGGATTGCCGTCCGGATCGGCGACGATGACGTCGATCGCCGGCGTCACGGTGTTGAAGCCGCCGGGTGCTATCGGCCTGACCTGCACGCTCGACAGAAGCCCGCCGGAGACCTCCGTGCCGCCGGTATAATTGATGACCGGGCTGTCATTGGCGCCGAAGCTGTCCTGGAACCAGAGAAAATGCTCGGCATCGATCACCTCGCCGGCCGTGATAAGCGTTCTCAGCGTCGAGCGGTCGTGCTTGAGGGCCAGTTCCTCATTGGCCGCAAGCCCCCGGATCAGCGTCGGCGACGAGCCGAAATGTGTGGCGCCATAGGTTTCGACCAACCGCGACATGCGCGACCAATCCGGGAAGTCCGGGGCGCCCGTGTACAGGATCAGCGTAGCGCCGCGCAGCAGAGCGACACTGAGGATCAGTGTTCCCGCAATCCAGCCCATATCGGCCGGCCAGCAGAAGACGTCGCGCTCACTGACGTTGAAGTGGACTGCGGAGTCGTGCGCGATGCGCAGCGGGAAGCCGCCATGAGTGTGCACCGCGCCCTTGGGCTTGCCCGTCGTGCCCGAGGTGTAGATCACGAGAAACGGATCCATCGGAGACATGCTGCGGGCCGGCGCTCCGTCGTCCGGAGCAGAAGCCACCTCGACGAAGTCGATGCCATGCTCCGGGAGGTCCGTGCCCGGTGCTCGTTTCCAGATGACCTTCTCGATGGCCGGCAGCTGTCTGCAGGCTTCCCGCACCACCTGCGCGACATCGACGATCCTGCCCCTTCGGACGAAGCCGGTGGCGGCGATGAGCGCCTTGGCACCAGCCGATTCCAGGCGTGAAATCACCGCCTCATGACCGAAGCCTGAGAACAGGGGAACGAAGATCGCGCCGATATACGAAAGCGCCATCACCGAAAGCGTCGCCTCGATGCCGTTGTCGATCAGCAGGCCGACGCGGTCCCCCACGGCGATGCCTTGCTTTCTGAGGCCGGCGGCCAGGCGCCTGACGGCCACCGCCAGCTCCGCGAAGGTCAGCGACGTGGCGTTGCCGTCCTCATCCTCCGCCACCACCGCGACGCGGCCAGCGAAGTCCGGGTCGTGCGCGCGCGCCAGGACGGTGTTGACCCAGTTGAGCCTGCCTCCGGGGAACCAGGCTGGGAACTCCGTGCCGCGGGTGAGGTCGACATAGCCGGTCGGCTCCTCGTCCCAACGAAACTTGAGGAAGCTCATCGCTCCGCGCCAGTAGCGCTCGGGATCATCGACCGAGAGCTTCAGCAAGCTGTCGAAGTCCGAAAGCCCGAAGACCGACGCCAGCTTCAGGGCGTTGGCGTCGGTAAAATGCCGTGGCTGAGGTTGCCAAGACTTCTTCGCGGACATGCTTGCTGCTCCGTGCAATCGCGGGCTCCGTCGGAGGCCGGTCGAGGAAGGCTGTGTCGGTGTCTTATGCGAGCGCAGGCTCGAAACGGCCGATGCGCGTGCAAGGAGACGCGAGCGTCGGCTAGTAGATCGTCACGCCGCTATCGACTGCGTAGATCTGCCCGGTCACCCGGCGCGACTCGTCCGATCCGAGATACAGCGCCATATAGGCCATATCGATCGGTTCGCAGGGCCCGAGCAGGCATTGGTCGAGTGTCGCCTTCGCCTCGGGCCGCGATTCGACGAGGTGGCGAACACGCTCCGACAGCGTCAGGCCCGGAGCGATCGCGTTCACGCGGATGCGGTCGGGCGCATATTCATGCGCCATGGAGCGCGTCATGGACGATACGCCGCCCTTGGCCGCCGTGTAGCAGTCTCGCTCTGGCATCGACATCAGCGCGACCATCGAGGAAAAGTTGATGATCGAGCCGCCGCCAGCCTTCCTGAGCTCGGGGATGCCGTGCTTGCAGACCAGGAAGGTGCCGTAGAGATCGAGCTTGATCGCGCGCCAGAATTCCTCGTCCGGAGCGTCGGTCACGCGCGCGTCCTGCGGCGTCGACCCGCCCGCGGCATTGCAGAGGATGTCGATCTTTCCGAATGCCTGGACGGTGTGGGCAAGGCCGGCAAGGACGCTTTCAGCAGTCGTGACATCGACCTGCCCAGCGAGCGCCACGCTTGCATCGCCGCAGGTCTCCGCTGCGGCTGCTGCGATCTCAGCCTTGATGTCGCCGACGAAGACGCGCGCGCCCTCCTTGACGAACTGCCGGCAGATCTCGCTGCCGATGCCGCCGCCCGCCCCCGTGACGAAAGCCACCTTGCCTTCAAGCCTGCCCACTGCGTCGTCTCCCATTTTCTGTTCTCGATACCGTCCGGGCTTCAGGACTCTCCGGACTTCATCTTGCGTCTGGTTTCGCCATAGCGATCGCTGACGCGCCGGTCGCCCACCACCGTCTCCGGCGTCGTGCCTTCCCCCCGGCGGGGATAGTCGGTGTAGCCACGGGCGCCCGGCGTGTAGAAAGTCTCGCGGATGGGCACGTTGAGGTCGGCCTCGTCCGCGAAGCGCTCGACCAGGTCCGGGTTGGCGATGTAGGCGCGGCCATAGGCAATCAGATCGGCATCGCCCGCAGCCAGCGCGGCATTGCCGCTGGCGCGGCTGTGATCGGTCGCGCTGATGATCGGCCCGCCGAAGAAGCGGCGGAAATGAGAGCACATCGACACGCCCTGCGGCAGCGGCAAGCCGCTGATGTCGTTGAACGGCTCCATCACATGCAGATAGGCGATGCCCATCTGCGACAGCTTCGAGCAGAGATGTTCGAAGAGCGGCAGTGTTTCGTCGTCGACCGTGATGCCGGACAGGCCATGGACGGAAGGGTTGATGCGTACGCCGACGCGTCCGAGACTGATCTCCGCCCCGACCGCTTCGAGTACGTCGACGAGGAAGCGCGTGCGGTTCTCGATGCTGCCGCCAAAGGCGTCGCTGCGTCGGTTCATGCTTCTGGCGAAGAACTGGTTGAACAGGTAGCCGTTCGCCGCATGCAGTTCGACGCCGTCGAAGCCTGCCGCGACGGCATTGGCGGCGGCATCGCGGAACCCCGCGATCGTCTCGCGGATGTCGGTCTCGGTCATCGCCTGCGGCGTCACCGTATCCGTGTGTCCATTGGGCCCGAAGATCTTGTCGCGCGGGTCGATCGCGGAGGGAGCCAAGGGCAAGCGACCGCCGAGGAGGTCGGGATGCGACATCGCCCCGACATGCCAAAGCTGGCAGAAGATCCGTCCGCCGGCCTCGTGGACGACCTGCGTGACCCGTCTCCAACCCTGCGTCTGCTCGGGAGAATGGATGCCGGGCACATTGATGTAGCCAACGCCGCGCGGGCTGACGAAAGCTCCTTCGGTAATGAGCAGGCCAGCCGAGGCGCGCTGCCGATAATACTCCGCCATCAGTTCCGTCGGCGCCGTGTCCGGATTGTCGGCGCGGCACCGCGTCATCGGCGCCATGCAGACGCGGTTGGGAAGCCGCAATTCGCCGAGGTCGAAAGGTTGTAGCAGGGGCTGGTTCATCGATTTCCGTCTCAGATCATCCAACCGGCGCGCTCACCGTCGAGAATGGCGGCATCGGCCTGGCGCGGCGCGACCGCATCGCCCACGACAAGCAGCTCGGCTGCCACGTCGCCGAGCGCGCGGGCGAGGCCGTCATTGGCGACGTTGCCCATGGCGAGGACGACCGGCCCCGCATGAGCGAGCACGCGCGTCGCGCCGCTGAAGCGATCCTCGCAGGTAATGGTGTCCTCGCCGATCTCGACCACGAAGGTCGCGGTCTCGACCGCAATGCCGAGCGAAGCCAGGCGGCGATATAATGCCGGCGCGTGGTGAATGGGCAGATCGGCGCCGGCATGCATGTGCGGCGTCACGATGGTCACCTGCGCCCCCCGCTCGGCAAGCCTTTCAGCAGCTGCGGTGCCCGCGAGATGCGGATCGTCCTCGATGACGAGGATGTGGCCGGAGACGGAGCCCTCCATGGCGAAGATATCCGCGACCGACAGCACGCGGTCGCGTCCCGCGCCGGCGATGCCGTCATGCCCTGGCCGCAGGGTCGTGTAGCCGTCGCGTCTCGGAACCGAGCCCGTCGCGATGACGATCGCCTCGTAGCCGCCCTGGCGCAGCAGCGCTTCATCCACGGTGACATTCAGGTGGACGGCGACACCGACCCGATCGAGCATCAGTGCCTGCCAGCGATGAATCTCGCCATAGCCCCGGCGCGACTTGACCGAAGCGGTCATCAGGTTCTGCCCGCCGAGCGCGGAGCCGCGCTCGAAAAGGGTAACGTCGTGCCCGCGTTCCGCCGCGACGCGAGCAGCTGCCATGCCGGCCGGGCCGCCGCCGACCACCGCGACCTTTCGGCGCTGCCGGGCCGGGCGCATGCTGCCGATGCCGAGCTGCGCCTCGCGGCCCACGGCTGTGTTGTGGACGCAGCCGACGCCACGCCCGCGGTCAAGGCCGACGATACAGGATTGGTTGGAATAGGTGCAGATGCGGATGCCGTCGCGGTCGCCGCGGGCTGCCTTGTTGGGAAACTCGGGGTCGGAGAGCAAGGCGCGAGCCATGCCGACGAAATCAGCCTGACCCGATGCCAGCACAGCTTCGGCGTCCTCCGGCGTACCAATGCGCGAGCTGACACAGATGCTAAGGCCCGCGACTGCCTCGCGAATCCGGCCGGCGTAGGGCGCGAACTGGGCCGTCGGAGCCGTGATGTCGGCGATCCAGCCGGGATAGCTCAGCGAGGTCATGCCGCTGACGTTGAGATAGCTGACCGGCTCCCGTCCCAATGCCTGGGCAATCTCGATCGCGTCCTCGGCCTCCAAGCCGCCGGGCACCCAATCCGCAGAGTTCATGCGAACCCCGATCAGGAAGTCGCTGCCAACGGCCTTGCGGATCGCCCGGATGCCGTCGACCAGAAACCTCATCCGGTTGGCGAGAGGGCCGCCATAGCGGTCCGTGCGCTTGTTGCTGGCCGGCGAGAGAAATTCGTGCAGCATATAGCCTTGGGCGGCGAAGACTTCGACGCCGGCAGCGCCGGCCTCCTGCATGTTCACGGCCGCAGCGACCATCGTCGCGACGTATTCCTCGATGTCCGCGACCGTCATCTCCTTCGGGATCTCGCCGGTGCGGGGGCAGGGTATCGCCGATGGCGCGAGAAGCGGTAGCCCGAACTGCGAGGTTCCGGGGGAGCGCAACTGACGGCCGCTGATATTGAGCTGGGAGACAAAATGCCCGCCGAGCGTGCTAATCGCTTCGATCATCCTGCGATAATGCGGCTGCAGCGACCGATCATTGGCCATGTCGAGCCCGCCCAGCGCCGAGGTTTCGAGCGCTCCGCCCCAGCTTCCCATCCGCCGCCATGACTCGGGCATCAGGAAGTTGGACATGACGATCAGGCCGGCCCCGCCCTTCGCGCGCTCAACATGGTAGTCGATGGTCCTGTCGATCGCCGAGCCATAGCCAGCCCCGAAGACCACAGCATGGGGCATCATCGCGATGCGGTTGCGCAACGTGACATGGCCGAGGGTGAGCGGACTGAATAGGTTCGGATAGGGCTCGGCCATGACGCGAAGCTCCGTTCAGATCGATCGTCTGGAGGTCAGGCCTCCATCGACGGTGCAGATCACACCGGACGTGTAGGCCGAGCGCGGCGATGCGAGGAAGGCGAAGAGGTCCGCGACCTCCCTGATATGGGCAGGCCTGCCGAGAGGATATGCGGCAAGCAGCTCGCGATAGCGGCTCTCGTCGCCGTGCAGTTCCTGCGCGCGGCTCTTCATGACCTTGACGATTCGGTCCGTCGCCACCGGGCCGGGATTGATGCCGACGACACGGATGCCGTCGTCGAGGCTGCGGCCACCCAGCGCCCGGGTGAAGGCCATCAGCGCGGCGTTGCCGGTCGAGCCGGCGATGTAGCGCGCGTCGAAGTTCTCGCCGCCATTGCCGATATTGTTCAGGATGACGCCGCGGCCGCGCGCCTTCATGCCAGGATAGATCGCGCGGCAGAGATCGATATAGCCGAACACCTTGACGTCCCAGCCGTCGCGCCACGCCGCCGCCTCGACCTGCCAGAGGTCTCCGCCGGGAATGGCGCCGGCATTGTTGACGAGAACGTCGATATCGCCTGCCGCATCCGCGATTGCCTGGACTGCTCCCGGCGCGGCGATGTCGGCCTGCTGAGTCACGACCTCGACGCCGTGCGCAGCTCGCAACCGCTCGGCGAGACGTTCCAGTTTGTCGGCCGAGCGCGCGACGAGATGGAGATGCGCGCCTTCCTCCGCAAAAACCTCGGCCAAACCTTCGCCGATGCCCTGGGAGGCGCCCGTGACGAGGACGCGTTGTCCTGCAAGTTGCAGATTCATTCTGGGCTCCGGCTGCTCGCTGCCCGAGCATAACTATTGTCTTCGGGCCGGTAGCGGCAGTCGTCCCAGCGATCGCCTCGGTTATCCAAAGGGCTTTCCTATACCGTTCGGCGATGCCGGGCGCGCCTGCGCCCGCCTTCTGCGATCCCTGCGAATGAAAAACTGCCTAACGTTCATTCGGTTGTATCACGAGAGTTCTCCTTGGGTTACGATCGCTTGCCGGAACGGCCAAAAAACAAAATTCTGCAGGGAGGACGATATGCTCAAGGAACGGCATGTGACGCCCGCGATCGACGTCAAACAGGTCCATTATTTCATGACCTTGGCGGAATGCGGCACGATCTCGAAAGCGGCCGACGTGCTCGGCCTCGCTCAGCCATCATTGACCGAACACATCGTGCGGCTGGAAAAAAAGCTCGACGCCAAGCTGGCGATCCGTGGTCCGCGAGGCATAACCCTGACGGAAGCCGGTCGTCTTCTGGCGCGGGAAGGGCAGGGCCTGATCGACGCGGCGCGCAGCCTGGCCAACGGACTGCACCAGCTGCGCAACGAGCTTAGCGGCACCGTATCCATTGCCTTGCCGCCCTCGATGAGCGCGCTGCTCAGCATTCCCTTGGCAGAGACCGTTCGCCTCGAATATCCGGGCATCAAGCTGCACATCACCGAAGGCCTCACCGGTCACATCCTGGACTGGATCGAGCGAGAGACGATCGACATGGGCTTTGTCTACATGAAGGTCGCGACCGCGACGTTCCAGGCCAAGCCGGTGCTGCGCGAGGACATGTTTCTGATTTCGGCGCCCGACAACATGCCGGTGGCGCCCAACGCGGAAGGCGACTACGTCATCGAGCCCCATCAGCTCAGCGAGTTGCAGCTGGTGATGCCGAGCCGCCCCCACAGTGCGCGACATGCCCTCGAGAGCTTTGCGAGCGAGAGCAACATCGCCCTCGACGTGGTGCTGGAACTCGATTCGCTCTCGCAAGTGATCGAGATGGTCAGCCGGGCAAGCGCCTACACCTTCCTCCCGCATGCTGCCGTGGCCGCTGCGGTTCGGGATGGAAAGCTCGCACTGGTGCGCATCGCGAACACGCCTTTCCAGCGGACGGCCTATCTGACGCGCAAGCGCTCGCGGCTCGTTTCCATGGCTGCCGTCAAGATCGAGGCGATGATCACCAGCATATTGAAGGAGTTGATCGAGAAGTACGACGTCTCGGCGACGGTTATCGAAGAGCGCTCGTCGGTCAACTAAACGCAGCCAATTTCTGTTTCGCTTCGACCGGGCAAAGACGTTCGGTTCCCAATCGCTCCCGCGCAGCCACCAGATCCGGTGCTGCGCGGGGCGCTGTGCTTTATTTCTTGAGGCGTCCGGCCAGTTCCTCGGGCACGACGCGGGTGAGTTCGACCAGCTTGCCGTTCTGCACCTGCGTAACGATCACCGGGATCAGCTCCTGCTGCGCCACGTCATAGGTCGCCTTGCCGCCGAACGCCGACTGCCCATAGAATGACGGGAAGGTGATCTCCGGCATCGCGCTGGCGACCTTCTTCGGGTCGATGCTCTGCGCCTTCTCGATCGCGGCCTTCAAGGCAAAGGGTGCGTCATACGCACCGAGGGTGGTTCCGCTGACGGGCTCTCCGGTAGCTGCCAGAAGGTCGGCATTCAGCTTGACCTGGGCAGGGGTCGCCACTTTGGCGTCGACCGAGACCGCCGCGCCCATATAGGTGCCGTTGGCGGCGTCCCCGCCCGTGGTCAGGATCGCCTCGGCACTCGTGCCGGTACCGTTGAGCTTGATGCCTTTCCATCCGACGATCGCGAGTTCCTTGAGGATGGTGCCCGCAACACCGGGAGGCGTGCCGCCGAGATCGATCACATCGGGGTTCAGCGACGCAAGCTTCCCTACGATCGGCTGGAATTCCGTCGTGCCGCGCTCGAACCAGTCGCTCGACAGCACCTTGACGCCGTTCTTCGCCCAGTTCTTTTGGCTTTCCGGCTCGAGTTCCTGCCCGCTGGCGTCGTTGGGGTTGACCAGAACGACCGTCTTGATGTTCGGGTTCTTCTCTTTGATGTAGGCTGTGAGCGGGCCGAAAAGCTCGAACGGCGTATTCATGACCGTGAAGGTCAGGGGGAATTGCGTGCCCTTGAGGGACCGGCCCCAGGCGTTCGTCATGAGAAGCACGCCAGCGCGCTCGCTGAGCGACTGGAACGCTCGAGCCGGTGCGGTGCCGAGTGCCAGGGCAACGAACTTGACCCCGTCGCGGTTGATGAGCGTCTGCGCGACCTTGGAGCCGTCCGCGGCGTTGTACTTGTTGTCATAGGCCAGGCATTCGAAATTGTAGGTGGTCGTGCCGACCTTGATGCCGCCCGAATCCTTGATTTCCTGAGCGGCGCGGTCGCAGAGCCACTTTGTCTGTTTGCCCCAGTTCGCGGCATCACCCGACATCGGCACGGACATGCCGAGCTTGATGATGTCGGCAGCGTGAGCAGCAGGCGTCAAGGCTGCGGCGATGGCTCCCAGAGACACAGCCAAACCAATCCGGAATTTCATTTTATTCTTCCTCCCAAAGGTTGTTCGCAGACACGTCAAGTCGGCCGATTGCTGCGGGCGACGCCGTCAACCGAACCAGCGCGGAACTCGCCTGCCGAAACGCGTGTGCATTTATGAGTCTTTTCCCTACCGGCTACCGGCCTTGTTCAGGCCGGCGACCCGGCTTGGGACAGGGAGAGCAGCTAGCTGGCCCATGTCGGTCCGAACAGCGCAGTCGCGCAAGCGCCTGGCAGCTGAGGCTTTCGGGGATATAGGGCCGCCCTATCTCCGGGGCGATGGACGCTTACCGGGCATGATGCGAGGTTTGTCTCGCCTATCGGGCCGCGATGTCGGACCACGGGGCGTTGGGGAAGGCACGCAACGCCGTTTCTCCCCCGCCGACTTTGAGATCGACAATAATCCCGGCGAGCCATCCGACTTCGCCGGGTCTCAAGCGAGACCAGGCCTTCCAGCAGGATATGACATGACGATTCGGACAGTCGCTGTAATCGGGGTCGGGCAGATGGGCGGCCCAATGGCCCGCAACATTCTCAAGGCAGGTTTCGAGCTGACCGTCTGCGATCGCGACGAGGCGGCGCTGGCAGCCTTCGCTGCCTTGGGCGCGCGTTGCACCACGCGCGCGGCGGACTGCGCGGACTGCGATGTGGTGGCCGTGCTGGTGGCGACGCCGGCGCAGACACGCGCGGTCCTGCTCGGATCTGGCGGCCTACTGGAGGGTGTCGCCGACAAGGCACCGATCGTGGCCGTGATGGGGACGATCGCTCCCAACGAGATGACCAGCCTTGCCGAGGCGCTCGAAACAAAAGGCATCGCGCTTGTCGATGCGCCCATCAGCGGCGGGACCATGGGCGCGGAAGACGGAACGCTCGCCATCATGATGGGAGGCGCGCCAGAGTTGTTCGAGCGGCTGCGGCCGCTGATGGAAAGCATGGGCAAGGCGATTTACCATTGCGGTTCGCTCGGAACCGGTCAGGTGACGAAAATCGTCAATAACATCGTCGGCGTGACGACGCAGATGATTGCCGCGGAAGCCTACCGGATCTGCCTAGACAACGGCCTGAAGCTCGGCGACGTCATTCCCATCTATGAGGCGGGTACCGGCCGTAACTTCATCACGCGGGACGTCACGGACGTGACCAGGGCCTATACCTCATGGACCGGCCGGCGACAGGATTTCGACAACCTGCAGGCGATCATGCGCAAGGATATCGGGCTGGCTCTTTCGATCGGAGAGACGTCGGGCCCGCTGCCGATGCTTCATGCCTTGCAGGCCGTGCTCGCAAGTGCCGGCGAAGAGACCTTCGAGAACTGGAGCCGGATCGCCGGCGCCGAAACCGCGTCGTCCTGACCCGCGACGTTCGCGGGCGATGATGCTGACGGACAATTTGGGCCGCGGATCTGCGCGTGCGCAGGTGGTGCCTGCCGACCCCCTTCCTTAATTCGACAGCGCGAGGAAAGAATTCGCTTCAATTTCGGATTTCGAGAAATCGCTCTATCGCTTCTGCAGCCTTAAGCATGTCAGGAAGATATCTGTCGACGATGGTTGGGCCATCATATGTCAAGATGGCGCTGGTCGAGAGACCATGACGAACGCGGCCGCCCACTCGGATTGGCACGGCAAGTGAGGCCATGCCCAAGGCGGTCTCCTGATTGGTATAGATCCAACCCTGCTTGCGGGCCTGAGCGATCTGCGCGCGAAGTTTGCCCAAGTCGTTGATCGTGAAGGGCGTGACGGCCGGTAACATCTGATCCGCCGGAAACATCCGGTCGAACTCTGTTTCCGATAAGTCGCCGAGCATGAGCTTACCAGCCGAGGAGGCGTTGGCGGGAAAGCGGGTCCCGACCGACATGTAGTCGCGCTGAAGGCGTTTGGCGGTCGCCCTCGCGATGCAGACGACCTCCCGACCGTCGAGCGTCATGATCGAGCATGACTCGTCGAGCTTGTCAGAAAGCTCGACCAGCCGCGGCTGAATCAGGCTGAACGCCGGCAGCGAGGCCAGATAGGAGTATCCCAGCTGGAGTGTCCGTGCCGAGAGGTGAAAACGCCGATCGTTCTCGTCGTAGAACACGTATCCAAGCTTTGTCAGCGTAACCAGGACGCGGCGTGCCGAGCCAGGGCTGAGGCCGACCTTCTGCGACACGGCGCTCAGCGTCATCGAGGGAGAGCTGGCGCCAAAAGCCTCGATCACGGCCAGGCCCTTGGCCAGGGACTTGATGAATTCCGGGTCGTTATCCTCCTCAGAACTCATCTTTGCGCGCCGCTCCATTCCGGTCGATTGAGCAGTGTCATCGGGCACGCTAGCGGTTCCCGTCAAGTACGCTCGTCACCGTCTTCAGGTCCACAGCAGGGGCGATGCGCCGGCCGGCTCGGGAGGAATGTCCCAGCGGCCGGGCGTTTCTGAATAGGTCACGATCGGAAGAGCATGCTCGATATCGCCGAACGAGGTCCGGGTGATGCCGATCTCGTCGGATTGCGGCAGCGGCAGCTTGCTGATGCCTTGCGGCCCCCCCGGCCACTGTTCCGGCGGCAATTGCCCGAGTTCCTGAAGCCACATCGAGCAGGAGGTCAGCGACACCTTCACATGGTAACTGCCTCCCGATTGCGCGCGCTTCAGCAATGCGCTGGCAACGCCAGCCGCGCCGAGATAGCCGGCAAGATAGTCGTTGAGCGTGAAGGTCGAGGCGAGCACGGGGGCATTGATGCTGCCCTCGCCGACGGCAAGGCCGCTGACAACCTGGCCGAGCGGGTCGTACCCGGCTCGCGTCGCCCAAGGGCCATCATAGCCATAGCAACTGACCGAGACATAGATTAGCCCTGGTCGAAGCTCCGCCAGCGCCCGTGGCGACAGGCCCCGCGCTTCCAGCGAGCCCGGCCGCCATGAGTGAACGAAGACATCCGCACCGGCGATCAACTCGCGAAGCTGGGCCAGCTCGGCCGGGCGATCGAGGTCGGCGAAGGCGGAACGCTTTCCGAAGCCCGTATCGACCACGACATGCGTAGGATCGGGCTGGTGCGGCGCCGAGATATGGATGACTTCCGCGCCCTGTTCGGCAAGCTGCCGCGAGACGACCGGCCCGGCGAGAACATGTCCCATATCGACGACACGAAGGCCTGAAAGTGGCCTGTCTGCCGGCTTGAAAGGTTCGGGCGCGCTCTCGCCGATGAGCTCGATTTCGACCGGAACCCGCGATGCGAGGTGCCGTCCCTGCGGACTTGCCAACCATTCCTCGCGGGTCCGGGCGACGGCTCCGATCACCTTTGCCTCGGCCAACGCCTCTTCAAGCGCAAAGGCGTCCCAACGACCGACCGCCTTTGCGATCGAGGCCGTCGCGGACGAGCAATCGAGAAACGCCAGCATGCGGCTGAAATGCTCATGATAGAACGCGTGTCGAAGCAGATAGATCTGCCGCCCGTCCCGGGTCTCGAAAAACACGGTGTCTTCGGAAGCCGGTCGCTTCAGCTGGATCGGGACACCATTACGCATCACATAGGCCAGCGTCCTCAGGCCCGGCACGGCAGCACGACGCAAGTCGACGTTGATCGACTGATCGCGGCCGCCCCTTGCGCGCCAGATCGACGCTATGCCCATCGCCTGGGCTGCGAGAGCCACCGCGCTTGCAAGCCCGGGCCGGTAACGGCTCGGCACGACCGGATCCATTCCGGCGAACTCGACCTCCGACTTTCCCTCCAGGAACTCGAAATCCAGCTTCGCGAGCAAGCTATCGAGCGAGGAGTTCGCCAGGCTTTTCATCGACTACCTGCTGTTTCCGTAATACGGAATAATTTCCGGATATCTCATTTTTATGAATAGGCAAGCGGCTTGTCAAACGTGGCGCGCTTTGAAAGCCGGTTGACAAGTCGTACATCGAGGGTCAGCATTACGAAATACGGAAAAAGTTCCGGTATACGGAATAACGACAAAGGGAGGATGCGATGCCGTTTCGCGTGATGGGACTTTCGATCTCGCTCGCTGTTGCGCTTGGTTCGGCGGCCTTTGCCCAGGCCGACTATCCGAACAAGCCGATCCACATGATTGTGCCGCTTCCCGCAGGGTCTGCAGCCGACGGCATCGCCCGTGTCGTGATGCCGGCGGTAGAGAAGCTTCTCGGCCAGCCCATCATCATCGAGAACGAAGGCGGAGCGGCATCCATCCCAGGAACCGCGCGGGCGGCGAAGTCGGCAGCGGACGGTTACACTCTGCTGTTCGGTACGGTCGCCACGCAGGTCTCCAATCCCAACATGTTCAAGGCGCTGCCCTACGATCCAGCCAAGGACTTCACCGCCGTGGCCCGAGTCGGTTTGCAGACCCTGCTCATGGCCGTGCCGACTTCGAGCGGCATCGGTTCAGTCGACAAATTCGTCGAAAAGGCCAAGGAAACCGGCAATCGCACATTTGCCTCAGCCGGAATCGGTACGTCGGCCCATCTTTGCGCCGAGCTGCTCAAGCAGCGCTCCGGTATCAAGCTTCGTCACATCCCCTATCAGGGCGGCGCGCAATCCGTGCTCGACCTGATGCGCGGGGAAATCTCGATGATGTTCTATTCGCTGGCCCAGTTTCAGCCAGGTCTGCAGTCCGGCGAACTGAAGCTGTTGGGGATCGCCGCCGACAAGCGATCCAAGTTCACGCCCGACGTACCGACCATGAAAGAGCTCGGCTACGATGTGGTGATGACGTCGTGGTATGGCGTTTACGCCCGCTCCGGCACCAAGCCCGAGATCGTCGACAAGGTCGCTAACGCCATCAACAAGGCGCTGAAGGACCCTGGCGTCATCGCCGCGCTCGAGAAGACCGGCACCGAGGTCTACGCCACCGAGACCCCGGCGGACTATCAGACGTTCACGAATACCGAGCGTGCCCGCTACGGCGAGATCATCAACGCCGCCGGCATTCCCAAGACCTGACCTCGACCCCATCCGGACAAGCAGGGCCGCGAATGCGCCGCGGCCTCGACCCTGCTTGTCCTGCTGCCCCATCTCGCGGAGTTGCACGATGCCACATCCAGGCTCTGAAGCCGTCATTGCCGGACTGGGCGAGCCGCCTGTCGGCCGCCTGGTCGGGTCCAACCCGACCGAACTCCACGTAGAAGCGGCGATGCTCGCCATCGAGGATTGCGGCATCGACAAGCACGACATCGACGGGCTGATGACGTCGGGAACCTTCCTGAACGACAACATCCGCCACCATATGATCATCGGCGAGCATCTCGGCCTTCACTGCAAGACCTTCTGCGACACGCTGAGGACCGGCGGCCAGTCCTATCTCAACGGGCTGCAGATCGCGAAATGGGCGGTCGAGAGCGGGCAGTGCAAAGCCGTGTTGATGTTACGCGGCGATAACATCCTGACTGGAGTTCCGAAGGGGACAGGGCTGAAGGCCTACATCGAATACGGCGCCCATCCCATCGAATTCGAGGTGCCGTTCGGCATCACGGTGCCCGGCGTCTATGCCATGATGGCGCAGCGACACATGCACGAATTCGGCACGACGCCGGAGCAACTGGCAGCAATCGCGGTGGCCTGCCGCAAACACGCCTCGCTGAACCCCAAAGCCTTCAAGCGCGATCCGATCACCGTTGACGATGTCCTGGCCTCGCCTTTGGTCAGCTCGCCGCTGCGGCTGCTCGATTGCAGCCCGATCTGCGACGGTGCGGGCGCGATCCTCGTGACTTCACTGGAGCGGGCTCGCGACTTGAAGAGCAAGCCTGTTCGCATTCTCGGAACCGGGCAGGCCCAGTCCTACTATCACCTCGCGCATCTGGCTCGCGCCACCGGCGCCCGCGCGGAGGACAAGGCGCGCTTCGGCCTGACGCGAACGGTGCAATCCGTCGCCGCCGAACAGGCCTTTGGCCGGGCCGGCGTGAGACCGTCCGACATCGACGTGGCCGAACTCTATGATTCCTTCACGATCACCGTGCTGATGCAGCTCGAGGATCTCGGATACTGCGCCAAGGGCGAGGGAGGCTCCTTCGCCGAAGGCGGCCGCATCGAGCTCGGCGGCGAACTGCCGGTCAACACGCATGGCGGGCTGCTCTCCTTCGGATCAAGCGGTGGCATCAACCACATCATCGAGGCGGCGCGCCAGATGCGCGGAGAGGGTGGGGACCGGCAGGTTGCCGACGCGAAGCTCGCTCTGGCGACCAATGTCAGCGCCGTCGCCTCGAACCACTCCATCGCCATTCTCGGCCGCGACTAAGGAACGACGCAATGTCTCGCCCCCTTCCGACGCCGTCCAAGATTTCGCAGCCCTTCTGGGATTCCTGCAAGGCACAGCACATGGAAATCCAGTGCTGCGATGCCTGCGGAGTCTACGCCTTCTACCCGGTTTACATCTGCCCCGAATGCGCCTCGCGGAAGCTGAGTTGGAAGCCCGTCAGCGGCAAGGGGACCATTCACACCTTCACGGTCGCGGCGAAGTCCAGCTTCGCGATCGAGGGGCCGCTGGTCGTGGCCCTCGTCGAGCTGGAGGAGGGCGCGATGATGGTCTCGAACATCGTCACGAACGCCCCCGAGCGGATCGGCATCGGCGACCCCGTTCGCCTTTGCTACGAGCCGGTCTCCGAGGAGATCACCCTGCCGATGTTCGAGCCAGCGTGACACCAGATGAAGATTGCCAGCATCGCAACCGCAGCCGGTCCCAGGCCCGCGATCGTCCGCGACGACAGGATCATCCCCGTCGCATCAGGATGGAATGGCCCATCCGGACCGCCTGAATCCGTACTCAATATCATAACCGGCAGCGGCACGATGGAGGCGGTACGCCTGCATGTGGAGACGGCCGACCCCAATCTCTGGCGGCCGCTGCATGAGGCGACGCTGCTCGCCCCAATCCCACGACCCGTCAAGAACGTCTTCTGCGTCGGTCGAAACTATCGCAAGCACATTGAGGAGGGAGCGCGCGCTCGCGGCGTCGAGGCCTCCTATCCGACGGTGCCCGAATTCTTCACCAAACCGCCGACCGCGGTGATCGGCCCGGGAGCCGACATCCGCCTGTCGCCGGTGACGTCGAAGCTCGATTACGAAGTCGAGCTCGCCTTCATCGTCGGGCGTACCGCGCGCGACATCGCGGCAGCCGATGCACTGGATCACATCTTCGGTTTCACCGTGCTCAACGACGTCACCGCCCGCGATCTGCAGCGAGACCATGGCCAGTGGTTCAAGGGGAAGGCGCTCGACACCTCCTGTCCGATCGGCCCCTGGATCGTCACCAGCGACGAGTTCGACCTCGGCGCCGAACATCGCCTTTGGCTGACCGTCAACGGCGAGGAGCGGCAGAACTCCGTCATCGCGGACATGGTCTTCGACTGCGCCCGCATCCTCGAGAGCCTGTCTGCGGGGATGACCGTCGAAGCCGGCGACATCGTCGCCACCGGCACGCCATCGGGCGTCGGCCTCGGTCTCGAGCCGCAGGTCTGGCTCAAGGCCGGCGACGAAATCGAGGCCGGCATCACCGGGATCGGAAGCATCAAGAACAGGATCGTGGCGGGCTGAGGTTCGATCTGCCGCCCGGCCTGTCATCCTATGAGGAGACCTGAACCATGAACGCCTTCACCGCCCAGGCGGGCGCGACCATGTTACCGAAGGGAGCTCTGTCTGGCATTCGCGTCGTCGATGTCTCGCGCGCGCTTGCCGGCCCGTTCTCGACGATGCTGATGGCCGACCTTGGCGCCGACGTCATCAAGCTGGAAATGCCCGGCACCGGCGACGAGTCGCGTTACTGGGGCCCTCCCTTCGCCACCTACATGTCGTCCAACCGCAACAAGCGCTCGGTCGAAGTCGACCTGCACACAGCCGAAGGCCAGAAGGTCTGCCTCGACCTCATCGCCGGCGCCGACATACTGGTCGAGAATTTCCGCCCCGGCACGATGAAGCGGTTCAAGCTGGACTACGACGCCGTCACCAAGGTCAAGCCTGACCTGATCTATTGCTCGATCAGTGCTTACGGCCAGACCGGGCCGATGTCGCACCGTCCGGGTATCGATCTGATGGTTCAGGCGATCAGCGGCCTGATGTCCCAGACCGGCGCTCCCGACGGCAAGGGCTACAAGGCCGGCGGCCCCATCGCCGACATCGTCGGCGGCTTTTCAGCGGTCGTTTCGATCATGGCTTCGCTGATGGAGCGTCGTGAGACCGGCAAGGGGCGCTATATCGACATCGCCATGCTCGACGGCATGATGATGGTGCTGAACCAGCAGATCGTCACCTATACGGCGACCGGAAAGCCCTATGCCCGGGTCGGCAACGCCCATCCACTGATGGCGCCGTATGAAAGCTTCGAGGCCTCGGACCGCGAATTCGTAGTTGCCGTGACGAACGAGAAGGCCTGGAAAGCCTTCATCTCGATCCCCGAATTCACCCATCTTGGGGATTGGGCGATCTGCCGGACCCAGGTCGAGCGCAACATCAACCGGGTCGAGATGCTCAAGGAGATCTACCGCGTCTTCAAGACGAAGCCCGCGAGCTACTGGCTGGCCGAGCTCGATGCGCGCGGCATCGCGTCGGAGCCCATCCTGACGCTTCCCGAAGTCGTTGCGCATCCGCATGTCCAGCAGCGCGGCTCGCTGATGGAGATCGAGTATCCCCCGGATTCGGGCACCAAGGTCGTCATTCCCGGCATGCCGTGGAAGGATGTCGCGGCGCCGATGGTCCGCCGCGATCCTCCCGCGCTCGGCCAGCACACCGATGAAGTGCTGGACGAACTCTACGGGAAAGCCCGCCACGCGGCGGTACAAGACTGAAGCCCTCATGGCTTTCGCAGGGCCGAGACGGGACGGAAACCGGAGGTTTGCCCATGACCTGGAATCGAGACGACCTTGCCGCCGGCTTGGCCTTCCTTGGCATTGGGCTGTTCTTCGCAGCCAACACATTGCTGTTCCTGCCGGTGGGCACGACGGCCGAGATGGGCCCCGGCTTCTTTCCCCTCGCGCTGTGCATCCTCCTCGGGCTGCTGGGCGCGGCGATCCTCCTCAAGGCGCGCCGGCCCACGACCGAGCCTGAGGAGCGCCCGGCGATCAATCTGCGGGCCGTCTGCTTCATCACGGCGGCGCCGGTGGCTTTCGGGCTGGCGCTGCGCGACCTCGGGCTGGTGCCGGCACTCGTGATCAGCACCGGCGCCGCGCTGGCGGCGAGCCGGGTCATCGGACTGCGGCGCGGCGTGACGATCGTCGCGGGCATGACCGTCTTCTGCGTCGCCGTCTTCTATTACGGGCTGCGCGTGCCGGTCGAGCTTTTCAATCTCGACGTCTTCAATTGAAGGACGAGTGTTGCCGTGGATATGCTGAACGGAATCCTTCTTGGCTTTGCACAGGCGGCGACGCCGACCGCGTTGTTGTTTTGCCTGCTGGGCGTGCTGCTGGGAACGCTGGTCGGTGTTCTGCCCGGCGTCGGCCCCAGCGCGACCATCGCCATGCTGCTGCCGATCACACTCGGGCTCTCCCCCCTGACCGCGCTCATCATGCTGGCCGGCATCTATTACGGCGCCCAGTATGGCGGATCGACCACGGCCATCCTGGTGAACATCCCCGGAGAGCCCTCATCCGCGGTCACGGCGATCGACGGATACCAGATGGCGCGGCAGGGGCGGGCGGGAGCCGCTCTGTCCATCTCGGCCGTTGGCTCTTTCGTCGCCGGTACGATCTCGACGCTGGTGATCGCAGTCGCCTCTCCGGCTCTCAGCCAACTGGCGCTTCGGTTCGGTGCACCGGAATATTTCGCGTTGACGCTGCTTGGAATCGTCCTGATCATCGTCCTGTCGCATGGCTCGCTCCTGAAGGGGTTGGCCATGGCGACCTTCGGACTGCTGCTCGGCCAGGTCGGGACGGACGTCTTCACCTCCGCGACGCGCTTTACCTTCGGCATCGACGAACTGCGCAGCGGGATCGGCTTCATCGCCGTGTCCGTCGGGGTCTTCGGCATCGCCGAAATCCTTCGTAATCTCGAAACCGACGATGGCGCGCCGCCTAAGCTGCACAAGATCGATCGCCTCATGCCCACGCGAGCCGATATCGCGCGAAGCACCGGGCCTGTCTTGCGCGGCACCGTGCTCGGTTCGGTTCTCGGCGTGCTCCCGGGAGGCGGGGCGTTTCTATCGTCCTTCGCCTCTTACGCGATCGAGAAGCGCCTTTCGCGCCATCCCGAGGAATTCGGGAAGGGAGCGGTCGAAGGCGTGGCGGGGCCGGAAAGCGCCAACAACGCCGGAGCGCAGACCTCCTTCATTCCGATGCTGACGCTGGGCATTCCGTCGAACGCCGTGATGGCGCTGATGCTTGGCGCAATGGTCGTTCAGGGCATCCAGCCCGGGCCCCGTGTGATCGTCACCCAGCCCGAGTTGTTCTGGGGCCTGATCGCTTCGATGTGGATCGGCAACGTCATGCTGGTCGTGCTCAACCTTCCTATGGTCGGACTTTGGGTCAAACTGCTGCAGGTTCCCTACTCGGTGCTCTTTCCCGGCATCCTGGCATTCTCCTGCATCGGCGCCTTCAGCGCCAACGGCAACACGCTGGACATCTACCTGCTGTCGATCGCGGGTCTGGGCGGCTACCTGCTGTCGCGCGTCGGCTGCGATCCCGCGCCCTTCCTGCTCGGGTTCGTTCTGGGGCCGATGGTGGAGGAGCATTTCCGGCGCGCCATGTTGATCTCCGAAGGCAACCCGCTCGTCTTCTTCGAGCGACCGATCAGCGCCGCATTGATGATCTGCGTTGCGATCGTCGCGACGCTGACCTTCGTCCCGTCCTTGCTGAACGCGCGCAAGGCGGTGTTCACCAGCGCCGAGGATTAGAGGACCGCCCCGAGCAGTCGGCTCGGTGCCGGGAGCAGCCAATCGTGCAGATGGAGCCAGACCCCGCGATGCGACGTATAACGCTTTCATTCGACAACGGGCCGCATCCCGAGGTCACACCTTTCGTTCTCGACATCCTCGCCCGGCACGGCATCGCGACGACCTTCTTCATCGTCGGCGACAAGCTGGCGGGAGCGCGCGCGGCAAGCGAGCGCGCGCATGCCGAGGGTCACTGGATCGGGAACCACACCTGGAGCCACTCGCAGCCCTTTCGCGAGCGCGGAGACGTCGATTTCGTCCATTCGGAGATCGATCGCACACAGGCCGCGCTTGGTACGCTCGCACATCCCGACAAGTTCTTCCGACCCTTCGGCGGACAGGGGCGGCTCGATGGAGCGCTGAACGGCTGCGCGGCTGAGCATCTGCAAAAGGGCGGCTTTACCTGCGTGCTCTGGAACGCCGTGCCCGGTGACTGGAAGGACCATGACGGTTGGCCCGATGTCGCCCTTAGCCAAATCCAGAACCTAGATTGGCCGCTCCTGGTCCTGCACGACATCAATCTGGCCGCCATGCGCCACCTCGACCGTTTCGTGGGCACATTGCGCGATCGCGATTTTGCTTTCGAGCAGGCCTTCCCGCCAAGCTGCCTGGCTATCGAGCGCGGGAGTCCAGCCGTTGTTCTCAGGGATGGCGTCGTCGCAAACTAGGCTGATCGATCTTTCTGGCTGCACCGCACATCGCGGCAGTCGACGTCGCTCAAGAAGCAGATGCCCCGCCGGCCCTACTCGCGTTACACCCGGTTCGATCGATCCGGTCCGCTGGCCGGCCGACCGCGCATCACGGCTGATGCCAGGATCGCTCTTCCCGATCGGAGGACGAGGGTGGCGGCCGCTCTAGGGCGTCGTTTCGCTGGCAGATGCGGCGCGCGCACGCCGTCTCCTGCGCTCGCGGACATGGCTCGCGGCCTGCAGCGCGGCGGCAGCGGCGCCAAGAGCGACTCCGAGCGCCACGACGCCGGACCATCCGGCCGTCTGCCAGGCGTAGGTCCCGGTCGCCGAACCGAAGGCGCCGCCGAGGAACATCGCGCCCATCAGGATGGTGTTCAGGCGGGCCCGGGCTTCCGGACGCAGCGCAAAGACGATGTGCTGGTTCGAGACCAGCGCCGATTGCATGCCAAAATCGAGCAGCACGACGCCAAGGACGAGTCCAGCGAGAGACGTCCATAGTCCGAAGACCAGCCATGACGACAAGGTCACGATGGCGCCCAGCGCAACCACGGGAGCGGCCCCCTTGGAATCCGCGACGCGGCCGGCAAGCGGTGCCGCGAGGATTCCGACCGCGCCGACGATGCCGAAAAGTCCTGCCACATCGGCGCCGAGGCCGAAGGGCGGCGCCTGCAGGCGGAATGCGAGAACGGTCCAGAAGACAGTGAAGGCGGCAAAAAGCAGGGCCTGGGTGAGTGCAGCCAGCCGCAAGGCAGGGAATTCCCGCCACAGGTGCAGCATCGAATGCAGCAGGCGGCCATAGCCGAGCTGGGAATCCGGCCTGCTCTGCGGGAGCTTCAGCATCATCAGGGCGCCCGCACCCAGCGCCATCGGCACGCCGAGCCAGAACATCTCGCGCCAGCCGCCAAGCGTCGCGACGAAGCCGGCCAGCGTACGGCTGAGCAGGATGCCGGTCAGGATTCCCGCCAGGATCGTGCCGACCGTGGCGCCGCGCCGCTCCGACGCGGAGAGATGGGCAGCCAACGGCACGATCTGCTGCGCGACCGTTGCAGCCAGGCCGACGAGAAGCGAGGCGAGCACCAGCAGGGCCGCGCCCGGTGCCAGAGCCGCGAGAACGAGCGCCACGGCCAGGACCCCGAACTGGATGACGATGAGACGCCTGCGTTCGACGATGTCGCCGAGCGGCACCAGCAGGAAAAGCCCTGCGGCGTATCCGAGCTGCGTCGCGGTCGGGATGAGCCCCGACAGGGTGCCGGGCAGGTCCGCCTCGATCAGCCCGAGCATGGGCTGGTTGTAGTAAATGTTGGCGACCGCGACGCCCGCTGCGGCCGACATTGCATAAATTGGCGTGCTGCCGATGCGTGGCCGGCTTGCTTCCGGCT
Organism: Hyphomicrobiales bacterium; assembly: GCA_004144595.1. Taxonomy (GTDB): domain Bacteria; phylum Pseudomonadota; class Alphaproteobacteria; order Rhizobiales; family Beijerinckiaceae; genus Allobosea. The sequence goes on from SEEM01000011.1 coordinate 32,470, forward strand.
TGACGGGCCTGTCCATGGTCTATGCTCCGCTGGCGGGCCGGCCGGCTCTGGTTGGCGGTCGATCCGAATCTGGTGGCTTCGAAGCTACAGGCAGGCGCTCGCGCATTCTGTAGCGCTTGCGGATATCCGGCTCACACCTGCGTATGATTGCCGGAGCGGCCCACCGCATTGTCTCAATGAATGGCGGCCCTGTGGCGGAGCGTTCAGGGCTCCCGTAACTCAACGGGGAGATCGCGCTCCTTCCGGCCTTCCCTCTGATCGGCTCGCGGCGTTCTCGACCTGCGGCTGCGGTCAAACGAAAGGGAGGGCGGAGATGCTCCGCCCTCCCTCTATCGATCTCGCGCGTGGTTGCGCGTCAGCCCTTCACGAAGGCCAGCAGATCCGGGTTGATGACGTCGGCATGGGTGGTCAGCATGCCGTGCGGGAAGCCCGGGTAGAGCTTGAGCGTGCCGTGCTTGAGCAGTTTGACCGAGAGCACGCCGGCATCCTGATAGGGAACGATCTGATCGTCTTCTCCGTGAAGAACCAGGGTCGGCACGGTGATCGCCTTCAGATCCTCGGTCTGGTCCGTTTCGGAGAAGGCCTTGATGCCTTCGTAATGGGCCAGGGCGCCGCCGATCATGCCCTGACGCCACCAGTTCTGAATGACGCCCTGCGAAATCTTCGCACCCTCGCGGTTGAAACCGTAGAATGGCCCGGTCGGTAGGTCGAGGAAGAACTGTGCGCGGTTGTCGGCGAGCGCCTTGCGCAGCCCGTCGAAGACCTCGATCGGCAGACCGCCGGGATTGGCTGCGGTCTTCAGCATCAGCGGCGGCACGGCGCTGACCAGCACGGCCTTGGCGACGCGGCCCGCGGGCTGGCCGAACTTCGCGACATAGCGGGCGACCTCGCCGCCACCGGTCGAGTGCCCGATATGGACGGCGTTCTTGAGGTCGAGATGCTCGACGACGGCGAAGGCGTCGGCGGCGTAGTGATCCATGTCGTTGCCGGTGTCGACCTGCGACGAACGGCCATGGCCGCGGCGGTCATGGGCCACGACGCGGTAGCCGTTCGCGAGGAAGAACAGCATCTGCGTATCCCAGTCGTCGGAAGATAGCGGCCAGCCGTGATGAAACATGACCGGCTGGGCGCTTTTGGGGCCCCAGTCCTTGTAGAAGATCTCGACGCCGTCCTTGGTCTTGACGTAACCGCTGCTCATGGTCGTGGCTCCTGTCGGGTTGATACTGGCTGGTGAAGGTTGTGCGGGTGCTGCCTCAGGGATCAGGCTCGCTGCAGAAGCGGCTGCCATGCCGGCCATCGCAGCTCGCCGGGTGAGGATGAAACGAGCGTCGGACATGGCCTTGTCTCCGCATTGGGTAGCTGACAAAGGCAGGTTAGGCGGGGGCAGCCGGGGCTGAAATCCTACGCTTGGATCAGCGCCTCATACGAAGGTGTGGGGTTGCGCTGCTCAGCCGGCGATGCGCCAGCACCGCGGCCAGGTGATGCGCGATTATGTCGGGTTCGGCGGGCTTGTCGAGGAAAGCGCAAGCGCCCGCGGCCATGACCCGCTCGCGCGTGGCAGTTGTCGGAAAGGCCGTCATGAAGATCATCGGAAAGCTCCGTCCGGTCGCTATCAGTTCGGCCTGGAGCTGGTCTCCGGTCATCTCGGGCATCTGGATATCGGAGATCATGCAGTCGGGAGCGCCCGTCTCGCAATCTGCGAGGAATTCCTGCGCCGAGCCGTAGCTGCGGGCCTCGTAGCCCAGCGAGCGGATCAGGCTGGCCAGCGAATTGCGAACGCCGTCGTCGTCATCGACGATCGCGACTGTCGGTATGTGATGCATGTCCACGCTTCTTGGTGCCGATGGTCGCACAAAAGGGGGACTCCGGTGCGCGGCCTGGCTTGGTTATGAAGGATCGCGCAGGGCGCGGCCATCATACGCAGGTTTGCCCCCCAGGGCCTCGGCCGCGCGGACGAGGTCAGCCAGCGTGCGCACACCCATCTTTCGCATGACGTTGCCGCGATGAATTTTCACCGTGATCTCGCTGAGCCCGAGGACGCCGGCGACCTGCTTGTTCATCAGCCCGGCGACGACATGCGTCATCACCTCGCGCTCCCTCGCAGTCAGCGTCGCATAGGCCGCACGCTGCTCGTCCAGCGCCGCAGTCGCGCTGCGCCGCTGCCGGTCGCGCTCGATCGCGGACGTCACCGCATCGAGCATTTCCTGATCGCGGAAAGGCTTTGACAGGAAATCGACCGCACCTGCCTTCATCGCCCGCACGGTCATCGGTATGTCGCCATGGCCGGTCATGAACACGATCGGCAGCGCGATCCCCTGCCGGGCCAGCTGGTCCTGGAAGTCGAGGCCGCTGATGCCGGGCAGGCGCACGTCGAGGATCATGCAGCCCGGCACGTCGGGCAAGGTGCCCTGCAGCAGCTCCGCCGGCGCGCCGAAGAGCCGCGTCGCCAGCCCCACCGACCGGATCAGGCTGTCGAGGGATTCACGCACTGCCGGATCGTCGTCCAAGATCAAGACGAGTGGCGGGCCCGGAGAGGCCGGGACTGGCTTGACGGAGGTCTGCCTGATCATGCCGCGGTACCATGGCGGGGAATGGGAAGGGTCAGGCGGAATGTCGCTCCGCCGCCCGGAGAGCTCTCGACCGAAAGCTTTCCGCCATGAGCTTCTGCGGTCGTGCGGCAGATCGCAAGACCCATGCCCATTCCCTCCGGCTTGGTCGTGAAGAAGGGATCGAACAGGCGCTCGACATTCTCGGGCGAGATGCCGGGACCGGTGTCGCGGAGCGCGATCTCGACGCAAGCCTCGGATATTTGGCCGGACACCTGACCCGCAGTGATCGTCAGCAGGCGCCGGCCATCTTGCTCCGACATGGCCTGCCCGGCATTGACCATCAGGTTGACCAGGACCTGCTGGAGCTGGATCCGGTCGCCGACGACCAGCGGCAGGTCCGTCGCGACCTCGAAGCGCATCTCGACCTCGGCCCGCGCGAGTTCCCGCTGCACGAGATGTGCCGCATCCTCGATCAGCGCGGCGACGTCGAGCGCGGTCGACAGGGTCGGTGTCTTGGTCAGGAAGGCCCGGATCCGCTTGACGATCTCGCTGGCGCGCCGCCCTTCGGACACGACACGCCCGATGGCGCTGTCGACCTCCTGCAGGTCAGGCTTGTCGCGGCGCAGCCAGCGCAGTGCTGCCTCGCCGTTGGTGACGACCGCCATCAATGGCTGGTTGACCTCATGGGCGATCGACGCGGTGAGCTCTCCCAATGTCGCCACGCGGGCGGCATGGGCGAGTTCCGCCTGTGCGTGCAGCACCGCGTCCTCCGCCTGCCTGCGTTCGGTGATGTCGACGACGAAGACCAGCACGTTGCCGTCGCCGTCATCGACCGTCGGGAACGTGATGGCGAAGATGACCGGCACGCGACTGCCATCGGTCTTGACGATTTCCGTCTCGCCTTCATGGAAGCTGTCGCCCCGCACGAAAGCCGCTAATGCCGGGCCGAAGGTGGGATCGGTCTCGCTCAGCACGTCATCGACCGTCTGGTGGAAATGCGAGGCGCTTCCGGATCCGATCATGGCGAGAAAGGCAGGATTGACGTCGACGATCTTCGTCAACCGGCGCAGGCGCGCGATCAGCTCGGGATGTGCAGCCAGATGGTTCGAGAGCGCCTCGCTGTCTGCCAGTCCGAGCGCGGCGAGTTCCGCCCGCGCCGCGCCCCAATCCTCCTGGACGACGCCGACCCGGGTCGCGTCGAACATGCGCCGGTAGCGTCTTTCGCTCTGAACCAACGCGGTGTGGGCAGCCTTGCGTTCGGTGATGTCCGTGTTCGTCTCGAGGATGCCGGCGACGCGTCCCTGGGCATCGTGCTGCAAGGCCCAGCGACTTTCCACCGTGATCCGCGCGCCGGTTTTCGTGCGGTGTTCCAGCGTGCCGTCCCAGCGCCCGGTTTCGTGCAGCACGCGATCCACCTCGCTGCGTGGCGAGGCGTACCGGGTCTCCAGCAGGTCATCGGCGACGCGGCCGGCCGCCTCGGCTGCGGACCAGCCATAGGTCTCTTCGGCGGCGCGATTCCAGAAGGTGATCTGTCCGAAGGGGTCGCGCACGAAGATCATGTCATGCGACAGGTCGAGCAGCGTGGCCTGGGCCGTAAGCGTCGCTGTGGCAGCCTGGTTCTTCAGGGAAAGCAAAGTCGCGATCATCGTGGCGGCAACGCTGACCAGGGCCCGCAAGGTCGGCGCGCTGCTCAGGCTCAAGCCATGCGTATCGATATAGGCGACGATCGTCAGCGACAGGCTGGCCCCCGAGGCCACGAGAATGTCGCCCCGCCGTCCGGTGCCTGCCGCCAGGAGCACCACCAGGACGTAGAGCACCGCCACTGCGCCCTCCAGGGGCGAGAGCGTGTCGAACAGGAAGATGCAAAGCGCCAGCAGGACCGCCGCGGCGCGAAACGACACCGAGGTCATCGCCGGCGTCACGAACGTGGCTGGGGCGAGACGGGGGTTCGACGCGGCTGATGGAGAGGCGCTGGTCCGATCGGCGGAAAGACGGGATGACATGAAGAGTAGCTCGATCCAGTCGCAACGGCTGACATTCGGTTAGCACGGCTCATCGGCCTCGTCCCTTTCGACGAACGCGGAATGCGATCCGCAGCGTCACCTCGGCCAATGCGATCGGCGATGAAATCATACAAGGGTTTGGGTCAGGCCGGGCGGGGCTTTCGGCGTCCATCACAAACCTAGGTATGAGCCCGATATGCCTTCGTGCGATTCAGCTGTTGGCGGCTGAGACCTAGGGTCAGGACATCGGGGAGCGAGGCTCCTCGAACCCAACCCCGGAGAGCCGCCATGAACGACCTGTCCATCCATGCCAAGCGCGACGCTGCCTTGCGCACCCCGACCGATCTCGGCGCCAACGCCACGACCGACATCGGCGCAGCCTTGACCGGCGTCCTCGCCGACATGTTCGCGCTCTATCTCAAGACCAAGAACTTTCACTGGCACATGTCCGGCCCGCATTTCCGCGACTATCACCTGATGCTCGACGAGCAGGGCGAGCAGATCTTCGCGACCACCGATGCGCTGGCCGAGCGTGTCCGCAAGGTCGGCGGCACGACTTTGCGCTCGATCGGCCATATCGGCCGGCTCCAGAGGCTGCCCGACAACGACGCAGACTATGTCACGCCACAGGACATGCTGGCCGAGCTCGCCGACGACAACCGCCGCCTGACCGGTTTCCTGCGCGCCGCCCACGCCGTCTGCGAGGAGCATAACGACGTCGCCTCGACCAGCCTCATCGAGGTCTGGATCGACGATGCCGAGCGCCGGAGCTGGTTCCTCTACGAGACGACGCGGCAACCGCGCTGAGCACGCTCAGGCACGTCCGATCAGAGGAGACGATCATGTCCGGAACCCATGCGACGTCGGCCCTGCCGGCGGGCACGCCAGCCCCCGCTTTCAGCCTTCCGGCAACGCCCGACCAGATGGTCTCGCTCGCCGATCTCAGCGGCAAGCCGGTGATCATCGCCTTCTATCCCGCAGACTGGAGCCCGGTCTGCGGGGATCAGATGGCGCTCTACAACGAGATACTGCCCGAGTTTCAAAAAGCCGGGGCGCAACTCGTCGGCATCTCGGTCGACGGCGTGTGGTGTCACGCGGCCTTCGCCGGGGACCGCAAGCTGCATTTCCCGCTGCTCGCCGATTTCGAGCCCAAGGGCGCCGTCGCACGCAGCTTCGGCGTCTACCGCGACAAGGAGGGCATCGCCGAGCGCGCCCTCTTCGTCATCGACGCGGCCGGCATCATCCGCTGGAGCTTCGTCTCGCCGCTCGGCATCAACCCGGGCGCCGACGGCATCCTTGCAGTGCTCGACAATCTCGGCGCCGCCGCGCCGCCCGAAGGAACTCCGTCATGACCCGCCTCGCGATCCCCGTCGGCAGCCAGGACCATGTCCAAGGTCAGGCTCAGGCCACTGTGACCCTCGTCGAATACGGCGACTATGAATGCCCCTATTGCGGCGAGGCCTATCCCATCCTCAAGGCGGTGCAGCGCGCCATGGGCGATCAGCTGCGCTTCGTCTTCCGCAACTTTCCGCTCGCCGAAATGCATCCCCATGCGGTTCGCGCCGCGGAATTCGCGGAGACCGCCGCCGGGCTGGGCAAGTTCTGGCAGGCCCATGACATGCTCTACGAGAACCAGGCGGCGCTGCGCGACGCCGATCTCTACGCCTACGGCCTGCGCCTCGGTCTCGATACCGTCGTCGTCGCGGAAGGCCTCGATGGCCGCTTCGACCGCAAGATCAAGGACGATTTCGCGGGCGGAATCCGCAGCGGCGTGAACGGCACGCCGAGCCTGTTCATCAACGGGTTTCGATATGACGGCGAGCGCGACGTCGACAGTCTGGTCGCCGCGCTCAGGCAGGCCGCTCGCGAGGCGATCCGCCCGCGCGCCGGCACGTACCGCTAGACCTCTTCACCCCGACCGATGGAGCAGACCATGCCCGAGAACGCGATCTCTTTCCGCTATCGGCTCGAACAGGCCACGCCCCGCACCGGCTCCGGCGGCATCACGCGCGGCGCCTCCGTGAAGCAGTTCCCCGCCAGCGTCGGCATCGCGGGCGTCTCGATGCGGCTTGCGCCGGGCTCGATGCGCGAACTGCACTGGCATGCCAATGCCGCCGAATGGGCCTATGTCGTTTCCGGCCAATGCCGCACCACCGTCTTGCACCCGGACGGCTCGTCGGCGACAGACACGTTCGGCCCTGGCGACGTCTGGTATTTTCCGCGCGGCTGGGGCCATTCCATCCAGGGCCTCGGCCCCGGCGAATGCCATTTCATCCTGATCTTCGACAATGGCGACTTTTCCGAGGACCATACCTTCAGCGTCACCGACTGGCTTTCCTGTACCTCGCCGGAGGTGCTCGCGCAGAACCTTGGTCTGAGCCGCGAACAGATCGCGCAGCTTCCATCGGGCGAGGCCTATTTCGCCCAGGGCCCGGTGCCGGACGACCTTTCTCCCGACGCCGAGCCGCGCGCGACGCCTGCCTTGACGACGCCGCATCGCTACCCGCTGCTCGCCCAGCAGCCGCGGCGCGTGCCGGGCGGCGGGACGCAGCGCACCGTCACCGTCGACGAGTTTCCGATCTCGAAGAGCATGGCCGGCTCTTTGCTGGAGATCGAGCCGGGCGCGATGCGAGAACTGCATTGGCACCCGAACGCGGACGAATGGCAGTATTATCTGGAGGGGAGCGCCGAAATGGCGGTCTTTCTGGCAGAGGGAGAGGTCGTGACCGAAACCTTCGAAGCCGGCGATGTCGGCTATGCCCCGATGGGTGCGGGCCACTACATCCGCAACACCGGATCGACTGTGCTGCGCGTCCTGGTCGGCTTCAATAACGGCCACTACGAGGCCAACGACCTTTCGGCCTGGCTCGCCGCCAACCCGGTCGACGTGCTCGCGACGAATCTCGGTTTGCCGCGCGACGCCGCGATGACGCTTCCGCACCGGGCGCGTTTCATGGTGTCGGGCGCCGTCCCAACCTGAGCAGTCTTGCTCGATGATGCCGGCCTGCCCGATGTCGACGACGGTCGGCACTCTCCGCTCACGCCCGACAGGAGAACTGAAATGAGCCTCATCGAGACGCGCGGTGCCCAGATGTTCCCGGTGCTCGGCGCCGAGCAGATCGCCACCGTCATGAGATTTGCCAGCTGCCATGAGCGGCGGTTCCGGCCAGACGAACCGGTATTCGACGTTGGCGATCACCATGCGCCGGTTTGGGTGATACTGGACGGCGCAATCGAAGTCGTGCGCCGTGACGGCCTTGGGCGCGAGAACCCCATCACGGTTCACGGCAGCGGACAATTCACGGGGGAGGTCAGCCAACTTGCTGGCCGTGGCTCGCTCGCTGCCGGCAAGGCGGGGCCGGAGGGGTGTTTGGCGGTTCCTCTGGATGCCGCCCATCTGCGGGCGCTCATCATCGGTTCGGCCGAGCTCGGCGAAACCGTCATGCGCGCCCTCATCCTGCGTCGTGTTGGCCTCATCGAAGGGGGCTCGGCGGGGTCCGTCCTGGTCGGGCAGATCGGAGAAAGCGAGCTCGTGCGCCTGCAGGGTTTCCTGTCTCGCAATGGCTACCCTCATACCACGATCGATGCTGCCGGCGCCGGCGAAGGGCGCGCCATCGTCGAGCGGCTGGGACTTCGGATAGCCGACCTGCCCCTGATGATCTGCCCCGTCGGTACCGTTCTGAAGCGGCCGAGCAATGCTGAAGCAGGCGTCTGCCTGGGCATGATGCCCGAGCTCGACCGATCTAAAATCTACGATACCGTTGTCGTGGGTGCTGGCCCGGCCGGCTTGGCCACGGCCGTTTATGCCGCCTCCGAGGGGCTCAGCGTGCTGGTTCTGGACCAGCGTGCCTTCGGTGGCCAGGCGGGAGCCTCGGCACGGATCGAGAATTATCTTGGCTTTCCCACCGGCATCTCCGGACAGGCACTCGCCGGGCGTGCTTACAACCAAGCCCAGAAATTCGGTGCGGAAATTGCGATTCCCTTGGCTGCAACCCAGCTCGATTGCCGTGACCGCGAGATCAAACGGCTTGCGCTCACGGATGGGTCGAGCATCCAGGCAAGGACGGTCGTCATCGCGGCAGGCGCGCGGTATCGCAGGCCGATCATCGACAACCTCGCCGAGTTCGAGGGAAATGGGATTTCCTACTGGGCCTCGCCCGTCGAAGCGCGCCTTTGCGAGGGTGAAGAGGTCGCGCTGGTCGGCGGCGGAAACTCGGCCGGACAGGCCGTGGTGTTCCTGGCGCCCAAGGTGAAGCGGCTGCACCTGATCATACGCCGTCGCGATCTCGAAGCGACGATGTCGCGGTACTTGATCGAACGGATTGCGGCGTTGCCGAACGTCGAAATTCATCCCGATTCCGAGGTTCTGTCGCTTGATGGCACCAAGGAGACCGGGCTTACAGGCGCGACATTCGGAAACCCTGCAAACGGAGTCACGCACCACCGCGCCCTGCGACACCTCTTCCTGTTCATCGGAGCCGAGCCGAACACGGATTGGCTGCAGAACTGCGTCGGCGTCGACCAGGCCGGCTTCGTGAAGACCGGCGGGGCGTTGCAGGAATTTGCCGCAGCTTCGGGCGACATGCCGCGCACATTGGAAACCGACAGGGCCGGCGTCTTTGCTATCGGCGATATCAGGGCCGGATCGACCAAACGCGTTGCCGCTGCAGTCGGAGAGGGCGCAGCAGTCGTTGCGCAGATCCACGGCTATCTGGCGGATGCCGCCCGATTGCGGCAGGCCTAGCGATTCCGTCGAGGCCGCCGACTAACGCCTTCACTACCCGTGGCGACAGCGGCGAGTTTTGGGTTTCCAAAGCTCCATGCGATCTCAAAGCCAAAGGCTGCTCAGCGCAGATAACTCATAAAGATAGCCGCCTTTCAGACGTTTTGCCGCTGTGCAAAGCGATTGAACAGATCGAGCACAGCCTGTCTCTCCGCCGGATCACGCAATTGAGCAAAATTGAGCAGAAACGGTTCTCGCGCGAAATCGTTGCTGGTGCGATTTTGGTCCGGAACAGGATCTACCTCATAAGGAGGCGCTGCCGGTTCGTTGGCCCACCGTGGGGCCGACGAGTCTAGCGCCAATTCAACTATCAACTGCGCGAGCGATTTACCGTAGAGCGTAGCTAGACGCAGCAACTGACCAACGGAAAGGCGGGAGAGCCCGTGCTCTTGCCTGCTGACAAGTTGTTGCTTGATGTCCAACTCTTGAGCCACCCGCTTTTCAGAAAAGCCAGCTCCGATGCGCAATTCACGGAGATAAATGCCGATTTGGGCGTCCCTAGGCCCTAGTTTTTCCCTTGCCATCTCGCTCCCCTGCCTCAGGGAAAGCAAGCCGTTGCGTATGCGCCACCGCAACGTACCGGTCGTTGTGTTGAAATCTGTCTGCTCGGCAGACGGGTGCCACCACAGCCGCGGCGAACCTTGTGGCGCGAGACGTATTGCCGACAGTCCATGCTCCTGACAGGGTTCGTCGGCGCATGCTGCCTAGGTTAAGCAATGGCCGGGCCGTGGTTTTCATGCGCGCGCATACGATCACGGGGCGAGTGATGAAGGAGCCTAACGATGACCTCAGCAGGCAAGATCCATATCGGCATCGGCGGCTGGGTGTTCGAGCCTTGGCGCGGGGTTTTCTATCCGGACGGGCTGCCGCAGAAGCGCGAGCTGGAATATGCCGCGAGCAAGCTGACCTCGATCGAGATCAACGGCACCTATTATGGTTCGCAGAAGCCGGAAAGCTTCGCCAGATGGCGCGAGGAAACGCCCGATGATTTCGTCTTCGCGCTCAAGGGCTCGCGATTCTGCACCAACCGGCGGGTGCTGGCTGAGGCCGGGCCTTCGGTCGAGAAATTCCTGACCAGCGGCCTGGTCGAGCTCAAGCACAAGCTCGGGCCGATCAACTGGCAGTTCATGCCGACGAAGCAGTTTGATCCCGCCGATTTCGAGGCCTTCCTCAAGCTGCTGCCAGGGGAGATCGACGGGGTCCAGCTGCGTCATGCCGTCGAAGTCCGGCATGACAGCTTCCGGTCGCCGGATTTTGTCGCGCTGCTGCGCGAATACGGCGTCGCGGCGATCACCTCCGGCGACGCTGACTATACCCAGATCGCCGACGTGACGGCGCCGTTCGTCTATGCGCGGATCATGGGCACCAAGGAGGCCGAGCCGAAGGGTTATTCCGAGGCTGGTCTCGATCGCTGGGTTAGGGCTGCGCAGGCCTGGGCCGAGGGCGGCGTTCCGGAAGGTCTTGAACCGGTCGGTCAAGCCGCCAAGGTCGAGCCGCGCGACGTCTTCCTCTATGTCATCAGCGGCGACAAACTGCGCAATCCTGCCGCAGCGATGGACTTGATCGCGCGGACCCAGGGCTGAGCCTCACTCCGCCGCTGCGCCTTCCGGCGCCGCTTCCTGGCAGGTATCGACCCATTCGGCCCGTGTCAGCGCGGCCATGCGCTGCGGTGGGATACGCAGCGCGCTATGGGTCGAGCCCGCCGCCGGCACGACGATGTCGAAGGCCTTCAGCGAGATGTCGCAATAGACCTTGAGCGGGGTGGCCAGCCCGAAAGGGCAGACGCCGCCGACCGGATGGCCGGTCAGGGCCTCGACCTCTTCCTGGCCGAGCATGCGCGGCTTGCCGCCGAGCGCCGCCTTGGCCTTCCGGTTGTCGAGCCTCGCATCGCCGCGCGTGACCACCAGCACCACCTCGTCCCCGATGCGCAGCGACAGGGTCTTGGCGATCTGGCCGGGCTCGACGCCGTGGGCTACCGCGGCGAGCGGCACCGTGGCGCTGCTCTCGGGCGTCACGATGACGGCGATGTCGGGGGCGTGCCCGGCGAAGAAGGCGCGGACGGATTCGAGGCTCATCGGGCAATTCGCGAGGTCAGCCACAGGATCAGCAGGCTGGCGATCGCCGGCACGCCGAAGACGAGGAGGAAGATCGGCGCCTCCTCCATCACGGTATAGCCGGCCCTGACGACGCCGATCCCGAGATTGATCAGCGCACCGGCGAACCAGAGCGGCAGAAAGAGCTTCACCGCGAAGGGGATCGGCCTCCCGGCGGAAATCGAGAGGCGCGGCGCCAGGACGAGCAGGATGCCGAGCAGGGCGAAGCCGATGCCGATGACCTTGATGGTATGCATGGGTCAGGCCTCCTTGGCCCGTAGCGAGACCGCCTCCCAGGCGGCGACCAGGATCAGGATCGCGGTTGCCGCCAGGCTGAAACCAAGCGGCGGCAGCACCGTCCAGGCGGGCGTGAGCACCGCAAGCAGGCCGAGCCCGACCAAGTGGGAGAGCGGATACGAGCCGGCGGTGATGCGTTTGAACAGCAGATTGCCGAGCAGGTAGAAAGCCGGGCCGGCCAGGACGGCGATTGCCGTCTTCGCATCGGTATGGCCGCCGGGATGGGCGATCACCAGCTCGTCGCCGACCGCGACGAGGATGATGCCGGCGATCAGCAGGACATGGAGATAGGTATAGGCGATCCGCGCGATCCGGCCGGGATCGTCGGACCGGGCGATATGGTGGCTCGCCCGCTCGGCGCCGATATGGAAGTAGATCCACCACATCGCGATCGAGCTGAGGAATGCGTTCAGGAAAGCCGCGAGATTGGCGGCCGTGACCGGTAGCTTGGCGGCAGTCGCTCCTGTCATGAGAACGGACTCACCCAGCGCGATGATGACGAAGAGGGCGCAGCGCTCGGCGAGATGCGCGCCTTCGACATTCCAGTCGCTCGTGAGCGAGTGGCCGAGGCGCAGAACCCGAAACCCGACGGCCGGGCCGACATACTCGATGCCGAGCGCGATCAGCCAGAGCCCGAAGCGCAGGGCGCCTTCGCACAATCCGCCGGCGATCCAGAACACGCCCGAGCAAGCGAGCCAGATCGTGATGCGCTGGAAGTTACGGTGATTGGCGGGCGAGGCGCCCTTGAGGCTCACCATCGTGAAGATCGAGCGGACGAGCTGTGCCGCGACATAGGCGCCGGCGAAGCCGAGACCGGCCGAGCCGAAGGCCTCCGGCAAGGCGCAGGACATCACGAGACCAAGGAACATCAGGACGAAGAGCAGGATGCGGACCGGAGGCCGCTCGGGATCGAGCCAGTTCGTCACCCAGCTAGTATAGATCCAGATCCACCAGACGGCGCCGAGCAGGAAGGCGGCCTGGGCCACGCCGAGCGGGCTGAAATGCTCGAGCAGGGTGTGCGATATCTGTGTGATCGCGAAGACAAAGACCAGGTCGAAGAACAGCTCGACGTAGGAGACTCTCGCGTGCTGGTGTTCGACGCGCTCCCTGAGGAGCGTGCCGGGTTTTCGAACTTTGGCCATGCGAACCCCTGTCCCCGCCGGGCGCTTTCGCGCGCGGCCCGTCAGCAAGGGTGTCCCGCGGCCCGTGCCGCCGTCAATGGCGGAAGTGGCGGTGTCCGGTGAAGACCATGGCGAGGCCGGCCTCGTCGGCGGCCTTGATCACCTCGTCGTCACGCATCGAGCCGCCGGGCTGGATCACCGCGGTGGCGCCGGCCTCGGCTGCGGCGAGCAGGCCGTCGGCAAACGGGAAGAAGGCGTCGGACGCGACGACGGAGCCCTTGGCGAGGCTTTCGGCGACACCTGCAGCCTTCGCGGCCTCGGCGGCCTTCCAGGCGGCGATGCGCGAGGAATCGACGCGGCTCATCTGGCCGGCGCCGATGCCGACGGTGGCGAGGTCCTTGGCATAGACGATGGCGTTCGACTTGACATGCTTGGCGACGCGGAAGGCGAAGCGCAGATCGGCAAGCTCGCGCTCGCTCGGCCGGCGTTTCGTCACGACCTTCAGCTCCATGTCGTCGACGACGGCGTTGTCGCGCGACTGGGCGAGAAAGCCGCCGGAGACGGTGCGCAGCGACAGGCCGGGCGAGCGGACATCGGGCAGGCCGCCGGTGAGCAGCAGGCGCAGGTTCTTCTTGGCGGCGATCAGCGCGATCGCCTCCTCGTCGGCATCGGGCGCGATGATGACCTCGGTGAAAACCTCGACGATCTTCTTCGCGGCGGCCGCGTCGAGCTTGCGGTTCAGGGCGACGATGCCGCCGAAGGCCGAGACCGGGTCGCAGGCGAGAGCGCGCTCATAAGCTTCGAGCAGCGACCCCCCGGCGGCGACGCCGCAAGGGTTGGCGTGCTTGACGATGACGCATGCGGCCGAGGTTTCGGGACCGAACTCGGCGACGCATTCGAAGGCGGCGTCGGTGTCGTTTATGTTGTTGTATGAGAGCTGCTTGCCCTGGACCTGGCGTGCGGTCGAGACCCCTGGGCGGTTCTCCGGCGTGCGGTAGAAGGCGGCCCATTGATGCGGGTTCTCGCCATAGCGCATCGTTTCGGCCAGCGCGCCGCCCAGAGCACGGAAATGCGGGGCGGTATCGCCGAGCTCGCCAGCAAACCAGTTCGAGATCGCCGCGTCATAGGCTGCGGTGCGGGCATAGGCCTTCTGGGCGAGCTTGCGGCGCAGCGTCAGCGTCGTCGCGCCCTTCTGGGCCTCGAGATCGGCGAGGACTGAGGGGTAATCGGCCGGCTCGACGACGACAGCGACGTCGTGATGGTTCTTGGCGGCGGCGCGGATCATGGCGGGGCCGCCGATATCGATGTTCTCGATGCAGTCGTCATAGGCCTTGCCCGCCGCGACGGTCGCCTCGAACGGGTAGAGATTGACGACGAGCAGGTCGATCGGCTGGATGCCGTGGCCGAGCATCGATGCCTGGTGCTCGGGATGCGAGCGGATGGCGAGCAGGCCGCCATGCACCTTCGGATGCAGGGTCTTGACCCGACCGTCCATCATCTCGGGGAAACCGGTGAGATCGGAGACGTCCGAGACCGGCAGGCCGGCGTCGGCGATAGCCTTTGCGGTGCCGCCGGTCGAGACCAGCGCGATGCCGAGCTTGTGGAGGGCGCGCGCGAAGTCGATCAGCCCCGTCTTGTCGGAAACGGAAAGGAGCGCGCGTTCGACGCGGCGAAGCTCATTCGGCATCGGGATCAGTCCGGCTTTGAATTGCGGGAAGGCAGTTTCGGCAGACGCGCGCGGGCTATCATGCTGCGCTGCAAAAGGCAAAAGCCGTCGTCGCAGAACCGTCACGCGCCGGGTTTGGGTGCCCCGGCCTCGCGCTCGGCGATCGCGGCAGCGACCGTCTTGCCGGCGCGGGGATTGGCGGCGCTGATCCGCGAGAGGCGCCAAGTGACGCGCGGCGTCGCGATCGCGTCGAAGGCGACGACGAGTTGCTCCGTGCGGCGCCTGCCGTCGGAGGAGGCGAGGAAGATGCTTTCCTCGATGGCGATGGTCGCGCCGCCCGCCTCGAAACTCCAGACCTCGCCGGAGGCGAGCGCGAGCAGCGCGCCGCTGCCGTTGCGAACGAGGCTCGCGCGGATATTCGGGTGCAGGTGGAACCGCAGGGCTGCCGAGAGCGCGGTGCGCGCACCGGCGAGAGCCACCTCGTCCTCGCCAGCCAACGCGGCGCCGTCCTTGGCGAGCAGGAGGCGGCGCGTATGGGTCGCGCCGAGGCTGCGCCGATAGCCGTCATGGCTTGCAACCCATTCGGCGCCGTCCGTACTGTCCTGGCGGGCGACGCGGACGTCGCGGGGGCCGGAGACGACGCGCATCTCGCCGAGCACCTTGCCGAAATTCGCACTCGAGCGATCGTCGAGGACCAGCGTCGAATGGGCGGCGGTGCTGCGCGCGGCAAGCTTCAGTTCCGGCGGCCCGAAGCGGCTGGCGCCGCAATTGACGATGATGCGTTGCGCGCCGCTGGAGAATTCGAAGGCGAGGCAGCCGGCATGCGCCTCGACCGAATAGGCCCCACGCGGCGGTGCGCCGGCATCGGTCACCACGATGCTGCGTTCGGCCGAAAGGCGGCTATAGCCGGAATAGGCGGCGTGCTCGGTCGGTCGGCCGCGAGCGTCGTCATAGGCCGCCAGGGTCGCCATCAGGTCGGGCGGTGTCGTGCCCATGCCGTTGAACAGGGCGAGCGCCCCGTCGCCATGCCGGAACAGGCGCAAGTGCGGCATCATCCGCTCGATTGCGGTCAACACCCCGCGCGGCGGCTCGATACCGCGGGCGGCGAAGGTTTCGCGCAGTGGCAGGAGATCGAGCAGGAATTCGATCAGCAGGCGCGGATTGCGCGAGAGATGGCCGCCATCGGGCAGGATCTGCTCGTCGATTTCCGCGGAGAGGAGGGTCTCGATCCGGCGGCGGCGACCATCCTGGCCATCGAGGCAGATCGCGGCGAAGGCGATGGCGATCAGGCCGTTCAACCGGTCGGAGCCTTCGACGGCGCCGGCCAATCCCAGGCTGACACGATCGGTGAGGCGCGAGACATGGCGCAGATAGCGCTCGTAAAAGGCGTGGTCGGCGCCTTCGAGCAGCAGCGGGGAGTGCGAGAGGAAGGAGATCAGCCGGCGCGCCGCCACTGCAGGGCGTCGGGCGATCTCGTGGCGGTCGCGGCGCCGGGCGATGAAATCCTCGACCAGGCTGCGGGCATTGGCGCGGGCGATGGCGGTGTCGGCGGCGCGCATGTGGCGCAGCCAGCCGAAGCCATAGAGCCCTTCGGCCCAGGCGTCGCTCGGCGGCGTGGCGTCAAAGGGCGATTCGCCGTGGCTGCGCAAGGTCCGCCCGGCAAAGGCATAATAGCCCGCGTAGAAATCGCTGGCCGTCGTCGGGTCGGCCGTGCGCAGGTCGTGCGGCGCGAAGAGCAGGCGGGTGGCGTTGCTGCGGCCGAACGGCCAGAGCCTGCGGGTGGCGCCGACCAACTGGCCACGGGTTCGCCGCGCCGCACGTCCGATCGCGGCCTGGGCCAACCCCCGTCGCTCAGCCCACCCGCTCAAATACCCCGTCAGCTCCGTGTCCGGGCGCGGCGGCGTGCCGCGCGAATCCCGGTTCCGTCATAGCCTGATCAGGCGGGTTGCGTAAAATCCCGCCCATCCCGAAAGACGGGGCGTTTCGCCCTGCAACTGGTGCGGCAGGGTCCGAATATCGCCGTTCGCGTCGATCGCATCGGTCAAACCCCCGATTTCATCGGGGCGAACGGGAGCGCGACGAAACTGGGGATTGCGGGCGAGAAAAGCGGCGGTCTGCTCCTCGCCTTCCTGCGGTTCGAGCGAGCAGGTGCAGTAGACGAGGCGCCCCCCCGGCTTCGTCAACGCAGCGGCGGCATCGAACAGGCGCGCTTGCAGGGCGGCGAGGCGGTCGCGATCCTCTGGAAACTTGGTCCAGGCGACGTCGGGATGGCGGCGGATCGTGCCGGTCGCGCTGCAGGGAGCATCGAGCAGCACGGCATCGAAGGGCTCGGCCTTCCAGTTCGTGGCGTCGCCGGTCACCACCTCGGCGGTGAGGCTGAGCCGGGCGAGATTGGCCTTGAGGCGGCGCAGGCGTGGGCCTGAGCGATCGAGCGCGGTGACATTGGCGCCGGCGGCGGCGATCTGGGCGGTCTTGCCGCCGGGTGCGGCGCAGAGATCGGCGATGCGCTCGCCGGGCTGTGGAGCCAGCAGCTTCACCGGCAGGGTGGCGGCGGCGTCCTGCACCCACCATTCGCCTTCGTCGAAGCCGGGCAGGCCGGCGATGGCCTGGCGTTCGCGCAGACGCACGGAGCCGTTCGGCAGGGCGATGCCGTCGAGCTTCTCCGCCCAGCCGGCGGGATCGGCCTTGACGGTGAGGTCGAGCGGCGGCTCCTCGCGATGGCTCTGCGCGATCGCGGCCGCGGTATCCTCGCCATAGGTCGTGCACCAGCTTTCGACCAGCCAGTCGGGCGTATCTCCGAAGACTTCAGCCTGTGCTTCCGCGAGCACCGCGTCGCGCTCGCGGGCGAGGCGTCGCAGCACGGCATTGCCGAGCGCGGCATAGCGGGCCGAACGCAGGTCCTCGTGCAGGTGGCGGATGGCGATATCGACGGCGGCATGGTCGGGAACGTCAAGGAAGAGGATCTGGGCGGCGGCGGCCGTCACGATCGGCTCGAACGGGCCGGATTTGCGCGGGCTGCCACGGTCCAGGCGCGCGTCGATCGCCTGCTGGATCGTGCCGAGGCGCCGGAAAGCCGTCACGACGATGGCGCGGGCGAGGCTCGCATCGGCGGCATCGAGCCCGGATTCCGGGAGCATCCGCTCCAATGTCTCGTCGAGCGCGACGCGGGCGCGCAGGACCTCGTCGATGACGGCAGCCGCGAGCCGGCGGGCCGGCAGGCCGGGCGCGTCATCGAGCTTGGGCATAGCCTCCGGCGGGGGCGGGCGGTGCGATGAGGATTGGTCCGCCATCTCAGCCCCACGGACCCGGCTGGCGCGGGGCATTGCCCCACGGGTTATTGTCGGCCTGAGCGGTGAAGCCGGCGCCCGAGGCGCCTCGGCCGATGCCGAGCGTACGCGCCTGCTCCATCAGTGCGGCGATGCGATTGCCGGTGTCGGGATGTGTCGAGAACAGATTATCCATGCCGCCGCCGGTCAGGGGATTGATGATGAACATGTGCGCCGTAGCAGGCTTGGCCTCCGCTGTCTCGCTGGGGATGTGCTGAACGCCTGCCGCTATCTTGGCGAGCGCATCCGCCAGCCAGACCGGATTGCCGCAGATCTGGCCGCCGAGCTTGTCGGCCTCGTATTCGCGCGAGCGCGAGATCGCCATCTGGATCAGGGCCGCGGCCATCGGCGCGAGGATCGAGAGCAGGATCTGCACGATGAAGTTCGGCCGGTTGTCGCGCGAACCGAAGAACATGCCGAAGGTGACGAGCGAGGAGATCGCGCCGGCGAAGGTCGCGGTGATCGTCATCGTCAGCGTGTCGTGATTCTTGATATGCGCAAGCTCGTGCGCCATCACGCCGGCCAGTTCCTCATAAGTCAGCGTGCGCAGGATGCCGGTCGTTGCCGCCACGGCCGCGTTCTGCGGATTGCGCCCGGTGGCGAAGGCGTTGGGCTGGTCCTCCTGGATCAGGTAGACGCGCGGCATCGGCATGTTCGCGCGGGCCGCGAGATCGCGCACCATCCCGTAGAGCTCGGGCGCGGTCGCAGCGTCGACCTCCTGGGCGTTATGGGCGGCAAGCGCCAGGCGATCGGAATTCCAGTAGCTGAAGAGGTTGGTCACGATGGCGAAACCGAGCGCCATCAGCATGCCGCCCCCGCCGCCGAGCAGATAGCCGACCGCGCCGAAGAGCGCCGTCAGGCCCGCCATCAACATGCCGGTGCGAACGTAATTCATCGAAACCTCTTTTTGGGCGCCTGTCGGCGCGCACCCTCGCATCTGCGAGCATCGTGCCCTATGTGGTGAGGGCAATCCCGATCCTGCAAGAGAATCCTGCAAGGAAACGCGTCGAAATGCCCGAAAAGACCGATCAGGACAGGCCTGCGGCGGCTCCGGAGGCCAAGGTGCTGTCCCCCGCCGCAGAACGCGCGCTGGCGGAAGCGGCCGCGCGCCGGGCTGCGATCGACGCCCATGCCACCGAGGTCGCCAGGCAGCGCGAGGTCAACGGCCGCGGCGGCCTGGAGCCGGTGCGCTACGACGACTGGGAAGTGAAGGGCATCGCCAGCGACTTCTGAAGCGCCCGCGTCCGGGCGATGACCCAACGCTGGTCAACCCGGCGCTGGTGTCGAAGCGGCGCAAGGGGCCGCCCGGCCTGCCGCTGACGCGTGCAGACCTCTGCCGCCCGACGGATTCGGCCGGCTAGAGGCCGGCCCCGTCTTCCGCGATGTCGGGAAGGTCGCCCGGCGCGTAGCTGGGCCGAGGTCTTACTTCTTGACGAAGAGGTCGAGCTTTCCGTGATGCTCGGCCAGGAGGTAGTAGAAGGTCAGGCGGGACTTGGTCTTGTCGGCCTTCATATGCTCGCAGATCGCCTTGACGGAACCGTCGAGATCGCCGGATTTCAGGCCGAGCTTCTTTTTCAGGAAGTTTTCGCGGACGCGATCGAGCTCGGCCGGATCGGAGCAGGCGACGTAACGGGTGTCGGGTTTGCTCATCACGAGAGCATAGGATTTCGACATGCCCGCAAAGGCCGCTTCGTTGAGCGGCTTCTTGGCGAACTTCTTCACGTCGGCGAGATGGTCCATCTGGTAGCCCCTTCCTGACCCGCACGGGCGTACGGGTGGTTACGTGTCGCGGGGCGGAGGTTAACGCGGTTTTTCGCGACGGGCGAGGGGGCAACGCCCGCGACTTCCCGATTTTGGAACCTCCTCGCCCAATCTTTGGTCGAAGCCCGGAATGCGCGGTGCGGATGACGGGGCCGACACCGGCATGGGTTGAGTTAAGCCGGCGGCAGTGCTGCGATGCAGCATCTCCCGGAGACCTGCGATGAAGCCGACGATCCTCATGATGCCGCGCCTTGCCGATGATGCCATCGCGAGCCTGAAGCGGGACTACACGGTGATTGGGCCGGTCGATGGCGACGACGCGGCCTCGATCCCGGCCGAGGCGAGGGAAGCGCGTGCGATGGTGACCTATGGCGGGCGCCGCACCAGCGCAGAACTCATGGATGCGTTGCCGAAGCTAGAGCTGATCGCCTGCTACGGCACGGGCATCGAAAGGGTCGATGCCGCGGCGGCCAAGGCGCGCGGGATCCAGCTCTGCAACGCTGCCGATGCCAACGCGCGCAGCGTCGCGGAATTCGCAGTCGGCCTTATGCTCAACTCAATGCGCGGCATCGGGCGCGGCGACCGCTTCGTGCGGGACGGCCTCTGGAGCGGCCGCGGGGGCGAGCCGGTGTCGAACACGCCGGATCTCGCCGGCCGCAAGATCGGCATCTATGGGCTCGGCGCCATCGGCAGCCGGATCGCCAGCCGGGCCGCGGCCTTCGAGATGGAGGTCGGCTATCACAGCCGCTCGCCCAAGCCGGAGCTGCCCTACCAGTTCCATGACAGCCTGCTCGGCCTGGCCAGTTGGGCCGACGTGCTCATGATCGCCGTCCGGGCCAGCAATGAGACG
The DNA here is from genome assembly GCA_004144595.1 of Hyphomicrobiales bacterium. Taxonomy (GTDB): domain Bacteria; phylum Pseudomonadota; class Alphaproteobacteria; order Rhizobiales; family Beijerinckiaceae; genus Allobosea. The sequence continues at coordinate 52,919 of SEEM01000011.1, forward strand.
CGCCATGCGGTCGACGCTGCCGTGCTCGATGCGCTTGGGCGTGAGGGTCATGTCGTGAACATCTCGCGCGGCCTCGTCATCGACGAGGAGGCACTCTGCACGGCGCTGGAGCAGAAGCGGATCGCCGGCGCGGCGCTCGACGTCTTTGCCGAGGAGCCGCATGTGCCGGAGCGGCTGCGCAAGCTCGAGAACGTCGTGCTGACCCCGCATATCGCGGCGAGCTCGCAGGACGCCAAGAAGGCTCAATTGCGGACGCTCCTCGGCAATCTCGAAGCGTTCTTTGCGGGCCGTCCGATGCCTGCGGGCGTGCCCCTCTAGTCGTTCCGGCGCATGGTCGTCGGCGCGGAGCTGCGGTCGTTCAGGTGCACCGGCGGCTCCTTACTCGAAAATGCCCTGAGGTTCAGGGCAGGACGACGACCGGCGTGCCCATCCGAACGCGGGCATAGAGATCGATCACGTCCTGGTTGTGCATACGGAAGCAGCCATAGGAGGCGGCCGTGCCGACGGTGTTCGGCATATTGGTGCCGTGGATGGCGTATTGCCCGGTCGGCCCGAGCCCGATGACGCGCGCGCCCATCGGGTTGCGCGGCGAGCCGCCGGGAATCACGTCGGGCAGGCGCGGGTTGTCGCGCTTCACTTCGGTCGGCGGGCTCCAGGCCGGATCGACCTGCAATTCCTCGACATATTTGACGCCGCGCCACTGCTTGCCGGCCTTGCCGACGGCAATGGTGTAGCGGATCGCTTCGCTGGGCGAGACGACATAGTAGAGCTTCCGCTCGCCGGTGCGGATCACGATGGTGCCGGGGTCGAAGCGCCCGTCACGCAGGCCGACGATTTCGCGCGCCTGTGCCGGCAACGGGGCTGCGCCAGCGGCCGACAAGGCAAGGGTCGCAACTGCGATACGCCTGAACATCTCTGGAACTCCCTGCAAACTGCGGGAGTAGTGGCGCCGCAGCCGTGAAGCGCGGGTTGAGCGATATGGTGAAGCGGTGATTCAGGATGAATCGCCGGTGAATCAGCCTCTTAGACCATCGGCCCGAAAAGTGGCATGCAGTTTTTGAGACATGCCGATGCAAGATCAAACCCTAGATCATCGGACTGAATAAGACATTCAGTTCGATGATCTAGGCCGCTGGGCGGGCGCGATGCTGCTGCGGCAGCAGGAAGGGCAGGCCGGGCGCCGGCGCGCGGCTCAGCGTCAGGTCGACCTTGAAGACCTGGCGCAGCAATGCGTCGTCCAGCGTCTTCGCCGGCGGCCCCTGCGCGATGATCTGGCCCTGGTCCATCACGACGAGATGGTCGGCATAGGTCACGGCGAGGTTGAGGTCGTGCAGCACGATCAGCACCGCGACGCCGCGCGCGGCGATGGCGCGAGCCATGTCGAGCAGGGCGAGTTGGTGGCAGAGGTCGAGACTGGCGATCGGTTCGTCCAGAAACAGCACCTGCCGCTCGGCGACGCTGCGGCCGGCTTCGAGCTGGCAGAGCACGCGGGCGAACTGCACGCGCTGCTGCTCGCCGCCCGAGAGCGTCTGATAACGTCGGCCGGCGAGGTCGATCACTCCGGCTGCCGCAAGGCTTTCGGCGACGATCGCCTCGCGGCGCTGGCGCGTCAACGCCCGACCGATCCCATCGACGCCGAGGCTTGCGACCTCGTAGACGCTGAAGGGGAAGGCGAGGCGGGCATGCTGCGCCATGACCGAGCGCAGGCAGGCGAGGCGCCAGGCCGGGACCGCGGCGAGCGGCTCGCCCGCGATGCGGATCTTGCCGCCGGCCGGCTTGATCTCACCGGTCAGGAGCTTGAGCAGCGTCGATTTGCCGGCACCGTTCGGTCCGATCAGGATCGTGGTCGAGCCGCTGGCCAGTTCGAGGTTTGCGTCAGCGACGAGCCGGCGCCCGTCCGCGAGGAAGCCGACGCCTTGGCTGGAGAGGATCGGGTTCGCGTCAGACATCGATCAGGCTCGTGCGGCGCAGCAGCAGCCAGAGGAAGAACGGCGCGCCGATCGTGGCGGTGACGATGCCGATGGGCAGCTCCGCCGGAACGACAATGAGCCGCGCGACGATATCGGCGCCGACCAGCAGCATCGCACCGCCCAGCGCCGAGAGCGGCAGCAGCAGGCGGTGATCGGGGCCGACCGAGAGCCGGATCAGATGCGGCACGACGATGCCGACGAAGCCGATCAGCCCGGCGGTGGCGACGCTGGCGCCGACCGCGAGCGCGACCAGCAGGATCGCCAGCGCCTTGATGCGCTGGACGGGGATGCCGAGATGGTAGGCTTCCGCCTCGCCGAGCATCAGCCCGTTCAGGCCGCGCGCCAGCAGCGGCATCAGCAAGAGCAGCGGCAGGATGATCGGCGCCACCACCGTCAGCTTGGTCCAGCTCGCGCCGCCCAGGCTGCCGAGCGACCAGAAGGTCAGGTCGCGCAATTGCCGGTCGTCCGACCAGAAGGCGAGCAGGCCGGTCAACGCGCTGGCGAGCGCGCCGAGCGCGACGCCTGCCAGCAGCATCGTCGCGACCGAGGTGCGGCCGCCGCGCGTGGCGATGAGGTAGAGCGCCAGCGTCGAGACGAGGCCGCCGCAGAAGGCGCCGGCCGGGAGGGCGGCGAAGGGCAGCTTCATCATGGTGCCGGCGAGGAAACGATCGCCCAGCACGATGGTTGCTGCCGCGGCCAGAGCCGCACCGCTGGAGACACCGACGAGGCCGGGATCGGCGAGCGGATTGCGGAACAGCCCCTGCATCAGCGCGCCGGACACCGCGAGCCCGGCGCCGACGAGCAGGCCCAGCAGCACGCGCGGCAGGCGGATGTTCAGGACGACGAGGACGTCGCGCCCTTCCAGCAAGCTGGTATCGCCGTTCAGCCGTGCCATCAGGATTTCAGCGACACGGCCGGGTGCGATCGAGATCGCGCCCTGGCCGATGGCGACGACGGCGAGCAGCAGGCAGGCCAGGCTGATGCCGATGACGGCGAGCAGGCCGGTGCGGCGCCGGCTTGCGATCAGCATCGTCAGGTTTGCCGTGGCCATGGTCGGGGGCGGTGCCGCGAGGGTCACGGAGCGGCGGCGGTCTTGAGCGGCGGAATGGCGGCTTCCGGATAGATCTCCGCCATCAGGTCTCGGGCCGCCATCGGGGTGCGCGGGCCGAAACCGAGCAGATAAAGTCCGTCCATGTGAACCAGCCGCTTGCCGGCCGCGGCGGGGATCTGGGCGAAGGCGGGCATCGCGAAAAGCTCGTCCGGCGTGGTGTTATGGGCGCTGCTGTTGCGCATCATCAGCACCATGTCTGGTGCGGCGGCGGCGATCGCCTCGTCCGTCATCGGCTTGTAGCCTTCGATCGCGTCGGCGACGTTGATGCCGCCCGCGAGCGAGATGATGCCATCGGCCGAGCTGTTGCGCCCGCCGACCAGGGCACGGCCGTTCTGCAGCGAGAGCAGGAAGAGGATGCGCTTTTTCTTCGCAAGGCCCGAGCGCAGGGTGGCGAGTTCGTCGAAGCGCGCCCTGGTCTGTGCCGCCAGGCGTTCGGCCGGAGCGGCCGCGCCGATGGCGGCGCCGATCGCGGCGATCTTGGTGGTGACGCCCTCCGGGGTCAGCCCGTCGCGGATATGGGCGATCTTCACGCCGGATTCGGCGAGCAGCGACACTGCGTCCGGTGGGCCGGCGCCGTCGATCAGCATGATCAGCGATGGCTTCAACGACAGCACGCCCTCGGCCGAAAGCGCGCGGACATAGCCGACATTGGCCTTTTCCTTCAGCGCCTGCGGCGGGAACTGGCTGGTCGAGTCGACACCGACGATGCGATCCTGCAGGCCAAGCGCGTATATCACCTCGGTGATGACGCCACCGGCGACGACGATGCGGTCCGGCGTCTGGGCAAGCGCGGCACCTGGCAAGACGGGCGAGACCCCGAGCCCGCCGAGGCCGAGAGCGCTCAAGGCGAGGGCTGCCGTCAATTCGCGGCGATTCGGCTGCTTAAGGCCGCGATGCGTTTTGGTGATGCGCAAGCCGGACATATCGCAACTCCATTGGAGCGCAGCCGCTGGATTCAGCCGGCGCTGGCGCCCAAGCAAGAAGGTTGTTCTCAGTTTAAAATGAATCAAAACGAAGTAGAGCTTGTTTTTAATTATTCAAAACAAGTTCTTCTTCGTGGTATTATTGACGCTGATATGAGCCTTTACTACAAGGGGTCAAGGGCAATGCCGATGCACAGCCGGTCTCGTCAGGCGATATCGCGGGCGACGGGTTTTCGGTCGTGCGCATTTCCGGGTCGGAATCCCCTCCGGAGATGGCCGATCGGGATGGCGTTGTCCGGTATCGTTCGTTCCGCCATTTCCGGCGTGTCAGATGCAGGGTTTACCGATGTTCATCGCCATGAATCGCTTCAAGGTCGTCAAGGGCGAGGAAGCCGCCTTCGAGACGGTCTGGTCCTCGCGCAAGACCCGCCTCGACGAAATGCCGGGCTTTCTGGCCTTCCATCTGCTGAGGGGGCCGGAGAAGGAGGATCATACGCTGTATTCCTCCCATACGAGCTGGGCCTCGAAGGAGGATTTCACGGCCTGGACCAAGTCCGAGCAGTTCCGCGAATCGCATCGCAATGCCGGCCAGCCGCGCCCGACGCCGATCTATCTCGGCCATCCCGAGTTCGAGGGTTTCGAGACCGTGCTGAGCGAGAGCAATCCGCACCTGCCCCGCCAGGCGGCAGAGTGAGGTTTGAGCCGATGACGACGGCCGCTATCACTTCGCCGGATCCGATGGAGCATGCGCGCAGCCTGCTTGCTGCCAAGCCGGATGGCCTGATCGAGGCCGTCGCGCGCGAGGCCAAGGTCTCGACGCGCGCGGTGCTCGAACTCTTGCCCGCCGAGCAGCGTCAATTCGTGGCGCCGGAACGCTTCGAGGATGTCTGGAAGGATCTCGCGACCTGGGGAACGGTGCTCTTCCTGATGCACACGCCAGATATCGTGCTGGAATGCGAGGGTTCGCTGCCCGTCGGCAGCTTCGGACACGGCTATTACAACATCCATGGCGACAGCCCGATCGGCGGGCATATCAAGGCCGAGAACTGCCGGGCGATCTATCTGGTCGACCGCTCGACGGCACAGGGCCGGCGCGCCTGCTCGGTGCAGTTCTTCAACGGCTCCGGCGAGGTGATGTTCAAGGTCTTCGTGCGGCGCGATGCCGCGCGCGCCTTGCTGCCGGATCAGCTGGCGCGGTTCGAGGCGCTCAAGACGATATTCGCCTGAGCCCAAAAAACGACATGGTGTCCGGTTCTTGCATCGCGTGGCATAAGGCGTGCGATGCGGCCACCGATGAAGGCGATGAGCGGAATTCACCATTCGTTAACCATGTTGACGCAGCCTTCCCGGAAGCAGGCCCGTCGAGCATGACCGTTTCACGCGACCGAGAGCCCTCGGACGACGTGGCGGGCATCGCCGGCGAGAGGCTGTCCGACGGTTCGGCGATGGGGGTCGATATGGCCGCGCATGTCACCATGGATCGGGCCCATCTGCCGCATGGCCGCCCCGGGCTGACCATCGCGGCCGGGCGCAGGTTCGTGGCGAGGCGGGTCCCGGCCTTGCGCACGAATCTGGGGTCGGCGCTCCTGCTCGGGCTGCGCTTCATCCAAGCCCGGCTGATTTCGGTCTGGGGGCTGATCATCGCGGCCGCCCTGTGCCCGCCCTTCGTCTTCGCCGCCTTTGCGGTGTTCTCAGCGGTGGCGAACTTCATCTCGATCGCTTCGCTCCTGCGATTGGAGGCGGTGTTCTTCCAGAACAGCGATCGCGCCCGGCTCGGCCTCGCTTTCCGGCTCGCAGCCGCCGTCGGAGTAGCCTTCCTGGCTATCGCCACGCTGGTCCTGATCGGGCTCGCGGTGACCGGCTGGATCGCGCCTGCGGTCGCCTTCTTCTTCCTCGTTTCGCTTGCCGCGCGCTCGGTGCTGCGCCTGCTCTGGTCGGAGGCGACGGCGGAAGGCGATTTCCGCGCCATCGGCAACAGCAATGTCGTGCAGGCCATGGTGCAGCCGGCTATCATGCTGCTGCTGATCGCGCTCTTCGGGCCGAGGGCGCTGACGCTGTTCATGGCCGATGCGATCGGGCACGTCCTGGCAGCGGCCTATCTTCTGCATCGCCGGCGCGATTCCGTCGCCGCGCTGGTCCGGCCGGCGCTCTGGTCCCGGCGCAGCCTCGCCGAGGCGGCATTCCGCTGGCGGGACGCGCCACGGGCGCTGCTGCCTTCGGCGCTGCTGGCTTATGGGTTCGCGATCGCGCCGCTCCTGGTCCTGCCCTATGCCAGCAACACCGTGCTCGCGGCGCAGGTCGCCCTGTCCATGCGGCTGCTGGACATGCCGACCCAGATGTTCGCCACCGTGTCGGTCCCGCTCGTGCTGAACCGGCTGCGCTCCCATGCGGGCTCACGCCGGCGCTTCTGGGCCCGTATCATGGCGCTCGGCCTGACCGCCGGCGCGACCATCCTGTTCAGCGGTATCGCCATTGCGGCACTGGTCGCGGATCACTGGCTGGTCGGGACGCAATGGCAGGACCTCGGCGAGGTCATTGCGCTGCTGGCGGCGTTCTATATCGGCATTGCCGTCCTCGGCCCGCTCCAGGAAGTGGCGACGTTGTCACGCCAGCCCTTCTGGCAGGTCGCGGTCAATGCCGCCGCGCTGATCGCGATCCTGGTAGCGATGGCGTGGTTCCGGGCACTGTCGCCGGAGCTGCTGCTGACGATCGGCGCCATCTCGATCCTGCGCACGTTGACGCATACCGCCTTCATCTGGCTGCATCTCGACGATTCCGCCGAGGCATCGCCCGACGGTCTTGCCGCTTCGGGGGCCGCCCGCTAAGGCCGGCTCCGATCAGGTCATTTGAACCGATCGGTGAAGCCGAACTTCGGGTTACTCCCGGCGGATCAGCCGGTCGGCGATCAGCGAGGAGAGCAGCCCGGGCCTGAACTCGCGCTCCAGCCGCTCGGGGTCGTAAATCGTGGCGACCCAATCCAGGAAGGCGATGCCCTTGGCTTCGCCCTCGCGGCGATAGGTCTCGAAGAAGGCGTCGAGGATACCGGTCTTGGCGAAGCGGAAATGGCCGTAGCGCAGCGAAAGCTGGCGCATGGCCTCCTCGAGCGGGCGTCCTTCATGAATCAGCAGATAGAGCGCCGAGAAGAAGCCGGCCCGGTCCGCACCGGACTTGCAATGCACGAGCGCGGGCTCGTCGAGGCCCGCGAAGAACGTCTTGGCATCGAGGATGGTCGCGCGATCCGGTGCGCCGCGCGAGCGCAGCACGAAGTCGACGAGCCTGATGCCATGGCGCTCGCAGGCTTCCTTCTGGAGCGGCCAGGAGCCGTGCTCGCGCCCGCCGCGCAGGTTGACGATGGTCTTGACGCCCTTGCGGGCGAAGGCCGCGATCTGGCCGGGCGCCGGCTGGGCCGCGCGCCAGAGCCGCGGCGTGACGCGGTGCGCGTTGAGATAGGCGAGCCGGAAGATGCCGTGGTCGACCAGCAGCATATTGGCCCAGGCACGCAGGCGCTCGCCGCGACCTTCGATCGGCCGGTCCCAGCGGGCGATGCGCGCCATGCGGCGGGCATAGCGCTCTTCGTCGGGGCGCAGGCGGCTCAGCACGGCCGGGTCTCGGGGCTGTTCATGGGGCGCCGGATAGCAGTGCGGGCGCGCCTAGGCAAATCGTCGGGTGACCATGCGCGACGGAAAGGCTTGGCGTTTTCGCCGCGAACTTGCATAAGGCCCCGCGAAATTCCCAAGCGACAGGTTCCAGAATGCGCATCGACGCCATCTCCATCGGCAAGAACCCGCCCGAAGAAGTGAATGTCCTGATCGAAGTGGCGATCGGGGGCGAACCGATCAAGTACGAGATGGACAAGGAGGCCGGCACGCTCTTCGTCGACCGCTTCCTTTATACGCCGATGCGCTATCCCGGAAACTACGGCTTCATCCCGCACACGCTCTCGGAAGACGGCGACCCCTGCGACGTGCTGGTCGCCAATACGCGCCCGCTGGTGCCGGGCTCCTATATCGCTGTGCGGCCGATCGGCGTGATGCTGATGGAGGACGAGGCGGGCGGCGACGAGAAGATCATCGCCGTGCCGGTGCCGAAGCTGACCAAGCGTTACGAGAGCGTGCACAACTACACCGATCTGCCGCAGATCACGCTCGACCAGATCCAGCACTTCTTCGAGCACTACAAGGATCTCGAGCCCGGCAAATGGGTCAAGCTCAAAGGCTGGGGCGACGCGGCCATGGCCAAGAAGCTGATCGTCGAGGCGATCGAGCGGGCGAAGGCCGCGAAGGACTGAGCGTCATCCCGCACGCGCTGCGGCACGCGAGTGCTGCTGCGCAGATGCGGGACCTTGCGCAGGATAAGGCGCCCTTTCGTCACGCGGTCCCGTGTCTGCGCAGCAGCACTTCGTGCCGCAGCGCGCACGGGATGACACCTGTCTACGCCGCGATCGCTTCCGCCAGCGCGACGGTGCGCCTCGCCATATCGGCATGGAGCAGCTCGACCATGCGGCCGTCGAGCTGGATCGCGCCCTTGCCGGCATTCTCCGGCAGATCGAAGGCGGCGATGACGGCGCGGGCCTTCAACAGCTCGGCTTCGTCGGGCGCGAAGATCGTATTCGCCACCGCGACCTGCGAGGGATGGATCAGGGTGCGGCCGTCGAAGCCGAGATCGCGGCCCTGCTCGCATTCGGCCAGGAAGCCGGCCTCGTCCTTGATGTCGTTATAGACGCCGTCGAGGATGTCGATGCCATGGGCGCGGGCGGCCAGCAGCGCGCTGGTCAGCCAGGGCAGCATCGGCGCACGACCGGGCACGAAGCGGGCGCGGGTTTCCTTGGCGAGGTCGTTGGTGCCCATGACGAAGCAGGCCAGCCGCGTCACGGGATCGCGCGCGGCGCGGGCGATGCGCTCGACATCGAGGATGGCGAGCGGCGTCTCGATCATCGCCCAGACCGCGGTCGCCGGATCGGCCCAGAGGCCCTTCAACTGATGGCCGACCTCATGCAGCGTCTCGGGCGCGGAAACCTTCGGAATCAGGATCGCCTGCGGCTTGGCCTCGGCTGCGGCCGCGAGATCGTCAGCGAACCATGGCGTGCCGACGCCGTTGACGCGGATCACCAGCTCGCGCCGGCCATAACCACCCGCCTTGACGGCCGCGCAGACCCGCGCGCGGGCTTCCGATTTTGCATCGGGCGCGACCGCGTCCTCAAGGTCGAGGATCAGGACGTCGGCCGCGATCTCGCGGGCCTTTTCCAAGGCGCGGGGATTCGAGCCGGGCATATAGAGAGCGCTGCGGCGGGGGCGTATCGTGCTCATCGTCTCTCCTGACGCAGGCCTGCTCTAACTCTCGCATTTTCTTCACGCGAACCGGTGTCCGCTTTGCCTGAAAATGCTTCGGTATTGCACTGCACAGTAGAGCAACGCAGATGCAATGCCAGCGCTGCGAAAGACGGAGGAAACGGCATGGCGTGGCTCGCCGGCGTCGATGGCTGCAAGGGTGGCTGGATCGCCGCTTTCGCTTCGGATGACGGGGCGAACGCGCTGGTGATTCGCGTGGTGTCGCGTTTTGCCGATCTGTTCACAGGCGAAATCGTGCCCGATCTGATAGCGGTCGATATGCCGATCGGCCTGCCGGACCGCATACAGGGCTCCGGACGTGGTCCCGAGCAGGCGGTGCGCGCGTTGTTGGGTGAGAGGCAGTCCTCGGTTTTCTCCATTCCCGCCCGCCGGGCCGTCGGGGCGACCGACTACCGGGAGGCCTGTGCGCTGGCGCTCGCAGCGTCCGATCCGCCGCGCAAGGTCTCGAAGCAGGGCTTTCACCTGTTCCCGAAGATCCGCGAGATCGATGCGTTGTTGCGCTCCGAGGCCGGCTTGCGCGGGCGCGTCTTCGAGATCCACCCTGAACTCGCCTTCCGGACGATGCGGGGGGCGCCGCTGCTTCATCCGAAGAAGATCAACGGTGTAGTCAATCCGTTTGGGATTGCGGAGCGCCGGAGCCTGCTGGTCGCGGCCGGCGTTTCCGCAGAGACGGCCGGCTCCCGCCCACCGCGCGGGGCTGCCGCCGACGACCTGCTCGATGCGTTGGCGGCGCTGGTCGTCGCCCGGCACATTGCCGCCGGGCGTGGCCGCCCCTTTCCCGATCCGCCGGGACGCGATAGCCACGGGCTCCCCATTGCGATCTGGACCTGGCGTCCGGTCTCCGAGCCTCAACAGGATATCGTCATGAGCGCACGCCCCGTCACCCGTCCGATGATCGAGGAAGCGGCGGCGCGCATCGCAGGCCATGCCCGGGTGACGCCGGTGATGCGGCTGGGCACGGGCGCGTTCGGCTCAGAGGCGGATGTCTCGCTCAAGCTCGAATGCCTTCAACATGCCGGCTCGTTCAAGACGCGCGGGGCCTTCAACAACCTGCTCTCGTTGCAGGTGCCGGCGGCGGGCGTCTCGGCCGCGTCTGGCGGCAACCACGGCGCGGCGGTGGCCTATGCCGCATCGAAGCGCGGCGTGAAGGCGACGATCTTCGTGCCGGAGATCTCGCCGGCGGCCAAGATCGAGGCGATCAAGCGCTTCGGTGCCGATGTCGTGGTCGGCGGTGCCCAGTATGACGATGCGCAGGCGGCGTGCGACCGCTTCGTCGCGGATACCGGCGCGCTCAAGATCCATCCCTTCGCGGCGATGGAGACCATCGCAGGCCAGGGCACGCTCGGTCGCGAATGGGACCAGCAGGAGCCCGATCTCGACACCGTGCTGGTCGCGGTCGGCGGCGGCGGCCTGATCTCGGGCATCGCCAGCTGGTTCGCCGGCAGCAAGGTCAAGGTCGTCGGCGTCGAGCCCGAAGGCTCGCGCGCCTTGCAGGCGGCGCTCGATGCGAAAGGGCCGGTCGACGTCAAGGTCGCGTCGGTGGCGGCGGATTCGCTCGGTGCCCGCAATGTCGGCCAGCTCGTCTATGACGTGACCAAGGACAGCGTCGACCACGTTGCGCTGGTGCCGGATGCAGCGATCACGGAGGCGCAAGGCGTGCTCTGGCGCGATTTCCGCCTCGCGGTCGAGCCCGGCGGGGCGGCGGCCCTGGGCGCGTTGCTCTGCGGCGCGTACAAACCTGCGAAAGGTGAGCGGCTCGGCGTGCTGGCTTGCGGAGCGAATGTCGATCTAGCAAAGCTCGCGGTGATCGTGGGGTGACGGCTGTTACCGCCGTCGGGGCTTGCCGGCGACCTTCGTTGCAACGCAAACTCGCCCGCGATCAGGAGGCGATGCATGCCGAGCTCTAGCCTTAAGACCAGTTCAGGCCGGTTCTTCGAGGATTTCCACCTCGGCGAGACGATCGTCCATGCCACGCCGCGCACCGTGCGGGCAGGCGATGCGGCGCTCTATTCGGCGCTCTACGGCTCGCGCTTCGCGGTGCAGTCCTCTGACGCTTTCGCTGGCGCGATCGGGTATCCCACGGCGCCGATCGACGATCTGCTGGTCTTCCATATCGTCTTCGGCAAGACCGTGCCGGATATCTCGCTCAATGCCGTCGCCAATCTCGGCTATGCCGACGGGCGCTTTCTCAAACCGGTCTATCCGGGCGATACGCTCTCCACCACGTCGGAGGTGATCGGGCTGAAGCAGACCTCGTCGGGCGATGCGGGCATCGTCTATGTCCGTTCGATCGGCCGCAACCAGCGCAATGAGATCGTGTTGAGCTATGCGCGCTGGGTTCTGGTGCGCAAGCGCGAGCCCGGCACGCCGGCCCATGCCGAGCAGGTGCCGGAACTGGCCAAGGCCGTGCTGCCGGAACAGCTCGGAGAGGGTTGCCCCCGGATCGAGCTTGCAGGCTATGACGATGCGCTGGCCGGCTCGCGCTTCCGCTGGGCCGATTATGCCGTCGGTGAGCGGATCGACCATGTCGACGGCATGACCGTCGAGGAGGCCGAGCACCAGCTCGCGACAAGGCTCTACCAGAACACGGCCAGGGTGCATTTCGACGCACATGCGGCCCAAGGGGCCCGATTCGGCAAACGCCTGATCTACGGTGGCCATGTCATCAGCCTGGCGCGGGCGCTCTCTTTCAACGGGCTCGGCAACGCCTTCCACATCGCCGCGATCAATGGCGGGCGTCATGTCGCACCGCTCTTCGCCGGCGATACGGTCTATGCCTGGAGCGAGGTGCTGGGGAGCGCCGAGCTTCCCGGCCGCAGCGATGTCGGCGCGCTCCGGCTCAGGCTCGTCGCCACCAAGAACCAGCCTTGCCATGATTACCCGTTGAAGACGGGAGACCAGTACGATCCGAGCGTGATCCTCGATCTCGACTACTGGGCGCTGCTGCCGCGGTAAGGTTTTCGTAAGGAAATGACGATTTTCAGAATCTGTAACTTCGTTCTGCCTGTGTCGCATTGCGGCGCCCGGACGGTTTCGTTAGACAACCAGTCACTCTAGAATGATCCCAAATGGGTCCGTCCTCATCGGCGGACCGCTTGATCGGAGAACGATATTGGCCGAGGTCAAGCCCGTAGCCCGCCCGCTTTCGCCCCACCTGCAGATCTACCGCTGGTCCTGGACGATGGCGATGTCGATCGCCCACCGCGTCACCGGCACCGGGCTTTATCTCGGCACGGTGCTGATCGCCGCCTGGCTGGTCGCTGCCGCCTCGGGGCCTGCCGCCTTCGACACGGCGCAGGCGATCGCCGGCTCCTTGCTCGGCCGGCTCGTGCTCTTCCTCTACAGCTTCTCGCTGATCCACCACATGGTCGGAGGCCTCCGGCATTTCGTCTGGGACATGGGCAAGGGCTACGACCCCGAGACCCGGATGAACATGGCGAAGTTCTCGCCCGTCGTCTCGGGCGGCCTGACGGTCCTGATCTGGATCGCCGCCCTGGTCCTGCGCTGAGGAGCCCCGTCATGCTGTCCAATTCCTCGATGCGCACCCCGCTCGGCCGCGTTCGCGGCCTCGGCTCCGCCAAGTCCGGCACCGGCCATTTCTGGCTGCAGCGCGTCACCGCCGTCTCGAACCTGATCCTGACGGTGATCTTCGTCGGCATCGTCATCGCGCTGGTCGGCCGGCCCTATCCGGCGGCGGTCGCGCTTCTGTCGCATCCGCTCGTCGCGATCCTGATGCTGCTTTTCATCCTCTCGGCCTGCATCCATATGCGGCTGGGCATGCAGGTCATCATCGAGGACTACGTCACGAGCGAAGGCCTCAAGATCCTCGCCGTGATCGGCAACACCTTCTTCGCCATAGTGGTGGGCGCGGCCAGCGTCTACGCCGTGCTGAAGCTGTCTTTTGGAGGCTGATCCGATGGCGATCACCAAGTCCCGCCCGGTCCCGGCCTATACCGGCACCGCCTATCCGATCACCGACCACACCTTCGACGTCGTCGTCGTCGGCGCCGGCGGCGCGGGCCTCCGCGCCACCGTCGGTTGCTCGCAGGCCGGCCTGCGCACCGCCTGCATCTCGAAGGTGTTCCCGACGCGCTCGCACACCGTCGCGGCCCAGGGCGGCGTCGCCGCCTCCCTCGGCAACATGGGCAAGGACACCTGGCAGTGGCACATGTTCGACACCGTCAAGGGGTCGGACTGGCTCGGCGACCAGGACGCGATTGAGTATCTCGTGCGCAACGCGCCGGCCGCCGTCTATGAGCTCGAGCACTGGGGCGTGCCCTTCTCGCGCACCGAGGACGGCAAGATCTACCAGCGCCCCTTCGGCGGCATGACGACCGAATTCGGCGAAGGCCCGCCGGCCCAGCGCACCTGCGCCGCGGCCGACCGCACCGGCCACGCCATGCTGCACACGCTCTATGGCCAGGCGCTGCGCTACAATACCGAGTTCTTCATCGAGTATTTCGCCATCGACCTGATCATGGACGAGGACGGCCACTGCCGCGGCGTGATCGCGCTCAAGCTCGATGACGGCACGCTGCACCGCTTCCGCTCGCAGCAGACCATCCTGGCGACCGGCGGTTATGGCCGTGCCTATTTCTCCGCGACCTCGGCCCATACCTGCACCGGCGACGGCGGCGGCATGGTGCTGCGCGCCGGCCTGCCGCTGCAGGACATGGAGTTCGTGCAGTTCCACCCGACCGGCATCTACGGCTCGGGCTGCCTGATCACCGAAGGCGCGCGCGGCGAGGGCGGCTACCTGACCAATTCCGAGGGCGAGCGCTTCATGGAGCGCTATGCCCCCTCGGCCAAGGACCTTGCCTCGCGCGACGTCGTCTCGCGCTCGATGACGATGGAGATCCGGGCCGGCCGAGGCGTCGGCAAGGACAAGGACCACATCTACCTGCATCTCGACCATCTCGACCCGAAGATCCTGCACGAGCGCCTGCCCGGCATCTCGGAGAGCGCCAAGATCTTCGCCGGCGTCGACGTGACCCGCGAGCCGATCCCGGTCCTGCCGACCGTGCACTACAACATGGGTGGCATCCCCACGAACTATCACGGCGAAGTGCTCACCAAGGTCGGCGGCGATCCGGACACGGTTGTGCCCGGCCTGATGGCGATCGGCGAAGCCGCCTGCGTTTCCGTGCACGGCGCCAACCGCCTCGGCTCCAACTCGCTGATCGACCTCGTGGTCTTCGGCCGCGCCGCCGGGCTGCGTTGCGCCGACACGGTTCATGCCGGTGAGAAGCAGCCGGAACTGCCGAAGGGTTCTTCCGATCTGGCGCTGACCCGTCTCGACAAGTACCGCAACGCCGCCGGCGGCACCCCGACCGCGGTGCTGCGCGACCGGATGCAGCGGACGATGCAGAACAACTGCGCCGTCTATCGCGAGGGCGACACGCTGGAAGAGGGCCACAAGCTCATCCACGAGGTCTGGAACGGCATCACCGATGTGGCTACCCAGGACCGCTCGCTGATCTGGAATTCCGACCTGATCGAGACCCTGGAATTCGACAACCTGATCACCCAGGCGGTCGTGACCATGGATTCGGCGCTGAACCGTCCGGAAAGCCGCGGCGCGCATGCCCGCGAAGACTATCCGAACCGCGACGACAAGGACTGGATGAAGCACACGCTCGCCTGGATCGACGACGAGAAGCGCACGATCTCGCTCGATGACCGGCCTGTGCACACATACACGATGTCCAACGACATCGAGTACATCAAGCCCAAGGCACGGGTGTACTGAGGGACTCCGATGGCTGAATTCAATCTCCCGAAGAACTCCCGCCTCGTCGAGGGCAAGGCCTGGCCGAAGCCGGCCGGCGCCAAGACGCTGACCGAATTCAAGGTCTATCGCTGGAGCCCGGACGACGCCGAGAACCCGCGCACCGACACCTATTATGTCGACCGCGACGATTGCGGGCCGATGGTTCTCGATGCGCTGATCTGGATCAAGAACAAGGTCGACCCGACGCTGACCTTCCGCCGCTCCTGCCGCGAGGGCATCTGCGGTTCCTGCGCCATGAACATGGACGGCAAGAACGGGCTCGCCTGCACCACCGGCATCGACGAGTGCGGCGGCACCGGCAAGAACGCAGGCCGAGTCGCGATCTATCCGCTGCCGCATATGCCGATCGTCAAGGATCTCGTACCGGACCTGACGCGCTTCTATGCGCAGCACGCCTCGATCGAGCCCTGGTTGAAGACCACGACGCCAGCGCCGGAACATGAGTGGCGTCAGGCCAAGGACGATCGCGAGAAGCTCGACGGGCTCTACGAGTGCATCCTCTGCGCCTGCTGCTCGACCTCCTGCCCGAGCTACTGGTGGAACGGCGACCGCTATCTCGGCCCGGCCGCGCTGCTGCAGGCCTATCGCTGGCTTATCGATAGCCGCGACGAGGCGACCGGCGAGCGGCTCGACAATCTGGAAGATCCCTTCCGGCTCTATCGCTGCCACACCATCATGAACTGCGCGAATGCCTGCCCGAAGGGCCTGAACCCGGCCAAGGCGATCGCGGAGGTCAAGAAGATGATGGTGGCTCGCCAGGTCTGATGATGAACGGACCCGGGGGCTGCATCTGCGGGCGCGTGCGCTACGAAGCCAGCAAGCCTCCGTTGCGCGTAACGGTCTGCCACTGCCGCTTTTGCCAGCGGGCGACAGGCTCGGCCTTCATGGTCGAGCCTGTTTTCGATTCTGCGGACTTTACCGTCACCGCCGGCGAGCCTGCCGTCTATGCCCATCGCTCAGATGGCAGCGGCAAGCGTGTCGATGTCCATTTCTGCCAGCATTGCGGCACGAAGCTCTTCCTGACTTTCGAGCGCTTTCCTGGCGCGACGGGCGTCTACGGCGGCACCTTCGATGATCCGGACTGGTACGAGCGCACACCCGCCGTGACGAAGCACATCTTCCTTGGCGTCGCGATGGCAGGAACGGTGGTGCCTGCCGGCTTCAACTGCTTCGAAGAACACGCGATGACGAATGCCGGCGATGCCATCGAGCCGCACCGTTTCGATGAGCCGACGGCGCTGAAGGGTCGTTCCGGCTGAAGAGTGCGGCCGCGCCCGTCAGGAGATGTACCGCCCCGGCCTGAACGGCGTCGGGTCGATCGGCGGCGTCTCGCCGCAGACCATCGCGGCGATGATCTCGCCGGTGATCGGGCCGGTCGAGAATCCAATGTGCTGGTTTCCGAAGGCGAGCCAGAGCCCGGGATGACCAGGCGCCTCGCCGATCATCGGCAGCGAATCAGGCAACGTCGGCCGTGCGCCGCGCCATGTCTCGCCGACGACGTCGCCGAGTGGGAAGGCCTCACGGGCCGCGACGGTCGCGCCGTCGATCTGGCGGTGGTCATCGGGTGCGTCGCGGAAGGAGAGGTCGACGCCGCTGGTGACGCGAAAACCCTGCTCCATCGGCGCCATGTAATAGGCGCCGTCGACATCGTAGATCGGCCGCGACAGGCTGGTGCCGGCCTCGGGCCTGAGATGGCGGTGATACCCGCGCTCGACATCGAGCTTCGGATCGATCCCGAGCGGCTTCAGCAGGTCGCCGCTCCAGGGGCCGAGCGCGACGACGGCGATGTCGGCGTCGAAGCTGCCCGAGGCGATGCTGGCACGCCAGCCATGGCCGTTGCGGGCGAGCCCGGTGATCGCAGCCTGCTCGATACGGCCGCCACGCTGGGCGAAGAGCGCCGCATAGGCCTCGGTGACGGCGCCGGGAGAATCGACCGAGCCGACGCAGGGGATCAGGAGCCCGGCCGGGAAGATCGGGTTCAGGCCGGGTTCGGCGCCGGAAATGCCCTGGCGGTCGAGAATCTGCGATTCGATGCCGTGGCGTTTCAGGAAATCATGCTCGGCGCGGGCGGCTTCATGGCCGGCGTCCATGCGCCAGAGCTTGAGCGTGCCGGTCTCGCGCAGGCGATGCGACACGCCGGCCTCGCTCATCAAGGCGCGATGGCGCTCGACCGTGCTCGCTGTCAGCGCCTGCAAGGCGGCGATGCGCGCGTTCGCTTGCGAGGGGCGGGCCTCCCAGAGGAAGCGCAAGAGCCAGCCCGGCGTTGTGAAGGCGCGGCGCCAGCTCAGGTTGAGCGCAGGATGGCGGTTGCCGAGATAGCTCGTGATCTTGGCGTAGAGCGAGGGGTTGTTGAGTGGGGCGATCGAGGATGCCGCAAGCACGCCGGCATTGCCGTAGGAGGTCTCCCGGCCGGGCTTCTTGCGATCGATCAGCGTGACCGCGACGCCGCGCTTCTGGAGCGCAAGCGCGCAGGAGACGCCGACCATGCCGGCGCCGAGAACAAGAGCTGTTCGGGTCAAGGGGATGTCGTTCCGGCTTCAGCCGGCTCCTTCAGCCAATGGTCCAGGAAGGCGTCGAGCCAGAGCCGGATCGCCGGGTCGTGCTGGAACCAGCCGGGCACATGGGTATGGCCGAGCTGGGCGCCCGGCATCAGCGTGCGCTCATAGCCGCGCACCGACCAGCGATACATCATCGCCGGCGTCACCTCGGGGTGGAACTGGATGCCATAGGCCTTGCTGCCGGCGCGGATGGCCTGGACCGGGAAATCGCCGCCAGTCGCGAGGCATTCCGCCCCGTTCGGGCAGTCGAAGCCGTCGCGGTGCCATTGATAGACGGTGCCGGGCCAGGTGAAGCCGGCTGTCGCGGCATGGGAATGGCCGGTATCGGTGACGGCGAGCGGATAATAGCCGACCTCGGCCCTGCCTTCGCCATGGGTATAGACCCGCGCGCCCATATGCTTCGCCAGCATCTGCGCGCCCAGGCAGATGCCGAGGAAGGCAGCATCCTCCTTCAGGCAGGTGCCGATCCAGTCGATCTCGGCCTTGATGAAATCCTCGGGGTCGTTCGCGCCCATCGGCCCGCCGAAGATCACGGCGCCGGCATGCTCGCGCATGGTTTGCGGCAGGGGATCGCCGAAGCGCGGCTTGCGGATGTCGAGGGCATGGCCGCGCGCCTGCAGCAGACGGCCGACGCGGCCGGGCGTCGAGTGCTCCTGATGGAGTACGATCAGCACCGGCTTGGGCGCGGGCCGCGACCTGCGGGCGGTGAGGGGAGAGCGGGTGCGGGGAACCGGACGCAAAGGGAAAGCGTGGTTGTTCATCACGGACTTCAAGGTCGCTCGCGCGTGACGTCTTGGAGGAACAGCGCGCGAAGCCATGCCAGATCGCTCCCGAACATGCGGTTCCAGACTGAACGACGCAAGCGATTTATGCGCAAGAATGCGGCAATGACCCCGCAATCTTAGCCTTGTTTATCGCCGCACAGGAGGTCGAAAGGGGCGCTCAACTTGACGTCGGCGGCTTTATCTGAGATGAGAATGAACGTTCATTCTCACTGTTTCGAGTTCCAATGCCTCCTGTGGTTCCCGCGTCGTCGTCCGAGTCCGTCCTGACAGAGCGTCATATCCGCATCCTCGATGCGGCCGAGCGCGTGTTCGCGCGCGCCGGTTTCCATGCGGCGACGATGCAGGATGTCGCGGCCGAGGCGGGCATGAGCCCGGGCAACCTCTACCGCTATTTCTCGTCGAAAGACGCCATCATAGAGGGCATGACCGAGCGCGACCGCAGCCTGATCGCGGAGGATTTCGGCAAGCTCTGTCCGAAGAACGGCTCGCTGCTCGACCAGCTCGAAGAGCTCGGCCGCAAGCATCTCGTCCTCCAGCCGCGCGAGAAGGCCGTCATCGCCCTGCAGATCTGGGCAGAAGCCGCGCGCAATCCCGGTATGGCGCGGATGTGCGCGGATATCGAGGGCACCGTGATCGAAGGGCTCGCCGCGGCGATCAGCGAGGCGAAGGCGAACGGCGAATTGCCGCCACGGCTCGACGAGGGCCGCTTCCTGATGGCGATCTCGATGATGGCCGACGGCTTCTTCTGCCGGCGAGCGATCGATCAGAACTTCGATACGGCCATGGCCGCCGACACGCTCTTCACCGGCATGCGCCAGCTCTCCCAGACCATGCTCCTGCCCGAAACGGAGACGCAGTCGTGACCTCTGCTCCCGCCAGGCTTTCCCCGTTTCCGTCCGGCCCGATGGCCGCAACAGGACCCTTCCCGATGTCTCTTCGTTCGATCGTTCCGCTCTCCGCGATGATCGCCCATGGCCTGCTGGCTGCGTCCCTGCTGGCTGCGTCGCTGCCGGTGCAGGCCCAGACCGCTGCTCCGGCGGCGCCTGCGGCAGCCGGGCCTTCCGTCACGGTGACGCAGGCGCAGATCACCGAAATCGTCCAGAGCGTGGTCGTCTCCGGCTCGATCGTCGCACGCGACGAGATCATGGTCGCACCGGAGGTGGACGGGGCATCGATCGTCGAATTGCTGGCGCAGGAAGGCGACAAGGTTGCGCAAGGGCAGGTGCTGGCGCGGCTGAACCGGACGACGCTCGATGTCCAGAAGTCGCAGAACGATGCCCAGATCGCCCGCGCCGAGGCGCTGATCGCGCAGGCCAAGGCCCAGATCGCCGAGGCCGACGCCAATCTCGTCCAGGCTAACAATGCCTTCGACCGGACCAAGGCCCTGCGCGAGAGCGGCAATACCAGCCTCGAGACGTTCGACCAGCGCGCCGCCGCTGCCCGGTCCGGACAAGCACGCGCCAACTCGGCCCGGCAGGCGCTGGCGATCGCCAGTGCCGACCTTGCCCTGGCCCAGGCACAAGGCAAGGATATCACCGTCAAACTGGAGCGCACCGAGATCAAGGCGCCGCGCGCCGGCATCATCAGCCGCCGGACGGCTCGCCTCGGCGCGATGGCGAGCATGCTGCCGCAGACCGACCCGCTGTTCCGGATCATAGCCGATGGCGCGGTCGAGCTGGAGGCGCAGGTCGCGGAAGTCGAGCTGCCTCGGCTCAAGCTCGGGCAGGGTGTCGCGGTCACGCCGGCCGGCGCCAAGCAGGCACTGGCGGGCAGCATCCGCCTGATCATGCCGGAGGTCGACAAGGCGTCGCGGCTCGGCCGCGTCCTCGTCACGCTCGACGGCAACCCGCCGGTCGCCATCGGTTCCTTCGCACGTGGCGTCATCGAGACCGGCCGCAAGCGTACCGTGACCCTGCCGCTTTCGGCGATCACCTATAGCCGTTCGGGCGCTACGGTTCAGTCCGTCAAGGACGGCAAGGTCACGACCATGCCGGTGACGCTCGGGCTCCTGGGCGATGGCCGCGCCGAGATCGCGAGCGGCATTACCGAGGGCGAGACCGTGGTGGCGCGGGCCGGCACCTTCGTGCGCGATGGCGATACCGTCACGCCGGTCGCGACGAACTGACGGGCAGCAGCATGAACGTCAATTTCTCCGCCTGGTCGATCCGGAAGCCGGTTCCGGCCATCCTGCTCTTCGTCGTGCTCTGCGTGCTCGGTCTGCTTGCGTTCTCGAAGCTGCCGGTCACGCGCTTCCCGAATATCGACATCCCGCTGGTCTCCGTCACCGTGACGCAGTCCGGCGCCGCGCCGGCCGAGCTCGAAAGCCAGGTCAGCAAGCGCGTCGAGGATACGGTCGCCAACATCACCGGCGTGAAGCACGTCACCTCGACGCTCACCGACGGCCAGTCGCTGACGCTGATCGAGTTCCGGCTGGAAACCAATACCGACCGGGCGGTCAACGACGTCAAGGACGCTGTCGCCAAGATCCGGGCCGAGCTGCCGCGCACCATCGACGAGCCGATCATCCAGCGCATCGATGTCGAGGGCCAGTCGATCCTGACCTATGGCGCAGCCTCGGCCGGCATGACGCTGGAGCAGCTCTCCTGGCATGTCGACGATGTCGTCGCGCGCGAATTGCAGGGGCTGAAGGGCGTCGGTCGGGCCGAGCGCTATGGCGGTGTCGACCGCGAAATCCGCATCTCACTCGATCCCGACCGCCTGCTCGCGCTCGGCATCACCGCCGGCGAGGTCAACCGCCAGATCCGCGCCACCAATGTCGATCTGGCCGGCGGGCGCGGCGAGGTCGGCGGGCAGGAGCAGGCGATCCGGACGCTGGCGGGTGCGCGCACCGTCGCGGACCTGGCCGAGACCAAGATCACGCTCTCAGGCGGGCGCGAGGTGCGCCTGAAGGAGCTCGGCCGCGTCGAGGATAGCAATTCCGAGCCGCGCGCCTTCGGCCGCCTGAACAAGAGCCCGGTCGTGACCTTCGCGGTGTTCCGCTCGAAGGGCTCGAGCGAGCTCTCGGTCAAGGATGTCGTGGCGCAGCGCGTGGGGGAGCTGAACAAGCGCTTCCCGGACATCAAGATCACGCCGATCGACGATGCCGTCGCCTATACCTACGGCAACTACAAGGCGGCGATGGAGACGCTGCTGGAAGGCGCCGGTCTCGCCGTCCTCGTCGTCTTCCTGTTCCTGCGCAACTGGCGGGCGACGCTGATCACCGCGATCGCGCTGCCGCTTTCTGCGATTCCGACCTTCTGGGCGATGGAGCTGATGGGCTTTTCGCTCAACCTCGTCAGCCTGCTCGGCATCACGCTGGTGACCGGCATCCTGGTCGACGACGCCATCGTCGAGATCGAGAACATCGTCCGTCACATGAAGATGGGCAAATCGCCCTACCGCGCCGCGATGGAAGCGGCCGACGAGATCGGGCTCGCGGTCATCGCGATCACGCTGACCATCGTCGCGATCTTCGCGCCGGTCTCCTTCATGGGGGGCGTCGCCGGCCAGTATTTCCGGCAGTTCGGCCTGACGGTTGCGGTCGCGGTGCTGTTCTCGCTGCTCGTCGCGCGCCTGATCACGCCGATGATGGCGGCCTATCTGATGAAACCGGTCCATCATGCCGATGCCAGGGACGGATGGATCATGCGCGGGTATGTCGGCATGCTCAAGGGCACGCTGAAGAAGCGGCGCATCCCGTTCTTTCCGCGCCTCGATGGCACCGGGCGTTGGCGGACCATGCCGTTCAATACGGCCTATGCGACGCTGGTCGTCGGCTTCATGTTCCTGATCGGCTCGATCCAGGCGACGCAGATGCTGCCGACCGGCTTCATCCCGGACGAGGATACCTCGCGCGTCGTGGCGAGCGTCGAATTGCCGCCGGGCTCGACGCTGGAGGATACCCGCGTCACCACCGACAAGCTCGTGGATGTCCTGAAGACGATCCCCGAGGTGCGCGACGTCTTCGTGCTTGGCGGGGCATCGCCGACCGGCCAGCGCGAGGTGCGCCGTGCCGCCGTCTTCATCCTGCTCAAGCCCAAGGCCGAGCGCGACATCGCCCAGAAGGAGCTCAAGGTCACCATCGCCGAGAAGCTCGCCAGCGTGCCGGATGTCCGCGCCTGGTATGTCAACGAGCGCGGCGAGCGCGAGATGGCCTTCTCGATCCTGTCGAAGGACGGCGAGGCGCTCGATGCCGCCGTCGCCAGGATCGAGGCACGGATGCGCCAGGTCGACGGCTACCTCAATGTCGCGACCGCCGGCTCGTTGAGCCGCCCCGAACTGCGGGTCACGCCTAAGCTGGAGGAGGCCGCGGGCCTCGGCGTCACGCCGGAGGCGATCTCGGAAGCGGTGCGCGTCGCCACGATCGGCGATGTCGGGCCCAACCTCGCCAAGTTCAATGCGGGTGACCGGCTGGTGCCGATCCGCGTGCAGCTCGACGAGGCCGCCCGCACCGACATGCGCAATATCGCGGCTTTGCGCGTGACCAATGCGACCGGCGTCTCGATCCCGATGACGGCAGTGGCCGAGATCGGCTTCGGCGAGGGGCCGAGCTCGATCGACCGCTACGATCGCGTCCGACGCGCCCAGATCGGCGCCGATTTGAAGCGCGGCTTCGAGCTCGGCACGGCGCAGGACAAGTTCAACGAGATCGTCAAGGAGGTCGGCCTGCCGGATGGCGTCTGGATCGCCGCGACCGGCGATGCCGAAATCCAGGGCGAGGTCGTGCAGGGCTTCATCACCGCGATGACGACCGGCCTGATGCTGGTGCTGGCGGTGCTGATCCTGCTGTTCGGCTCGGTCTTCCAGCCGATCACGATCCTGCTCTCGCTGCCGCTCTCCTTCGGCGGCGTGGTGATCGCGCTGCTCGCGACGAACCATGCCGTGTCGATGCCGGTCTATATCGGGTTGCTGATGCTGATGGGCATCGTCACCAAGAACGCGATCATGCTGGTCGATTTCGCGGTCGAGGAGGTCGGACGCGGCAAGGACCGCTTCACGGCGCTGATCGAGGCCGGCCGCAAGCGGGCGCGGCCGATCCTGATGACCACGATCGCGATGGCGGCGGGCATGCTGCCTTCGGCCTATGGCGTCGGCGACGGCGGCGAGTTCCGCGCGCCGATGGCGATTGCGGTGATCGGCGGCCTGATCGTCTCGACCGTGCTCTCGCTGGTCTTCGTGCCGTCCTTCTACATGGTGATGGACGATCTCTCGCGGGCGACCGGCTGGCTCTTCGGCCGCTTCTTCGGCGAGGCCGAGGACGAAAGCCAGTGGGAGCCGATCGACGAGCATGCCGCGCCCGCCATCGCGACGGCGGAAGCGATGTCGAAGCCGGCCCCGCCGCGGATGGCGGCGGAGTGAGGCGTCAGGGCTGGATCTCTAGCGGGAAGGGCGTGCTTTCGTAGATCGGGAGGAGGTCGTTCTTAAGAGCGAACTCCGCCTCCCATTGATGGAGGAGGGCCGCCACGGCGGGGCGATCTCCCGCGGTGACGAGAGCTCCCAGCTCGGTGGCCTTTTCGAAGGCTGGACGCGGCCAGGATGTCATGCGCAGGTGCCAGTCCTTGATCTGCTCGTAGATGGCCGCGGCCTCGTCGAAGCGGCCGAGAGCGGCGAGGATATGGATGCGATAGGGCTCGTAGCGGTTCAGCCAGCCATTGTGTTGCGGGGCGCAGAGCTCGCCACTGGTAAGCACCATGTCATCGATTGTCCCAGCGCGACGCAACATTGACAGGCCCTGATGCTCGATCGCAGTGATGGCCGCTTCGACGAAACCCGGTTCGGACCACCGCCGAGGTCCGTCTTTGGAAAGCCAGATCGGTTCGAAGCCAAAACCATAAATAGAACCGAATGGATTGAAGGCATGCCCCATATGCCAGTTGAAGCCGGGGTAATCCGCACTGCTGCTTCGCTCGATGGAAATCGCCCGATACACATGGCGCATCGGCTTCAATATAATGATCGAGCCCCTGACGATGATGTCGTCATGGCCTGAAGCGAGTTGTTCAAAAAGCGCCTTGATCTGCTTCTTCGTCGTCATTGTCTCGGCCTAACCTCCATGACAATGATCCGTCGAACAGGATTGAACCCTAATTTTATGGCACTCGCCAAGATATCAGCTCGCCGGTCGGGCAAGCCGGCTTTGCCGGTTTTGAGATCATAGACGCAAAGCGTGCCATCATCTCGGTATTCAAAGGCGTCCACACGGATCGACCGCTGATACCCGTAGGGCACCTGCTGGTTATTGACGCCCTAAATGCGTTCTTTGAGGAATGATCGTTCGGCTCGGAAACGGAAGTCGTTTAGATCGTTGATATATCGCGCGAAGCGCGTGTGGACATCCGTTCCATAGACTGTTCGAGACGGGTAGAGTTCAGGAGAGCCGGCAGCATTGGCGGCGCGATCGGCCAGTTCCCTGACATCGGGCAAACGTCGGCAAGCGAGTTCAGCCTGTTCCTCCGTTATACGCCCGGAAAAGCTGAGGTCGAGCTTGCCGCTTGTGCCGTCTCCCGGCTGATATTCCCGGCCGTTGAAGCCCATGACGGCCTGCTGCCATCGATGCCGTTGGACGGCGATTGCCAGTTGAAGAGGATCGCGCCGCCGAGGAGGATCGTCGGTGCTGCCAGAAGCGGCACGAAAGCCGGCTGCACCGTCGCATCGGGCTCGGGCCCGGACGGCGTCCAGATCGTACGGGCGACGAGCTCGCCGTCGGGGCCACCGTAATAGATCGACTGGACGTTGCCGCTCCTCTCGAAGCTGGTCTTGTTGCCCTCGGGATCAATGACGGTCTGGCGTTCGTCGAAGCCGGCGTCGCGCGATGCGGCATATTCCAATTGGATCGTCGTGCCCTCGCCGTCCGTGACGGTCTGCTCGAAGATCGAGCCATCCTCGCTCCAGCCTTCGCCGAGCGAGGACCAGCCGGTATCGGCACCCAGCGAGCTGCCATCAGGAGACAGGGGATCTGCCGAGCTGGAGCCGCCCCCTCCGCCGGCGCCGCTGGTCCATTGACCGCCGCCGGCATTGCCGGAGGGGACGCGCGGCTGGTTCGGGTTGTATTTGCGATGGAGGTGATCGCGCCGGATCAGGCAAAGCTCGTCGCGCAATCGCAGCAGGCGAAGCCGGACGGCACGAATCTCGCGATCGGCATTGGGGCGATGGAGGATCGGCATGAGGGGCTCCTGACGGGAGTCCCAGTGTGATGCCGCTACGGCGTGCGGGGATAAGTTGCGGCGGGCATCACCCTGCCATGGCCTGCCGCCGCGCGAGTGCGTCGCGATAGGCCTGCGTCAGCTCGGCGAGCACGGATTGCTCGGGCTTGGGCGCATCGAGATGGAGATGCCTCAGCTCCTCCATGAAGCGCTCCCAGAGCGTCGGGCCGCCTTCGCTGAGGAGTTCGGCGCGGATCGAGAGTTCCTCGGTCACCGGCAGGAAGTTTCGACCCCATTCGCCCATCGAGGCGAAGACCGGGACGAGCGCGATGCCCATCTCGGTCAGGCTGTAGATCGCCTTCTGCTTGTGGCTGGCATCGTCGCGGCGCGAGAGCAGGCCCTTCTCGACGAGGCGCTTCAGGCGGTCGGCGAGGATGTTCGAGGCGATGCCCTCGTTCGATTTCGCCAGCATCTCGCGGAAATGCCGGCGGTTGCCGAACATGATGTCGCGGAGCACGATCAGGCTCCAGCGATCGCCCAGGATTTCCAGCGTCAGATTGATCGGACAGCCCGAACGGCCGGTCTCGCGCATGCTTGTCTCCAAAACCGCTTGCAACATAGGAGCAGTTTCGTTACCCAACAACTGGTTGCAAATCGAAACTGGTTTTGAGCGAACCTGTCGGGAGGATGCGATGGCCAAGGTGATCGTCTGGAATCTGATGACGCTGGAGGGGTTCTTCGAAGGCAAGGAGAAGTGGGATCTGAGCTTCCACGGCGATGCCTGGGGCGAGGAGCTCTCCGCGCTCAGCAGCGAGTTCGGCCGCACGGCCGGGCTGCTCGTCTTCGGCCGCGTCACCTATGAGGGGATGAAGGCCTATTGGACGACGAACCAGGACGAGGGCGAAGGCGAGGTCAAGGGCTTCATGAACGCCCTGCCGAAGCTCGTCGCGTCACGCAGTCTCACCGGCTCCGACTGGAACAATACCACGGTGACGTCAGATATCGCCGGCGAGATCGCGCGCCGCAAACGCGAAACCGGCAAGGATATCTATGTCTTCGGCAGCGCGGATCTGACGGAATCGCTGCTGGCAGCGGGCCTCGTCGACGAGATCATGATCGCGGTCGTCCCGGTCACGATCGGGCAGGGCACGCCCTTGTTCAAGCCGAACACGGGGAAGCGCCACTATGCGCTGATCGCAGCCCGTCCGCTCGAGAACGGCACCGTGATCCTGCACTATGGCGTCAAGCCAGAGGCGTGAGCGCCGGGCTCAGCCGCGCCGGACCAGCAGCACGGCGGCAAGGATGGCGACGCCGCCGAAGGCCTGGACCGGCGTCGGCTGCTCGCCGAACAGCGCCCAGGCGGCGAGCACGCTGACCAGCGCCGGCCAGACCATCACGAGCGAGGCGGCGCCGGCGCCATAGCTGCCGAGCGAGAGCGTGATGAGGCCCTGGCCGAGCGCATGCGTGACGAGGCCGAGCGCGGCGACCGCAAGCCAGCCCTGCAGGCTCGCCGGGATGATCTGCTCGCCCAGCGCCAGTGCGGCGGCCAGGCAGAACACGGCGCAGATGGCGCTGGAGACAAGGCTGACATAGCCGGCGCCGGCCCGATCGCGGGCGCGGCGCACCGCCAGGATATAGGCGGCATAGGAGAAGGCTGCGCCGACGGCCAGGCTGTCGCCGAACAGATTGCCGGTGACGCGCTCGGCGCCGGTGAACTTCGGCAGCACCAGCAGGATCGCGCCCGCGACCGCGAGCATCAGCGCGCCGAGGATGCGCCGCGAGGGCTTGTCGCCGAGCAGAAGCCAGCCGCCGAGCACGACGCCGACCGGTGAGAGATTGCCGAGCAGCGAGGCATTGGCGATCGACGTATGGCCGAGCGCCGCATTGTAGAGCGTGACGTCGATGCCGAAGGAGAGGCCCGCCAGAGCGACCGCGACGAAAGCGCCGCGACCGATGCTTTCGCCCGCCGGCCTGCGCTGCTCCAATGCCGTCCAGGCGACCAGAACCGGCAGCGCGAAGAGCATGCGCCAGAAGCCGGCGGCAGCGGGGCCGACATCGGCGAGACGCACGAAAATGCCGGAAAATCCGATGCAGGTGGCGCCTGCAAGCAGCGTGAGGAACATCGCCAGCGCGGGCGATGCGGGCCGGACGGGAATCGCGGGGGCGGACATGAGGTTTTCTGACAAGGGGTGAAACCGGCTTCGGCCGCGACGGCGCGGTCTGCCCGGTTTCGTTCAACCGATGATATAGGCCGCTTCCTTCGATCGGAAAAACGGATTATTCTGATTTAACCATTCTTAAAACCGATCGATCGCACCCGTTCCAAGGAGGTACGTCATGACCACTCATTTCGACCTCGCCGCGCTCGGCATGCTGGTGGCCGTGGCCGAGACCGGCGGCTTCACCGCGGCGAGCGCCCGGCTCGGCCGGACGCAATCGGCGATCTCGGTGCGCATCCAGGACCTGGAGAACCAGCTCGGTCACAAGCTGCTGGAGCGCTCTCGCCGTGGCGTGACGCCGACGGATGCCGGCGAGCGCCTGATCGCCCATGCCCGGCGTCTGCTCGCGGTCGAGCGCGAGGCTCTGGCCGATCTCGCCGGCGAGACGCCGACCGGACGCCTGCGCATCGGCGTGCCCGACGATTACATGGATGCCTATCTCAGGCCGCTGATCGCGCGTTTTGCCGTCGAGCATCCCAAGGTCGAGCTCGAGGTGCATTGCGATCTCTCGAAGCGGATCGAGCCGGCGCTCAAGGCCGGCGATCTCGATCTCGCCGTGGTCTCGCAGGACCCGAGCCGGCCGATGGGCGAAGTGCTCCGGCGTGAGCCGGTGATCTGGGTCGCGGCGCGTGGCCACCGGCCGGAGCTGCAGGAGACGCTGCCGCTCGCCCTGTTCTCCGAGGGCTGCCGGGCACGCTCGCGCGTGCTCGGGGCGCTCAGCAGCGCGGGCAAGGCGTATCGGCTGGTGTTTTCCTGCTCGCATACGTCTGGCGTGCTCTCGGCGGTGGAGGGTGGCTTCTGCGTCACCGCGATCACGGAAAGCGCCGTGCCGCCCTCGCTGCGCCGTCTCGGTGCGGCCGACGGGCTGCCGCCGCTGTTCGAACTGACGGTCGGGCTGATCATGGCGCCGCGCCCCGGGCTCGCGGCCCAGCGATTCGCGGATGCGCTCCGCGAAGAGATGAGTGCTTTCCGGCAGGCGGCGTGATCCTGTCCATTGCCCTTTCCTCCGCTCATCACTAGTGAAACAGCATGAAATTCCTCGACCAGGCCAAGATCTATGTGAAGGCGGGTGACGGCGGCGCCGGCTGCGTCTCCTTCCGCCGTGAAAAATTCATCGAGTTTGGCGGGCCCAATGGCGGCGATGGCGGACGCGGCGGCGATGTCGTCATCGAATGCGTGCAGGGCCTGAACACCCTGATCGACTTCCGTTTCCAGCAGCATTTCAAGGCCAAGATCGGCGGGCACGGCATGGGTGCCGACCGCCACGGCGCCAATGGCGAGACCAAGGTGCTCAAGGTGCCGCCGGGCACGCAGATCTTCGACGAGGATGGCGAGACCCTGGTCGCCGACCTGACCGAACCCGGCCAGCGCTTCGTTCTGTGCAAGGGCGGCAATGGCGGCTTCGGCAACGCCTATTTCAAGACCGCGACCAACCAGGCGCCGCGCCATGCCAATCCCGGCCTGCCGGGCGAGGAGCGCTGGGTCTGGTTCCGGCTGAAGCTGATCGCCGATGCCGGTCTCGTCGGTTTGCCCAATGCCGGCAAGTCGACCTTCCTCGCCACCGTCACGGCGGCAAAGCCGAAGATCGCCGATTATCCCTTCACGACCCTGCATCCCGGCCTCGGCGTCGTGCGCGTGGACGCGCGCGAGATGGTGCTGGCCGACATTCCCGGCCTGATCGAAGGCGCGCATGAGGGCCATGGCCTCGGCGACCGCTTCCTCGGCCATATCGAGCGCTGCCGCGTGCTGCTGCATCTCGTCGAGGGCACCAGCGAACATGCCGGCAAGGCCTACAAGACCGTGCGCGAGGAGCTGGAGGCCTATGGCGAAGGGCTGGCCGATAAGCCGGAAATCGTCGCGCTCTCCAAGGTCGATGCTCTGACGCCGGAAGTGCTCAAGGAGCAGGTCGCGCGCTTGAAGCGTGCAGCCAAGCGCATGCCAATCATCCTCTCGGCCGCTTCGGGCGAGGGCGTCGATGCCGCGCTGCGCGCGCTTTTCGCCGTGGTCGAGGAAGCCCGTCGCGACGAAGAGCGCGCGAATGCCCCGGTTCAGGAAACCGGCTGGCGGCCCTGAGGTTTCTGCCTCAGGGCGAGCCTTGCGAGCACTCTGCGCTCAGATCAGGGCTCCGCGCGCTGCGACCGGCCAGAGCGCCTCGACATGGGCATCGGGACCGTGCAGGCCGCGGACGCAGACATACCAGTCGTGCAGGTTGACGGTCGGGTCGCAATGGCCGGGGATCAGCAGCAGGCGATCGCCGCGATGCGGCACCGCGACCGGGTCACCGGTCAGTACGCCGTGCTCGTCCGAGGGTTTCGTATAGATCACGCCCTCACGGCGGAAGGGCACGGGCATGCCGGAATCCACCGCCGCCGACTTGTGGCCGGCATCGACGATGGCGCGGTCCGGCACCGGCTTGCTCATCACGCCGGCGAGGACGAAGAGCGCGTGCTCGAAGCTGCGGAAGGGCGTGCCGTCGGCCTGCCGGTTGCGGGCGTAATCGGCATCCATGAAGATGTACGAACCGGGCTGGATCTCGTTCCAGATGCCGGATTGGGTCTCGAGCTCATGGGTGCCGGTGCCGGCGCCGGTGACGACTTCGCATTTCAGGCCGGCATGGCTCAGCCGTTCGACCGTGTTGCGGGCGGCGAGCCCGGCCCGCTCGATCGCCTCGCGGCGCTCGTCGATCGAGCGCATATGCTGGGCCGAGCCGTGATAGGCGTGAATGCCGGCGAAGCGCAGGGTGTTGGAACGCGCGATGGCTTCGGCCAGCCGCACCGCGCCTTCTCCGGGCGCGACGCCGCAGCGCCGGCCGCCGACATCGATCTCGACATAGACGTCGAGCGTCACGTCGTTGCGGGCCGCGGCCTCCGCCGCCTCGCGCACGCCGTCGGGATGATCGACGCAGAGGCCGATCTTCGCGCTGCGGGCGAGGCGCGCGAGGCGGTCGAGCTTGGCCGCACCGACGATCTCGTTGGTGACCAGCACGTCGCCGACGCCGCCTGCCACCAGCACTTCCGCCTCACCGACCTTCTGGCAGCACTGCCCGACCGCGCCATGGGCGATCTGGCGCAGCGCGATCTCCGGGCTCTTATGCGACTTGGCATGGGGCCGGAGCCGGATGCCATGGGCCTGGGTGAAAGCCGCCATGGCAACGAGATTGCGCTCGAACGCGTCGAGATCAAGCACGAGGGCGGGGGTTTCGATCTCGGCGAAGCTCTGGCCGGGCTGGGCCGGCGGGGATAGCGGCATGAAGTCTCCTGAGTCGGTTGTGGCCATGGGAAGACAGCTTCGTGTCTTGAGCAAGGCCCCTCTTTCGGGCCCCGGCATGCGCCAGTGGCGCTTGCCGGCCTGTCATGATAGGCCCCGGCCATGAAGATCGGCCGCGTCACCGACGACACCCTCGCGCTCTTTGCCCGTGTCTGGCGCGAGCAGATCAGGTCCTATCTCCCTCAGATGCTGATGATTCTCGGCCTCGTCGTGGTCATCGCCGCGACGACGAGCTTCTATCCGCTGCTGATCAAGGCGGCGTTCGACGCCTTCGCCGACCCGTTGACCGCCGAATCGACCGGCTTCGTCCGGCGCATGGAGCGGCTGGTCTCGAAGTCGATCGGCTTCGACATCGGCGTCATCAACGCGGTCGCGACCGTCGTCGTCATCGTTACCGCGATCAAGGGCTTCTCGCTGCTGGCCCAGACGGTGATGACCAACAATGTCGTCAGCCGCATCGAGGCGGAGATGCAGACGGCGCTCTACGGCCATCTGATCGATGCCGATCTCGCGCAATTGCAGCGGGAGAATCCCGCTTCCCTCACCCAGCGCTTCACCACCGACTTCACCTTCGTCAAGGAAGCGCTGACGCGCATCGTCAACATCGCCATCCGCGACGTCGTCACCGCGTTAGCCCTCGTCGGGGCTCTGATCTGGATCGACTGGCAGATGACGCTGGTCGTGCTCCTGATCGCACCGGTGGTCGCCCATCCGATCGGCCGGATCGGCCGGAAGCTGCGCCGAATGGCCAGCTCACAGCAGGAGCAGACCGGCCTGATGGCCAATCTCGTCACCGAGAGCCTGCAGGGCGCCCGCGTCGCCAAGACCGACCGGCTCGAGCCTTATCTCAAGACGCGGGCCGCCAACGCTTTCGAGACAATCCGGGCGCTGAAGATGAAGGCGGCCAATGCGCGTGGGCGGCTCGATCCGCTGCTCGAGGTCGGCGGCGGCATCGCAGTCGCGGGCGTGCTCGCGGCCATCGGCGTGCGCATCACCTCCGGCAATTCGACGGTCGGCGATTTCACCGGCTATGTCTCGGCGCTGTTGCTCGCGGCCCAGCCGATGCGCTCGCTCGGCAATCTCAACGCCATCGTCCAGGAGGCCGGGGCCTCGCTGAAGCGCTATTACGCGCTGATGGACGAGAAGCCGCGGGTTTTCGACCGGCCGGAGGCTAAGCCGCTGACCGTCACGGCCGGCGAGGTCGCCTTCCGCCATCTGCGCTTCCGCTATCGCGAGGACCAGCGCGCGCTTGAAGGCATCGATCTCGTCGCGCAGGGCGGCAAGACCATGGCGCTGGTCGGCCGCTCGGGCTCGGGCAAGTCGACGCTGCTTGCGCTGGTGCCGCGTCTCTACGACCCCACCGAGGGCCGTATCGAGATCGACGGGCAGGATCTGTGCGACGTCACGCTGAGGAGCCTGCGCCGGCAAGTCGGCGTGGTCAGCCAGGATGTCGTGCTGTTCGACGACAGCGTGCGGGCGAACATCGCCTTCGGGCGGCCGGATGCCTCGCTGGACGAGATCGTCGCCGCGGCGAAGGGGGCTGCCGCGCATGACTTCATCATGGCGATGCCGGGCGGCTACGACGCGCCCGTCGGCGAGCGCGGCCACAAGCTCTCGGGCGGCGAGCGCCAGCGGATCGCGATCGCGCGCGCCATCCTGAAGAACGCGCCGATCCTGCTGCTCGACGAGGCGACGAGCGCGCTCGACACCGAATCCGAGCGGCTCGTCCAGCAGGCGCTGGCGACTTTGATGAAGGGGCGCACCACCCTCGTCATCGCGCACCGGCTCTCGACCATCCGCGAAGCCGACATGATCGTGGTCATGGACGAGGGCAAGGTCGTCGAGACCGGCAGCCACGACGAACTCTTGGTCCGCGACGGCGCCTATGCGCGGCTGCACCGGATGCAGTTTCTGGAGGGCTGAGCCTGCCATCGTTCCAGGCCATGACAGGGGTCATTCTCGGGCTCGACCCGAGAATCTGCGGAAAGATGGGCGCGAGATCCTCATTCTGCCTGAGATGCTCGGGTCGAGCCCGAGCATGACGGCGAGGCTGGCTCGGGTTCAGCCCAGCGGCTGCTTCAGCGCATCGTTAAGCTCGGCGGCAAAACCCGCATCCAGCGGTGCGCCGTCGCTCCAGCAATGGCGGACGATGGCGATGCGGCCTGAATCGATCAGGCTGTTCTCGTCGCCCGGGCGGCTGGTGTGCGGCCGGCCGCGCCGGATGCGCCAGGTGATCCGGTCGGCCTCCTCCGAGACGATATCGGCGGCGCCTGCGATCTTGTCGCGGCCGATGCCGGCGAGGCCCACCTCCGCCGGCAGGTCCTTCGGCAGATTGACGCTTAGGAACGTGCCCTCTCGGGTCCATTGCGCGCGCGTCCGCCAGAGGTTTTCGATCAGTGCCGCCAGCGCCGCGACATCGCGCTCTTCCGAAGCTCCGCCCTTGGTGCGCGAGAAGCCGATGGCCGGGAGATTCCAGAAGCTTGCCTCGCGGGCGATCGAGAGCGTGCCGGAATAGGCGGCGTCTTCTGCGGCATTGCGCCCGTCATTGACCCCGGAAAGCACGAGATCGGGCTGATGGCCCTCGCGAAAGAGCACCGTCATGGCTGCGACGACGCAGTCGGCCGGCGTGCCGTTCAGCGCGTAGACCTGTGGCTCGCGCCGGCTGAGCGTCAATTCCCGATCGAAGGAGAGGTGGTGGCTTGCGGCCGTCCATTTCCGCTCGGGCGCGACGACCCAGATATCGGACGCGACGCGCGTGGCGGCGCGGCGCAGCAGGGCGATGCCGGGAGCGTCGATGCCGTCGTCATTGGCGATGAGGATGCGCATGCTTCAGATCTCGATGGTGTCGCCGGGCTTGAGACCGGTGACGAGCCTGGGGATGTCGTTGGCCAACCGGGCCGCGGTCGCGGCATCGCAGGAATGGGCGAGAATGCGGTCGGCGCCGCTCGCCGCCGCGAGCGCGATGTTCTCGGGCAGCGTCGGGTGGGTCGGGAAGCGCAGCCATTCGGCTTCGCCGGCGGCCAGCATGGTATCGGCAGGGCTGCCTTTCGGGATGCCGCCGGTCAGCAGGACCGGATGGCGCTCGCGGCGGGCCTGCGCGAGCGCGGCCTTGGAGGGGCCGGCGAGGCCCATGCCGTCATCGACGAGCAGGGCTGCGGCCGGCAGGGTGCGTCCTTCCTCCCAAAGCAGGGCTTCGGCGAAGCGTGCCGACAGGATATCGGCGGCACCGGGCTTCAGCCATGTCGCCGCCGCGATCTGCTGGGCGAGCGCTTCGCGCATCGCGGGATGAATTGCGAGCGGCGTCTCGATCAGGCCGATCAGTTCGATCGAGCGGCCGGAGAGCGGCGTTGGCAGAACAGCGCCCTCGGGATGGGCCGCGAGCCAGCGCCTGATGGCGGCGCCGCGTTCGACGGCGGGGATGCGATCGGTGCCATAGGACGCATCGACCAGCAGAAGGTCGGAAGGCGGCAGCGCGTCCATCGCCAGGACCGGGCTATCCGGCACGACGTCGCCGCAATAGCCAAGGCTGCGGCCATCCGCGCTGAGATGACACCAGATGCCGCCGACGACATGGCCGCTGCGGCCGGTGCGGACCGCGATCGAGCCGAGCGCGAAATCGGCGCCGGGGGCGATGATCTCGACAGGGGCCTGTCGCGCGAGTGCCCGCTCTTCAGGCGTCGCATAGGCGGCGAGCGTGGCATCCGTCTCGGCGGCGGATTCCACGGTCATCAGGATGCGGCCGGAAAAGCCGTTGGCGAGGCCCCAGCCAAGCGCAGCGACATGGTCCTCATGGGCGTGGGTCACGATGATCGCGTCGGTGCGCTCGAGTTCGGCCCGCGTGATCGCCGGGTGGTAGGCGGCCCCTCTTGCGCTGGTGTCGACGCCGGCATCGAGCAGAAGCCGGATTCCGTCGTGCTCGACGCCGATGCAGGTTCGGCCCTTCTCGCCGATCCCGCCGTGAACTGTCAGTTTCATGCCGACTGTCTCACGCGGCCTTATCCAGGGATACGCTCTCCGGAATGATCCAGCCGTCGGTGATGGCGATGCGGATCGCCTCTCCGGCCTGGGCCGGCGCGGGCTCGGCCGCGTCGAGATGCAGGACGATGTCCGGATTGGCGGCGGGGCGCGCTTCCATGCGGAAGAAGCCACCCTGATAGGACAGGCGCTCGACCGTGGCGGCGAGGCCGCCTTCGGTCGTCGGCGCGATGCCGATGTCACGGGCGCGCAGGCAGAGCTTGACCTGGCCGGTGACGGCCTGGTCGGGCCGGCAGCGGACGAGCGCCTCGACGCCGAGCACGCTGACCTTGCAACGCCCGGCCTGGGGCGAGGAGAGGATCGTGGCCGGCAGCACCATGCCGTCGCCGATGAAGCCGGCGACGATGGCGTTGGCGGGCTCGCGGAAGAGCAGCGAGGGCGTCGCGAGCTGGAGCAGGCGGCCGCGATCCATCACGGCGATACGGTCGGCGAGCGCCATGGCCTCAGCCTGGTCATGGGTGATGTAGACCATGGTGGTGCCGGTGCGTTCGTGGAAGCGCGAGAATTCCTCCTCCATGGAGGCGCGCAGATGAACGTCGAGATTGGCGAGCGGCTCGTCGAGCAGCACCAGAGAAGGCTCGGTGACGAGGCAGCGGGCGAGCGCGACGCGCTGGCGCTGGCCGCCGGAGAGGAGGCCCGGCCTCCGCTCGGCGAAACCGTTCAGGCCGACGAGATCGAGAGCGGCGGCGACGCGCCCGGCCCGCTCGGGATCGCGCACGCCGGCTACGGTCAGGCCGTAGGCGACGTTCTCCGCCACCGTCATATGCGGCCAGAGCGCGTAGGACTGGAAGACAATGCCGAGCTTGCGGTGTTCCGGCGGGATATGGGTTTGCGCCGAGGAGACCAGCCGGTCGCCGATGCGGATCTGGCCGCCGTCGAGCTTGTCGAAGCCGGCGATCTGGCGCAGCAGCGTGGTCTTGCCGCAGCCGGAGGGGCCGAGCACGGCCAGGAACTCGCCGTCCTCGACCGCGATCGAGACATCGTCGAGCGCGAGATAGGAGCCGAAGCGCTTCTGCGCGCGGTCGATGGTCAGTCGCGCCACGGCAGGACTCCCTGGGGCAATTTCTGGGCGAAGAGGGTGGTGGACGCCATCAGGCCGATCGTGACGATGACGGTCACGGCCGCCAGCGCCGAGGCATAGGTGGAATCGCCGCCCTGCTCGAAGGAGAAGACGACGACGCCGAGCGTCTCGGCGCCCGACGACCAGAGCAGGGCCGAAACGGTGAGCTCGTTGAAGGCGGTGAGGAAGACCAAGAGTGCGCCCGCGACGGCGGCCGGCGCGACGAGCGGAAAGATGATGGTGACGAGCCGGCGCGGCAGGCCGGCGCCGGCGATCTGGGCCGCCTCCTCCAGCGTGCGGTCGATCTGGAGATAGCCGCTGATGACCGGACGCAGGCCCAGCACGAGGAAACGGGCGAGATAGGCGAAGACGATGATCCA